>CAYGDA010000001.1:0-10505 GCA_964348515.1 uncultured Candidatus Saccharibacteria bacterium
CAGCCGGCAACTGCCGCGTCAACGAACCCTCCGGTCACTGAAACCTCCACAACTACGGTTGATACGGCAACTTCAACTACCACAGATACAACAATTTCAGCTTCAACAACTGATATAAGTACCGCGCTTCCACCGGCAGATACCGCAACAACTACTACGCCCTAAGATTTCTTTTTCAGTTCTTCTATTTCGCGGACAATATTCATAAGCTGGTTTTCTATTTTTGAAAACAGTTCTTTGTCCTCGCGCTCTTTTCGTTCTTCTTCGGTTTCGTCTTCCTGTATTTCCTCCACGTCTTCCTGGATACCTTCAACGTCTTCCTGTATTTCCTCCACATCTTCCTGAATTTCCTCCACATCTTCCTGAATTTCATCAATACCTTTTTCAACCTCGTAAAGGCGGCGGTTGCTGTGATTTATGGAAAGCTGAATAAAAATGGCTAGATAAATTGCTTCCAGCGATACTATGGTCGTGACAACAAGAAGTATTCTGTCCAAAGCTATGTCAAAAAAAACCAAACCGAAAGAAACAACAAAAAGAATTGTGTGCGCAATAATGGAAGCGGGAGAGCCTATCCAGTGAATTGTGCGTACGGAAAGTTTTTCCAGAGAGTCCATAATGAATATATAATAATTGCATTGTATACAGAATCGGCTATTATGGCTATACATTTCCATGTAAAAAGATGAAGAAGAGACCGGCTTATAATCACAAAAAGACAGAAAAGAAGTGGCAGGGAATATGGCTTAAGAAAAAGCTCTATAAAGCCTCTGATACCGGCTCCGGTAAAAAAGCTTATGTGCTTGATATGTTTCCGTACCCTTCGGGAGAGGGGTTGCACGCGGGGCATGTGCGTGTTTACACCGCAAGTGATGTTTATTCGCGCATGAAGCGCATGCAGGGGTATAACGTACTTCATCCGACAGGCTGGGACGCATTCGGACTTCCTGCGGAGGAATTTGCGCTGAAAAACAAAATTCATCCTAGCGTTTCCGTAAAGAAGAATATTGATAATTTCCGCCGTCAGATGAGGATGATCGGACTCTCTTATGATTGGGAACGCGAAGTGAATACTACCGACCCCTCGTTTTATAAATGGACGCAGTGGATTTTTTTGAAACTTTTGGAGAAAGGTTTGGCCTACGAATCATATGAGCCCATTAACTGGTGTCCGTCCTGCAAAACTGGTCTTGCCAACGAAGATTTGGAGGGCAATGCGTGCGAGCGCTGCGGGACTACTGTTGAAAAAAAACCGATGAGGCAATGGGTGCTTCGCATAACGAATTATGCCGACAGACTTATAAAAGATTTGGACGGATTGTCCGGATGGCCCGATGCTTATAAAGACGGCCAGCGGAATTGGATTGGGCGTTCAGACGGCGCGGAGGTGGATTTTCCCATATATAATTCGGAACTAACAATAAGTGTTTTTACCACGAGACCCGATACTTTATTCGGAGCGACGTATATGGTGCTTGCCCCCGAGCACAAGTTTATTGAAAAACTTAAACCGCAAATAAAAAATTGGGATGAAATAGAGAAATACAAGAGAGAGACGGAGAAAAGAACGGAGATTGAGCGCACGGCGGAAGGAAAAGAGAAAACGGGCGTAAAACTTGATGGTATTTTGGCCGTGAATCCTGTTAATGGAGAAAAACTGCCTGTCTTTATCGCTGATTACGTACTTGTGCATTATGGTACGGGCGCGATTATGGCTGTGCCGGCGCATGACGAAAGAGATTACGCTTTTGCTAAGAAGTTTAATCTTCCCATAAAAGAAGTAGTTTTGGGCGGCGATATTTCCAAAGAGGCGTACGCGGGCGCGGGAAAAACAGTTAATTCAGGAAAATTCAGCGGATTAGAAAACGAAAAGGCAAAAAAAGAAATAACTGAATTTGCCGGAGGTAAATCAAAAACAACTTACAAGCTCCGCGACTGGGTATTTTCCCGCCAGCGTTATTGGGGTGAACCGATTCCCGTGATTCATTGTCCAAAGCACGGAGTTGTACCGGTGCCGGAGAATAAACTACCCGTCATTCTGCCGAAAGTTAAATCATACGAGCCAACAGGCACGGGGGAGTCTCCGCTTGCCGGAATAAAGTCATGGGTAAATACAAAGTGTCCGAAATGCGGTGGTCCCGGGAAACGCGAGACAAACACCATGCCCCAATGGGCGGGTTCGTCCTGGTATTATTTGCGGTTCATAGACCCGAAAAACAAAAAGGCTCTGGCCGATAAAAAGAAAGAAAAGAAATGGTCGCCGGTTGATGTTTACGTCGGAGGAGCGGAACACACGACCAGGCATTTGATTTATGCCAGATTTTGGCACAAATTTTTGAAGGACATAGGAGCAGTTTCCGGTAAGGAGCCGTTTTCCCGTCTTGAAATAGTCGGGCTTATTTTGGCGGAGGGCGGTAAGAAAATGTCCAAGCGTTTTGGCAATGTTGTTAACCCCGACGCGATTTCCGCCGCTTACGGATCGGATACTTTGCGCCTGTATGAGATGTTTATAGGTCCGTTTTCCCAGGCGAGCGCTTGGGATACAAAATCTATTATAGGCCCTAGGCGTTTTTTGGAACGCGTGTGGAAGCTCCCCGAACGGATAGGAAAGCCGAAAAAAAATCCGGGTATGGAATATGCGATGAATGAGGCTTTGAAGAAAGTAACTGAAGATATAGAAAGTTTTAAATTCAACACGTCTGTCAGCACGCTCATGACGCTTTTGAATACTTTGGAAAAAGAGCAGACTATTTCTAAAAAAGATTTTGAAACTTTTATAATAATGCTTGCTCCTTTTGCTCCCCATATTGCGGAGGAGCTCTGGACGGAAACCGGAAGTAAAAAATCGATCCATCTTTCTTCCTGGCCAAAAATAAAAATTATTAAAAAAACAGGTTTAAGCCGAACTATTTCAGTGCAGATAAACGGTAAAATGCGTGGAACCGTTACAATCTCCGGCGGGGAAGGTGAAAAAGAAGCTCTGGCACGGGCGAAAAGTAACCCCGAAACAGCTAAATGGCTGCTTGGTAAAGAGGTATTGAAGACTTTTTACGTGAAGGATCGACTTATTAACATAGTAATTTCCGGCTAAAAACCCTTAATTTTCAAGGAGACTTGACTTTTTTTAAAGGAATGATAGAAAGGAGTGATACTAAACACATATAAGCATATGGCGTCCACCTCATTTAAACCAAAACACGTCACAAAAAAACTTCTCTCTCCGCTTTCCGGACGGGCAAAGGACGTTATAACCAACCGCTTCGGTCTTTCCGATGACGCCACAAAGAAAACTCTTGATGCTATAGGGAAAACTTACGGTATTACCCGCGAACGTGTCCGTCAGATTGAAAATTTTGCGCTTAACGCAATACGCAAATCACGTCAGTTTGAGGAGGAGCGCGCGGTTTTTGAGGAATTAAAAAATACTATTGTAAAACTTGGAGCTATTATTTCCGAAGAAGACGTATTAAACCATCTTTCTAAGGACAAACTTACACAAAACCATATTTATTTTTATTTGGTCTTGGGAGATGATTTTACGCGCCACCGTGAAGATGACCATTTTAAACACCGCTGGTCCGTCAGCGACAACGTGGCTGATACCGTGCACATTTCACTCAAAAAACTTTTTGAGGCTCTTACTGAGGATGAATTACTCGCGGAGGAAGACGTCATATCTAAATTTTTGTATCACTTGGGAGATTTGGCTGAGGAATATAGAGGTAAAGAAATTTTACGCCGCTATCTTTCAATATCAAAAGCCATAGACAAGAATCAGTTGAACGAGTGGGGGCGTGCAAGCTCTTCTCATGTTAAGGCCCGCGGGATAAAAGATTATGCTTATCTCGTTATGCGCAAAGGAGGACACCCCATGCATTTTAAAGAAGTGGCGCAAATGATTACGAAACTTTTCAGCAAAAAGGCCCATGTTGCCACCTGCCATAACGAACTCATAAAAGATAAGCGTTTCGTTCTTGTGGGCCGCGGAATCTATGGTCTCAAAGATTGGGGACACACCGGGGGTATTGTGAGGGATGTTATCACCCGTGTTTTAAATGAAGCAAAAAAACCTCTTTCCAAAGATGAGATTATCAGTGAAGTCTCTAAGGAACGCATAGTAAAACCCAACACTATTTTGGTTAATCTGCAGAACGGCAAATATTTCAAAAAGACAAAGGGGGGGCTTTACAAAGTAGCCTAATAGTCAGGTTTGTCGTGCTATACTTGTAGGTAAATATGTTTTTAGCTTCGCTCCTAAAATTTTTTGTCGAAGTTCTTGTTCTTGCCATAATCGGCAGGACAGCGTGGAAATACTGGCTGCGCCACATACGGTCTGAATTCATCCATAAGATGAAATGGTTCATGATAGAGATAAAAATACCGCAAGAAACAAACAAATCTCCTTTGGCCATGGAAATAGTTCTGGATACTCTGTATCAGACGGGAGGAACAAGCACATGGTTTGATGAATACTGGAAAGGGCAGGTTCGCAGCTGGTTTTCGCTCGAGATTGTTTCGATTGAGGGCAGTATCCACTTCTTTATAAGAGGACATCAGAAATTTAAGCATCTTATAGAAGCGCAAATTTATGCACATTACCCGACGGTGGAAATTTTTGAAGTTAAGCCGGAGGAGGATTATACAAACTTTGTGCGTTACGAGAACGGCGGTGACTGGAATCTTTCGGGTACAGAATATACCCTCGCTAAGGAGGATTATCTTCCGATAATGACCTATGTTGATTACGGACTGGATAAAGATCCTAAGGAGGAATATAAAATTGATCCGCTGTCGTCTGTTGTGGAAAATTTAGCCGGAATGAGAGAGGGGGAACAGCTATGGTACCAAATTCTTGTTCGTGCAGCAGACCCTAAAGTTTCCAGCTGGAAAAAGGACGGGGAAAAGGCTATTGAAGAAATGATGAAAAAAAGAGCCGTTGGTGAGGGTGGACGTTTTTCGGAGATGGCTCTTACAAAGGTTGAAAAGGAAGTAATAGCGGCCATGCAGCGCAACATATCAAAGCTTGGTTTCGAGTGCGGCTTCCGCGCGCTTTACCTCGGAAAAAAAGACAAATTCAATTCAAATCACAGTCAGACATTGCGCAGTCTTATGCTTCCGTTTAACTCTAATATTTTCAACAGTTTCCGCGGTTCTCCAACGGCGTTTGATTATCCGTGGGAGGATCTTTACAAAATCCGCGCAAACCGTAAAAAAGAGCGCATGTTTAATGCCTACGTTCTGCGTTCTCAGTTTTACCCTTTCTATGAAGGCAAGCTTCCTTTTGATTTAGACACGCTTAATCCGTTTGTGGAAGTTGAACGTCCGACATGTGTTCTCAATTCTGAAGAATTGGCCACGATGTTTCATTTCCCCGGAAGTGTAGTTTCCGCACCGACAATGAAGCGTTTACCTTCCGCAAAGTCAGAGCCGCCTCCAAATTTGCCAGTCTAAATAAACATGCCAGGATATTCCAAAAGTATTACTGTGGGCGTAGTGGTTATTGTTATCGTTTCTTTTTTCCTTGGATATCTTTTTGTCGTGCCGCCAAGAGATTTTCCGATACATAAACTTATAACAGTTGAAAAAGATTTATCCGTCGTTTCCATAGCCGAAAGTTTGGAAAGTGATGGGGTAATAACGTCACCAAAGTTTTTTTCTCTGCTTACGATAGCTCTAGGATCAGAGAAAAAAATTGTAGCGGGAGATTATTATTTTTCACAACCAGCAAGTTTGTTTGAGATAATACGCAGGCTTACCGGAGGTGTGTACGGTCTTACGCCCATAACCGTAACTTTGCCGGAGGGGGAAACATCGGAAAATATGGCGAAAATCCTTGAAAAACAGCTTCCGCGCTTTGATAAGGAGGAGTTTTTGAATCAAGTATCCGACAAAGAAGGGTTTCTTTTCCCCGATACGTATTTCTTTTATCAAAATACGTTATTCCCCGATGTGATTAACAAAATGGAGGCAAATTTTGAAACAAAGATAGCGTCTCTGAAAAAAGATATAGAGGCTTCTAAAAAAACCCTGAACCAAATAATAACAATGGCTTCCATTGTGGAAGCGGAAGCGCGCACGAAGAAGGACAGGCAAATTGTCGCCGGAATTTTGTGGAAAAGAATTGACCGCGGAATGCCACTGCAAGTGGACGCGCCGTTTGCTTATATAACTAATAAAAGTACGTACGAGCTAACGCGCGAAGATTTGCGCCGTGATTCTCCGTATAACACTTACACAAGGAAAGGGCTTCCTCCGACTCCGATTAATAACCCCGGGGCAGAAGCCATTAATGCGAGTCTTCATCCGCTTGAGACTGAATATTTTTATTATCTTTCGGACAAAAAAGGCAATATGTATTACGCCCGCGATTATTCAGAACATTTGCGTAATAAGAGGCTTTACTTGAGCCAATGAGATTGTTAAACTGCCTGCCTAAATAAATGAAGAAACACAATTTGGCTTTTATAGATCTGGAAACGACCGGTTTTGACCCTTACAAACAGGAGATTATCCAAATTGGCTGCGTTATAGCTGAACAGGAAGAGACTCCAAAAGGGCCGAAATTGAAAATAATCAAAGAATTTGAACTTAAAGTTAAACCGGAAAAACTGCAGGATGCCGATCCGGAGGCGCTCCGAATAAACGGTTATAACGAGATGGAATGGGTTTTCGCCACGGATTTGAAAAGTGCCATAGAGCATCTAATGAAAGAAGCCAGCGACTGCATAATGGTTTCTCATAATGTGGCTTTTGATTACTCATTCCTGCAGAGGGCGTTTAGTGTAACCGGAATACAAAACACTCTTCATTATCACAAACTGGACACTATTTCGATTGCATTCGCGAAACTTTATGGCAATCCTGAAGTCAGAAGGTTTTCACTCCAGGCTCTGTGCGAATATTTTGGCATAGAAAACAAACAGGCGCACACAGCTCTTTCCGACGTTAAGGCAATGGTGGAGCTTTATCAGAAACTTCTCGGGTCTTAAGTATGGAAAAGAAAGGTAAAGTTTTTGTGGGACTTTCCGGCGGAGTTGATTCTTCCGTGTCGGCGGCTATTTTGAAAGAGGCCGGGTATGATGTTACAGGAGTGTTTATAAAAGTATGGCAACCGGATTTTATAGAATGCACAAGAGAAACTGACCGGCTTGATGCAATCCGCGTTTCTGCGGAGTTGGATATTCCCTTTATAGAACTGGATTTGGAAAATGAATATAAAAGAGATGTTTTGGATTACACAGTTCGCTCTTATGAGAGGGGACATACCCCAAACCCTGATGTGTGGTGTAACCGTTATATAAAATTCGGCGCCTTTTGGGATTTTGCAAAAAAGAACGGTGCGAATTTTATTGCGACCGGTCATTACGCGAGGATAATAAATGGAGGAGAAAAAGAATCCGGATATAAGTTATTGAAGGGGATTGATGAAAATAAAGACCAATCATATTTTCTTTGGACGCTAAGACAGGAGGATCTTGCGCACATCATTTTTCCGGTAGGAGGCATGAAAAAACCGGAAGTAAGGAAATTGGCCAAAAAGTTCGGACTTTCCATCTCGGAAAAAAAAGACAGTCAGGGTCTTTGCTTCATGGGTAAACTGGACATGAAAGAGTTTCTGTCGCATTTTATGGAAAAAAACCCCGGGGAAGTTTTTAATGAAAAAGGCGAAGTTATTGGAAAACATGAAGGGGCTATGTTTTTCACGCTTGGAGAGCGCCACGGTTTTACAATTACAAAAAAAACATCAGAGGACAAACCGTATTACGTGGTGGCAAAGGACATAAAAAATAACCGCATAACTGTTTCAGAAGAAAAGTTAAGATCTTCGGGCGCCCGCACAAAAATTATGCTTAAGGACACAAATTGGATAGGCAGGGAGCCCAAAGACGGCGGGGAATACGAAGTCCAATTTCGTTACAGACAAATTCCCGTGGAGGGTGTTTTCTCCCGCGGTGTTTTGGAGGTAAAAGAGCCGCAACTTGTTGATTCTGATCAGTCAGCGGTTATATATGATGGCGATTGTGTGATGGGCGGGGGAAGTATTGCTTGAGCGGGGAGAACTCTTTGCTATAATGTAAACATGTACATGAATTCCCTCTATATGTTTTTTGCAAATACCGATATGCAGGTATTTGCAAAGTTGGCACTGTCAATTCTTTTTGGAACAATACTCGGGCTTGAAAGGGTTTTCGCGCACCGTTCGGCTGGTCCGCGGACTTACGCTTTAGTTTCGATGAGTTCCGCTTTTTTTATAATTATTTCGGAAATAGTTTCAGCACACTATGTGAGCATCGGAATAAATCCTGACCCGCTTAAAATAGCCTCCAATATAGTTGTCGGTGTCGGATTTTTAGGTACTGGCATAATCATCTTCAAAGACTCCACTCTCATGGGTTTAACCACAGCCGCGGGATTATGGGCGGCTGCGGGAATCGGAATGGCTGTAGGTTATGGGCTGTATGCACTGGCTTTTCTGGCGACTGTCTTTACGTTGTTTATATTTACTATTCTTTGGTACATAGAACACTTTCTCCTCAAGATACACGACGAAAAGCCTCATCCGGACAGATGAGTTTTATTATTTTACCTTTATAAATCATGTGGGCTTCATACGCATTTTTGTCGGCGGCGTTTGCCGGAGTTGTGGCAGTACTCGGGAAAATAGGGCTTAAAGGGGTTGATTCAACTTTGGCGACGACTGTGCGGGGTGTGATTATGGCCGTTTTCCTTCTCGTGGTAAGTCTTGGCTTAGGCAAATTCAAGGGTTTTTCTTTTTCGGTTTTCTCGTCTAAAGAATGGATTTTTATAGCGCTCTCCGGCATAGCGGGTGCGCTTTCCTGGATAGCTTATTTTTTTGCCCTACAGCACGGAACTGCCGGCGCGGTAACTGCCATAGATAAGTTGAGCATAGTTTTTACTGTGGTCTTTGCGGCTTTCTTTCTTAACGAAGTTTTTTCCTGGCAAATTGCCCTGGGGGCAATGCTTATGTCTCTCGGTGCGATGTTCATAGCTTTGCCTTGGGATAAAATAAAATCAATTTTTTCCGTGCTTTTCTAACGGTGTATTTGCTGGTATAAATTAACTCATGCAATCAGAGGAAATCCGTAACCGCTTTCTGCGTTTTTTTGAGAAACGCGGACACTCTATAATTCCTTCAGCATCTCTTGTGCCCGAGAACGACCCCTCGGTGCTTTTTACGACTGCGGGGATGCACCCCCTTGTTCCGTATCTTTTGGGAGAACCCCACCCGAAGGGACTACGGCTGGTTAACATACAAAAATGTGTAAGGACCGGCGATTTGGATGATATAGGAGACAACAGACATTTTTCTTTTTTTGAAATGATGGGGAATTGGTCGCTTGGTGATTATTTCAAGGAAGACGCCATAAAGTGGAGCTATGAATTTTTAACGTCTAAAGAAGAAGGATTGGGACTGGATAAGAACCGTTTGTACGTAACTTGTTTTGAGGGCGACGATAATGCTCCTCGCGATAACGATTCGGCGGAAATTTGGAAGTCTCTGGGGATACCTGAAAACAGAATTTATTTCCTGGGAGCTGAAGATAACTGGTGGAGCCCGGGGTTGAATGGTCCGTGTGGGCCGGATTCGGAGATGTTCTACGACATGACTGAAAGCGGAGTGGGGGAATTGTCCCATGAAGAATTTTTGGCCGCCGTAAAAAGTGAAACTTTGATTGAGGTCTGGAATGATGTTTTTATGGAATATGAGAAAAAGGACGGCAAAGTAACCGGAAAACTGGCAAAGCAAAATGTGGACACCGGCGCTGGGCTTGAACGAATGACGGCGGTAATGCAGAAAAAGATGACCGCTTACGAAACGGATTTGTTTGCTTCCATCATGGAAAAAATAAATGAATTGGCCACAGAAGATGACCTAAAAGCCAAAAGAATAGTTGCTGACCATATAAGGGCTTCCGTGTTTATGATTGCGGACGGAGTAACTCCGTCAAATACCGATAGAGGCTATGTTTTGCGCCGCTTAATAAGGCGTGCGGTACGTTATGCCGATGTTTTAGGAAGCAGCCCTGGCGGTCTGGCCGCAATTTCTGAAGTGGTAATAGAAAAATATAAAAATGTATATGAGAATCTTTCTAAAAATGGATTAATAAACTTTGAAATTGAGGAGGAAGAGAAGCGATTCAGAAAAACCCTGTCTGCCGGATTAAAAGCCTTAGAAACCGAAATTAGGGCGTTCAACCTAGAACCAGGAAAAATTATTTCCAAGGAACATATAACAAACCTAGAAATCAGGGATAATTTTGCCTTGTACACACCCTTAAACATAACTGGTAAGTGGTTATTTAATTTTTATCAAACTCTCGGATTCCCAGTAGAGCTTCTTTTAGAAGAATTACTGACAAGAGAAAAGATAAAAAAACATGACCTCGAATGGCTAACAAAAGAGTTTCAGGAGGAAATGAAAAAGCACCAGGAGCTTTCCCGTGCCGGCGCTGAACAAAAATTCAAGGGTGGATTAGCTGACC
>CAYGDA010000001.1:10605-84306 GCA_964348515.1 uncultured Candidatus Saccharibacteria bacterium
CAGGAGCTTTCCCGTGCCGGCGCTGAACAAAAATTCAAGGGTGGATTAGCTGACCACAGTGAACAATCAGTTAAATATCATACGGCTACCCACTTGCTTCATAAGGCGTTACGGGATGTGCTCGGGGGAGAAGTTTTTCAAAAGGGATCAAATATCACGCCTGAACGTCTGCGCTTTGATTTTTCTTTCGGGCGCAAGATGACAGATGAAGAAAAGAAAAAGACAGAAGATTTAGTCAACGAAAAAATTAGGGAATCTTTGCCGGTCACCTATGAAGATTTACCGCTTGAAGAAGCTCAAAAACTCGGAGCTGTCGGGTTGTTTGAAGAAAAATACGGAGATAAAGTAAGAGTTTATAAAATAGGAGATTTCAGTTTGGAGTTTTGCGGCGGACCGCATGTTAAAAACACTGACGAACTCGGGACTTTCAAAATACAAAAAGAAGAAGCAGTGTCGGCTGGGGTGCGGCGAATAAAAGCCGTATTGCAATAAAATTTCCTCTGCGGTAGTTTTGACTAAGGTTCATATACAAACGGGGGACGACAAAATGGTTCCTGCGTACCTGCTTGATAAAGTCTGGCGGGAAGGTAATTTCCTGATACCCGCAGATAAAGGTCTCCGGAGAGAGCTTCGTCAAAAACTCGAGAGGGCTCTGCTAGACAACGAAATGTACTCATCAAAACACAGCGAATCACGGGCGGTGCTTTCAGCGCGGGTTGCGGCTTTGTACGCATACGATTTCGAGACAGGAAAATTCAACTTCCCGTCTCCAAAGACAACCTCCGAAACGAAAGCCGCTTAGTGTCTCATTTGCGGGTTGTAACATAACGTGGAACAAATCCGCGTTTTTTTAATTTACTATGTGCGGTATAATTTCCGTATGGGAATTCTTTCCAAGTCCTTTTCTTCTGCGGGTAATTCTCTTCTCATTGACATAGAAAGCGGCGCCGTTACTTTCGCTGTTTATTCCGAGGAAGCACTAAAAAAACGTTCAAAAGACGCGGTTCTTTTCGTTCGCCGTGTTTTTATACCGGAAGAAAAAATTTTTGACAGAACCAAAGTGGAAGAGGAAATGAACTCGGCTATGGCCGCATGCCGCGAAGGGACAGAGAAATTCGGCAAATTGTCCAACACTTATGTAAGCGTTGGTGCGCCATGGGTATATGTAAAGACCGTTACCGCTTCAAAAACATGGGAAACCCCGGTGGAAATAACAGATGATATTGTAAAGAATGTCCTGCAGGAAGAAGGGGAGAAAAAAACTCCATACCATGAATATTTCCGTAATTTTTTCGGCAACATAGTGGAACCGGTGCGTACTCTCCGCTCGTCAAAAGAGCAATATTTTATAAACGGGTATCCTTTTCCGACTTATCATTATAAAAAAGGACGCGAACTTACGGTAGTTGAGGAAGATTATGTTTTTATTCAGTGGATTTTGAAACTTATAGAGAAGGAATGCGAACGGTATAATTCTGCACCGCCGTTTATATTGTCTTATAACGCAATCATCCCGTTTTTTGAAAAGGAACTGGAATATTTGTTTGTAATGATGGGAGCTTACACGACGGAAGTCGGATACATAGACACTGTTTCCAGATCCGTGCGCTTTTTGGAGGAGTTTCCTATAGGTGAAAAGACCCTCGTCAATGCTGTTGAGAGGAGCGGTAAAAAAACAAGCGCTGAAGCTGAATCATTGATAAATATGCATGTAGAAAAAAGGCTGGATACCCAGTTATCTCCCGAAGACCGCCGGATATTAAGCAATGTAGAGGGGGAATGGGTTAAAGAATTTGAGAAAATACTCCATAAGTTTTCAGAAGAAGCTGAGATGCCCGCTACGGTGTTCGCCGTGCCGTTCGAGAGAGCCGGATGGCTCAATACACTAATTCGTTCGGAGTCTTTTACACAGCCCCGATTACCTGAAAAAGCCTTTAATGTTATACTAAGCGAAGCGTTCCAGGGAGACGAACTAACCTTTTTGGCGAACGTTCCGTATCCGCGCCTGGCTCTCCTGTTTATGTATTTGGCGCAGACGCTCCGGTCTTCAATTTTGTCTGTACGCATTTATGGCTCCTGAAGAAAAGAAAACAATACGCGATATACAAATTAAGCACAAAACGTCCAAGGATGGCGGTCGTTCGTTCTCTTTCTATGCACCCGGGGGAGGGATCCGCGAGGACATTGAACCAGTGGTATCCTCTACAGACAGGGACATCACCCCCCCAAGAGAAAAACGAAAACGAGGGCTTCTTTTTTACGCAGGGATTCCTCTTTTGGCGGTTGTTGCGATAATTATTGCGTTCACTTATTTTTTTGCCAGCGCCACTCTTACGGTCACCCCGCTCTCGGCAAAAGCTCCGCTTCAGGACTCTTTTGTTTTTTCAGCGGATGAAAAAGCTCTGCAAAAAATAACGGTTCAGGTGGAAGGAGAGAAAAAACTGGCGCGGACGGTAATTAATAAGGTTGAAAAAAAAGCGTCCGGGACCATAACCATATACAATATTTATGACAACAAGTCCCAACGTTTGGTAAAAAATACCCGTTTTGAAACTGAAGACGGCAAAATTTACAGAATAGATTCGTCGGTTGTTGTGCCTCCAATGCGGGTAGTCCAAGGTGAAAAAATTCCGGGAACAGTTGATGCAGTGGCACACGCCGATACCGTGGGGGAAGCCTACAATATAGGGCCTTCAAAATTTACCATTCCTGGATTTAAGGGCACACCGAAATATACCGGTTACTATGGAGAATCAAAAGAATCAATGACGGGAGGTGCTTCCAAGGATAAATTGGTTGTTGCGGAGGAAGATTTTAAAAAAGCCGCAGCGGAAATAGACGCTAAACTTAATGCGGATATAAAGAATTCTCTTATGGCAAAAGTCCCCGATGGATTTATCCTTTACGACAACGGGATACATTACTCTTTCGGCGGAAATGAAAATGAAGTTAATCAAAACGATTCTCTGCCTTACAAACGCACAGCTGTTGCCACAGCTTATGTATTTTCAAAAGATGCCCTTGCCCGCCTTATTGCCGCAAAGGTTTTGGAAAAATACAACAACGAGCCCGTAAATATAAAGAATTTGGCAAATCTTACATTTGCTTACGGACGCGAACCGGATTTTGTTAAAGATGACAGCGTTTCCGTTCTTCTTACGGGAACTGCAGAGGTCGTCTGGATTCCGGACACAAAAAAATTTATAGAAAATGTCGCCGGTAAACCAAAAAGCATAGTTCCTTCAATAATGAACACATTCCCTTCAATAAAGGAGGTCAAAGTCAGCCTTGTTCCATTTTGGAAAAGTGATTTTCCGGAAGACGTTTCCGACATAAAGGCGGTGGTGGAATAAACAATAATTTTTAAATTTGACCAAAGAGGCTAAAGCTATTACTATAAAGCGACCAAATGAGTAAAGAAAATAAAGAAGATCTGGCGGAAGGAAGGGTTATAGAAGCCTTACCGAGCACTCTTTTCCGGGTGGAAACTGGCAGCGGGGAAATCATACTTTCATACTTAAGCGGTAAGATGAGGATTCATAGAATCAAAATCCTTATAGGAGACAAGGTTGTCATAAAAAAAGACCCTTATGGGGGCAAAGGGCGCATAGTGAAGCGCCTATAGGGGCCGGTGAGAATAGGCAGGCGGAAAAGGCCTTGCAATTTGTTTGCTTTCTGGTAGAGTCTTTACCTATGTGAGGCACACCCCTCATCTGTTTTTCTTTTGTATATGAAAGTACGATCTTCCGTTAAAAAAATATGCAGCAAATGCAAGCTTGTAAAGCGCAAGGGTGTGCTTCGTGTTATATGCATTCGGCCCAAGTGTAAACAGCGCCAGGGCTAAATAAAACCCAAATAAATCAATGAGAATCGCAGGTATAACCATCCCGGATAAGAAACGCATAGAAATAGGCTTAACCGCCGTTTATGGAATAGGACGGGTACGTGCCAAGGAAATATTGAAAAAAGCCGGCGTTGACGGCGGGAAAAAACCGGCTGATTTAGGAGCTCAGGAAGAAAATGCCATACGTAAAGAAATTGAGAGTTTCAAGACCGAAGGCGATTTACGCCGCGAAGTAGCGCAAAACATAAAGCGTCTCAAAGATGTTAAGTGTTACCGCGGGGTGCGTCACCTGCGCCGTCTGCCAGTACGCGGACAGCGTACGAAGACAAATTCCCGTACAGTGCGCGGGAACGTGAGGAAGACTATGGGCAGCGGACGCCGTAAGTTGGAAAAAACATAAAATTATGGGAAAGAAACGAATTATAAAAAAGAATGACTCGGGAGTAGACCAAGGACTAAAAAGCCGCTCTCTTTCGAAGATTTTCAAGAAAAAAATAGCTGCCGGCACTTTGTATGTTGAATCGACATACAACAACACCAGGCTTTCTTTGTCTGACAAAAACGGAAACGTGTTGGCTTGGTCATCCAGCGGGGCATTGGGATTCCGCGGAGCGAAAAAAGGAACTCCATTTGCTGCCTCCAAAATAGGAGATTTGATGGGGGAGAAAGCCTCGGCTGCAGGCATTAAAGAAGTTGACGTTGTGGTCAAGGGGGTCGGTTCTGGGCGTGAATCAAGTATTCGTTCGTTTTCCGCACGCGGCATTGATGTAACTGCAATCCGGGACATGACTCCCGTTCCGCATAATGGTCCTAAAGCGAAGAAACCCCGTCGCATCTAATTTTTTATATTAAATTACACTAAACATTATGGATGCCAAATGTAAAATTTGCAGACGTGCCGGAGAGAAGCTCTTTTTGAAAGGGGACCGTTGTTTTACGCCAAAATGCGCAATGGTTAAGCGCCCTTATGCCCCGGGTAAACTTGATTCCGAAAGGAAGCACAAGTCACAGGTTACTGAATATGGCCTTCAGCTTCGTGAGAAGCAGAAGGTTCGTAACATATACGGAGTTTCCGAGAAACAATTCCGTAATTATGTGGATAAGGCCATGGGGCACAAAGGTGTGGAGACTACGGGTCTTCTTTTTGAAAGCCTGGAAAGCCGTCTTGATAACGTGGTTTTTAGACTCGGCTTTGTACCGTCACGCGCTTTAGCGCGCCAAAGCGTTTCCCACGGCCATGTGTTAGTTAACGGAAAGAGAACAACTGTACCTTCATACAAGGTGCGCGTTGGAGATACAATCTCTTTCCGCGAGGGGAGCAAAGTAAGCAAGTTGTTCGCATTAGCAGCCGAGCGCGTAAAAAATATTACACCTCCGACCTGGCTTTCCCTGGATAAGGAAAAAATGGTCGCCGAGATTAAAGGGAAGCCCAAAGATACGGAAATTGTTTACAATCTTCAGTCTGTTGTGGAGTTCTATAGCAGATAAAAGATTGTCAATATTGCCATAGAGCAAAAAGTAATGTAAGATTATAACCCTATTTTCCATAAAACAAACATGTCGCATTCAATACTTTTACCTTCGAAGCCGAGGGTGGTCAAAGAGGAGGGAAACACCGGTATCTACGAGATAGACGGGCTTTACCCCGGATATGGGCACACGCTCGGTAATTCACTGCGCCGTATAATTCTTTCTTCCATACCGGGGGCAGCTATCACTTCGCTTAAAATTGACGGGGTAAGTCATGAATTTTCAACTTTGCCAGGAATTGAAGAGGACGTAATCACCCTTCTTTTAAATCTCCAGAAGATACGTTTTCGTCTGTTTAGTGAAGAGGCTCAAAAAATTACCCTTTCGGTGAAAGGTGCTCGCGAAGTAACGGCTAAGGATTTAAAATGCCCTAGCCAGGTCGAAGTGGTAAACACAGACCAACATATAACAAACCTCACCGGCAAAGAGGCTTCTCTTGTTATTGAAATGACAATCGAAAAGGGCCTTGGTTATGTTCCAAAAGAAGCGCATTACAAAGAGAAGGTGGAGGTTGGGACTATCGCGCTTGATGCTTCCTTTACTCCCATCAAGCGCGCGAACTACGAAGTCGAGAATATGCGTGTTGGAGACAGAACTGACCATAACCGCCTCAGGCTCTTCATAGAAACTGATGGTACAGTATCCCCGCGCGAAACCCTGGAACACTCCATAGGGCTTATGATTAAACAACTTCAGGCAGTTGTAGGTTTTAAAGAAACAGCTATAGAAACTAAGGAATCCTCCGAGGAAAAAGCCGAGTCTGTTCAAAAAGAAGAGGTGGATTTGGGTAAAGTAAAAGTGGAGGAACTATCTCTTTCAACCCGGACCCTTAACGCTCTTACGGAGGCCAGCATTAAATCTTTGGCCGGACTCGCCAGAAAAAAAGAGGAGGATCTCCTCGAGCTTGAAGGCCTGGGAGAAAAGGGTATTCAGGAAATAAAGAGGGCCTTAAGCAATTACGGACTAACGCTCAAATAATATTAAGGGTCGTTACAGGAATTACTGAAAATGAAACACCACAAGTCAACAAGAAAATTCGGAAGAGAAAAAGATGTTAGAAACGCGCTTATAAAAGGCTTGGCTCTCTCGCTGATAATTCATGGCGGAATAAAAACGACGGAAGCAAAGGCTAAGGAACTGCGTCCTTTCATAGAAAAACTTATCACCAGGGCAAAGAAGGATTCCGTGGCAAACCGCCGCATTGTGGCGGCTCACCTCGGTAACCGTTCGGAAGAAATCAAAAAACTCTTTGAGGAGATAGCGCCGTCTTTCAAGGAACGCGCCGGCGGATACACACGTATTTTGAAATTCCCGGCTCGTAAAAGCGACGGAGCGAGCCTTGCCGCCATTGAATTTGTGCAGTAAAACTAACCACCATGAAATATACCATTGACGCAAAGGAAAAAAGTTTGGGAAGAATTGCCAGCGAAGCGGCCTCGGTTCTCCTTGGAAAGAAAACAATCCCTTTCAAAAAAAATGTTGTCGCTGATATCGAGGTGGAAGTGATAAACGCGTCAAAAGTTAAAATAACTGGTAAAAAATTGGACCAAAAAAACTATGTGCGCTACTCGGGACATCCGGGCGGATTGAAATCAGAAAAGATGAAAGTTTTGGCGGACCGTAAGGGATTTTCTGAAGTAATCAAAAACGCCATAAGCGGGATGTTGCCAAAAAATAAATTGCGTACCCCAAGATTGCTCAGGCTAAAAATTACCGAATAATATTATGGAACCAAAAGCAAAAAATTACATAGAAACAATAGGTCGCCGCAAAAGCGCCACTGCCCGTGTCCGCATAACTCCTTCCGCCAAGACTCAAATTACGGTAAATGGCGATTCTTCCGACGATTATTTTAAAACCGGAGAGCTGAGGGCCATCACCAAAGAATCAATCGAGAAATCGGGAATTCCCCAGAAGTTTATTGTGACAGCCAAAGTTTTAGGAGGCGGTACCCACGCTCAGGCTGAAGCAATACGGCTCGGCATTGCCCGCGGAATTGTGAAGCATGATCCGGAAACTAAAACCGCCCTTAAAAAGGCCGGGTTTCTCAAACGTGATTCGCGTAAAGTTGAACGTAAGAAGTTTGGTCTCAAAAAGGCCCGTAAGGCTCCGAAGTGGAGTAAACGCTAATTTATCGGCTCTTTTTCCGTGTTTGGTGCTTCCCTAAATCTTAACGCGCTTTGTTTTAAGGTGAGCGAATCAGTAATATATGAGCCCTCATCACTCCAAAAAAGAAGAAAATCCGAAAGAAACTAATGAAAGCAATGAGGTTGATTTTGAATTTGAAGGAGTTTCAGAAGACGGCGGTCTGGAATATGCCGAAAAACTTAAAAAATTAAGAGATAAGTTAAAGGAAACGGAGAGAGAAAAAGCTGAGTATCTTCTGGGGTGGCAAAGAGCCAAAGCTGACGCAATAAACCGGGAAAAGGAAATAGCCAAAGAAAGGGAGGTAGTCCGCCGTTTTGCCTCCGAGAATCTTATACTGGAAATCCTTCCGGTTCTGGACAGTTTTGAGATGGCTAAATCAAACGAAACGGCCTGGAACGCGGTAGACCCGTCATGGAGAAAGGGTATTGAACATATTTTCGGGCAATTGTATACTACCCTCGCCGCAAATGGACTGAAACGATTTGGAGCTGTCGGAGAGAAATTTGATGTTACGCGGCATGACGGAACTGAAGAAGAAATAGTCACCGAACCTGATAAAGATCACATAATTACGCGAGTTTTAGGAAGCGGTTACGAGTTGGGGGGCAAAGTTATAAGGGGGGCCAAAGTATGCGTTGGTATTTATAAGAAAAACTAATCAGAACTTAACAATTATGGCTAAAATCATTGGAATTGACTTAGGTACGACTAACTCTGCGGTTGCCATCATTGAATCAGGCAATCCTAAAATAGTGGAAAATGTGGAAGGGGCGAGAACTACACCTTCCATTGTTGCTATGGCAAAAAACGGAGAGCGTCTTGTCGGGCTTTTGGCAAAACGCCAGGCTGTTACTAATCCTGAAAATACAATTTCCGGAATCAAGCGCTTTATGGGGCACAGGTTTGATGAGAAAGACATAGAAAAAGACCGCGGAGTGGTTCCATTTAAGATACTACGCGGAAATGACGGCGGAGTTGAGGTTACAATGAGCGGAAAAGAATACCGCCCCGAAGAAGTTTCAGCGATGATTCTGCAGAAAATTAAGCAGGATGTGGAGGCCAAACTCGGAGAAAGCGTCACGGAAGCAGTTATTACCGTCCCCGCATATTTCAACGACGCCCAGCGCAAGGCTACAAAAGACGCCGGGAAAATTGCCGGACTTGATGTTAAGCGCATAATAAACGAACCTACGGCTGCCGCACTAGCCTACGGTTTTAATAAAAAGAAGAACGAAAAAATAGCAGTTTACGATTTTGGAGGAGGAACATTTGATATTTCCATTTTGGAAGTAGGGGAAGATGTTGTTGAGGTAAAATCCGTCGACGGAGATTCCCACCTGGGTGGGGAAGACATAGACCAGGTAATTGTCCGGTGGATTGCCGATGAGTTCAAAAAAGAGTCCGGAATTGATGTCACAAAAGACGCATTGGCTCTTCAGCGTCTGAAGGAATCCGCCGAGAAAGCAAAACACGAACTTTCCACCACACTGGAGACGGAAATAAATATTCCGTTCATCACCTCCGATGCATCCGGACCAAGACACCTCCTCTTAAAAATGTCGCGGTCAAAACTGGAAAATCTGGCGAAGGAATTTATCGACCGCTCAATAATGATTACCAAGCGCGCCCTGGAAAATTCACCATTCAAAAAGGATGAAATACAGGAAGTGGTTATGGTCGGAGGACAGACCAGAATGCCGGCCATAATAGAAGCCGTAAAAACTTTCTTTGGTAAAGAACCTAACCGCTCCATAAATCCCGACGAAGTTGTCGCTTTGGGAGCGGCGGTACAGGCCGGAGTGCTCCAGGGAGACGTCAAAGATGTTCTACTCCTGGATGTCATCCCTCTTTCCCTTGGGATTGAAACTTTCGGCGGAGTTGCCACAAAACTTATAGACAAGAACACCACTATCCCCACATCACGCAGCCAGGTATTTTCCACCGCGTCTGATAACCAAACCTCTGTTGAAATTCACATCACTCAGGGAGAACGCCCCATGGCCGCCGACAATAAAAGTCTGGGGAGGTTTATCCTGGACGGAATTCCTCCCGCCAGGCGCGGTATGCCCCAGGTCGAAGTGACTTTCGACGTTGACGCAAACGGAATTTTAAGCGTAACGGCAAAAGACAAAACTTCCGGTAAAACCCAGTCAATCCGGATTGAAGCAAGTTCCGGTCTTACGGATAAAGATATAGAAAGAATGACCAGTGACGCCGAGATTCACGCTGAAGAGGATAAAAAGAAGCAGGAATTGGCTGAATCCAAAAACGCAGCACAAATGCTTATTTACACTGCTGAGAAAGCCCTGAATGACAGCAAGGACAAAATAAGTGACGCTATAAAAGCTGAAGTAACCGAGAAAATAGAAAAAGTTAAATCAGTGCATCATGGCACCGACGCCGAAGCTATTGAAAATGCAAATAAAGAGCTGTCTGAGTCTATGCAGAAGATTGGAGAAGAACTGATGAAAAAGGGCGGGGGGGAAAACACGGAACCGGCACCGGAAGAACCAAAACCTGAAGGTAACTAAGACGACGGTAGCTCTCATTTGTCGTTCAAGATTCTTTCTGTTAAAGTTTCTATCCTAGCGTCTGACTTAAAGCATGGCTACGAAAAACTACTACCAAATATTGGGTGTTCCCAAGAGCGCTTCCAAGGATGATATAAAAAAAGCCTTCTATAAACTTGCTCATAAATATCATCCCGACAAAAAAGACGGCGACGAGGCAAAGTTCAAAGAAGTAAATGAAGCCTACCAGATACTTTCCGACGACCAAAAGCGCAAAGAATACGATACTTACGGGCAGACATTCAGCGGAGCGGGTCCCGGCGCAGCGTCGGGATTCCAGGGATTTGAAAATGTTGATTTCGGAGATTTTGATTTTGGAAATCTCGGCGACATCTTTTCCGAATTTTTCTCGCAGGGTGCGGGAGGGCCGGGGTTCGGACGCCGCGAAAGGCGCGGCCGGGATATGTCTCTTGAAATTGATATATCTTTCAAGGAAGCGATATTTGGCGGAGAAAGACGTGTGCTTATAAACAAACTTTCAAAATGTTCCGCTTGTCACGGTTCAGGCGCCAAAGAGGGAAGCAAAGTAATTCCCTGTACGCGCTGCAACGGCCAGGGGAAAATTCACGAAACGAAAAAATCATTTATGGGGGTATTTTCCGCCGTGCGTCCGTGTGATGCCTGCGACGGTACCGGCAAGGTTCCGGAAACATCCTGTAGCCCGTGTAAAGGAGCGGGGACTGTCAAAAAAAGCGAAGAGATTGTCATCAAAATTCCTCCGGGAATTGAGAACGGGGAAATTATCCGCCTTAGCGAAATGGGAGAAGCAAAAGGACGCGGCGTTTCCGGCGATCTTTATATAAAAGTTTTTGTTTCGCCACACCCCGTCTTCAAGCGTGAAGGCCTTAATTTATCAATGACAAAAAACATAAAGCTTTCTGACGCTCTCTTGGGCGGCTCTTACACAATTGAGACTCTGGACGGCGATATGACCGTAAATATTCCCGCGGGCACTTCTTCAGGAGATGTAATAAAATTGAAAGACCGCGGGGTTCCTGACCAATCACGCAGCCGCCGTGGCGACCTTTTAATACGTGTTGAAGTAAAAACTCCAAACAAACTTTCCAAAAAAGCCAAGGATTTGGTTGAGGAACTGAAAAAAGAAGGATTGTAGAAAAAAACATGACTGTACTAGGATCATCAGTACTTTTATATCTCGTGCTAATGATTCCGATAAGTTTTTATGCTTCACGCTTCGTAAAAAATTCGGCGGATTACGTGCTCGCGGGCCGCAACCTGCCTTTTTACATGGCCATGGCCACAGTCTTTGCAACGTGGCTCGGTTCGGATTCCATACTGGGAGCCAGTTCAAAAATGGCTGAAGGGGGATTCCTGAATGTCATGGCGGACCCTTTCGGCGCGGGGTTGTGTCTTATACTGATTGGCTTCTTTTTTGCGCCAAAACTTTATGCGCTAAGACACCTTACTTTGGGGGATTATTTTGAGGAACGCTATAACAGGACAATATCAGTGCTTTTAAGCATTGCCATAACTATTACTTATTTCGGATGGGTGGCCGCCCAATTCGTGGCTCTGGGACTTGTAATGCAGTACGTTTTCCACATGCCTTTCCTGTACGGAATTTTGATATCCGCGAGCATAGTTGTTATTTATACGTACATAGGGGGAATGTGGTCAGTCGTCATGCACGACCTGATACAAACAACAATAATAGTATTGGGACTCCTGTTTATTTTTGTTGAAGTTTTGTATCAGGTTGGAGGAATGGGGCAAATAATCGCCCAGACTCCGCCGGAATATTTTAAACTTGTTCCTCCTCCTTCAGTTAAAGAGTGGCTACTATACATAGCCGCGTGGATAACGATGGGGCTCGGTTCAATCCCTCAACAGGATGTGTACCAACGCGCCATGTCTGCAAAATCAGCGACTGTTTCCAAATGGGCATCGGTAGGCGGGGGAATTTTTTATTTCACAATTGTACTTATTCCTCTTTTCCTGGGATTAGCCGCCAGAATAATCCACCCGGAACTTTTGGCGGACGGAGCTGACTCGCAAATGCTCATACCAACTCTTGTCGGAGAGAACACTAACGTATTTGTGCAGGTAATGTTTTACGGGGCGTTGCTCTCGGCAATTATGTCCACCGCAAGCGCGGCAATTCTTGCCCCGGCGACCTTAGTGGCGGAAAACATAGTAAAACCTTTTTATCCCCGTGTCTCCGACCGACGCCTTGTGCACCTTATTAAAATTTCGATATTGGGGGTTGCAGCAGGGGCAATTTTTTTAGGAATAAAACAGGGTAATATATATGATCTTGTCGGCAGTTCATATTCAATCACTCTGGTTTCCGCGTTTGTGCCTCTTGCCGCCGGGCTTTACTGGAAAAAGGCCAACAATTTGGGAGCAATGCTTTCAATTCTTTTTGGAGCTCTTGTTTGGCAGGGAATGGAACAATTGGCCCCGGAATCTTTCGTGGTACCGTCAATTATCGCGGGATTTTTGGCCAGCATTGCCGGTATGATTTTGGGGGTTTTCGCCATTCACGTGCATTCGAGAATAAAAAAAACAACTCCGGCTCCGGCCAGGATAGGGTAAGAAAATTTACACTTACGCCTCCACAACCGACTAAAATAAAGGTACAATTAGAATTTAAAGAATGATTCAGGCCGTTACCCCATATATTCTCCAGAACCTAATCTGGATACCAACACAGTTTTTTTTGAGAATATTCGCCCGTTTCGACGTGCGCGGCATTGAAAATCTGAAAGAAATCCGCGGTGGAGTAATTTTTGTCTCCAACCATACAAGTGAACTCGACCCGATTCTCCTTCCGGCATCATTTTCGTTGTTTTCCCGTTTTTTACCGATGTTTTACGTTTCCAGGGAAAAATCGTTCTATAACCCGACTTTTCTGAAACGCCTTTTCTATGGCGGGTTTTTCTTTGAATTATGGGGCGCGCATCAAACAGACGCGGGTCTGAACAACTACAAACTTTCCCTGAAAAATCACATTGAAATACTCAGGCGGGGAAATTCACTCCTGGTTTTTCCGGAAGGGGACAAGAGTTTTGACGGCAGTCTCCATGAATTTAAGGGGGGAGCGGCTTATCTTTCCCATACCACGGGTTCCCCCATTGTTCCGGTGGCAATAAAGGGTGTATTTAACACGAGCCCCGGCAGTTTCTTTACGCTTAAACACAGAGTTACGCTCTCTTTTGGAAAGCCTATTTATCCGAATGATTTTTTTACAGGAAAAACAACAATTGAACCGCATGATTATAAAATTGCGATGAACCAAGTCGTAATGAAAGAACTTCGGACTCTTCTGGCTTCCTCACACTGAAATCCGGGGGGATATCATAAGGTGGGCACGTGAGACTTTAGACAAAAATCCTAGAAAATACCGCTTATTTGAAGTATACTTATATTCATAAGTGCGCCTTATGCGAAATATAATAACAGACAGCGATCCCAATATTGGTTACGAAACTAACGGGGCACTAAAAAGTGTTTTCAATGTTTTCTTCATACCGTTGTTGAACTCGTTGCCGTCCGGACTCCGTGAATTTGTAAAAAAAACCAACCAGCCCGCCAAGGAACTTATAGAAAAAGCCACAAGCCACGCGGCCATAGAAATTCTTTACCAACGGGGGCAACCGCACAAAGTAAGGAATTTTTTGCAAAGATTTTTTCATTATGTTTGGTTTAGTACCAATAATCCCAAAGCTGTGCGAAACAGGCTACGCCTGGTTGAACGGGAATTGATTAAGGCCATAAGAGAAAGTGTTTCAAATGAAGATGAAATAAGTATTTTAAGCGTAGCTTCCGGATCAGCCAGAGCAATAATAGATTCAGTTTATAATCCTGAATTTTTGGATAGAAAAATTTCCGTCTCTTTTCTTGATAAAAACCCGCAGGCTCTGGAGTACAGTAAAAAACTGATATCGGATAAACATTTTCCCGATAATTATTCGTTCAGGTGGATTGAGGATTTGGCCAAAAAATTTCACACACATTACGAAGGTATTTCTCACCCAAATATTATAGAGACAGTCGGGCTGATGGATTATTTTGACGATCAGGCCGTGCTGGAATTTTTTTCGCACGTTTATACATATTTACGCCCAGGGGGGGTTTTTATTACGGCAAACATAGCCGACAACCCGGAAAGAAAATTTGTCACTAATTTAGTCGGCTGGAAGATGATTTACAGGCAACCGGAAGAATTTTATGAAATAGCCGTAAAGGCAGGCTTTAAAAAAGATAATATAAAAATATTGCTTGAACCTTTAAAAGTTCATTTTGTCATGATAGCTAAAAAATAAACATGTCCGTAGAATTATTCGCCTCATCAGGATTAATAAACTTTTTGGTGGCTGTAAGTCTTGGGGTGTTGGTTGCCTTTAAAAACTGGAGGGAACCAAGCAACAGATTGTTTTTTTATATGATAACGGCTTTTGCCGTATGGTCTTTTTCTTATTGGCGCTGGCTTTTGGCTACAAACGCCGATTCGGCTCTTTATTGGGTTCATCTGCTTTCCCTGGGTTCTATCTTTATACCGATATTCTTTTTCCACTGGGTTGTTCACCTGACAAACAATTTAAACCGTTATAAATTACTTATCTGGATTTCATACATTATTGGCCTGACAACGCTCTGTTTCAGCTTTTCACCTTCTTATGTCGTCGGAGTTACGCCAAAATTGTTTTTCCCGTATTGGCCAATACCCGGATTACTGTACACGATTTACCTTTTCGTTTTGTATATCTTTCTCATAGGCACATCTCTGGTTATATTGATTAATAAGTACTTAAACCCGGTTTCTTTTGACCAAAAAGGACAGTTTCTCTATATAATTTTAGGAGCCGTAATCGGTTTTGGAGGGGGACTGACGAATTTTTTCCTGTGGTACGACATTCCATTCCCTCCGTATGGGAATTTCCTTGTGGCTGCCTTTCCGTTTTTCCTCGGATACTCAATAGTAAGACATCATCTTTTTAACGCCAAAGGAATTGCCACTGAAATTTTAGTTTTTTTTATTTCCGTAGCATCACTTGCGCAAACAGCCCTCTCAACGAGCTCCATAGAATTATTTTTAAGAGGGCTGTTCTTTACGGCCGTTGTTATTTTTGGATTTTTGATTATCAGAAGCGTGTATGGGGAAGTGGAACAACGGGAGAAAATAGAAAAATTAGCTTTGGAACTCGAGACCGCCAACGAAAGATTAAAAGTACTTGATAAACAAAAATCAGAATTCGTTTCTATCGCCTCTCATCAGCTAAGAAGCCCCCTTACCGCCATAAAAGGGTATTCTTCCATGTTGCTTGAAGGTTCTTTTGGAAAGCTAAGCGGTAAAACCAAGGGGGCCGTAAACATAATAATGGAATCAAGCGTACACCTGGTGAATATAATTGAAGATCTTTTGAACATAACACGCATAGAACTCGGAGGAATGAAATATGAATTTGGGCCGGTTGATTTAAAAAAAATAGTGCAGGATTTGCTGGCACAGCTAAAACCAAATGCAGACCAAAAACATTTGGCTTTGCTTTTCAGCGATGACGGTTCTTCGCAGTTTTTCGTACGGGCTGATCAGGAAAAAATACGCCAAGTCGTTATGAATCTTATAGACAACGCAACAAAATATACAGAAAAGGGATGGGTAAAGGTAACTCTCGGGAAAAGTTCCCCAAAGACAATCAGACTTTCCGTGGCAGACACAGGCATAGGAATAACAAAAGAATTGGCGGGACGCCTCTTTGAAAAATTCAGCCGCGGAACAAACAGCACAAAATACCACGCAAACAGCACCGGTCTTGGACTTTATGTGGCCAAGGAAATAGTTAAGGCTCATGACGGCCAAATCTGGGTCGAGTCGGAAGGGGATGGGAAGGGCTCTGTTTTCCAGCTGGAACTGCCGACTGTACATTAGAAACCTTTTTTTGAAAGGTTTTTTTTGCTAATATGCCAATATGGCGAAAGAAACCCTTATTTCCGGCATAAAATCAACCGGAACTCTCCATATTGGCAACTATTTCGGCGCTATGCGTCAATTTGTTGAGCTCCAAAATGACTATGAATGTTTTGTGTTTGTGGCTGACCTTCATGCTTTAACCACGCTCCAAAACGCGGAAAAAATGCGGGAAACAATAACAGAAACGGTGGCCGGCTATATAGCCGTCGGACTTGATCCAAAAAAGGTGACGCTTTATAAACAGTCGGACGTACCTCAAGTAGCCGAACTCGCGTGGATATTCAACTGCCTTACCACCATGCCTTATCTTATGCGCGCGCATGCATTCAAGGATGCGGAAGCAAAAAACAAAGAAATAAACGTCGGCATTTTTGATTACCCGATGCTTATGGCGGCGGACATACTTATACAAAAAGCGAATATTGTGCCTGTCGGTCTTGACCAAAAACAGCATATAGAAATTACCCGCGACACGGCGCTCAAATTCAACCGAATATTTGGGGACGTTTTTGCCCTGCCTAAAGAACGCATCCAGGAAGAGATGCAAACTATTGTTGGGACAGACGGGGAAAAAATGAGCAAGAGCCGGGGGAATATAATTCCCCTCTTTGCAGGTGACGAAGAAATTGACCGCTTGGTGCGGGGAATCGCGACTGATTCAAAGGGAATTGACGAACCAAAAGACACGGAAAACAATGTGCTTTTTTCATACCACAAACTTTTTAGCGTAAAAGATTTACCGGAACTGAAAAAACGTTACGAAAAAGGAGGCATAGGCTATAAAGAATCAAAGGATATACTGATAAAAAACATGATTGAAATGCTTTCTCCCATGCGTGAAAAATATCTTAATCTGATGAAGGACAAAAAGGCGATTATAGAAATACTGGACGACGGAGGGCAGCGCGCCCGCGAACGGGCCGAGGAAACAATTATGGAAGTCCGCAAAAAAGTCGGAGTAATTTTATAAAAACAATCATGCCCAAAAACCCAGAAATCCAAGGTTCGCCGTTTTTGCCGGAACAGCCTTACCGGAGCAGTTATCACAATGCCATGCAAGTGTCGTTAGCCAGCGAATATTACGATTTTGATGAAAAAACCCCGGAAGAGGAAAGGGACGCGTCCATGGACAGGTGGGTAAAAGAACACGCTGAAGGATACAGAAACGCCGTAGAAATACTGCGTGCTGTTTTTGCCGAAGATGGCCGTAACTTTGACGAATGGATGGAGATGGAAGAAAACGTGGCAGAAGCCAGAGTGCTGATTAAAAAACAAATGGCCAGTTAAAATAAAAAAATGGAAAGAACACTGATAAAAGATTTGGATAAGCACACGGGAAAGGAGGTAAGTATCTCCGGCTGGGTTGATGTAAGGCGCGACCAGGGAAAACTTATCTTCTTTGATTTCCGTGATATGACAGGAAAGGTCCAAGGCGTTGTTCTCCCCGCATCTGCCGCGATGGAAACAGCCAAAGGAATCCGGGACGAATTTGTGGTTACCATAACCGGAAAAGTTAATGAGCGCCCAGAAAAAAACAGGCAGGCAGACAAACTGAACGGAGGCATTGAACTTGAAATTTTAAATATAACGGTTTTAAACACGGCTGAACCAATGCCGTTTGATATACACAACGACACGCGCCAGATAAACGAAGAGGTCAGGCTTAAATACAGATATCTTGATTTGAGAAGCGAACGCATGCAAAAAAACATAAGAATGCGCGACAAGATTATTTCATTTTTCCGTGAATACATGCACAAAAATGATTTTGTCGAAATTGAAACGCCGATGCTCATGAAAGGAACTCCGGAAGGAAGCCGTGAATACGTTATTCCATCCAGGCTTCATCAGGGAAAATTTTACGTATTACCCCAATCACCGCAGCAATTCAAACAGCTTTCAATGGTGGCAGGATTTGAACGTTATTTCCAAATCGCGCGATGTATGCGCGACGAAGACCAGCGTGGTGACCGCCAGCCGGAATTTACTCAACTGGACTTTGAGATGTCCTTCGTCGAGAGGGAAGATGTTCTTTCATATACCGAAGCAATGTTTATTGAGCTGGTCAAAAATCTCTACCCGGAAAAAGAGATAACGGAAACTCCCTTCCCGCGCCTTACATACAAAGAATGTATGGAAAAATACGGAAACGACAAACCGGACATGCGAAAAGACAAAAATAATCCGAATGAACTGGCCTTTGCCTGGATTGTGGACTTTCCTATGTTTGAAAAAACCGAAAACGGCGAGATACAGGCGGCGCATCACC
The DNA here is from genome assembly GCA_964348515.1 of uncultured Candidatus Saccharibacteria bacterium. GTDB lineage: Bacteria > Patescibacteriota > Minisyncoccia > Phycocordibacterales > UBA5272 > CAYGDA01. The sequence goes on from CAYGDA010000001.1 coordinate 28,902, forward strand.
CGTTTTGTTCCATCAACCCTGAAGACATGGAAAAATTTATGACGGGAAAAGACATTTTTTCCATACGCGCGAACTCTTACGATTTAGTATTGAACGGATATGAATTATCTTCCGGATCTATCCGCATCCATGAGTCCGCTGTCCAAAAGAGAGTATTTGAACTTTTGGAAATAAACGAGGAAAAACAACGCGCTAAATTTGGGCACATGCTTGATGCGTTCAAGTATGGAGCACCCCCGCACGGCGGCTTTGCCCCCGGAATAGACCGCATAGTCATGCTTCTGCAAAATGAGCCGAATATCCGCGAGGTAATAGCTTTCCCGAAAACGGGAGAGGGGAAAGACCTTATGATGAACGCCCCGTCGGAAATAGAAGAAAAGCAGCTGAAAGAACTGGGACTTTCCGTCAAAAAATAAAATGGAAGCCGGATACACTGTAAAAACGGAAATATTCGAAGGACCGTTCGAGCTTTTACTGGAGCTGATAGAAAACCGTAAACTTTCCATAAATCAAATTTCGCTCTCTGCCATAACCGATGAATATCTTTCTTCCGTTAAAGCCATGGAAAATCTTCCAATCAAAGATTTATCGGCTTTTATTTTGGTGGCGGCGACACTCATGCTTATAAAGTCCAAGACACTCATTCCGGAACTTCCCATAACCGAAGAAGAAAGCGTGGATATGCGCTCACTGGAAGAGAGGCTTTTACTTTTCCAGAAGTTTCAGGCTTTGCAGCCAAACATCACCCGCGCCTTCAATAAAAACACCATGCACGACAAATCCGGAATGAAAGCGCCACCGGTTTTTTCTCCTGACCATAAGGTAACCAAGGAGACTTTAAAAGAAAATCTGGCTATGGTTTTGGCGCTCGTCCCCAAAAAAGAAAAACTGCCGGAAACAGTGATAAAAAAGATGATACGAATTGAAGACATTATAGCTTCGCTTCTGACCAGGGTAGAAGCGGGAATGAGAACTTCTCTGCGCGAATTTTCCGGTGACAGAGAGGAAAAAAAGACTTATCTCATCGTGGGATTTCTTGCTATACTCGAACTTGTAAAACTGGGGAGTCTTTCGGCAGAACAGGAAGGCGACTTCGGTGATATTTTTATAGAAAAACAACGCCATGCTTAGTCTTGCCGCACAAATTGAAGCTCTACTTTTCTTCAGAGGTGACCCCGTCTCCATTTCCTGGCTTTCGAAGACTTTGCGCGTCCACGAAAACAAAATAGAACAGGCTTTGGATGAACTGTCAGAAGCCCTTGAGGGTCGCGGCGTAACGCTTGTCCGTTCTAAAGAATCAGTGACAATGACTACCCGTAAAGAAATGGCCGTCGTATTCGAAGAAATAAGGAAAGGAGAACTCGAAGAGGATTTGACGAAGGCGGCGGTTGAAGTTCTTTCTGTCATTATGTACTCCGACGGCGCGACAAAAAAAGAAATAGATTACGTGCGCGGAGTAAATTCTCAGATAAGTCTGCGCAACCTCGCATCCCGGGGATTAATACGGCGCGGGGAAGAGGGAAGGGGAACAAAATATGAACCGACCACAGATCTTCTCCGTTTCCTTGGCATATCGGAACTGAAGGAACTGCCTCAATTTGACGAATTTAATGCCGGAATAAAAGAAGCTGTCAGAATACAAATTCATGAATGAAAAACAATACCCCGTAATTAAAGAGCTCCCCGCGCTTCTTGTGGCAACGTCACTTCTTGCAGTTTTCTTTCTTATAGAAAATACCATGTCTCTCATGCGTTCACTGCCGGAAGAATCCCAGTCCAAAACCGCAGACCAGACCGTTTTCAACAATCTTGAACTGGAAGCGACCAGTTACTATGTGTACGACATTCTGCATGAAGAAAAAATTTCCGGATTAAATGAAGACAAACCTTTACCGCTCGCGTCAATCACCAAATTGATGACTGCCGTGGTTTCGCTTGAATCTTCTCCCGAAAACACAAGCGTAGCCGTACAGTCTGAAGAGTTACCAATACCAAAAAAGAAAAGTTCGTGGAGATGGAACTTGTCTGAACTTTTAAAGCTGACTCTCACAAACTCATCAAACGCAGGAGCTGAAGCAATCGCGGCGGCCGTAGGTTCTCAGGATTCTTTTGACCCTGAAAACCCCAAAGAATCATTCGTGAACGCGATGAACAAAAAAGCCGTAGAACTGAGCCTTAAAAGCCTCACTTTCTTTAACGCTTCGGGACTTGATTTGAATACAGATGAAGCCGGAGCCTACGGCGGGGCCAGAGACGTTGCTCTTCTCTTCGGCTATGCCTGGAAAAAATACCCAGAAATAATAGACGAAACAGCAAGAAACAGTATCTCTGTTGCACCGGAAAACGGGCCGTCGTATCTCATAAAAAACACCAACCAAAACATAGAATCGTTTCCCGGAGCACTTGGTTCAAAAACAGGATTTACTGATTTGGCTCCCGGCAACCTTGTGGCGGGGTTTGAACTTGAGCCCGGATGGCCGATTGTAATTTCAGTCCTTGGTTCCTCTAAAGAAGGACGCTTCACTGATGTTGAAAAGCTTTATACGGCAACCAGAAGCGCACTCTCTTCAAAATGAAAAGTTTTTTTTCGATAGATAAACAATTTCTGGCGGCCCTTTTGTCTCTTTTGGTTCTGGGGCTTTTTTTCTTTTCTTCAGCGGCGCTAGGAATCCTGGCCAGGGAAGAAACAAAATTTTACAACATTCTCTTAAACCAGCTTATCTTTGCTTTTTTTGCAGGAATAGCCGCTTTTATAATAGGCAGCTTTATCCCTTACAAAAAATGGCGCCAGTTCGCATATTTTATTTTTTTCTTAACCGCCGCCGCTACTCTCCTGGTTTTCATAAAAGATTTCGGTTTTGCCCACGGCGGAGCAAGACGCTGGATTTATATTTTCGGGATATCAATACAGCCGGGAGAATTTTTAAAATTTGGCACCATAATCCTTTTGTCGGCCTGGTTCGCCACCTACCGGCATAAAATAAACAGCTTTACTTACGGACTTTTTCCATTTCTGGCCATAGTGGGAATTCCGGCCGCGATATTCATGATGCAGCCGGATACCGGTACATTCCTTGTAATACTTGGTGCGGCAATAATTTTATATCTGGTATCCGGCGCGCCGTATTCTCACTTCTTTTCTTTGTCCGCCCTCTCCGTGGGTGGAATTCTCATACTGAGCGAATTGCGTCCGTACCTTAAAACGCGCCTCATGACTTTTTGGGACCCCACACAAGATCCATTGGGGGCGTCGTACCAAATACAGCAATCATTGATTTCAATAGGTTCCGGCGGAATTTTTGGCCGTGGTTTTGGACAAAGTATACAAAAATTCAGTTATCTGCCGGAGCCGGTGGGTGATTCTATTTTTGCCGTAATAGGAGAGGAGGTTGGCCTTATAGGGGCGCTCTTCGTAATTACTCTTTTTATTTTTTTTGCCATGCGTTGCGTAAATATAAGCAAAAATTCTCCGGACACGTTCGGGGCATTTCTCTCTCTGGGACTCGGAATGCTCATAACGGTGCAGGCCTTTCTCAACATAGGTTCAATGCTGGGGGTTACCCCCCTTACGGGAGTCCCGCTGCCATTCATAAGCCACGGGGGAACGGCCCTTCTCATGAATCTTTTTGAGGCCGGCGTTATTGCCAATGTTTCAAAGCATATTTCCTAATTTACGTTAAAATTGTTATAGTATAAGGGCTTTATGAAAATCGCTTTCACCGGTGGGAACAGCGGCGGTCATTTTTTTCCCATAATAGCCGTCGCCGAAAAAGTAAATGAAATTACAGATGAAAAGAAGCTTTTACGGCCAAGTCTGTATTATTTTTCAAATTCTCCATACAACAAAAAACTGCTTTTTGAAAATGATATGCATTTTGTGCAGACTCCTTCCGGAAAACTGCGTCGTTCTCCGGGATTAGGCGGCATATTATTAAACATATGGGACATGTGGAAAACTATCGTAGGAGTAATCCGCGCTGTTCTTTCGCTGTTCTTCGTTTACCCAGATGTTGTTTTCGGTAAGGGCGGGGGAGCCAGTTTCCCGACTTTGTTCGCCGCCCGTATTTTAAGAATACCAGTAGTGGTGCACGAATCCGATTCACACCCCGGACGCGTGAATCTGTGGGCGGGAAAATTCTCCAAGCGGGTAGCCGTATCATTCCCGGAAGCGGCTCAGTACTTTAACAAAGAAAAAGTGGCCGTAACCGGGCAGCCGGTCCGTAAGGCGCTCACGCACCCGCTCAAAGAGGGAGCTTTTGAATACCTTAAATTAGAGGCTGGCGTACCGGTAATTTTAATTCTTGGCGGCTCCCAGGGAGCAAAAACAATAAATGACATCCTGATAGAAGCGCTTCCCCAACTTGTCGAAAAATACCAGATTATCCACCAGACGGGCGCCAATAACCTAGATGAAGTTCAAAAACTGTCCGGGGTTGTTTTGGAAGGCTCAGGACACGTGTCCCGGTACCATGTGTTTGGTTTTCTGGATGATCTGGCAATGCGAATGTCGGCTGGAGCGGCAACGCTTGTGATATCGCGCGCCGGATCGGGAATTTTTGAACTTGCCTTGTGGGGTATTCCGTCAATTGTAATTCCTATCTCAGACTCCCACGGCGACCACCAAAGAAAAAACGCCTACAATTTCTCGCGCAGTCACGCCTGCGTTGTTATTGAAGAGAAAAATCTGACTCCAAACCTGCTTGTTAATGAAATCGGACGGCTTATACAAAACCCGACGACTCTTGAAACAATGGGAAAGGCCGCCAAAGAATTCGCCAAAGATACTTCCACCGCTTCGGAAACAATTGCCCGTGAGCTTATAAATATTTGTCTACAACATGAGCGCTAGCATTCTTTCCATACATTTTGCCAAGATTTTTTTCCCGGCCGCGCTTGCTTTTATTTTCGGAATATTAGCCACTCCGGGCTTCACCCATTTTTTCTACAAATATAAAATGTGGAAAAAGGTATCACGGATATCGGGTGATAAAAGTGACGACTTCAAACAAGTTCATAACGAAACTGAAGAACTGCGGACTCCGCGCGTTGGAGGAATGATAATCTGGACCAGCGTGATATTCATTACGGGAATTTTTGCCTTGGCTTCCGATTTTTTTCCGTCCTCTTTCGCGGAAAAAATGTCCTTCCTAAGCAGAAACCAAACATTGCTTCCTTTTGGAACACTTATAGCCGGAGCGGCCATAGGTTTGTTTGATGACTTCATGCAGATATTCAGCACGGGAGAATATTCAAATGACGCCGTAGAAAACCGCTACATCAAAATCGGAGTTTTAGTGGCTTTGGGGGCGGCTGTCGGATTTTGGTTTTTTTCAAAACTGGATGTGCATTCAATCCACATACCGTTTGTAGGACCTTTAGAATTGGGAATACTCTTTGTACCTTTTTTTGTAATCATAATGTTAGCGGTATTTTCGACAAGTGTCATAGACGGCATAGACGGACTTTCCGGCGGTGTTCTTTCCTCTATTTTTGCGTCGTACTCGCTCATCGCTCTTTCCCGAGACCAAATAGACCTGGCGGCTTTTTGCGCCGTCATAACCGGGGCAATTTTGGCATTTCTGTGGTTTAACATTCCGCCGGCACGTTTTTACATGGGAGAAACAGGGATGCTTTCTTTAACACTGACTCTTTCCACAATAGCCGTGCTGACCGACACCATCCTTCTTCTTCCGATAATTGCTTTCCCGCTTGTAATGACATCTCTTTCCGTCATAGTACAAATGACTTCCAAAAGATTCTTCGGGAAAAAGGTCTTCCGCGTAGCCCCTATACATCATCATTTTGAAGCAATCGGCTGGCCTCCGTACAAAGTCGTCATGCGCTTCTGGGTGCTTTCTGCAATGTGCGCAATAATAGGTTCTCTTGTAGCGATAGTAAGCTAATATGAAAAACTCCGTAATCACACGTTTTGCTCCATCACCCACAGGACTCTTCCACGCCGGAGGTATACGCTCGGCTCTTTATAATTATCTTTTTGCCCGCAAACACGGGGGCACTTTCATATTGCGCTGCGATGACACTGATTCCGCCCGCTCAAAAAAAGAATATGAGGATTATTTTTTGGAAGTATTCAACTGGCTTAACCTTGAATACGACTCATACTTCCGGCAATCAGAACGTAAGCCCCTATACAGAACGTATCTTGAAAAAATGATTAAGGACGGGACTGCTTACATCTCTAAAGAAATTGAAACCGCGGAAGGGGAACGGGAAGAAGTTATACGCTTTAAAAATCCAAACAAAAAAATTTCGTTTAAAGACGAAGTCCTGGGGGACATAACTTTTGATACCAAAGAACTAGGGGATTTCGTCATTGCCCGCGAAATGGATGATCCCTTGTACCATTTCACAACCGTTGTGGATGATTTTGAAATGAAAATAACCCACATAATCCGCGGACAGGAACATGTATCCAACACGCCAAGGCAAATCCTAATTCAGGAAGCCATAGGCGCACCGCGTCCGATTTATGCCCATGCCTCAATAATTTTAGACAAGGAACGCAAAAAACTTTCTAAACGGGATCCGAACGTTTTTCCCGTGCTTGAATACAAAAAGCTAGGGTATCTGCCGGACGCTCTCCTTAATTTTATGGCTCTCATAGGATGGAACCCCGGAACTGAACAGGAAATATTTTCCAAAAAGGATTTAATTAATGCATTCAGCCTTGAAAAACTCCAAAAAGCCGGCGCTATTTTTGATCCGCAAAAACTGGAATGGGTAAACAGGGAACACATAAAACTTCTTACAAAAGAACAGCAGATAGACATCAGTCTGGGATATTTCCCTAAAGAATTTTCAGAACATCCGTTATGGAACAATGAACTTGGAAAAAATTTAGCTTCACTCGCGCTTGAGCGCATACACCATTTTGGAGAGATAGAAATTCTGGCCGGGGAAGGGGAGTTCTCTTATTTTTTGGACGAGCCTAAATATGATACGGAACTTTTATACTGGAAAGGTGATAAGGAACTCGATGAAAGTAAAAAGAAAAACAAGACGAAACAGATATTAGAGTCTGTCAATACGCTGGTAAACGAATTAGAAGACGAAGCATTCAACTCTCCTGATGCCATAAAAGCCCTAATTTGGCCCCTTACAGAAGACTTAGGACGGGGAGACGTCCTTTGGCCGCTCCGCGTGGCTCTTTCAGGTAAAGAGCGTTCTCCTGATCCTTTTACTCTGCTTTTTATACTGAAAAAAAAGCGCTCTTTGGAGCGGATTGAACAGGCAACTAAACTTTTAACATAAGTCATGCCCCAGAAACAGAAAACATTGGAGTATAAAATAGTTTTATTTACCGCTTTGGCATTTTTTGTTTTTCCGGGCATCTCCACCGCGCAAGACATTCAACCCGCAGACCCTGATGCTTCCGCCACAACCACTGATGAAGACATCATCCGTTTCAAAATAGATCTGCGAAATACCCAGATAAAAAACCTGCAGGAAGAAATAGATAAAAATCAAAAAGAACTTGATGCTTTGGGAAAAGAAAAAAATACTCTTCAAACTGCGGTTCAAAGATTGATTACCACGCAAAAGAAACTTTTAAACGAACTCAAACTTACGCAGAAAAAACTTACAACCACGAACACGGCAATTTTAACCCTTGGCGAATCTATAGCCGACAAACAAAGCCGTATTGACGTAACGGAAGGAGCCCTAAGTAAAAGTATCCGCGAAATGCATCTTATAGACAGCTTTTCCATGCCGGAACTGATTCTCTCCAAAGAAAAACTGTCCGACGTCTGGATGGAAAAAGAACTGCTGAAAGGTTTCGGAAGCCGTCTTTCCGAACATGCCAAAGAGCTTTTAGCGGCAAAAAAAGACCTGGAACAGACAAAGGGAATGTATGAAGGCGCCAAAAAAGAGCTCAACACCCTAAATACGGAGCTGAAAGACCAAAAATACCTTGTGGATCAAAACACAAAGGAAAAAAATAAACTGCTCAAGGAAACTAAAAATAAAGAAACGGTCTACCAAAAAGAACTTGAAACTAAACTTGTTATAAAAAACTCCCTAGAAGATGAAATACGCGAATATGAATCACAGTTAAAATTCACCCTTGATCCGAGCACTTTGCCTCCGTCAGGTTCACGTCCGTATTCCTGGCCTCTCGATTACGTAAAAATTACCCAATTATTCGGCAAAACCGGGGCATCCGGGCGTCTCTACGCCAGCGGTACACACAACGGAGTTGATTTCAAAGCATCGGCCGGCACGCGCGTAAAATCAATGCTTTCAGGCATGGTTATAGGCACCGGAGACACGGATGTCACTTGTCCGGGCGCCTCTTTCGGCAAATGGATACTCATACGCTCATCGAACGGCTTGGCCGCCACATACGGACATCTTTCTCTCATAAAAGTCCGGGCCGGAGACACTGTTTCAACCGGACAAGTTATAGGGTACAGCGGGAATACAGGCTATTCTACAGGTCCGCATCTGCATATTTCCGTTTATGCAGCGGGGGCCGTATCCGTGCAAACCCGCCCGAGTAAGACCTGCGGGGGCAGAATTTTCACCATGCCTATAGCAGCCATAAACGCCTATCTGGACCCGATGCTTTATTTGCCTCCGTATAAATAATACTAAAAAAACAAAATTATATGTGCGGAATAATCGGATATTTGGGAAATAAGAAAGAAAACAACGAAACCGTCACACGCGTGATGGCCCGGGCCATCACGCACCGCGGTCCGGATGATGAGGGATTTTTTACGCACGAAAAATTCAGTCTCGGCATGCGCCGTCTTTCAATCATTGATATTGAGGGAGGAAAACAGCCAATCATTTCAGAAAAAGGAAACGTCATTGTATTCAACGGCGAAATCTACAATTACAAAGAACTGCGGGCGGAACTAAAAGGCTATAATTTCAAGACCGAAAGCGACACAGAGACAATTTTGGCTCTTTACGAGACTGAAGGGATCGAATCAGTCAAAAAACTGCGCGGTATGTTTGTTTTTGCAATATATGATGCTAATACAGAAAAAATTTTTGTGGCACGTGATTATTTTGGTATAAAACCTGTTTACTACGCGGGTGACGGCAAAAAAATAATCGGTTTTGCTTCTGAAGTAAAAAGTCTTTTAAAAATTCCCGGATTGAGAAGGGAAGTGAATCCGGCCGCTTTCTATAACTATTTGAGCTATCAATACAACCCGCTGGAAGAAACTTTCTTTAAGGGAATTTACTCGCTTCCGCCGTCGACTTATCTGACCATAAACCCAAATGATAATTCATTCACAAAAACAGAATTTTCTCATTTCAGCATAAGCCCAAACGAAAACATGGAGGAGAAATCCGGCGCTGAAGAGGCCCTTAAAATAATTACAGACTCCGTAGAACATCACATGATAAGCGACGTGCCTGTCGGCGCGTTTTTAAGCGGCGGAATTGACTCGGCTTCCATAGTATCCCTGATGCAAAAAATTTCAGGCGAAAGAAAAATAAAAACATTTACCGTTGGATTTGAAGGATTTTCAGAAGGGAATGCTTCAAAGGAAACGGCGGATATGCTTCAGACAGACCACACGGAATATACTGTAAGTAAAAAGGAGTATTTCAGTGTTTTGAGCAACGCGGCATATCATTTTGACGAGCCCGTGGGAGACCCTTCGGCTATAGGGCTGTATTTTCTGGCTAAGGAAGCCCGAAAAAAAGTAAAAGTTGTGCTTTCCGGCGAAGGCGCCGACGAACTTTTTGGCGGGTACACCGTATACCGGGAAGCCTTGTCACGGGCAAATTTTGAGATGTTTACACCCAAATTAATCCGCACGGTCCTTAAATCATTTCTCCGCGTGCCGTTCGAATTCAAAGGAAAAAATTTCTTGCGGCGCTTTTTCACTCCGCTTGAAGAAAGATACATAGGCAACGCCAGAATCTTCACCGGGGACGAGCTTTCTGAATTATGGAGAGCCAAACCCGAAACCAAGCATTCGCTAAAACATCTTTACGAAAAAGTGAAAAATCTTTCCGATATGGCCAAAATGCAGTACATAGACATACAAACCTGGCTCATCGGAGATATTCTCGCCAAGGCTGACAAAATGACAATGGTTCATTCATTGGAGCTGCGTGTGCCGTTTCTCGACAAGAAAGTCGCTGAGTTTGCATGTTCCATACCGGATTCGCTTAAATTCAAAAATGGCACCACAAAATACCTTTTGCGCGAAGCCATGAGCACATTAATACCTGAATCAACCCGTAAAAGACGAAAATTGGGCTTCCCGGTACCTTTAGCAGACTGGCTTAGAGAAGACGCCGGGAAAGCTGTTTTTGACGAAATTCGGGGAAGTGGTTTCCTAAAGGAATACCTGAATACAAAACAAATAGAAAAACTTATAGACGAACACAAGCGGGGAAAAGATAACGCAAGAAAAATTTACGTGCTGTACCTGGCGCATCTTTGGTATCAGGTCTATTTTGTAAATATTGATAAGTAGGGGGCCCTCCACCGTATGTCCTTATTTAGAGGTGTATAGAGTCGCAAAAGATATATTGTGCGACGTTATGTATCCTTTTAAATAAGGCCCGCCGTGTCACGCACCGTTACTCCCCCTACCGCGGCTGCGGCAGTTTTACACGAAAAAGAAACATCTAAAAATTAGAAAATTCCCCCGGAAAATTCTCCGAGGCAAAATTATTTTTTATCAGAGTAAATAAAATATTCCACCATCCCGCGCACCAACCCGCTTTGGTTGGCTTTTTCAAAACTTCTCACTAATTCCCCACCGAGAGACTCCGGTACTCTGCGGCTCGCGGTATTTTCCTTAACTACAGGATAAATGAGGTAATCATAATCAATATTTTTATCCGCCCAATCTTTTAAAGCGTGAATTGCTTCTTGCCCGTATTTGTAGCCATGCGCGCCTTTCTTTAACCAAATACCGATTTCCGGTGTTTTAGTATCTATGTGGTGAAGCCCGCAACACCCAAGGAATTCACTGTTTTCTTTTTTGAGTATAACAGTAACTATCTCTTCCTTTTTTTGAACTTTTTCTAAAGTGGCCCGTATAAATTCTTCTGTTTCTGAAATTTCCTTTGGAGTGGACGGAAACATATAAAGAGTTATTTCATCCGTAAACTCCCTAAAAATAACTTCTTTATATTCCTGAGAAATAGGAACGAGAACAATCCTTTCCGATTCAATTTTAAAGTCTTCAATTTTTTGGACCATAGTAATGCAAATACTACTCCTTCAATTGAAATATTCCAGCCCGAAAAGAAGTTATACGAAACAGGTTCATTTTAGGTCAGGAGCAAAAATGCCGAAACAAACACCGGAAAAAATCCTCATTCGCCGTGCCGAAGAGGACGATCTCAAAACTATAGCCGCAATAAACTCCACCGTTTTTATAGGTGACCGTGACAAAGAAGAAAGTGCGGGCGAGTGGGTGAAATGCTGGTACAAAGCCTTCCCTCTATACCAGTACTTCGTTATCTTAGTGGACGACGTAGTTGCCGGCTACGCCGGCTGGCAAGTCCACGGTGGATTCCGCCGGGCAGAACCGGCCATTGAACTGGACCAAATCGGCATAGACCCCGCCTTTCAGAAAAAAGGTCTCGCCCCCCTTCTTATGCGAAAGTGTATCCATGAACTTACAACATGGATACAGAATAAAAATGACCGCATAGAAAGTCATGTGACATTTGTCGTTTGGGTTTACACATTTAACTTCAACGCAATGAATGTCTACGCTCAACAATTTGGCGACGGGGTCTTGGGCTTCCGTACGCAGTTTGGAAACCGCGCGGAAAGCATGCTCCGCTTGCGCATGCCCATCATCCGCCCTGTACGCGACTACTAATCCCCTTTCCGGGGATTTTTAATTTAACTATTATTCTTCCTCATCACTTACTTTTTCTTCCACCACTTCATCATCAGCCAAAAATCCGCCGGCTTGAAGATTCCAAAGCTTGTTATACAAACCTCCTTCACGTGTAGAAAGCTCATCATGTTTCCCGTCTTCCACAACTGTACCGTTATCCAACACCAATATGCGGTCCATTTTACGGATTGTAGAAAGACGGTGAGCAATGACGATTGAGGTCTTCCCTTCCATCAGTTTATCCAGCGCGTCCTGAATCAAATACTCGGAATGCGAATCTAAGCTTGATGTGGCCTCGTCCAAAATAAGAATAGGCGCGTTCTTTAAAATGGCGCGGGCAATGGCAATACGCTGGCGTTCCCCTCCGGAAAGCTTAATCCCCCTCTCGCCAACATACGTTTCGTAACCATATGGGAGTCCTTTTATAAATTCATCGCAATGCGCCAAATCCCCCGCCCGTTTTACTTCTTCGTCAGTCGCGTCTCTGCGTCCATATCTTATGTTTTCCAAAAGCGTACGGTGAAAAAGAATGGGGTCCTGCGGCACAAGGGCAATATTACCGCGTAGCGATTCCAAGGTGACGCTTTTTATGTCCTGCCCGTCAATTTTAATTTTACCGCCGGAGACATCATAAAGGCGCATAATAAGGCGCACGATGGTGGATTTACCGGAACCGGACGGTCCCACAAGCGCTGTTTTCTCACCTCCACGAATTTCCAAATTAAAACTTTTCAGCACTTCCCTGCCTTTCTTAAAAGTGAACGCGGCATCTTCAAAATACATATTCCCTTTAAATATTTTTAAAGGGCTTGCCTCCGGGGAATCTTTTATCTCCTGCGGCAAAACCAAAACATCCACCATTTCCTTGGCGTCGGCAAAACTCTGGTACAGATCGCGTATTATCCGCGAAAAATCCCAAAGCTGCCCCCCTAAACTTATTATATAAGCTTGTATAAGCACAAATGTCCCAACAGTAAAAATACCGGCCTGCCAATATTTTATGGAAAAGTAAAAAAGCGCAAGCTCGGCCACAATAAGAAAACCCGCCTGTACTGAGTCGGTAATTCCGTGTAAATTCCAAGTGAACCTGGTAATACGCGCCTGCTCTCCCGTTACTTCCCTGAAGTAATCCGTTTCCGCTTTCTCACCGTTAAAAAGCTGGACTGTGTTGTGATTAGTTATGGCATCAGAAAGCACGGCCGTGCTGAATGAATCGGCTTCAGCCCGTTCTATTTCATATTTAAGTTTCCAGCGCGTAAAAAAGTAATTAAAAATCATAAAAGCAAACACCAGCGCGATTATGGAAAAAGTTATTACCGGTTCTATGAACCAAACGACTATACTCATCCCCGTTATGCGCACACCGAGCGGGATAATGCTCCAGAGAAGTCTGTCCGCTAGAACTTCAAAGCTTCTGGCGAAACGGTTAACTCTCTGGACAAGCGAACCGGTAAACCGACTGGCAAAAAAAGAATAGGAATGACCCAAAAGGTATTCAAAAGAAATCCTCTTTAAACCGGCCATAACTTTTGTCTGAAATCCGGCATTTACAAAACTGGCGCTCCGGAAAGCGGCCCATGACACTGCGTTTAACGCAAAAATATAAAAAATAGTTTTAACAAGAACAGGGGTCGCCTGTACTTTGTTGTCTGAAGATGCGGTAAGCACATCAAAAAATTGTTTGTAAAAAACCGGAGTGAAAATACTTACCAGCCCCGTAATAACCAGAGCGGACGCGACAAAAACAGCCGACCAAACATGTGGATGTATGGCTTTCCAATATTCTTTTAGCACTTGGGTCTTTGTTGAGAGAGTTTCTTCCCTGTGTCTGGTTTTTTTATGCATTTTTTGCATAGTTTTTCTTTTCCGCCATAAACGGACACTCCCCGCCTTTTGGGCGAGGATATGATAGGGCATTATCCTCCTTTTCTCCCAAAAAGAAAAGATAATTGCCACATAATACTTTTTGTTGTAGAAAATATTAAGACAAACATACCGAGGGGGCGAAATGTACTTCAAAAGAGGTTCCAGCCGTCTTGTTCTGGTGGCCGGAAACACCGCGGTAAAGTTTGCGATGTTCCGCGGATTTTATTTTGTCCGCCGGTTTCTTTACTGGAAAAAACAGGGTCTGGTGTGGAAACGCATGCAAATGCACAACCCAAATATCCCTTTAGCCATACTGAAAGGGTTATTTTCCGGCATCGTCGCGAATTTGACCGAATGGAAAATCAGCAGAGAACATCCGGACCTTCCTCTGGCAAAAACGCTTTTTTCGCTGGGATTGGTAAATATCCAGGAACGGCCACTAAGAATGATCATGTCTCCGGAACTTCCCGACTGTCCGTTCAGAGAACTCCGGGATTGCCACACCAACACCGTGGATCTGAACAAACCGGAACATTTTGGATGGCTCGGCGGCCGCATAGTTCTTGTTGACTACGGGACAGGTGAATTCAAACGGGCCCTGGGTGAACATTACCCGGAGGAAAACAGAGCGAAAGTTTTTTCACCACGCTAGACGCGCAGCCAAGTTGGCTGCGTTTTTTAATTAAAAAACAGCGCCATTTGTATTGGTACTGTTTGCCTCTCAGTCGAAACACTACGAAGGCTTCATAAGACGCACAACCGCTTCCCCTCCGAGAACGACAACCATGTCCTGATTGCGGGCTTCGACAGAAAGGGTGACCCTTCTTTTTTCGGCATCGAGACCGGTCACTGTAACACGCGTGGTTATCCTGTCCCCGATGAAAACCGGGGCCTTGAAAAGGAAAGACTGGGACTCGTAGAGTGTCCCGGCGCCGGGTAATTCCTTGGACAAAAGCGCCGAAACGAAAGAACCGACGAGCATCCCATGGGCAATAGGACGCTTGAACCTGGTGCCGGCCGCATGAGCCTCGCTGAAATGCAGGACATTCCAATCGTCGCTTGCCCGTGCAAAATAAAGCAAAAGCTCCGGCTTTATCTCGGTCAGAGAAGAAGCCGTGTCCCCTATCCTCAGAATGTTGAAAGGACGCGCGGGGCGGCTATCCTGGAAATACGGAGGAAAAGTCCTGTAGGCGACTTTCCCGACGAGGTCGGCGTGCAGCTCTATTGCCGCACGTCCAAATTCCCTTCCAAGCAACTGCGGGAACCCCCAGAAAGCGGCCCAAGCCGAGGCAACCAAATCTTCGGCACCGGGGCTGTCTGTTTGGGGAACTTCTGGAACTGTGGCACTTCCGGACTGGGTCATGACGACCTCCCTTCAAGTAAAACTTACAAAATGCAGGAACCTCCTCTCTATATCGTACTCCGATAAAAATAAAACCCTAAGTGGATAACTACTTCTTAAGATCTTCCCACCATTCGTACGTAGCGGCCATAAAAAAAGAGGTGATGAAATAAACCGGCCACAATATCACATATAAAATAGTAATTTTTCCGTTCAGCCCCTGCCACCATTCATTAGTGAAAGCCAAAAAGAAGGCCAGCGGAACATAGATGGGAAAAAGAACGGCATAAACAGTTTTTCTCACTATCGGTAAAGAGTCTGTGCGGAACAAATGCCTGTGGTGGAACCACACGAAATCATGCCTGCCTACGGCCACGCTCAGTACCTTGCCGGTGCCATTCAGAATCTTCTTTGAATACCTGCGGCGTCGGCTTCCGGATTTTCCTCCCAGACGGTTTGCTGTTTTTTCAATTAAAAATCGGCGGAACATAATTGCAATCTTTATATTCTATCAAAAATATCATTCATACCTAAGAGCTTCTATCGGACTCTTCCCCGCCGCTTTTCGGGCCGGGTAAATTCCAAATATAAGACCCACGGCGCTGGAAACTCCTATGCCTATAAGCGCCGCATTGATGGGAAAACTGAATGTCCAGGCCAATCCGTACACATTACTTATTGCAAAAGAAATGGTAAAGGAAAGCAGGGCACCCAAAAGAATGCCTATTATTCCCCCAACCCCTGTTAACATAACCGCCTCAAAAAGAAACTGCGCAAGTATGTCCCGTCTTGTCGCCCCGATTGCTTTGCGCAAACCTATTTCCCTGGTTCTTTCCGTGACGGAAACGAGCATTATATTCATAATACCTATGCCCCCGACAAAAAGAGAAATCGCCGCAACAAGCGCCAAAAACATTGTAAGAGTGGTCAGAATGGTGCCGACTGTCTTCATCGCGTCGGCCTGAGTTTCAATACCAAAATCATCTTTAGACGGGTCGGTGATGTTGTGCATGGTGCGCAAAGTTGTTTTGATGTCTTCCACCGTCTGCAGGACGTTAGCTTCTGAATCCGCGCGCACGACTATGCGGTTAAAATGTTTTATACCGAAAATATAATTCTGTGCCGTCGTGTATGGAACCATAGCCAACTCGTCAAAATTCAAAAACGAAGATCCTCCCTTTTTTGGAAGCACTCCTATGACAAGAAAACTGCGCCCTTTCATTTTTATACGCTGTCCCAAAATATCGCCGCCCGGATACAATTCCTCCGCAACCTTTGAACCCAAAATGGCCACATCGGCCGACCCGCGCACATCATCTTCTGTTATATTGCGGCCACGTTCCGGAAAGGCGTTGTATATCTCCGCCATAAGTCCGGTTCCTCCGATAATAGTAAGCCTGTAAGTCTGACCTTCAAAAGAACTGCTTTCACTCCCGAAGACAACAGGCATAATATCCTGCGCGTACGGAACATTCTCCTTGCGGCTCAAAGCATCCAAATCGCGCTGTTTCAAAGAAGCCGTTAGGGTTGCCAAAATATCCGTCGGTCCTTTCGGTTGTCGTCCCGGCACAATCCCTACAACTTTGGAGCCGATGCTCTGTATTTCTCCCAAAATCAGATTCTGCGCCCCTTGCCCCAAAGAAACCACCATTATGATTGCCGTGACTCCTATGACTATGCCGAGCGTTGTCAAAGCTGAACGCGTTTTATTTGTTTTAAGTCCTGTTAATGCTGTGCGGATTGTGTGTCGGAGTGTCATATTATTTTTCAAAAATGCCGCCGGTCCGGCGATTCGCGACCTTTGTGTCGCTCTCCACCGACCCGTCATAGATACGCACAATGCGTTCCGCGTATTCAGCCGTGTAGGTTTCGTGGGTAATCAATATGATAGTGTGGCCCTTTTCCGCATTCAATTTTTGGATAATCTTCATAATCAGGTCACCGGATTTTGAGTCAAGATTGCCCGTTGGTTCGTCGGCAAAAATGACCTGGGGGTTATTTACAAGAGCCCTGGCAATAGCCACGCGCTGTTTTTCACCGCCGGAAAGCTGAGAAGGCTCAAAATCCAGACGGTGAGTAAGCCCCACCGACTCAACGGCGTCGCGCGCCATTTTGTCCCACTCTTCCTCCCTAACACCGGAGTATACAAGCGGAAGTTTTACGTTTTCCAAAACCGTGGTACGCGGCAAAAGGTTGAATGATTGAAAAATAAAACCGAATTTTTTATTACGCACGCGCGCAATCTCTTCCTCTGAATATTCTTCCAGAGCCTTGCCTTCAAAGCGGTACTCCCCTCCCGTTGGCTTATCCAAAAAACCCAAAATATGAAGTATGGTGGATTTGCCGGAGCCCGACGGCCCCATAATGGCTATAAACTCTCCTTCATTTATGGAGAAAGTTACCTTCTTTAAAACATCCGTAGCCACCTGCTCATCATGATAAGTCTTCTCGATATTTTTAAGTTCTAAGAGAGGCATTTTTGAAATCTTTACCTTACTCGCTTTTTACCATTTCTCCTTCGGATAGACCGCTTAAAATTTCAACATTGCCGTTTGAACCGCGCAGTCCGGTAGTAATCGTAACTTCGCGGACAGATTCCCCTTCCACTACCGTAACGGTCTTTACGCCGGCTTTTGCCGTTATCACGCGTCCCGGAATGAAAAGAACGTCCTCTTTTTTCTCTCCGGCAATATCTGTGTTGGCCGTCATACCGGACTTTATCCGCGGGTCATTTTCTTTGAACTGCAATTTTGTCGTGTAAGTCGGAACCCCGTCTATAACAGTTTCCGCCGGATTGATTTCGGTTATAACCGCCGTGAAGGCAACATCGCTTCCGTAAGCATCCAAAGTAACGCGCGCCAAGTATCCGATTTTTACTTTGGCAATATCGGCCTCGGGTATATTTGCCTCTATCTCATACAAAGCGTCGGAAATAACCGCAACCAAGGGAACGGCCGGGGAAGCAATTTCCCCGCGCTTGGCATCCTGTTTTGTCACAATCCCCAAAATAGGCGAACGGATAATTGTTTTGGCAAACTGAGCCTCCAAATTTGATACGCTGGCTTGCGCCGCGTCCAATCCGGCCTCCTGCGCCTTTATCTGATCAGCCGTTGAACCGGCAACTTTCAGAGATAATTTTGAGTTAGCGTTTGCCAATTTTTCTTCCGATGCTGAAATCGTACCCAAAGCGGTTGTTACGTTTGTTCTGGCCGTGCTTATGGCGGCTTTGTATGCGTCTATGGTGGTTTGGGAAAGAGTCGAACTTGTTGTGAGAGCATTAACTGCAAACGCCACTTTATCAAGAAAAGCCTGGACTGAACGCAGGTTTGTTTTTGCCTCGATTATAAAACGGCTTACATCCGAAGTACCATTCAGCGCTGAAACTGAAGTTTTCCATGAAGTTAAAGTCCCTTCCAACATAAGACGGTTGCTTTCAATATCCGTCTTCAGTTGAAAATCATTAACGGCAAAAGAAAGCTGGGGGGTCGAACTGCGCGGATTAAGCATAAACTGGTCAACTTTGTTTCGTATTGCGTCATCTGCGCTCTGATAACCGTTCTTTATGTCATTGGTCGCGTCGTTCACCGCATTCTGCACTTCTGTGCGCGATATCTGCAGGTCTTCCTGGCGTGTTCCGCTCTTTAGCTCGGAAAGCTTTGCTTCTTCAGCCCTGACTATGGCTTTGGCCTGCGCCAGCTGCGCAGAAATATCTCCGTTTTCCAAAGCAACCAACGCCTCTCCGGCTCCCACCCTGTCTCCCACGCGGTGATAAACCATCGCTATGCGCCCCCCTTTTTCAAACGATAATTTGGCATCTTTTGCGGGTTTTACTTTCCCGGTCACAGAAACTGTCTGTTCGACGGTTCCCCTTATTACCTCTACTGTTTTAATTTCGGCTGTTTTGTTTGTCCCCCAGAAATACCAGCCGCCGGCCGCTAAAATTAAAGCTATAAAAGCTGAAACCCAAGGGCTCCCGGACACGAATGATTTAATTCCCGTAAAAATTTCCGATATTTTTGCCATAAATTAAGAGACAGGTTAGTTTTAATCCTTGAACTGAATTATAACATTTTTTGCGTTTTTTTCATCCGGCAATACAATGGGGATATGAAGACCTCTTTCACCGCCCTTGATACCTACGGAGTCTGTCCACTCAAATATAAATTTCAGGAAATAGAAAAGCTTGAAACACCCAAACGCATAGATGCCGTATTTGGAACGCTCATCCATTCCGCGCTTAAATATATGTTCGAAGCAAGTCCCCTCTTCCCGGCCGAAGACGAAGTTGTAAATTTTTTCTCCTCAAAATGGAACGACCGGAGAGGTACGGTCGTTTGGTCCGATGAATCGCGCAAGGAAAAAGAAGAAAAACTGTATTACGAGGAGGGC
Organism: uncultured Candidatus Saccharibacteria bacterium; assembly: GCA_964348515.1. Classification (GTDB taxonomy): domain Bacteria; phylum Patescibacteriota; class Minisyncoccia; order Phycocordibacterales; family UBA5272; genus CAYGDA01. The sequence goes on from CAYGDA010000001.1 coordinate 48,354, forward strand.
GTAAAGCTACTCAGAAATTTTTACCAAAAAAACCAGCCCTGGCGTTTTAATCCGGTGGCGCTGGAAAGCAGATTTTGGCTGGAACTTCCGGACGACAAAACCGGAGAAACACACACCATAGCCGGAGTGATAGACCGAATAGACAAAAACCTAACCGACGATTCTTTTGAACTAATAGACTACAAAACTGGGAAAAGGCTTCCGTCGCAGGATATGGTTAATGAAAACCTTCAACTTGGACTTTACGAGCTTGCTTTGGTTGATCGCTGGCCGGAAGCGGGTAAAAAAACGATACACGCGTCTCTTTTTTTCCTGAAACATAATGAAAAAATAACCGCCGCACCTACGGAATCAAAAGAAGAACGCCGAGCCCGGACACGGCAGACAATTCTGGAGAAAATCCGTGAAATAGAAATGCGTAAGGAAAAAGGCGACTTCCCTCCCCAACCGGGACCGCTGTGCGATTATTGCGGATTTAGAGCGATGTGCCCCATGTGGTCGCACGAATACAAAAAGAAAGAAGGAGCAACCGAAGAAGAACTGAAGAAAGCCGTAGAACAATTTTTTGAATCAAAAAAAGAAGAAAGCGGGCTAAAAGAAAAAATATCTGCAGCCAGGGATATTATTCTTGAATACATGGAGCGCGAAAATGTCGGACGCGTTTTTGGAGACGCCGGATTTCTGACTAAAACCGTAACTGAAAAAAGATCCTTCGACCTGGAAAAAGCAACCCCGCTTCTGGAGAAAGCCGGACTTATTCAAAAAATCTTGGAACCGGACGAAAAGAAACTGGCGGAAATTTATGAGACTCTGCCTCAGGACGTTAAAGAATCTCTTTCCGTGGCAATAAAACAGAAAAAAACCACTATGCTAAAAGCAACCAAAAAAACAGGTAGCGAGGACGACTCCGCGGAATAAAACCGGTGCTTACTTAACGCAGGAAGACGCCGGATGATACCCGGCGTTTTCAGCCTCTTCCTTAGAATTAAAATACACGCGGTTTTTTTCCTTTATTCTATTTACCCCGCTACACCATGAAAAATAATAGGAACGGGTCGTTCTTGTGCCGGTTATAGCCGCCCCTGCTCCTGCCGCTGAAGCCGTCTGGTTTACTGAGCCCTCGCCGGAGATATCCGCCGCCGGGGACAGATAAACATCGCTTGAAGTCGCCATTGTTATAACAACAGGCGGGCGCGGCGCCAGAACAGAAACCCTTCCCAGACCGAACGAGAAAAGCGCCGTTCCTATAAGGACCAAAACGACAAAAACATCGCGGGTTGTGGCATTTTCAAGCCCGGAGGCAAAAGATGCCAAATTACCCGTCCAACTCTTGATTTTTAAGCTAATCTTATGTAGTATGTCTGCCACATATAGATTATAGAACATGGCAACAAGAAAAGCGGCAGGAACCGCGAAAAACCTAAGGGATTCAAACCCGAAATATCTGGGAACCAAGCTTTACGCAGGAGAAGTGGCTAAAGCCGGTTCTGTTATTGTCCGCCAGCGCGGAACCAAGATTTTGGCCGGTAAAAACGTGGCCGTCGGAAACGACCACACTCTCTACTCTCTCAAGGCCGGAACGGTACAATACACGCACAAAAGAAAAATCCGTTTTGACGGAACAAAGGCAGTCCACAAAGTGGCAAACGTAATATAGCTCCGACTAAATCCCCTCAATGACGAGGGTGATTTTTTTATCCACCCCTCCGCGCTTTATCCTGAGTTCGTGTTTCCCCGTTTCCTTAACGTGCCCGGTTATTTCCAATTCTTCGGGGTTTATATAAATACCGCGCCTCTCAAGAGTTTCAATTATTTCCTTAATCGAAATGGCCGCGAACAGATGACCCTTTTCATTGGCTTTATGTTTCAAAATAAGCGGTGATATCTCCAGGGCGGAAAGCGCCAAAAGCAGAGATTCATTTCCTTCCGCTTCCTTCATTTTTCCGGCTTCTTTTGCCTTGGCAATTTCCGCAACGACTTTGTCGCTGGCCTCGCGCGCCAGTTTGCGCGGAATAAGAAAATTAAGGGCGTACCCGTCTGATACTTCTTTTATTTCCCCTCTGCGCCCTATGCGCGCTACGTCCTGTAAAAATATTACTTTCATCCCGATATCTTGCACCAAACAAGGCCGTGCGCGCAACCCCGCGCCGATAATCTTTATTTCCAGTTGTTCAAAATTTCAAACGCTTTCTTTTGCTGAGGGTCAAGTTCCTTTTCACCTTCCTTTGCGGGGGCAACGACAGTATCAGGAATAATTCCGCTCTCTGAAATAGAAACGCCGTCGGGAGTGAGCCATCTGGCTATGGTGATTTTGAGCGATGTGTCGTCCGTCACCGGAACAAGTTCCTGCACCGAGCCCTTGCCGAAAGTTTTTTCACCCACAAGCTTAGCCCTGCCGTGTTCATGCAATGCTCCGGCTAAAATTTCAGACGCCGAAGCGGAACCCCCGTTAACCAAAATAACCATCTTCAAATTATCGCCGAAAATATTGTAACCCTTGCTTCTGTAAATTTCTTCAGGCCTGTCTTTAAACGATTCACGGACAATTGTTTTCCCCGCCGGCAAAAACCAGCTGGCCATATCCACCGCCGCCTCCAGATAGCCGCCCGGATTTCCGCGTAAATCGAGTATTAGTTTGTCCGTCTTCGCTTCTGTAAACTTTTGCAGGGCAGCACGGAAAAGGTCCGGGGACTGGGCGGTGAAGCTGTAAAGGCGGACAATGAACACCCCGTCTTTGACTTCAGTATCAATTGTAGGTATCTGTATTATGTCGCGCACTATTGAAATATCGAATGGTTCTTTCCTGCTTTCACGGTAAAGGTTCAGCGTAACAGTGGTTCCCTTCTTGCCGCGGATGCGTTCAACAGCATCCTCAACCGAAAGATTCGCCGTCGTTTCTTTATCTATCTTCAAAATTTTATCTCCGACTTTAACGCCGGCGAGTTCCGAAGGAGAACCTTTGAGCGGGGCTATGACGGTCAGTATTCTGTCGCGCATTCCCACTTCCATCCCTACTCCGCTGAATTCCCCGGCTATGCTTTCCTTGAAAGATTTATTTTGTTCCGGCGGAAAGAAAACCGTGTAAGGGTCTCCCAAAGAACCGGCCAACCCCTGTATGGCTCCCCATACTTTTTCCTGATCCGTCACGGGCTTTGTTGAGGTGGCTTTTGCCGACGCGAACTTCTGGTCAAGCAGAGCCCAGGCATTCCAGAATGGGGCAAAGTCAGCCTGGGTCACCGGAAAAGCGGCGTCCTGATTTTTTATGGTAGGAGCATTTAAAATTATCGTGCTTTTTTTATGCCCCAGAGTATAACCGCCGATAAAGGCCCCTCCGACGGAGACAATAAAAAACACGGACAAAAACAAAATATGGAGGGGCTTTCTCTCTTGCATTGGACAATTTTCTCATGAGAGAGCTTTCGCCGCAAGTTATTTTTTAAATTACGACGTGATATTATGTAATTATTATGATATCAACCTATACCCACGACGGCCTGACCTGGATAGATATAGAGTCTCCAACCCTGGACGAAGTAACTCCATTAATTAAAAGCCACAAAATACATCCGATTGTAAGTAACGAGATTTTATCCACAACTTTTCATTCAAAAGTCGACTACTACAAAAATTACGTCTACCTTGTCCTGCACTTCCCGATGATTTCGGGACAAAACAGAAGCAGCAACGGAAACGACCCCACGGACGAAATAGATTTTATAATAGGCAAAAACTTCCTGATTACGACTCATTTCGGGCGCATTCCCGCAATAGATATCTTTCGCAAATCCCTTGAGGCCTGCTCCGTTTTGGAACGCGGCTGCGGTTTCGACCACGCCGGCGCCCTTTTCTTTTATCTTCTGCGTGAACTCTACAAAGAAGTGGAAGCTCATCTGGCCATAACCAACAGGCACCTGAAAATTGCCGAGGAAAATATTTTCAACGGTAAAGAAGGCGAGATGGTTACCACCATTTCTGAAATAAACCGCCAGCTTCTTGATTTCAAGGAGGTCACCCGCTTCCACAAGGAAGTTCTGGAATCATTCCAAAATGAGAGCAAGTCGCTCTTTGGAAAAGAATTCGGTCTTTATACTGAATCCCTTTTGAGCGATTATTACAAAATCTGGAACATAATAGAAAACCAAAAAGAAACTGTTCTTGATTTGCGGGAGACAAACGATTCCCTGCTTACAAGCAAGACCAACCGCTCGGTAAAAGTACTGACAGCCATAACAGCCATTCTTCTTCCGGCGGCGCTGGTGGTTGACGTATTCGGGATTAATTCAAAATTTATTCCGTTTGCCAACAGCCAAAATGAATTCCCGATAGTGGTGAGCTTTATGATTCTCTCCGCTGTTCTGACTTACCTGATTTTAAGAAAATACGACCTCATCTGATATGGACCTGCGTTTTTACAACACTCTGACCAGGCAAATAGAACCATTCACACCGCTTATTCAGGGCAAAGTGTCCATGTACCACTGCGGTCCAACCGTCTATGACTACACGCATATAGGCAACTTGCGCTCTTTTCTTCTGTCCGACCTTTTGCGCCGTGCCTGCGAGCTCTCCGGGCTTGAAGTTAAACAGGTAATGAATATAACCGACGTGGACGACAAGACCATACGCAGAAGCCGCGAAGAAGGTGTGACCCTCCAGGAGCTCACGGAGCGCTATTTGAACGCCTTTATTTCCGATATCGGGTCAATGAACATACAAAGCGCCAAGCAAATGCCGCGGGCAACGGACAACGTCAATCTGATGATTTCCCTCATAGAAAAACTTCTGGAAAAAGGCTTTGCCTATCAGGGAGAAGACGGTATTTATTTTTCAATAGAAAAAGACCAGCATTACGGAGTCTTGGCCGGACTCACTCTTGACCGCGAAATGCGCGAACGCATAAAAAACGACGAGTACGACAAGGACAACCCGCAGGATTTTGCCCTGTGGAAATTTTACTCGGAAGAAGACGGGACTGTAGTTTGGGACGCTCCTTTCGGCCGGGGACGTCCGGGTTGGCACATTGAGTGTTCAGCTATGTCCATGGATGCTCTCGGAGAAACTTTTGACATACACACCGGCGGAGTGGATTTGATATTTCCACATCACACAAACGAAATCGCCCAGTCCGAATCGGCGACCGGAGTACCGTTTGTCAAAACATGGCTGCATAATAATTTCATACTTGTGGACGGAAAAAAGATGTCCAAGTCTCTCGGAAATATTTTGACTCTCCGCGAACTCGGCGAAAAAGGTTTTTCTCCTCTTTCCTACCGCTACCTTCTTTTGACAGCCCACTACCGCACACTTCTCAACTTCACGTGGGAATCATTGGAGGCCGCAAACAACGCCCTCAGTAAACTGACCGCGACATCCGCACAGCTTCCCGACGAAGGCGCCGTTGACCTGACTTACAAAACAAACTTTGAACATTTCATGGGAAATGACCTGGACACACCAAGAGCAATCGCCCTGATGTGGGATATGCTAAAAGACGAAAATATTTCCCTGCCTGATAAAAAAGCTACTCTGCTTTATTTTGATAAAATTTTTGGTCTTAGTCTGCACAGCGCCCGCAAGCCTGAGATACCGGAAGAAATCCTTGAGCTGGCCCAAAAACGCGAACATGCCAGAAAATCAAAAGACTGGGCTCTTTCAGATGAACTGCGTGAAAAAATAGAATCCGCCGGTTATTCCGTACGCGACACTGACAATGGTCCGAAAGTTGATAAAAGATAATCTTATCCCCCGCTTCTCCCCATACTATTCCACAAAACCCTTTAAAATAAGGGTTTTTTGATTACTTGCATATGGTACAATAACCCCCATGGCAAACGATCCTCTTTACGCAGCAAGCAGAATACCCCCGCAAAGTCTCGACTCCGAGAAAGCACTTTTGGGTTCCATAATGCTACGCCCCGAAGCAATCTTCGACATCATCGACCTAATCCGTCCGGAATCTTTTTACGCCGAAAAGCACAGAATTATTTTTCAAAATATGCTTGAGCTCGCCAACAAGCGCGAGCCGATTGATTTGCTTTCACTCTCCACCAAACTGCGCGAGAAAAAACAATTGGACATGATAGGCGGCGGCGGATACTTGGCTGAACTCGTTAACTCAGTTCCTTCAGCCTCAAACTTAAGCTATTACGCCGATTTAGTTTTTAAAAAATCTGTACTGCGAAGCCTAATTGAAGCGGCAAACCACATAGGCGAACTCGGATACAGCGAAGAACGCGAACTTGAGCACATTCTTGAAGAAGCACAGAAAAAAATTTATAACGTCACAACTTTAAGCAAGGGGCAGAAATTCCAGGAGATGAAAGACTTGCTCCACGATGCCTGGGAGCGCATAGACAAGCTTCACAAAGCGGGAGCGGAACTGCGCGGCGTACCGACAGGCTTCCCGGAATTGGACAACAAACTATCCGGCCTCCAAAAATCGGATCTTATAATTCTGGCGGCGCGCCCTTCAATGGGAAAGACTTCCCTGGCGCTCGACATTGCCCGCCACGCCGCGACTCAAAATAATATACCTGTCGGCGTGTTCTCTCTTGAAATGAGTTCGCAACAGCTTGTTGACCGCATGGTCTCGGCAGAGTCGCGCGTTGATGCCTGGCGGCTGCGCACGGGACGGTTGAATCTTGACGACGAATTTACAAAGCTCGGCGAAGGAATAGAGAGATTAAATAAAGCGCCTCTTTTCATAGACGACCAGCCGGCAAGTTCGGTACTCCGCATGCGAAGCATTGTCCGCCGCTTTCAGGCGGAACAAGGCAAAGAAATCGGACTCATTGTCGTTGATTACCTTCAGCTTATGTCCACTTCCCGTATCTACGACTCAATGGTAAACCAGGTCACCGAAATTTCCCGCTCTCTGAAAGGAATGGCCAAGGAGTTTAATGTCCCCGTTCTTGCCCTCTCCCAGCTCTCCCGCGCAGTGGAAGCGCGCGGAGGCAAACCCCGCCTCTCCGACCTCCGCGATTCAGGTTCCATTGAACAGGACGCCGACGTTGTTATGTTCATACACCGCGAAGACAAATATCAGGACAACCCGGACAAACCGAATGTGGCGGAAATAATGATTGAAAAGCACAGAAACGGTCCGACCGGAAAAGTTGAACTTTACTTTGACGATAAAAAATCAACATTCCTCTCCATCGAAAAAAGTGAGTTCGGAGATTTTACTCCGCCTTCTTTAGCCCAGGATTTTTAAACAACCGCACCAAAACCGATGGACAGTTTCAACAAACTTGTAGAATTTTTTAAGCAGTTTCCCGGCACGGGACCGCGCCAGGCGCGCCGTTTTGCTTATTTTCTGCTTGCCCAGGACAAAGAAACCCTCAGCCGTTTCTCCAAGGAAATAGAAACCCTCAAAGATTCGGTTTCGCAGTGTCCCGATTGTTTCCTGTATTTCACCCGTAAAAACGGTCCGCTGTGCGCCGTATGCTCCGCCAGTTCAACCGACCGCAAGACATTAATGATTGTGGAGAAAGACGTTGACCAGGAAGCGTTACGTAAAAGCGACACATACAAGGGACTTTATTTCATACTGGGCGGGCTGCTCCCTATTCTTGAAAAAGATCCGGCGGAGAAAATCCGAATCCGCGAACTTGTGGCAAGAATTAAAAAACTGTCTGAAAACGGACTGACCGAAATAATAATAGCCCTCTCCGCCAATCCCGAAGGCGAAAATACGGCGGAGTATGTGCGCAGAACTATCGCCCCGCTCGCCCCTAAGGTCAAAATAACGACTCTGGGACGCGGTCTTTCCACGGGCACGGAACTTGAGTACTCCGACTCCGATACTCTCTCCCACGCCCTGAAAAACCGCGGATAAAACCGCCAATGAAAAATCCCGGCTTGTTCCGGGATTTTTACTTTATCGAAACTATTTCCACTTTAAAGAATGGCTGGCGATGGCCGCGTTTCTTGTAATAACGGCTCTTGGCTTTGTATTTAACAACGGTAACTTTGGCCTCCCTTCCTATTTCCTTCAGTTTGGCCTCTATTTTCGCGCCGGAAATGTACGGAGTGCCGATGGAAGTATCGGTGCCGTTGTCCACGAGGAGTACCTTATCAAACTCGATTTTGTCGCCAACGGTGAAAGCACCCTTTATTTTCTCAACGGAAACCGTTTCGCCGGGAGAAACCTTATATTGCTTCCCTCCGGTCTCAAAAATAGCGAATTCGTCGGCAATTACCTTGGCTTTCGGTTTCGCCTTAACTTCTTTAGCTACTTTGGTCTCTTTAGTTGTTTTCTTGGTTGTGGCCATAAACAAAACCTGAGCCTCTTAGGCTGGTTATACCCCACATATTAACCTACTTCCCGTAAAAAGCAACGTTTTTAACCCCTTTACGGGAGTGCCGGCAAACCCATTGACTTTTCACTCTAAATATGCTTTAATGAGGGTCGCTGTATAGGGGTAGTCCGGATTTCCGGCCTGCCATTGAAATACTTTTTCCAAGAGGAGAATTCTGATGAACGCAGTCATCTCGGAAGTGCCCGGCCTCAGCCTGCAGGGTCAAGACCAGTTTCTGGTGAAGTTTTTTTTCACCAACCCGAAGCATATCCCCGACGGTATCCCGTCGGTGGAACGCAAAGCCGAGGGCATCATCGCCGGAACCCACAAGCTCCAGGCGATGAAAGCCGGTCAATCCGACCTGGCGGAAACCGGCCGCGTGCGCAACGGCATGACGGACACCGGCACGATGGTGTACCAGAACATCGAAGCCTGCCACGCCGGCTTCATACGCCGCGGCCTCGTCAATTCCGGCTTCGCGCTGGAATCGTTGCACCACTACGTGCAGCGCAAGGAAGACCGCGCGCCGAAGTTCGTGGTCGTGCTTTCGTTCGTCCGCGGCGCCAACAAGCTGCCTCTTCCCCGCAAGGTGGACGAGGCGCTGCGCGCCCTGGCGAAATCCACGTGGTTCGGCCATGTCTGGGACAACTCAGCCGTGGGCAATCCCGCCACGATTAACTTCGTGGGCAAACAGGAGCGCCAGCCCCTGAACGCCCTCGTCGTACGCGGCGGCCGCCTGGAAGTGGTCATCGCAAGCCAGTCGACCATCGACGAAGCCTGAACGCCTTCTCCCCTTCGCGGACTCATTTCCGCACCCCCGCCTTTCGACGGGGGTTTTATTTTTGTTTAGTTTTCTTCGCCGATTAACTTTTCAAAAATATTATCTCTTTTTGTATGAAGCACTTCTTTGAAAAATTCTATGGCGCTTTCCGAACTTCCCTCTCCTAAAAGCGATTTTGTGTCCACAACTATATCAGGAATTTCTTCCGGCGGTTTTCCCGAAAGCAAAACAAAAAGATGCGCCAGAAAAGTCGTGGCGTATTGTCCTTTGTCCAAAGTGAAAGAAAGAGCCACTCCTTCATTTGTAATTTTTACGCTGTGCATTTTTGCGTCAACTTTTGTGTCCACGGTTCTGTGCATAAGGCGGATTGCCGGAAACGGTTTCAGATTGCGGAAAGGAGGCGGATACATATGGTTGTCCTCAAGAATGTTCCTGTACGGTTCCAAATCTTTTCTGTCAAAACTAAGAAACAGAGGAAGTTCTTTGGGCAAAGGTCCGCCGACTTGGGCGTATATTGAAAGTTTTTCGTTGAAAAGCCATGAAGAGACAGCGTAGACCCAAAGCATTATCTGCTCGGGAATTTGCTGAAGCGCCCCCACATAATCCCCTTCGTGATTCAAAAGATGGCGCAGAATCCTGAGTTCGCAGTCAAAAAGCACCGGGAACGGTTCAAAATATTCTATGCACTCCCGCCATGAACCCCATCTGGCCAAAACCTCATTGCGCAAAAATTGAACATAAGGAAGTTCGTTGGGAGAACTCTCGGTCAGATATTGCTTTACCGCTTTTCCGTAATCGCCCTTGATAATGCTGTACGCCCAGCGGAAGTTTGAGAGACGCGGCGTGCCGAAACGCTGAAGATAATAAAAATTATAAACCTCGCCGTGGGTCACCCGTTCAACGGCCTGCATAAAAATATCTTTCTTCTCAGTTTTCTCAAGAGGCGCGGGCAAGCGCATAAAAATGGTGAAGCGGTTTCCTGTCAGCTTTCCGCGGTCCATAACGCCAACACCCGCGGTAACGTCTTTCAGAAAAAAGTGCGCGGAGGACGCGGAGCGTATTTTCTCCGGGGATACTCCCTTTATTGAAATGCGCTGGGCGGTAATGGCGTCTTTATCTTTTATCCCGGCGTAACGGATATTTTCTTTCGGGCAGTCCAGCAATTCCGCCAAATCCCGTATGGCTTCTTCAGTCTGAATACCGCATTTAACGAGAGTGGCAAAATAACTCTGCGCTTCGGGCAAATCAGCTTCCGAAGCCAGATTTCTGCGTTCAATCGTGCAAACCTCGCCTTTTTCGTCCACTTCCTCAACAATGAAATCCGACGGAGTGAATTTCAAAAATCCCTGAGGCAAAACATCTTTGTACGGAATGCGTATACCAAGCGGCTCCAAGAGTTCGGCGTCTTCAACAAAAGTGTGGAGTTTAAACAAATCCGGATGGGTTGAATAAACTTTTGCCAAATTCCGGATTTCAATTTCCTTGTCCTCTACTCGGGTCATTTATTTTTTAATCGTCGCTTGCGGGTTTATCAAGCAAATTAGGTTCGTAGCCGAGACCGTCGGTTCCCGTAATTTTTATAATATCTTTATCAACCTTCTTCAGTTCCTTGGAAGCCAAATTGTACTGATTGACCGTAGTGCCTAAGGCATTACCGACTTTGCTGAAATAGCTTTCATACGCATTCAAATGCTTCATCAATTCCCCTACACGCTGGCCTATTTCCACCGCCTTCTCTTCAATTTTGAAAGCTTTGAAACCATACAAAACGGACTGCAGGTATGCCGCGAAAGTCGTAGGGGAAACAATAACAACTTTCTTTTCGTTGTAAGCGTAGTCCAGAAGGCTTCTGGTATTTACCTTAACAGCCCCGACTTCATTTATAAGCAGATCATAGTAAATGCCTTCTGCCGGAATAAACATAAAAGCAAACGGCAGAGTCCCCTCTTCGGTGCGTATATATTTTGCCGTCTCGTCTATGCGCTTTTTCAAATCGTTCCTGAAATCTTTTTCCAAATCCGCTTTTCTGTCTTCGTCTTTCTCATTAATTATGCGGTTGTAATTGTCCAGAGAATATTTTGCGTCAACGGGTATAATCCCCTCTTTGGTGACAATCACCGCGTCCACCGCGTCGCCGTTTGTAAACCTGTGCTGAATTTTGTAAGCTCCCGGCGGAAGAATATTTGAAAGAATAAGTTCAAGCGATGCCTCGCCCAAGTTCCCGCGCTGTTTCTGGTGCTTGAGCACTTTCTCAAGATTCTGCAATTGTTCGGTTATTGAAAAAACCTGCTTGTTGGACTCGTTAACTTCGGTCAGTTTCTCCGTTATATCCTGAATGAGTTTCTGCGACTCGGAGAACTGTCTATGTACCTGCGTTTGCATATCACGGTTTGATTCCGCGAATTTTGAGTCCAGACGGGTAAGATTGTGGTCAAAACGGTTGGCGATTGATTCCAGCTGGTGCTGAATCATAAGTATCGTGTCGGTCTCTTTCCCGCCACCCTTTCCCCGCAATACAAAAAATATAACGGCGACCAATACCGCGCCTATTAAAACGCCAACAATTATTCCCGTATACATATTAGAGATTATAACACAGCACTAAACGCCCATTTACCCGAAGAGAGTCTGGATTTTTGGAGGTTCGCCTTTGCCTGTTTTTTTCTCAACCGCCGACACGGCCTCCCTGTAATTGCAATAATCACAATCTTCACTTTGCTCCGGAATCTTATCCGAGTCTAAAGTTTCCTTAATTTTGAAAAGTACCGGCTCTACCCAATCGGAATTGCCTGTGTAAGGAATTATTTTTATATCAAACTCTAGCTTGGCATCAAACGCTTCCCTGTCGGAATCCGCGTTGGCATAAACAAAATACCCCGTGTCGGAAACATCAAAGCCATTACGGCGGAAAAGCCACTGATAAACTTCCATCTGCCTCTTGTAACCGTCCTGCCACTCGGCGTCCAGATTTACTTCCGTCTTTTTGCTCGTCGCTTTGTAGTCGGCAATGATAATTTTGCCGTCAGCCCCCTTCCACACATCATCAACCCCACCGCGCACCAGAAACCCGGTCGGTTCGTGCAGAAATTGTATTCCATGCCGAAGCGAGTCGCGCCAAGCATCCAGTTCTTCATGCGAAAACGGCACAGCGTCAATCCCATATTCTTTCATCAGCGGATGCGCCTCGCCTTTTGCCCTGTGCACATCAAACTCGCGCTTCAAAAGCTCATCAACGGCGCTGTTTAAGTTAAAGGGAAATCCCGGCGGGCGCGCCACCCCAAGCTTATTGTCCGTATAAAAACACCGCGGACACTCCATAAAAAGATCTATCTTTGAACGGCTCAGGCGGAAATTTTTTCCTCCGTAATTCCAGTCGGGCTTCCTGTTTGGCTTGTAATACTGCGACATAATTCTCTGCATCCTACCACGAAACGGCCGTGTTATAATAACCCGCATATGACAATACAAGAGAAAATAAAAGAAGATTTAAAGGAAGCGATGAAAGCCAAGGATGAAATCAGAATGCTTACCCTGCGGGGACTTATTTCCGGATTCACGAACGAACTTGTGGCTACAAAACGCATGCCAAACGAGTCTATTCCCGACGAGGACGCCTTAAATGTAATACGCCGTGCCACAAAACAGCGCAAAGACGCCATAGAACAGTTCACCGCCGGCGGGCGTCCCGAACTTGCCGACAATGAACGTAAAGAGTTAGCGATTCTTGAAGTATATCTGCCGAAAATGATGAGCGAGGACGAGGTCATGGCTTTTGCCGAAAAGAAAGTGGCCGAACTCGGCGGGGATAAATCTAAAGCGGGACTTATAGTAGGCGCTTTAATGAAAGACTTAAAAGGCAAAGCTGACGGAGCGGTTGTAAAGGCTGTGGTTGATAAGCTGTTGACAAACTGACAAACGTTGTAGAATTATAAACAGAACAGTACCAAGACATGAATCAGCCCCCAAACCCAATCGAGGAGCCAAATATGGACGAGAGACCGGTTCCTCCCTTGGAAGCTTACCAGGAGGAATCAGAAAGGTTAGAAAGCCAAAACCCGGCGAAGAGACCCCCGGAAAGTTTCGGCGTACCCACTCTGCCAATGCCTGATACAACGGGTATGCCGGAATCTATGAAGGAGATAATCCGCAAGCGCCACGCCCCGCCGGTTGATGTCGGGAGTCTTCCAATGCCCGAACCACTTCCCGATGAAGCTTGGGCAGACTCTGCGGGAAATCTTTTTCCCCCGGAGAACGACGACCCCCACCAGGGCGAACCCGAAGGATTAGAAGGTACGCCTGCGGGAATGGAGCACACCGTGGCTATAGCGGAAGAAGCCGCCCATCCTACCGAGAGTGTCCGCCAAGCGCTTCCCAATCGTGAAGGCCGGAAAGCCGAGAGAGCCCACGAAGCGGCCAAAGCCGAAGACCCGACAAAAGGCACCCGGCTGTGGTGGAAAGAGCAGGAGGAACACGAGGACGAAACCGCCGAATTGAGAAAGAGAGCGGAAGGAAGCGGAAAGTCCGGATCATAACGCGAGGGATTCCCCCGAGCGTTTTTTAATTACAGGAAGGACAACTTATTAAAAAAGCCGCTTTCAAAAGTGGCTTCGCCGTCAGTTATTTCAGGTTCTGTTTCTTTGCGTCAGGATTGCTTGAGCTTGTTACCTTTTTTCCACCGGTGAAAATCGGTTCAATAAGGGACCACGCCCAATCATCAAACCTGTCCAGAAGCTTTTTCAGTATTTGCATGAATAACCCTCAAGGCCGGAAAATCAGTCAAAAAGAATTTTCTGCCGTCAGTCTATCCTATTTTTAAGATTGAACAAATCTAGCCCCCTCATTTTTCAATAATTCCATTTTCTGTTTCATCCCTCTGTTGTAATCCCCTATTTTTCCGTCAGAACGCACAACCCTGTGGCACGGAATTTTCGGGTCGTAGTTTTTATTTAAAATATTCCCGACCGCCCTGTAAGCATTAGGCTTCCCGGCTTTCTTAGCAACTTCCTTATAAGTTAAAGTCTTACCCCTGGGGATTTTACGGACGACCGCGTAAACTTTTTGGGAGAAGGTCATTTATTACGGAAATCAGCCCAGAGGGAAATTATGCCTAGAGCCAGGAAAAGAGCGGATTCAATCCAGTTCCCTTTTTGGAATGCTTCTATAAGGGCTATTCCGAAAAAGATTACGAATACTGTGAGGTTTGGAAAAGATATTTTTTGCATGTATGTCTTTACATATACTCTAACATTCAGTTCAATTTTTGAAAAAATGGTGTTAGAATCGGCCTGTTTAAGGCCCTATCGTCTAACGGTTAGGACGAGAGCTTCTCAAGCTCTAAATCCGGGTTCGATTCCCGGTAGGGTCACAAGTTGCTAATCTGGCACGTTTCCACGACTAGACAACAAAAATTAATGAAGCATCGAGAACTAACAGATCATATAAAAGGTTCCTTTTTGAAAAGACAATACCTAGAAGCTTTCCTTGTTCAAAGTGCATATATAGAAAGTCTTCTGAAACTATCAGCAGATTACAGCTTCTTTTTGGCTACATCGAAAGTTAGGAAACCTTCTCCTCCCAAAATTCTTGAAGTAGTAAGTAGAAACTTAGAACGAATGGCTCTTAATGATTTAATCAATTTTCTGTACAAAGCTGAGGTAATTACAAAAAAACAGAAAGATCTATTAGACGAATACAGAATAAGGAGAAATAAAATGCTTCATGATCTTATTACTGAAATTCAGAAAGATAAATTTGAGGTTGAGTTGAGGGAAATTTGTGAAAAAGGTACGTTGATAATTGAGGATCAAGCATTTATTGAAATGGCGGATTTGATTGATTTTTTGGAGAAGCCACAATCTACTGAAAACGTAGACCAGACTTCTCAAGCTAAACTACCCGCTGTCCCCAATATTGAAAATAATAGAAATAAAGAAACTACCTAAGAATCTCTTAAGGTCTGAATGTAATCTTCGCTCAATTTTCTACTCATCCTTCATATCCCACCTCCGCTTATTGATTTCCTCCATTTGTTTGTAGGAATGGACGTATTTCTTCCGGTGCTTACTCTCCCTAATCTCTTCCAACTGCTCCTTTGTTAGTAAGGGTGTTTTCAGTTTGCCAATCTGTTTAAGAAGACTCTTGGCGAAAGTTCGAGGTCTGTCCCGATACGGTTCACAAATGGAAATCTCATAATTAACAAATTACAAAAACTTGACTTACAAATGTTTTATTATAGTCTGAGGGAAAAGAAGCATGACTAGTGTCTCCACAACCACACAATTATTATTGCTCCAACAGAAAATTGATTCTTTTGATTGGATAATCACTGAAACCACCTTAACCCTGACTTTTTTAATTGCGTTATTTGTGGCCATTCAATTTGTTTACTCACGCAAACTTCAAGTAAAGGACATCGAAAAACTTAAATTAAATCTTACTAATTTCATTACTAACAAGGTAGATGATAAAGCGCTCGATTTACAGTCGCTAATTAGACAAACTACAGAGGAGTTGAGATCAAACATAAAGGAAGACCAAATCACCCTAACGGCCGAAATTTCAAGAAGTTATGCCCTTCATAACGAACAACTAGGG
This sequence comes from uncultured Candidatus Saccharibacteria bacterium, assembly GCA_964348515.1. Taxonomy (GTDB): domain Bacteria; phylum Patescibacteriota; class Minisyncoccia; order Phycocordibacterales; family UBA5272; genus CAYGDA01. The sequence goes on from CAYGDA010000001.1 coordinate 64,029, forward strand.
GCCTTCGAAAATGCCTTTGAATGGTGGTTAAAGGCCGCAAGATTTTACAAAGAATCAAAAGAAGAAGACCTATTCCGGATATCGTTTGATTCCGCGCTTGATTCTATTACTAAGCTCGATATTACCAATAAAGGCGCCTTAAAACTTTTACTCAAACACATGCCTGTTATAGAAGGGTACTTAAATTTTTTGAGACCTTTCAATAAGATTGAAATAGAGATTTTAGAAAAAAAACTAAAAGAAAAATTAGAGACTCTCTAACTTACTTGGTTAAAAAAACGCCCCCGGAATGTAAGCGCCGCAATGACGGAGGAACCTATAATTGTGTAAACAGGAAAAAGCAGATTGTAAGCGGTAAAATCTGTAGTCGCCACAACTTCCGAAGTGACCCCCACAACGTATAAAACCCAAAGCGTGGAAGGTTCTGATGTCGGGTCTTGGTAAGTTTTAACGATTGTCGGAACCGTCACGGATAAATCGGCAATCATACTGAATATAATTGCCGTTAACGGTTCTCTGGTAATGGCCCAAAGAGTAATAGCCAGTATGCCAAGCACAATGCATATGCCGTCGGCACGAGTCCACACCGCACGCCCCAAACGCAGTGCCGTGAAAGCTATGATGGTCGTACTAAGTGTTGAAATAAGAGGCACCGCGAGCGACCAGTCTATTCCTTTAGAAGCTTGCGCAACTGTGGCTATGGCAAACAAAAGCGCCCAACCAAACCACGACACAGCGCTTGGCCTGGTGGTGCTGGAAATAATGCTTTTTATATAGGGAACGATAAGCGCAAGCAATAATATGCTTGCGCCGGTTCCAAGCCACACGTGCCAGTCAAAATTCATATATGTTTTAAGGATATCATTTCAGTACCAATATTATCATTGACTTTCCTACTTTTTTGTAGTATAATACGTGTCAGAAATTTAGAGAAGATTCGGGGATTTCCCCTTAACTAAACCCGCAGTACATTAACGAGGAGAATCACGTGATTGGATCCCCCATCAGCCTGGCGGAAATGCGCGAAATTGGCTATCTGGCAGGCGGAATCATGAAGACCTACTTCACCCACTTCGGGATGGAAAGGGTCGTCAAAACCGACACCACCCCGCTTACCAAAGCGGACACCGAAATCAACGACATGGTCATCGAGCACGTTCGGCGCATAGCGCCGGAAATCGACATCATCGGCGAAGAGCGCAGCGCCCGCCTGAACAGCCCCTGGCAAATCGTCTGCGACCCCGTGGACGGCACTTTCCCCTACTCTTGGGGAATGCCTGTGGCAACGTTCATGCTGGGAGTGCTCTACAAGCACCAGCCTATGGCGGGCGTCATCTACGACCCGTTCACCGACAGGATGTATTCGGCGGAGGTCGGCAAAGGCGCCTGGATGAACGACAAGAAGCTCAGGGTTTCCAAGGTCAGCAAAAAGGAAGACCGTCCCATCGTCGGCTACGTCTCCTGGCCGGGCTGCCCGTTTAACGTCATCGGGGCATGCGCGTTTCTGGAGTCGCGGGGAGTTACGCTCGTGAACATCTGTTCCATCGGCTACCTCGAAGTGGCGGTGGCAAACGGAGAATTCGCGGGTACGATTTTCCCCGGCACGGCATACCACGACACGGCTCCGGGACACGTCATCGTGGAGGAAGCCGGCGGACTGGTCACTGACATTCTGGGAAACCCCCTCAAGTACGAGGACGGAAAAATCCAGGGCCACATCATGTCCAACGGCAGGATTCACGAGCTCCTGGTGAGCGGTATGAGGATTGCGCAGTCGCACACACGCTAGAGGCTTGCGCGGGCGCGGACGGTTTCAACAAACCGGACGCGCCTTTTATTTTGCCTTTAAATTGGCTATGCTTTCCCTAACAAATAAACACGAAATGGCTTACTCGCAAAAACCTCTTATAGATTTGATGAAAAAAGGGCAAGTCCCGGGAGAAAGCGGAATCCCCCGCCACATTGAAACCGTGATTTCAAATGTTTTTCTTTTTGACAAAAACGCCTACAAAATCTACAAAAACGATAATGATTTTTTCAACAAAGAGTTCCGCGACATTTCAGGCAAAGAGGAGCGCTTCACCTTCACCCGCGGAGACTTCGCATGGAACAACAAACTCAGTCCGTCCATCTATTTAAAGCTTATGGGGATACGCGTAGCCGCCGGAGAAATAGAATTCCTTGAACCTGTGGACGAAGCCGATGACCTGGTCATTTTTATGAACCGTGTTGATTCAAAAGATTTCCTGGTTGAAAAACTTATGCGCGGCGAAATCACAGAAAAAGACGCCTTCTCCATAGGCAGACAGCTTGGAGAAACTTTGGGTCACTTAAAGGCGCCGAAGGTGGAAGGGCAAAATTATTACGAACTTTTTGAGAGCAGGATTAAAGACATGCGGGAATGGATAAAGATGGTGAACGAATATATAAGCGAGGAAGAATCCGGCGCGTACTGTGATTTTCTGGAAAATTTCCGCAACAAAAACAAGGGTCTGCTTGAAGGCACGATGAGCGATGAACTCGCCCACAGCGGAGATTTGCACAGCCATAACGCGGTTTTTACGGGCGGAAAGCTTCACCTGGTGGACACCTTCCCTCCCAAAGAAGAATGGCTCATACAGCACCGTATGATATCAGTGTACAGAATGGGTTCGGACATCTGGGCTTTAAGCGGAGACAAAAACCTGTTTGAGTCTTATATAAAAGGATACGAAGAAGGGAGCGGGATAAAAGTGGACAGAAATCTTGATGTTCCGTTTGTTATATACGCTTCTTCTATAATGGTTTCTTATTTGTATATGCTCCAGAGAACCGACCCTAAAAACAAAGAATCGGCTCTGCGCTTCCACAAATTCATACGCGAATATTTCGCGGAGGTAAAAAATAAATAAATCCCCGGTTTATCTGTCGGGCGGGATTTCGTAATAATTCAGGAGGAACTTTGTGATTTTTAAAAACGGGTCGGTGAGAGTCTCGGACGAATAGCGCGCCCCTTTTGGATATACCTGATAAAGGAACACCATAAACCTCGGACTGTACGCGGGGAAATAGCCAAAGAATGAGTGCAGGAACCTGTCTTCATAATAGTTGCCTCCTGGACCGACGATTTGCGCCGTGCCTGTCTTTGCCGCAACGCTGTATTTGGGAATGTTGTGCCCTCCGCCGGCAAGCGCGGTATCAACCACGTTTACGAGCATTCTGGTCACGGCTTCCGTGCTTTCCGGCTTCAAAATCTGCACGCCGTCATCAGGCACGATTTTCTTGGAAAATCCGCCCTTATATTCAATACGGCTGACAATGTACGGGTTAACGAGTTTTCCTCCGTTGGCAAGCGAAGACAAGGCCCGCACAGTGGCAATAGGCGTCATAGCTATGCCCTGCCCGAAAGCCGTAGTCGCCCAGTCAACATCCACGACACTGTCCAAATTCTTCACTAACCCCGGAATTTCCCCGGGCAAATCAATCCCCGTTTCCTCTCCCCAGCCATAACCCCTCATATATTTTTGAAATTTCTCCCGCCCGAGGCTTTGCGCCACAAAAACTGAACCGGTATTGAGCGACTGCGCAAGAATTGTCTGCATATCAACATAACCGCGGCCTTTACCGTCAAAATTTCTGACCTTTTTCCCCGAGAGCATCACAAACCCTTCGTCATTGTATTTGGTGGTTGGCTTAACCGCACCCCCGTCAATTCCCGCGGCCATTGTAAGCGGCTTTATGATAGAACCCATTTCATAGATACCTTCAACTAGCGGATTTCCGTATACATGCGGATTCTCCACAGACCCGAAAGCGTTCAAATCAAAACTGGGAGACGTGCCAAAACCGTAAATACGGCCGTCTCTTGTATCCATAATAATCCCGCCGACAAGGTCGCTCCCCCATTTCGCCCTGACTTCATCAAGCGTATCCTCCAGGTATCTCTCAACGTTCGGTTCAATGGTAAGCACCAGGTCTCCGTCGCGTTCGCGGGAATTTGAAAAAATATTTTTACTCAGGTCAGAAAACACCTCGGCAAAGAAATTCGTATAGACAGACGACGGGTCGCGGGAAAGGACGTCGTTGTAATAACGCTCCAGGCCGTAGCGCCCCATGAGATCGTTGCCGTTATAGGCCACGAATCCGATTGTTTGCGCCGCCAAATTTTTATAAGGATATGAACGCCAGCGTTCCTGAGAAACGGAAACTCCTGGAATCTTAAGCGCGCTTATTTTCTTTCCGTCTTCATCGCTTATTCGGTGGATTATTTCTTCGTATGTATCATTCTTGCGCGCGGCTTTATCCAGAAAAGTTTTTTCGTCAATTTTTACTATGTTGTTTAAATCGCCGTAAGCTTTTTGCGCGTCTGTTATTTGTTTCGGATTGATTGTGACAAAAGCGCCGGTCGCCAAACCCGCGGCAAGACTCGTGTTCCCCTCCTTATCCTCAAGGTAAATGGAACCGCGGTCAAAAGAAGATTTTACCGGCACGCTGTACTGTCTGTCCGCCAGAGCTCTATATGTGTCATTGTGATATACCTGGAGATAAACAAGCCGCAGCCCGAATATAACGAAAACGCCCCCTAAAAAGAGGGGTAGTACCCACGAACGAAAAAGTTGATTCTTTCTCGACATTTCGCGTTCTAGCGCCTCACGTACGCGACGTTTTCAGAACTGCGGGAGACAAAAGCCTGCGGATCCGTTTCCTTAAAACCAAGTCTGGTTCCCTCCGCCGAAAGAGCCGAGGCAAGATTCAGATATTGCGCTTCCTTCTCGGACAGAATACCTGAAACTGTCTTTATTTTGCCCTCGTAGCTTTTGCGCTCAACTATATTGCTTATGGTCGCGACAACAGTATATAAATAAATTCCAAAAGAAAGCGCCACCATGAAAAACGCCGCCTCCGTAAGCCGTTCGCGGAAAGAGTCAGCCGCGTCTCCTGAAATTGTTCTGGTCCCTGTTCCTCTCGTGATGCTTATTGTTCTTGACATGGTGATGCTTAATTAATTCTTTTAATAATTCTCAATTTGGCGCTGCGGGCGCGTGGATTATTTTTTGTTTCTTCGCGGCCGGGCACAATCGGTTTTTTGGTCAGGAGTTCAAAATCTCCCTCCCTGCACAATTCCTGAAAATATCTCTTGGCTATGCGGTCTTCAAGTTCGTGGAAAGAAATCACGGCTATGCGGCCTTTTGGACGAAGCAGCGTTGCCGCCGCTTTCAGCCCTTCTGTTTCCGCCCCGAGTTCATCGTTTACGGCAATGCGTATGGCCTGGAAAGTCTTTGTAGCCGGATGGATTTTGCTGTATCCGAATTTCGGACTGGCCTTCTTCACTATTTCCGCCAATTCCATGCTTGTTTTAATCGGTTTGAGCGCGCGGGCTTCAACTATCGCTTTAGCTATGCGGCGGGCGTTTCTTTCCCCTCCGTAACCCCAGATGATGTCTGCCAACGTTTTTTCCTGCCAAACATTTACGATGTCCGCGGCTGTGACGGAATCCTCTGCCGGCGCGGAATTGAGCGTCATAAGAAGAGGTTCATCGCGCATAAAACTGAATCCCCTTCCTGATACTTCCAATTCCTCGCTGCTTATTCCAAGGTCAAACAGAATCTTGTCGGCGCCGTCGATGTGCAGCGTTTCCAGAAGATTTTCAATGTTGCGGAAATTTTCCTGACAAAGATGTATTTTCGGACGTACGGCTTTCGGTATGGCAAAAAGTTTTTCTTTCGCTTCTTCAAGCGCGGTGCGGTCAAGGTCCAGGCCTATGTAAGTTCCTTTGGCCCCCGCCTGCGTGGCAAGAGTTACACCGTGACCGGCGCGGTTTACTGTGCAGTCAAGCACTGTTTCCCCCGGGGAAACGCTCAATCCTTCCGTTATTTCTTTTAAAAGAACAGGTTCATGCATGATGCTAGAGAAGGCCGGCACTGCTTAGCTTTTCCGCCAGAGTGTCAGCTTCCCCGCTCACTTTCCTCGTGTACGCTTTCCAACGCGCCTCGTCCCAAATCTCAACGCGGTTTTGTACGCCGGCCAAAACAACTTTCTCTTTCAATCCGGCGAATTCTTTCAAAAAATCCGGTATGAGAATGCGTCCGGCGGAATCAACTTCTGTTTCTTCTGCTCCGGAGAGTATGAAGCGGTTGAAATCGCGGGTGTTGGGACTCCCAATTCCCAAACCTCCCAATCCTTCGGCAAACTTTTCCCATTCCTCTTTCGCGTAAACGAAAATACATTGATCAAGACCATTAGTAAGAACAACTTTCTTACCAAGTTCCTTCCGGAACTTGGCTGGCAGCGAAAGACGTTTCTTGGGATCTAAGGTGTGGAGGTGTTGACCTATTAGCATGTGATTGATTTCCTTAGTGAGCAAAGCGAACTTTTGGAAATCATCATCCCGCTTTTTGCAAAAAGACGGGGCGAAACTTCACTTTTTTTATATTCCACTTTGTCCCACTTAAACTATATTGTACTCCACTTTGTCCCACTTTCCAAAAGTGGAGTTATCCACACCCGCCAAACTTACCCGCGGTACCCCAAAGGGCAAAACCCGGCCCAAAAAACGCTCAAAAACCCAAACAAAAAAGCCCTTTTACGGGGCTTGGTTGGCGGTTCCTCCGGCGGCTCCGATGATGGAGTTAATCGCCTCATTGGCCACTTTCTCGAATGCCTGGAAGAGGCGCTCGCATTCTTCGCCGAGTTCCGCTTCCGGCTCGACAATCTTCCTCTCCGTCGCAAAACAGGCGTTGTGCGCGTGGACTATCACTTCCACGTAAAGGTCCCTGATTCCCTTCTCCCTGATGAAAATACGGGGCAGGATGTTCGTGGGACCGAGCGGCTCAATTGCGGCCAGTTCGCAGTGCAAAAGCGCCATGAGAAGGCACGTGACCTTCTCATCAAGTTCCGAAACTTTCATCGTTCGAACCCTCCTAGCTTTTCGGTTTTAACGTCGGAAACAATATAACTTCTCTTATGTTTTTAACATTAGTTAAGAGCATTGTCAAGCGGTCTATTCCTATACCCACACCGCCCGCCGGCGGTATTCCGTATTCCATACATTCCAGAAAGTCCTCATCAAGCGATTGTGCCTCTTTGTCCCCCAGTTTCTTGCTCTTCTCCTGTTCCTCAAAACGCGCGCGCTGGTCTATTGGGTCATTAAGCTCGGAAAAAGCCTTTACCATCTCCATTCCGCCTATAATAAGCTGAAAAGCGTCAACGAGTTCGGGATTATCAATTTTTCTCTTGGCGAGCGGGAGCATTTCTGCCGGGTAATCTATGATAAATGTCGGTTGTATCAGTTTCGGGCGGCAATGTTTTTTGTAAATATTATCCAAAATTTTCATTGCGTTATCCCCCGGGGCAACTTCGGCTCCCAGACGCTTGGCCTCAACTTCCAGTTCCGCCTGCTTCATCTTTTCCGCCGAGTTCAATCCGGCAAATCTTTTAAACAAATCAAAATAAGAAACAACCGCGAACTTTTTGCTGAAATCTATTGATGTATCTTCAAACTTCACCTGCGTGTTTCCCAATACTTTTTTCACAATGGTCTTCAGCATTTTCTCGACAAAGACCCTCTCTGAATCCGCCGTCTCATATGCCGCGTAAAACTCCAGCATAGTAAATTCCGGACTGTGGGTAACATCTATCCCCTCATTCCTGAAATTGCGGTTTAATTCAAAAACTTTAGGCATACCTCCGGCCATAAGGCGCTTTAGATAGAGTTCAGGGGAAATACGCAGATAAAAATCAGTTTCAAGGGCCTTGTAATGAGTTGTGAAAGGAACGGCCGACGCGCCTCCATAAAGAGGCTGGAACATAGGAGTTTCAACTTCCACAAACCCGTCCTTTTCCAGGAATTGTCTGATGCCGGAAATTATCCGGGAACGAACAAGGAAGCGTTCTTTCACTTCCCCGTCCATGACCAAATCAAGATAACGGCGGCGGAATCTTTCTTCGGTATCCTGAAGGCCGTGCCACTTGTCCGGAAGCGGGCGCAGACTTTTTACGAGCATCTTCCAGCGTTTTACAAGAAGCGTCTTTTCTCCGCGCTTAGTCAGAAAAAGCGAACCTTCAGCCTCTATAAAATCGCCAACGTCGGCCGACTCCGCAAATGAGGAAAGTGCCTCTTCGGGCGTATCTCCTTTCTGGAGGGCCCCCTGAAAACTTCCCGTTCCGTCATCAAGATTAAAAAAGATAAGACCGCCCTGCCCGCGTATGGCGCGTATTCTGCCTGAAAGTATTATCTTCTTTTTTTTCTGCAATTTTGACCACAAAGACAGAAGCTCACTTACGGTGTGAGTTCGTGATGTTTCAGAAGGATACGGATTTTCTCCTTTTTGGCGGAGAGCCTCCGCTTTTTGTAATCTAAGGGCCCTTAGTTCTTCAAGTGAAGCCATTTCCCTATTCTACCCCCTACTATTCAATACTGCGAATAATATACTGGACGACTCCTTTAGGGGTTTTAATGTTAACTTTGTCTCCTTTCTTTTTTCCGAGAAGAGAGGAGCCTATCGGCGACTGGTGAGAAATTTTTCCCTCTTTCATGTTTGATTCTTCAGAACCGACAATTTGGTACTTTTGTTCTTTCCCTGAACCGTCTTTTTCTATAGAAACTGTCACTCCGACTTCAACAATTCCGCCCGTGTGCTTGCCCACAACTTCAGCCCCTTGGAGTAATTTTTCAAGTTTGCTTATGCGGTCTTCGGTCCTGGCCTGATCTTCACGCGCCTGATTATATTCGGCGTTTTCGGAAATATCCCCCAAAGCCTTGGCGTATTCAAGCTGTTCCGCTATCTCTTTGCGCTTTTTGGTTTTAAGCTCTTTGAGCTCTTTTTGCAGTTCTTCGTACTTTTCTTTTGAAACGTATTCCATAAATAGTCAGGAAACTATAACATGCATTGGCTATCTGATAAAGTGTTCATCTGTTTGACAAAAACCATTCTCATTGTGTTTTTGAAGTGCTTGTGGCGGACGTTGTTGTGGCAATCATAGGCTGTCCGGTGTATTCCCTTTTTTCTTTTATGAGGTACCACAAGAGCGGCTGTACGGCGAACTGCGCGCCTTCGGTATTTTCCGGAGACCCTTGCTCCAAAACCACCGCAAACGCGTATTTTGGCTCATCATAAGGGAAATAACCGGTAATCCAGGAGTTCACATATTGTTTGCGCGCCCCCACCTGCGCGGTACCGCTTTTTGCCGCCACCCGGAACCCCGGTATGGATAATCCCTGAACTGTGCCTTCCGTTACAGCTTTGCGCATTCCTTCGCGTACGACTTTGAGATTGTTTTCTTTAAATGTAAGAACTACCGGCTTTTCCCCCGTGTCTGGGGCGGAGAGATTTACCCGCGGGGTTAAGAGCTTTCCTCCGTTTGCAATCGCCGCCACAGCGCGCACGAGTTCAATCGGAGTCATTTGGAAACCGTACTGACCGATTGCCGTGTGGTACGTATCACCAACAAGCCACTGCTCGCCGTCAAACATTTTTGCCTTCCACTCTTCGCCGGGGATTGTCCCCGAAGATTCACCGGGTAAATCAACTCCGGTTCTTTGACCAAAACCAAACATCGTTGAATATTGCTCCAGTCTCTTTATTCCAAGACCTTTCTGGTCTTTGTAACCGCCTCCGATTTCATAGAAATAAACATCGGACGACACGGCTATTGCCTGTCTCATGTTTACCAAGCCGTGCGCTTTCCAATCTTTGAAAATGGTTTCCTCTCCTTTCTTGAAAGGATTGGGTATGGAAATTTGACCAGTGCTCAAAATCTGTTTTTCCGGCGTTATTACATTTTCTTCAAGCGCCGCCAAGGCAAAGAACGGTTTAACCACCGAACCCGGAGTGTATAGCCCCGCTATGGCGCGATTTATGAACGGTTTACTCTTGTCGGCAAAAGGATCAACTTTTTTGATTTTGTATGACTTGAATGAGTTGTCGTATTCGGGAAAACTGGTGAGCGCCAAAATCTCGCCCGTGTTCACGTCCATAATGACTCCGGCACCGCCGGAAAAACGCGCGCGTTCAGCCAGCGCTCTTATGTCTCTGTACAGTTCCTCCTGCACGCCGGCATCTATGGAAAGAGTAAGAGTCTCCCCGTCACGCGGGTAAGTAACTGTATTTTCCGAAACAATTCCGCCGGAAGCATTTGTTTCAATCAGACGGCGCCCCGATACCCCTTTCAAATATGAGTCATATGTTTTTTCTATCCCATCCTTCCCTATGTAATCGTTCTGCCAAAAAAATCCTGAAGAGTCGCGCTTGGGATAACTCACATATCCGAGAATGTGAGAAAAGCCCGGGCGGTCATAGTAGACACGTTCCGGCGGAGCGTGTTCGTCTCCTTCCACGAGTTCATTCGAAATCAATACCGTTTTGTTTCTGTCGTAAACAATGCCCCGGTTGCTGAAAATCGGCTCCTGACGGACATGGTTAACCCGGCTGCGCTCCGCATAAACCGCGCCACTTATAACCTGGAGATAAAACGCCCTACCGACATACCCCAAAAAAAGACACCCAAAAATAAACCCGACAAAAATCAAAGCCCCGCGTTTTATGGGTTTTTCAAAGCGCCCTTCAAACTGCTGATTATCAAATTTTGGGATATTAGATGAATCCAAAAATATCTCATCCGGATCCAAATCAAAAAGCGACGGTTTACGCGACATACGAATAAAGCATTCTTCGTTTAAAAAACTCAACAGTAATTATAATGACGGCGCACAATAAAGCGTAGCGGAAAGAAAAAAGGGCGTTGATTCCGGCAAAGCCGTACCACCCATCCGCAAAAAATCCTATTGCTATCCCTTCCCAATACGCCGGAAAAACCACGGCAAAAACGATGACGCAGGCAAGCGCTACGTTTGGCATGTACCAAAACAAAGTAAGAAGTACAAAAAAAGAAATCAGACGTTTCATTGATGCTTCAATATAAAAACCTGACGCACGGCCACCGGGTCAATCAACCCGCCTATAAAAATCGTTTTAAACGGATCCTGCGGACTCTCCGTCAAATCAACAACTTTTCCAACAATACCCTCGCTGTCTGTTGAAAGAACCACGGTTTCCCCCGTCACAACAGGCGTATCATGGGGAATTTTTACAAAAAAACCATTTGGACCGAGTCCGGTTATTTTTTCTATGAATTTTGATTCCGTGAAATACGCTTCCGTCTCAGCGTACGGAGACGACAACAGTTCCACGGTGGATGTTTCCGACGAAACTTCTTTAACCACGCCTACGGCGCTCCGCGTTCCGGCATAAACAATATCCCCCGCGGTAATCCCCGCCGTACCGCCGGCGTCTATTACAAAGGAGTGATAAAGGGAAAGACGCGGGGAAGAAATTATCCGCGCCATAATCGGATGTTCGCTGCCGTGGAAATATGAAAGTGAATTTTCCAAATCCTCCAATCTGCCCTGAAAAAGTTCCAAACTGGCGGAACTGTCTTCTTTAGACGCAAGTTCTTCACGCAAACGGAGGTTATCATCAATAACGGCCTGTTTCCCTATAAAAAATTTCGGTACCGACGAAACCCCATACGAAATAGACGAAAATATGCTGCTGACTCCACCGCCAATCCAGTGGGAACCGGAGCTTACCGCCTTAAAAACAGGAGTTGCCCAAAAAAGAAAAATAACGGCAATTGCCGCGCCGAAAAGCCACCACCATTTTCTTTTTTTGTTATCGTGGCGGTAATTCATCATAATTTTGTATCAGAGTTTCCCTGAAAGCCTCCAGGTCTTCCAGAATAATGCCCGTACCCAGGGCTACGGCCGAAATCGGATCCTCGGCAATACGCACCGGAATTTTAAGGTTTTCTTCGAGAAGCTCCGCCAGCCCGGCGATTAAAGCTCCCCCGCCTGAGAGCACCACACCGCGATTCATAATATCCGACAATACTTCAGGAGGCGTGCGCTCCAGCACTTCTTTTGACGCGTCTACAATTAAAAGCATGGACGGGAGCATCGCCTCCCTAATGTCTGCATCGGTTATGGTTACTTCCCTCGGGAGTCCGGAAATCAAATCACGGCCTTTGATGGACGCTTCTACGTGTTCGCCTTCTATTACTGAACCGATTGCAATTTTTACATTCTCGGCCGTGCGCTCGCCGATGAGCAGTTTAAATTCATCGCGCAGATACGATATTATATCGCTGTTTAATTTGTCCCCCGCTATCTTCAGACTCTTTACGCTTACGATTCCGGAAAGCGCGATAACGGCGATATCGGTCGTGCCGCCGCCTATATCAATAACCATCGAGCCGACCGGATCGTGGACAGGAAGACGTATTCCTATCGCCGCCGCCATCGGTTCTTCTACTATATGCACCTCACGCGCCCCGGCGTTTCTGGTTGCGTCATAAACGGCGCGAATTTCAACATTGGTAATCCCGGAAGGAACACCGACGACCACGCGCGGGCGCAACATTTTTTTGGAAAGATTATTGGCGCGGTTTATTAGATATGAGAGCATTTCCTGCGTAACCTCAAAATCAGAAATAACTCCGTCGACGAGAGGGCGCACGGCTTTAATGTGAGCCGGTGTGCGACCAAGCATCTGCCTGGCCTGGGACCCGACCGCCACGACCCGTCCGGTCTTTTGGTTAACGGCAACGACAGACGGCTCATTTACCACTATCCCGTGTCCGCGCAGATAAACAAGCGTATTGGCCGTTCCCAGGTCAATTCCTATATCATTTGAAAATGTCCTTTTAAGTCTCTTTATCATTTGCTTAACAACCCGATAAGTTCCTCCCCGGAAACCACCCGCGCTTCCGACTCGTTCCGTTTCTTTATTTCATACCCGCCGGCTGCCGCGCTCTTTGCACTCACAACAACTCTGTAAGGAATGCCCAGCAAATCAGCGTCGGAGAGCTTAACGCCGGGGGAAACTTCCCGGTCGTCAAAAAGCACCTCCACTCCTTTACCAGTAAGTTCTTCATAAATCTCCTTGGCTTTGTCGTTCTCTTCAAAAGAAAGTATGTGTACTTTGAAAGGGGCTATCGTCTCCGGCCAAATTATTCCGCGTTCATCCGAAAGAACTTCAACAACAACTCCCATGAGCCGGGTGGGGCCTATCCCGTATGAACCCATAACCACTGGATGCTTGTCCCCTTTTTCATCGCTGTAAAAAAGACCGAGTGGTTCCGAGAAGCGCGTCCCCAGATTGAAAATATTTCCGACCTCAACGGCTTTCCTTTCAACCAGGTTCTCGCGCCTCAAATCCAAATCACGCAACACTTCATCGTTCAGCACTTCCTTATTAACGGCAATTCTCTCCCCCTCATTCACATATATAAGGTCTTCCCCGGTATCGCAGACCGTCTGAAATTCGTGGGAATATTTTGAAAATACCCCGCCGGAAGCAAATGTTTTAAAAGTCAGTTCCCCAATACCTACGCGTTCAAAAACCCTGTGATAGGCCCCAGTCAGAGACTCATAGACTTTTGCCTGTTCTTTATCATCACGGCAGAAAGAATACAGGTCTTTCATCAAAAATTCGCGCCCGCGCATTATACCGCTTTTCGCGCGCGCTTCATTCCTGAACTTTGTCTGTATCTGATACACAAGCGCGGGCAAATCACGGAAAGAGTGAACGTGGTTAGTCAAAAGCGCCGTCATTGGTTCCTCGTGGGTAAAACCGAGACCGAGTTCGGTATCGTTTTTTAATTTTGTTTTAAACCAAATATCAACATCTTCGTCGGCAAAACGTTTCGTTTTTTCCCAAAGGCTCTTTTCCTGAAGCACTGTCATCTGTACTTCCTGTCCGCCGACGGCGTTCATCTCCTCGCGGATAATATTATTTATTTTAGAAAGAACACGCATGCCAAGCGGCAGGTAAGAATAGACTCCGGCCATTTCCTTATGCACAAATCCGCCGCGGATAAGAAGCTGGGCGTTTTTTGAAACCTCGTCGGAAGGAGCCTCTTTACGGGTTTTAGTGAAGAGTTTTGATTGAAGCATTTGACTATTCTAGCCCATAACAAACTACTCGCCAAATGTGGCATTGACAAGCTTCGTTTCCAATTGTAAATTGCTCCGCAGATTCGCCCCGATTTGAAATTACGCGAGGAGAACAGGATGAGCGAAACCTACGGCCTATACGCGGCCAAAGAGGCAGCGGGAATAATCGCAAAGGCAGCACAAGCAATACCAAACTGCCGCCTCAAGAAAATCCTTTTGTATGGCAGCATAGCCCGAGGAAACCCCGGCCACGACATCGACCTGATACTCGAGGTCGACCGCGAGACATTCCAGGCTTACGCCGGCGAATGTATGGTCGTGTTGGACGGAATCCATCCGGTTTCCGACGACCTGCTTGAACGTTTCCACAGCGCGGCTTGGGATTACTTCTCACCCAAGCTCAAGCGAAGCGAGGTGGCGGCCGAGACCGTGGGTATCAATCTCGACGAACTCGATTTAGGCGGGCCAAAAGAAGCCCTGGACGTCATCTGCCTTCCTGAAGGATGGGATGACAGAACGAGCGCCGCGCATCTGGAATTGCAGTTTTCGCTTCGCCGAAGCCGCGACCCGGGGTTCATCGAAAAAGCCATACGCTCAAAGGTGCAAGTTTTTCCCCCCGTTTAAGAAAAACGGCAACGACCTCCGCTTTACCGCGGTGGTTTTTTATTTACTCCCACACCAAAAACTGATGTTCTTAGCGCAGAGGTTTACCAAATTCTCGCGATGTCGTGATAAGTGACTATGCCGGCCAGAAGCAAAAGAAGAATCATGCCGACGGCGTTCCAATACATATAAAATTTAGCCGATATTGAACGCCGCGTAACCGCTTCGATTCCGATAAAAAGAAGTCTTCCTCCGTCGAGTGCCGGGAGCGGCAAAAAATTGAAAAGAGCCAGATTAATTGAAATGAGCGCCGCCAGATTTAAAAGTGAAGAAAACCCTATAGCCTCCGCCTTTCCCACCACGCTAACCAAGCCTACGGGTCCGGTCAGCTTGTCCAAGCCCCCCTGTCCGCTAAAAGCATCGCGCAAGAAACCATATATTGCTCCCGCTATCAATTTACTGTCTTCGTATGTAAGTTTCGCTCCTTCAGCCAGACTCCGGAAAAACGGCATTTTTATTACCGCCACATTATCAAGATAAAGCCCCACATATTTGGTGGTGTCCTCCCCAACCGAGCCTTCGGCCCTTATTTCCTTGTTTAAAATTTTACCGTCGGGTTTACGGAAAGAAACAACGACGGATGAATCGCCGTGGCTTCTGACAAAATTGGTAACCGCTTCCGCCCCCTTGTCCTCCGTGATTTTATCTCCACCGGCTGTAAATTCTATGATTTTGTCGCCGGGAGTTATTCCGGCCCGTTCCGCCGGAGAATCCGGTTTTACTCCGAGTACGGTAAGAGATACGGACTTCACAACGGCTCCGCTCGGGATTTCACTTTGGATGACGTTCGTACCCCAAAAAAACGTTACAGAAAAAAGAACCCAGGCAAAAACAAGGTTAAAAAGTATTCCGGCAAAAACCACCAATGCTTGTTTACCGCGGTTCTTTTCAAAAAAATTCCTTCCGTCAAGCACGGCGTTTTCTCCGGGTGTTTCCCCGGCAATTTTTACATAACCGCCGAGAGGTATGAGATTGAAAGAATAAAGCGTCTCACCCTTCTTTTTTGAAAAAAGCCGGGGAGGAAAACCAAAGGCAAATTCATCAACCCGCATTCCCGAAAGCTTGGCAAAAAGAAAATGCCCGAATTCATGCACGACTACAAGCGCGAACAGGACGACAAAAAAAGTAATTATTGTCATGCGGCTATAATATTCCCATAACGTCTTTCTCTTTCTTCCTGAATGTTTCCTCAAGAGCTGTGTTCCATTCATCAACAAGCTTCTGAAGTTCCTCCTTGTGGCGGAATTTTTCGTCTTCCCCCATACCTCCCTCTTTTTCTTTCACTTCAAGATCCTTGAGGGCATCCTCGCGCAACAGCCTTAACTTCACTCTCGCCTCCTCAAGCTTTTCTTTCAGCACTTTAACAAGGGCGTGCCTTCTTTCTTCAGTAAGTTGCGGAAAAGACACGCGCAAACCGGCTTCATCAACGGAAACGGAAAGTCCCAGGTTGGCGTCGTTAATCGCTTTCTCTATAAGCTTTATATTCGATTTGTCCCAGGGAGAAACACGCAGGGTTCTTTGGTCTTCCCCTATGATTGAGGCGATGTGAGGAACGGCCATGCGCGCGCCGAAATTCTCAACCGAAACAAGATCAAGTACGGCGGGAGTGGCGCGCCCGGTGTTTATTCCGGTGTATTCCCGTGACAGCCATTCTTTGTAATTGGCGGCTTCTTCTTTAAATCCTGAAAAATCGTATGCCATAGAAATCCAGTATATCAAAAATCAGCCGGTAACGGGTAAGCTCAAGGCTAAATGTTCAATTATAAGTTTCAACGACGCGCCATGTCCGCGGAGATATCTTTTGGCCTCCAAAAAATCTTTTACAATCAGAATACCGTCGCGGGAGGCGCCGTTTTTGCCTTCCACAAATTCCTTTAGGGCAGGTTCCAGCGCCCGCACAAACGCTATCGCCGCTTCGCGGTCCTGCTTTTCTTCTTCATTTTTGGCGCTTATAAGTTTTTTAACAAAAGGCATTGCGAGACGCATCCCGGGAGTGGCGGAGAGAAATCTGCGCGCGTCTATGGTTTCCCCGCCGAGATTTATCTCCGGCGTGAGCAAAAATAAACGCGAACGGAGGGTCGGCAAAAGCACCGACGCACTCTCGGCAAAAACCACGAACTTGGTGCTCTTACTGTCTTCTATTGTTTTCAAAAGGGCGTTTTGAGATTCAGGAGTAAAAGAAAAAGCCGAAAGCGCGGCGATTTTAAAATCTTTGAGCGGCATGCGTCTCTCCCATCCGCTTACAAAATGAGAGTCGTCTATTCCCCAGCTGCTTTTTTCCAGTATAACGGTATCCGCCGGAAGAAGTTCCCCCGATTCATAACGCTCCCGCAACAGACTGCGGAATTTTTCCAAACCCTCTTTCCTGCGGCCGGCAACCAGGAATGATTGGTTTTTACCCTTAAAGACGGAATCCATAGATAACATTTTGAGTTAAAAGCTCTGATTTGCCAAATATAAAAATTTGTATTAAAAATTATTACAGAAGCACAACAAATCTGCGGGGTGAATATGCTGTCAGACTACCTTTTACGCGGTCTCTTTCCTCTCAGGTTTGTCGAAGACGACTTGTGGAAAGCCGCAAACCCTCCGATAAAACCGCCGCCACCGGAGGAAAATTACGACCCCTGGGACGGAAACGACGACGACGGAAGCGGCAGTGAAGAATGGTCCTGGCAGGCGATGATACAATATATGCGCCCGTTTCTGCTGGGATTTTCAATTTTCTTTGCCGGCACGGTAATGATTTGCGCCGACTGGCACATGTATTTCAGCGTCACGACCAACCATTCCGCTTTCCTCTTCGCCGCCGGCATTGTGTTTTTTATTGTCGGCGGAGTGATAATGACATTCAATTTCGCGTCCCCGTCGTTTATCACCGCAATCCTCGAGCGCCAAATAAAGATTTCAAAAATCCTGCGCCGTAAAAAAATCTCCAAATACAATCCGCTTCAATAGCGGGTTTTTTAATTGAAAAACCCCGCAGGCGGGCGGGATTTTATTTCTTTGCAATAATTGATTTTTTATAAGTATCCAAATGCTCAAGCGCCACGCCTGTTCCCTTGGCAACGCAATAAAGAGCGTCATCGGCAAGTACAGCCTTCACTCCGGTGCGTCGCTCCACAAGTTCCGGAAGGTGGCGCAGTAAAGAAGTGCCCCCTGACATAATTATTCCGTTATCAATAATATCGGAAGAAAGTTCGGGAGGAGTTTCCTGAAAAACATCTTTAATGGCTTTAACGATTTGCCGGAGTTCACGGTCAATAGCCTTCACAATTTCATTGGTTTTTATTTCAACCTGCCGCGGAAGACCGGAAATAAAATCGCGTCCTTTAATCATCATGGCCAGTTCCTCTTCAACGGGCAACGCCGAACCAATTTGTATTTTTATATCTTCCGAAGTCTTGTCCCCGATGGCTAAATTAAACGTACGTTTTATGTAGTCGGCAATAGCCTGGTCTATTTTGCTGCCGGCGCATTTCACCGAAGTGGAAGCAACAATACCGCCGAGAGAAATGACGGCAACGTCCGTGGTGCCTCCGCCTATGTCCACTATCATTCTTCCTTTCGGCTCCTGAATCGGAATCCCCGCTCCTATGGCGGCTAAAATTGGCTCCTTCACAACAAAAGCGCTTCTGGCTCCGGCTTTCACCGCCGCTTCTACAACCGCGCGCCGCTCCGTGGAAGTTACACCGGCGGGAACGGAAATCATTACTTCCGGTTTCCAAATATTCCATTTCCCCAAAGCTTTGCCTATGTAATACCGGAGCATGGCTTCCGTGACTCTGTAATCGGCAATAACGCCGTCGCGCATCGGCCGGTACGCCACAATAGAATCAGGAGTCTTTCCAATCATCTCCTTGGCCTCAAGCCCCACAGCCAGAATCCTGTTATCAATCTGTGACACCGCCACAACCGAAGGTTCGTTCAACACTACCCCTTTACCGGGAACAAACACGAGGGTATTTGCAGTCCCCAGATCAATGCCCAATTTCTTCGAGAAAAATGCCATATGTCGCCCCATTCTACTGCAAAAAGCCCTTTAGTCCAGAGACTGGATACGTGTTGCCTTTATAAGCTACAATGCCTCCATATGCATATTCTTAGCGTCTCCCCCTTGGGTAAAAGCCGGTTTTCCGAACTCTCCTATTTCTCCCAGGCCGACATCCGCCCGGGTGCTGTTATAGATATTTTGATACGGGGCAAGAAAGTAAAGGGCGTTGTTCTGGCTTCCGAAGATGCCCGCGATATGAAAGAAGCCATACGCGGCGCTTCGTTTGAACTTAAAAAAATAAATATCAAAGAAGCGAAGCTTTTCGTCCCTTTTGCGGCGCTCCGCGCCGCCGAGGAAACGGCTCTTTTTTACGGCGCCTCCGTCGGCAATGTTCTGGGCGAAACCATAAACACAAATCTCCTGCCGCATCTGACAAAGGAAACCGGGGAGAAAAAACCCGGGGTAGCTCTGATACTTCAGGAAGGCGAAGAGCACAGGATGTCATATTACAGAAGCATAATCCGCGAATCTTTTTCCAAGGGAAAATCTTCCCTCATAATTACTCCAACCATTGAAGAATCCAACAGACTGTCGGAAACTCTGGAGAAAGGCATATCCGAATTCGTCGTAGTGCTCCACAGCGGCATTTCAAAAAAAGAACTGGCGGCGCGCCTGCAAAAAATAGAGACCGAGATTCATCCGATTCTTATAGTGTGTACCCCTTCCTTCGCCGTCGTACCGCGCGCCGATTTGGAAACTTTGGTAATAGAACGCGAAAGCTCCCCAAGCTACGAGGAAACGTTCGGGCAATCGTTTTTTGACAACCGCCTTTTTCTTGAATCATTCGGAGTCAATTCGGGACTGCGCGTAATTCTGGCAGACACACTGTTAAGACCGGAAACAGTAGCCCGTTATCTGAAAGGCGGATTCCAGGAAGCATTATCCCCGTCGTGGCGCATAGGAAAGATTCATCCGTTTCGCATAGTCGCCATGGAAAAAGAAAAAGAAGTCACTGAAGGAATACTAAGCCGGAGAGTGCTGGACCTGATAACGGAAATCAGCGGCCGGTTGGGAAATATTTTCCTGTTCGTAGCCAGGCGCGGACTTTACACAACTACGGTCTGCGGAGATTGCGGCACAACATTGTTGTGTAATTGCGGAAAACCGCTCGTTCTCCACGAAGAAGGCTCCGCGCGTTATTACCTGTGCCACACCTGCGGCAATTCCCTGCGTATAGAAAAAGGGCGTGAAGTAACGTGCCTGAAATGCGGAGGCTGGAGGCTCAGCTCCTTTGGTGTCGGCACTCAAAATGTAAAAAAAATACTTGACGGACTTTTACCGAAAGGAAAAGTGCTTTTGATTGATTCCGATTCAACAACCCCCACGGAAGCAAAGAAAGTGTCTTTGATGTTTGAATCCGGAGAAGGGACTGTACTTATAGGCACGGAGATGGCCATACCGTATCTGCGCGGCACCATCTCCAAAAGTATAATAGTTTCCCTTGATTCTCTCTTCGCAATAGGCTCGTACAAAAATTACGAACGCATCCTTTCCCTCATAACCCGCATAGCCGAAAAAACCGACGGCGAAACCATAATACAAACAAGACTGCAGACGGATAAAATATTCTCATACATAGAATCAAGAAACGTGCAGGAGTTTTACCGCGATGAGCTCAACACCCGCAAAGA
>CAYGDA010000001.1:84406-98449 GCA_964348515.1 uncultured Candidatus Saccharibacteria bacterium
TAGAATCAAGAAACGTGCAGGAGTTTTACCGCGATGAGCTCAACACCCGCAAAGAGTTTCTTTATCCGCCTTTTGGGGTGCTTTTGCGCCTGCGCTGGGAACATCCAGGAGTGGAAACAGAAATAAAAAATATATGCGCTCCGCACGAAGTTTTGTTATACGAGGGTTCTCACAAAGGAAGAAACAAAATGAGATTTTCCGCGCTTTCAAAAATACCGGCTGACGAGTGGTCACCGGGGATAATACAGGCAAAAATACGCGCGCTTCCGTTCCCCGTACAGATATCAGTAAACGAGGACATTTAAAAAACCTGTGTACAAAAGTTATTTGTTTACAGAAAGAGATATAACGTGACTTATAAAGTCACGCATAGAAACACCGGCGGAAGAAAGAGAGAACGGCAAAACAGAATCCCGCCCCATCGTAGGCAGTGTATCAACCTCCAAAAAATAAATTCCTTTGGGAGTTACTATGAAATCAGAACTTGAATAATGCCTGAGAGAAAGCGTATCGTGCACTTTGCGGGCGGCCTCGCGCAGAGTTTTCTTTTCCCCCTCATTCAGATATGTGGCGGCCCGGTAATTATTGTTTTTCTTCTCCCACGGCAGGTAAACAGGACCGTCTTTCAAAATGTGAACCGGCATGGGAACGTAATGCTTTTCCCCGCGGTACGATTCAATAACAGGAACGGCGACTTCCTTGCCTTTTATATATTCTTCTATTAAAACGTCGTCTCCTTCGGCTATTATTCTCTGTATGGCATCAAGCAAAGCATGGTACGAATCAGCGTAGACAAGCCCGATTGACGATGAACCGCTTAACGGCTTAACAATTGAAGGCTGAGGGAAACTGCGCCAAACATGCACGGCAATCTTTTCATATTCGTCCCCTTTGCGGACCATAAAATAACGCGGGAACAAAACCCCTAAGTCGCGCAAAAATTGACGCGTGGCATGCTTATTCAAACCGAGGGTAGACGGGAAAGTTTCCGAGCCGTTGAACGGAATACCAAACCGCGTCAGAAGTTCCTGAGCTTTGCCGTCTTCCCCGTAATAACCGTGCAAAGAATTCCAGACGGCATCAAAACTTGGAAGTATTTCGTGCGGTTTTACAGGAAGTCCTTCCTTATGCCAAACACCTTCGCGGTCAATTAAAATATCAACCGGCTCAAATCTTGAACGGTCAATATGGCGCAAAACTTCTTCACCGCTTTGCATTGAAAGAGGGTATTCCCTACCCATTCCTCCGCGGAGCACGCCGACTTTCAGTAACGTGGACATGGGAAAATTATACCATACAAACTTTTGCCGATGAGAGCTTTGAAAAACAGGGGTTTTGACCGTTTGGACAATTATGTATACTGCTGAAAGAAGAACCGACACGTTTGGGAGAAGCCATGGGCTCAACCATGAATACAATGAACTACCTGGCCGGCACCAAGCGCCAGGCCGAAGAACTGAGAAAAAAGGGGTCCTGCCTGCTTAGGGGTATAAATGTTCCCTGGGAAATAAAGCCCGGCGAACCGATGATACTGCGCATGGCCCGGGAAGAATTTCTTGTGACCGTGAAAACAACCCGCCGCGGCTGCCGCCCGAATCTGGTTGACATCACGGTAACAACCGCGCCAACCGCCGTCAAAAAATAACCGGCGGTTTTTTTATTTCGAGGAGCGAAGGTCATAGATCCTGAGGAGCTTGTGACGAACGGACGACGAAGACACTGAGCTTAGCAAAGCGAATGTGTTATTTGTTTATTTGTACTACCATTCTAAAGTTCCGCCTGTTTTGTATTCAGTAACACGAGTCTCGAAGAAATTCTTTTCTTTGTTCAAATCAATAGCCTCGCTCATCCACGGAAAAGGATTAGCTTTGTGATACTGCGCGGGAATGCCCACGCGCGCCAGGCGGCGGTCAGCTATGTGTTCTATATACTGTCTGAACCCTTCTTTATTCAGACCAAAGATACCCGTCGGAAATACATCTGCCGCATAGGTGTATTCAAGTTTTACGGCCCTGTCTATAAGGTCTTTTACGTGTTCCACGAACTCTTTAGTCCAAAGTTCCGGCTGTTCCTGTTTTATTGTATTAATCATTTCAATGCCAAAATTAAGGTGCATTGATTCGTCGCGCATTATGTATTGTATCTGTTCCGCGCTTCCCACCATTTTATTCTGGCGCTGAAAACCGAACATGACCGCAAAAGAACTGTAGAAGAAAATCCCTTCCATAATCAGGGAAAAGACCACGATGTTTTCCAGAAATTTCTGGTCATTCTCAAACGTTCCTGTTTTGAAATGCGGGTCAAAAATTCCTTCGTTAAAAGAAAGAATGAAGGCGTCTTTGTTGTAAATCGAATCAACCTCGCGGTACATATTAAATATCTCCCCTTCATCAAGCCCCAAACTTTCCACTATGTACTGATATGCATGCGTATGAATTGCTTCTTCATATGCCTGGCGCAAGATATACATTCTGACTTCCGGAGAAGTAACATGCTTGTAAAAAGCCAAAGCCACATTATTGGCCGCGATAGAATCCGCCGTGGAAAAAAAACCCAAAACCGTTTTAAGAGCCTTGCGTTCATCTTCGGAAAGAACATGCTTGGACTTCCATTGTTCCACGTCTTTCTGCATGGAAATTTCCGTAGGCAGCCAGTGGTTAGCGTTAGCGGCGTTATACGATTCCCAGGCAAAAAGATGCTTCATCGGATAAAGCTGAATAACGTCCGCATCGGCTCCGTTTATAATCCGGCGTTTATTTATATCTACTTTTTGAGTGGTTTTTGTTATGGGCATACTGGTGCTCTTCGGCGGTTAATAACTGGTAAAAATCAGGTTGAATATTTTAAAACTTAGTTTTTTATCTACTGACAGGCCTCGCAATCAGGATCAAGAATCTTGCAGAGTTTAGGTTCAGACTGAGATACGGCGGGCACGGAAAACATCACCGTCTCGGTAATTGAAGCAACGATGTTTGACGGGACGTTTGAGGGCATCGGTGAGAAAACAGAGGACGGAGTATTTTCAACAGGTTCCCCGCCGCTCACGTCAGTTCCTTCCCCTCCGCCTTCATCGCTTCCGCGCGTGTGGGTTGAACCGAATTCCGACGCATTAACCGTGGATTTTTCAACCTGCGAAGCTCCAAGGGTACGCAGGTAATATGTGGTCTTGAGTCCGGCTTCCCATGCGTACATATATATAGAAGCCAGTTCCCTGCCGGAAGTACCGGAATAGTAGATGTTGAGCGACTGGCTCTGGTCAATCCACTTCCCGCGGCGGGCAGCCGCTTTTACAAGCCATTCCGGCGAAATCTCAAAGGTTTCCTTGTATTTTTCCTTTAAATCCGCCGGGATTTCGGATATTTTACGCAAAGACCCGTCGTTGTATTTTAGCTTGCCCAGCATCTCGAAATCCCAAAGACCGCGTTTCTTCAGGTCTTCCACCAGATACGAGTTCACAACCGTAAAGTCTCCGCTTTGGTTGGACTTAACATAAATGTTTTTATATATCGGTTCTATGCACGGAAGACATCCGGAAATATTAGAGATGGTGGCCGTCGGGGCAATTGCCATGCAGTTGGAATTGCGCATTCCATGTTTTTTTATTGATTGGCGCACATGCGACCAATCAAGTATCCCCCCGCGCGGAACATTAACATTGTCTCCGCGTTCTTCTTCCAGAATCGCGATAGTATCAACAGGAAGTATTCCCCTATCCCACTTAGAACCTTTAAAGGAACTGTAACTGCCGCGTTCACGCGCAAGTTCCGTCGAAGCAAGGATGGCGTGATAGGAAACCACTTCCATACTCTCATCGGCAAAGCGCACAGCTTCTTCCGAATCAAAATCTATGCCCTGAAGGTACAGCGCGTCATGGTATCCCATAATTCCCAAGCCGACGGGACGATGGCGCATATTTGATGTTTCAGCTTCTTTGGTGGGATAGAAGTTAACATCTATCACGTTATCAAGCATACGCATGGCAACGTGCACTGTCTTTGCAATCAGCTCGCGGTCAAATACTCCGGAAGTCATATGCGTAGCGAAATTCACGGAACCAAGATTGCAAACAGCCGTCTCTTCCGAGGAATTGTTTAGCGTAATTTCCGTGCAAAGATTTGAATTGTGCACAACTCCCACGTGGTCCTGCGGACTTCTTATGTTTGAAGGATCCTTAAACGTAATCCACGGATGTCCGGTCTCGTAGAGCATATTAACCAATCTTTTCCAAAGATCGCGCGCCGGCATTATCTTCCAAAGGCGGATGTCCCCGTTCTTCGCCATCTCTTCGTACTTAACGTATAGCGCTTCAAACTGCCTGCCGTATGTCTCGTGCAACAGCGGCACTTCATCAGGACTGAAAAGCGTCCAATCTTCGTCATCACGCACACGCTTCATAAATAAATCCGGCACCCACGCGGCAGTATTCATATCGTGGGTACGGCGGCGCTCATCGCCGGTATTTTTGCGAAGCTCCATAAAATCCTCAATGTCATAATGCCAAACTTCCAGGTAAACGCAGGCGGCGCCACGGCGGCGGCCGGAGCGGTTTATAGCCACCGTAACGTCATTGGCAATCTTCAAAAAAGGAATAATCCCGTTAGATTCAACGCCCGTACCCTTAATCAGCGACCCGGTGGCCCGGACGGAAGTCCAGTCAGTGCCAATGCCGCCGGAGTATTTTGACAGCTGGGAGTTGTCAGAATAGCTCTTAAATATTTCATCCAGAGAATCAGGAACGGTATTAAGATAGCAGGAAGACAGTTGCGGACGCACTGTTCCGGAATGGAACAATGTCGGTGTCGAAGGGACAAACAGAAGTTTTGAAATAGTTTCGTAAAATTCTATAACCCGCTCCTCGCGGTTGTCTTCGAAAAAAGAAAGTCCCATAGCCACGCGCATCCAGAATGCCTGAGGAAGTTCAATCACGCGGTTTCCATTTTCCTGATCGCGGGTGAAGTAGCGGTCGTAAAGCGTCTGCATACCCAAGTAACGGAAAAGTTCATCGCGTGACGGGTCAAGCGCGAGCGCAAGTTTATTTAAATCAAATCCGAGCATTCTTTCGTCCAGACGTTTTATGGAAACTCCATAACGTATTCCTTCCTTGAAAGCTTCACGGTACTGAGCATCGAGATTCAACATATTTAATTTATCCTCGCCTATAACTTCTCCGTACACTTCGCGCAAAACTAATCTAGATGCAACGTGCGAATAAGCCGGGTCCTGTTCTATTTGAGAGCGAGTGACCATCACCAGCGTGCGCGAAATATCTTTAGTTGTTATCCCCTCAAAAATTTCCAACTTGCACTGAGCGACAATCGCATCCAAGTTCACGGTATCTTCATAACCTTTTACGGCGTGAGAAAGCGAACGACGGAGTTTCTCCGGAGAAAAAGGTTCTTTGGCACCATCACGTTTGGTCACAAAAAGCTCATTTTCCTCTATTTTCTTTGCTGTTTCGGCTTTTTTCTCCTCGCGAACCTTGGTGTGTTCGTAGCGGTACAATATATATGACTTGGCCACATCAAAGAACCCTGCTGCCATAATATTTTTTTCCACTAAGTCCTGAATGTGCTCAACGGTAGGAACCCCCGCCCCTTCTTTCGCAAAACGCTCAGACAGTTCACGCACAACCGCCTCGGTTATGTAGGTTGCAACATGCTCATGATTGTTTCCGCGAACAGCATCAAATGCTTTCTTGATTGCTTCCGTTATCTTAACGCTGTCAAACAAAGCGACTGTTCCGTTGCGTTTTTTGATTTGTTGTAATACCTCCATAATAATTTAGGGTTGAATAAAGGGCGGTTAAAAGTGTTTCCACATTCTAACAGAGGTGAGCACTGCTTTCTAATTTCTTTACAAATTGAAAATATTGTTTTCTGATATGGGTACCGTTTGGAGACGGAGTCAATAGCACTACCTCAAAAAAGATTTGTTTCTAAGACGCTTATGATACCCGATTGCAAAGCGATGAGCCTCGGCGTTTGAGAGCAAAACAGTCCTCTCAAAGTTATCCACAGCCGGTTTTTCGCCTAAAATCCCGCGCGGTTTGTGTCTTTCGTCCTTAACTACCGACACGATTTTGGGGGCTCCTACCCCCGACAAAACACTCTTTGCAACATTCAGCTGCGCGTTACCACCATCCACCACAATGATATCCGGCATCCCCCATTCCGGATGTGAAAATCTCCTGTTCAAAAGCTCCCGCAAGCCTCCCGTATCGTCATTTTTGTCCTGGTGGATTTTAAATGTCCTATATAAATCTTTTTTGGGAACACCGTTCACAAGCGCGACCATAACTCCCACGCGGTTTTTTCCGCTCAAATGAGCTATATCAAACGCCTCCACGCGAACACTCTGCGCCGGCTCTTCCCTGTCAGTGTCCTTTATAAGAGAAACATCCCGGATGTGATCAAGAGAAAATAAAATCTTTTTGAGGCGCGCGGCTTCTTCAAAACGTTTTTCTTTGGCGGCGGATTTCATTTCCCTGACAATTGAGGAGTGTATTTTTTTGGTATTCCCCTCAAAGAAGTTTTTAAGATGGCGGATGCTTTTTTTATAATCGACCGCGGATATTTCTCCCGAACAAACTCCCGGACAAAGATGGAGCTCGGCGCGGAAACATCTCCGTCCGCAAAGCGGCGTACAAGTATCTCGAAACGGAAAAATTTTCCTGACCGTTTTCATTGCCTCCTTCAAAAGTCCCCCGCTTGGAAACGGTCCGAATGAAGAATCAATTTTGTATTTTAAAATATCCGCCTTACCGGCTAAATCCTTTTGACGGACGACAAGCACCCGCGGAAATTTTTCTTTGGTAATAACAACCATGTTGTAACTCTTGTCGTCCTTCTCATCAGTGTTATAAGGCGGATTATTTTCCTTTATAAGTTCTCTTTCCAAAAATATAGCCTCCAGTACGGAATCCGTCTTTTTGAAAGTCACGGTCTTAGCCAGAGTAACCATGGTAAAAACTTTCATACCGCGCGTACGTTTTAAATCATCGGTAAAATAACTGCGTACGCGGTCAGATAGCGAGGTGGCGCGACCAATATATAAAATCTCCCCATGGACCCCTTTGAAGAAATACACTCCGGGGCTGTCGGGTAGTTTTGCTTTTTTAAACTCAGCAAAAGTCATGTTGGCGAGTATACCAAGCTATTGATATTTTTAAAAATCGTGTTAGTTTAGAAAACAGGCACATCAAAATAACCCCGAAAGGAGCCCCCCATGGCCACGAAAGTCACTAAAGTTATGCCGAAAAGCAAAAAAGCGGCTAAATCACAAGCCCACGCTCCCCAACTGCGCCCGGCACAAACCGCCACGAAAACATGCTCAATGCGCCAAATCGGCGGGAGGATGAACGGCCTAAAGAATACCATCCACTACAGGGTGGACAGGGAAAAGAAAGGCATGTGGTTCACCGGCGCCAATTCAACACGAAACATCGGCGAATCGTTCGTGCGAGTGGAGCATCTGCGGAACAAACTACGCAAAGCCAACCAGAAGGGCGTGACGCTACACATACTCGGTGGCTGCTACAAGGTGGCCCGCGGAACGATAGCTAATGCGGTAAAAATCTTGGCTCCCCCTCCGCCGGTCTTTTTTGCGCCTGAAGAGAGGTATCGCTCTTCGCCGCCGCCGCGACATCCGTTCGGAAGAGAATCCCTGTACGGCTATACGCCTCACACGTCCCGCGACAGGGACCGGTGGTAATGACACACGCGCATCACGCGTGTTTTTTAATTCGAGGAACAAAGGTGACGAAGATACCGATATGACTACGGGCAAGAGATACTGAGGTCAGCAGACCGAATGTACTGAGCTTAGCAAAGCGAATGTATCCTATTTCTTTTTTAAGACTTTCTTTAAGTAATGTCCTGTATAACTCTTTGGGTTCTCTGCAACATTCTCCGGCGTGCCCCTTGCCACTATGTTTCCCCCGCCGACCCCTCCTTCAGGACCGATATCAATAATGTAATCGGCATTTTTTATAATATCCATATTATGTTCAATAAGCGCGACGGTGTTTCCTTTATCCACCAAACGGTTCAGAATTTCAATCAGTTTCTTCACGTCTTCATAATGAAGACCTATCGTTGGTTCGTCCAAAAGATAAATTGTTTTCTCAACGTGCGGTCGATAAAGCTCGCTTGAAATTTTTACGCGCTGCGCTTCCCCGCCGGAAAGGGTCGTCGCCGACTGTCCGAGCTCAAGGTACCCAAGTCCCACTTCCTCAAGAGTTTTAAGTCTGTCATAAACTGCCGGAATATCTTCAAAAAAAGTAACAGCTTCTTCAACCGTCATTTTAAGAATTTCGTGTATATTTTTCTTTTTATATCTGACTTCCAGCGTCTCTTTCATAAAACGCTTTCCGTTACAGACATCACACGTTACATAAACTGTCGGAAGAAAATGCATCTCCACGGCAATCTCTCCGTTCCCTTGGCAGGCTTCACAGCGTCCGCCGCGCACATTGAAACTGAAACGGCTCTGTTTCCAGCCGCGGAGTCTCGCCTCCTCCGTGGAAGCAAACAGTTCACGTACAAAAGTCCAAGCTCCCGTGTATGTCGCCGGGTTTGAGCGCGGGGTTCTCCCAATTGCCGATTGGTCAATTAAAATAACGCGAGAGACATACTCCGAACCCGTAAAAGTCTCGCAATTAAAGGTTTTTGCGCTGCGCTTACTCCTTTCAAGCCTGGCTTCAAGATTTTTATGAAGTATTTCATACAAAAATGACGACTTCCCTGAACCTGAAACTCCCGTCACGGCAATCAGCCGCCCAAGCGGCATATCCACATTCATATCTTTAATATTGAAAACGTTTCCTCCTTTTACGCGTATGGTTCCGCGATTATCACTTCTGCGCGTCTTCGGCACGGATATATTTTTGTCCCCGCGCAAATAATCAAGAGTTACCGAACCGCTTGTATTTCGTTTTGCGGTGAGCAATTCTTCAAGGTCCCCGGCTACCACCACATGCCCGCCGTGAACTCCGGCGCCGGGACCAATGTCAACAAGGTAGTCGCCGGAAAAAATCGTATCTTCATCATGCTCAACAACTATTATGGTGTTACCCATTTCTTTAAGATGAAGCAGTGTTTTTATAAGACGTTCGTTATCGCGCTGATGAAGTCCTATTGTCGGCTCGTCCAAAACATACAAGGCACCGACAAGTTGACTGCCGAGTTGTGACGCCAGGCGTATTCTCTGGGCTTCCCCGCCGGAAAGGGTATTCGCTTTACGGTCCAAGGAAAGATAATTAAGCCCGACATTCAAAAGGAACTCCAAACGCGAAAGTATTTCACGCACCGGAACGGCGGAAATTTCCTGCTCTTGCGGAGTAAGCACCACGCTTTTCAAAAACTTCTCCGCCTTCTCAATGGAAAGAGCCGTGAAATCAACGATATTTATTTTTTCTTTCTCGCCCAAGAACACGTGCAAAGCTTCGGGACGCAAACGCTTTCCCCCGCATACATCGCACGGCTCTTTTCCCATAAAATATTTAGTACCCAAACCATTACATGTCGGGCAAGCGCCATAAGGAGAATTAAACGAAAACAGACGGGGTTCAATTTCAGGAAAAGAAAATCCACAGGAAGCACAGGAAAATTTCGTGGCCTGGCGCGTTCTCTCCCCCATAATTTCAAATTCCACCAAGCCGTCGGACTCATTTATCGCGCGTTCTATAGCTTCGCGTAAACGCAAAAGCGCGTCTTTATTATCTTTCAGTTTCAAATCATGGACTCCGATTTCATCCACCAAGAGGGCTATCTCATGCTTAACATTTTTTTCCAATACAATCTGTTCACGCAGACTTTTAAGCTCGCCATCTACAAGCGCTTTCTGGTAGCCGCGCCCCAACATGTCATAAAGAAGCTGGTAATACTCGCCCTTTCGGCCGCGCACGATTGGGGAAAATATTTTTATGGTTTCCGTACTATAGGCAACTCCGGCAACCTTTCTTTTAAGAGGAACCTTGCGCACCCGCCCAAGTATAAAATTAAGTATTTCTTCGTTTGAAAGTTTTTTTATGAGAGCCCCACACTCCAGACAATGGGCCCGTCCGACGCGCGCATAAAGTACGCGCAAGTAATCATATATTTCAGTAATGGTCGCCACCGTAGAGCGCGGATTCCTACCCGCTGACTTCTGGTCTATTGAGATAGCCGGGGAAAGCCCGGTGATTTCATCAACGTCCGGTTTTTGCATTTGATTCAAAAATTGCCGGGCATACGAAGAAAGAGACTCCACATAACGCCTCTGACCCTCGGCAAAAATCGTGTCGAAGGCAAGAGAAGACTTGCCCGAACCTGAAAGGCCG
The DNA here is from genome assembly GCA_964348515.1 of uncultured Candidatus Saccharibacteria bacterium. GTDB lineage: Bacteria > Patescibacteriota > Minisyncoccia > Phycocordibacterales > UBA5272 > CAYGDA01. The sequence goes on from CAYGDA010000001.1 coordinate 94,725, forward strand.
GTGAAAACTATGAGTTTATTGCGCGGCATCTCCACACTGATGTTTTTCAGATTATGGGTACGCGCGCCTTTTACTATTATTTTTTCTATATTTGCGGGTTTTTTTACCATAAACGTAAACCGCCCCCTGTTTGACTATATAGGGGGTAACCGAACTTCTAAACTATACACGAACCCCTCAAAAAACAAAAAGTGCACATTCTCTTTACTAAGCTCAGTGTCTTCGTCACCTTCGTTCCTCGAAACAAAAAACTGCCCTTTGGCAGTTACTTCTTTGGGGGATCATCAACGGTTCCCCACTCCGAGCTTAGGTACATGTCCACAAGCAATCGGAACAGGTGCTTTCTGTACGCTTCCCGTACCGGGAGGCGAGACACCTTCGCATCGATAATTTTGAATACGTCCGCGGAACCAACCTGGAGCAAGTCGCCCAGATTTTTGATTCCCTGCGCCGTCAGCATCCCGACGAGTTTCGGAGGAAGCCTCAAAGCATTGAGCGGAACAAGCTTGCGCACGGAACCCTTCATTGCCTTGTGGTCAGCCAGCAGTTGCTTCTCCACTGACTGGATAAACATGTGGCGTCCCTCCTCCGCCTCAGCCAGCATGTACGCGGCGCGCACCAGCGTCTTCGCCGCCACCGCTTGAGGCAAGTCCGTAATGATTCCGACGAGGCGGAGTATGTTTGTCTTCCCTTCTTCAGAGACGGAAACCCCTGTTTCCGCAATCAGGGTCTTCAACGCCTCTTCAATCTGCTTATTTGACGGAACCACATCCTCTTTCGGCGTAAACGTTTTTTCAAAACCGGTACAGTTATGTCCCACAGGTCCTCCGATTCAATTAGACGACAAGGGTGTTTCCTCCCTACTTACTACTGAAATTACAACCTTGTGTCAATATGCGGATTATTTTGCGTAATTCTCCGCTTCATCCAGACGCACAGAAAGAATGCGCGAGGCGCCATCTGAACCTATAGTCACGCCATAAAGCACGTTTGCGCGGGACATTGTCTCTCTGTTATGGGTAATAACTATGAGTTTGGAATGTTTTGAGAGAGCCTCAACCATATTTCCATAACGTTTGGAGTTTGCCTCATCAAGAGCGGCGTCAGTCTCATCAAGCACTAAAAACGGGGGCGGGTTCACCTGGGAAACCGCGAACAAAAGCGCAATGGAAGTAAGCGCGCGTTCGCCCCCGGAGAGCATATTCAAATCGCGCACCTTTTTCTGCGGAAGCGAAACTTTAATATCAATACCTTCTTCAAATTCACTTTCTTCCTCTTCTTTTTCTTCACCTTCAATTTCCTCTACCGCCCGGCGCCGCTTTTCAATCCTGACTAAATCAAGACTGGCCTCACCCCCCTGAAACATTTCCTTAAAGAACCGGTCAAATTCTTTGTTTATATGATCTAACCCGCGGTTAAATTCCGTTGCCAGTTTTTCTTCAAGTTCCTCTATCAATAAAACCAGCTTGTTCCTGCTGTCTATTAAATCGCTGATTTCTTTACCCAAAAATTCGTCACGTCCTAAAACTTCTTTGTATTCTTTGTTTACTTCTTCGGGATTACCGATTCCCGCATCTTCAATTCTTATTTTAAGACGTTCAATTTTTCGCCGTAATTCATCCTGACTGAGTTCCGAGGGATGACTACTTCCGCGCGTATATTCAAGAACCGCAGAACCTACAAGTATGGAACCTTCGGCAATTTCCGATTGCATCCGTTCCTCGCGTCCGGAGAGCTCATTTTCCTTAAGTCTTGCAAATTCTATGGCATTTCTGAACTCTCCGCGTTTCCCCATAAGTTCATAACGCCTCCGTTCACGCTCGTGCGATTCTTTTTCCGTTTCTCTTTCTTCCCTCCTTATTTTTTCAAGTTCGGCGGACGCTTCTTTGGTTTTTTCTTCAAGCGCGACCAACTCCTCTTCGGCGGCATTCTTTTCTTCTTCAAATTTGGCGAGATTGCCGTCGTTATTTATCTGCGGTTCTTCTTCTATTTTTAAAGCCTCGCCAAAAAATGTCTGAACGCTCTTTTTAATAAAAGCAAAAAGAGCCAGCGCCTCCTTCAGCTCGTGCCTCTCAAGCCTCCAGGAAACCTGGTTTAACTTCTCTTCAAGGTCGTCCGAAAAAGATCTGGCTGATGAAAGCGGTATGGAAATCTTTTCTTCCGGACTCCTGGTAACACGCGTCCCGAGCGCCGCTATTTGCCCTTCCAGGCGCCCCAAAGCCCGCACGAGTGAATCTTTCTTATTTTTAAATTCTTCCAGGTGGCGGTTTACTTCACTTTCCCGTTCTGACCATTTGTGGCTTCCCTGTCTGTTTTCTTTTTCAAGCCCGGCAAGCTCGTTCTCACAATCTGAGAGTTTATGCTCTATGTCACGCACAGACCCCTGCTCCTGTAGAGTTCTTTTTTCGCGTTCAATTATGAGAGCCTCCTCCGCCAAATACGGGCGGTACAGAGCAATAAGTTCCTGCCGCAGTTCGTCTGCCTTTTCTATTTTTTCCACCTGCCTCTTAAGATACGTAAGGTGCGGAGCAATTTCGCGCCTGCTTATTTCCGCTTCGCGTATATTCCCCGCCATTCTTTCCATCTTCCTCTCAGATTCTTTTATGCGCCATTGATATAGTTTCAGTCCCAACGCGTCCTCTATCATTTCTTTACGCTCCCGCTCGGAAGAATACAGCACGCGGTCGGCCTCACCTTGGGAAATAATATGATGCCCTCCTCCGCCGATTTTAGCGGAAGCCAAAAGTTCCATCACGTCCTTCAGACGTACTTGGGAGCCATTAACTTTATATTCGTTGGAACCGTCTCCGTAGAGTTCGCGACTGACGCGTATCTCGTCAAAATCAGAAAATGAAGAGACTACCGACTGACCGTCACCAAAAGGAGCGCTTTTCTTGTCTCTGTTATCAAAAGTAATTGTTACGGAGGCGCGCGAAACAGCGGAGAGTTTTGGTGAGCCCTTGAAAATCATATCCGTACCGGCTTTCCCGCGCATTGATTTCATAGACTGTTCACCCAGCACAAAACGGATGGCTTCGGCCACATTTGATTTGCCGGAACCGTTTGGTCCGACAATCGCGGTAACGGGAGCGGTAAGTTCAAGTTCTGTTTTTTTGGCAAACGACTTGAAACCGGTAAGCTCAATGGCTTTCAGCTGCATAATATACCGATTTTAACATATAAATAACGCTTTTTTCCAGACTGCGAATTAGGGGGTGACCGGGTCTGTAGTTGTGGCTGTATCAACCGGAGAAACAACGACTTCTGTCGTGGTTCCTACATCCGTCGTAGAAGTTGCGGTGCCGGTGTCTATAGTAGGGTCAGGTGTCGGCGTTGATGTGCCCGTATCAGTTACTGAAGTAGTGGTTGTCACAGTACTTCCGGCTCCGTTTCCCTGGGGTGTTAAAGGCACGCTCCCGCAAGCTCCTTTTTCAGTGGATAAAACTCCACCATATATATAGACACAATACGATTCTCCCGTCAGGTGGTCTCTGGTCGTTATTCCCTCACCAACCTGCAATTTATCCGTCACCACTTCCTGTCTCAACCCCGCCACAGTGGCAATAAGCTGGTCAACCTGGGTAATGAGTTCTTTGAGGGCTTTGACGATGACGGCTATTAAGGAACGGTCGTCTATGCCTGAGATGTTGCCGTATATGTCATGGGTGGCTAAGTGTTGGTCTATGAGGGCTGTGTCTTCTGCTATAAAGCCGAATCTGACTGTA
>CAYGDA010000002.1:0-91177 GCA_964348515.1 uncultured Candidatus Saccharibacteria bacterium
GGTTTGGGGGAGGTTCCTCCGGCGGCGGGGGGTCGAGCGGCAGTTGGTAATATTTGTGTTATAGTGGCGGTGTTTTTTGGAGGCGTCGCATAGCGGTCTAGTGCGCAGACCTGGAAAGTCTGTGTGGGTCACACCACCGAGAGTTCGAATCTCTCCGCCTCCGCCGATTTTTAAGCGTAAAAATCGCGTCGAAACTAGCAACGTTTCGACGGGAACTTTTTGCGACGTAGAAATTATGAAAATTAAAAAAATCGGACATTGTTGTTTAGTTGTAGAGGAGGGCGGAGCCCGGTTTCTTACTGACCCCGGTAATTTTAGCGACACCCCTGATGAAGCGAATATCCACGCCATTTTGATAACTCACGAGCATCAGGACCATCTGCATATACCGGCTCTTAAATCTATTTTGGAAAATAATCCGGAAGCGGTTGTTATAACCCACGGGGATGTCGGCAAGATTCTTTCAAAGGAGAATATTGAATTTCAAATAATAGAAGACGGTGGGGAGGCGGAGATAAAGGGAGTATCCGTAAAAAGTTTTGGAACCGAGCACGCCTGCATACATAAAGATTTTCCCGTTGTCCGCAATACCGGGTTTATGATAGCCGGCAGACTTTTTTATCCCGGCGACAGCCTTCACGAACCTAACACAAAAGTTGAAATACTGGCGCTTCCCGTAGCCGGACCGTGGGTTAAGATTGGGGAAGCGGTTGATTATGCCGTAAAAGTTAAGCCGGAAGTAGTTTTCCCCGTTCACGACGGAATGCTTCGGCCCGAACGGGTTGGTTCAACGCGGCGCGTGCCCGCGGCCGTTTTGGAACCTCTGAATATAAGGTTCGTGGATATTGTTGAAGGGACAGAAGTGGAGTTTTAAATAACGGAAGCCTCTATAGGTTGGTTATGATAACGTAATACTATGAAAATAGGGTTTTTCGATTCAGGGCTTGGCGGTAGACTTGTAATGGACGAGACGGCCAAACTCTTGCCTTTATACGACTACGTTTTTTACGGCGATACGGCTAACGTGCCGTACGGTTCCAAAAGCGAAGAAGAGATATACGGTTTGCTTGTATCGGGGGCGGAAGAACTTTTCAAAAAAGATTGCGCGATAATAATCGTTGCCTGTAATACCGCTTCCGTGACCGCTCTGCGCCGTTTCCAGGATGAATATTTACCCGGCAGTCATCCGCAAAAAAGAGCGCTTGGTGTTGTTATTCCGTCAGTAGAGGAGATAGAGCGGCTTTCTCCGGAGAGACTTTTGATTGTGGCGACGGAGAGAACGTGCGCTTCTGGCAAATACCCCAGAGTTATGGAGAATCGCGGAATCAAAACACGCGTGTTTCAGGCCCCGTCTAAGAATATGGCGGGGCTTATTGAAGAGGGCAGGATAACAGAAGCGGAAGATGAATTGAAAAAAATACTGGATGATAATTTTTCGTTCAAACCGGACACGGTACTTTTGGGGTGCACCCATTACGCGAAGATAAAAGATACGTGCCGCCGCCTGGTGGGGGAGAGTGTAAACGTACTTTCACAGGATGAGATAATCGGGAAAAAGTTGCAGGATTACTTAAACAGGCATTCTTCATTTGAAGTCAGTTTGACAAAAAACGGCACGCGCGAGTATTTCTTCTCAGGTCCTGAAGTTAAGTAAAAAAATTTCAACTCTCATTTTTAGCAGGTGTTCGTTCACTAAAGATTACGGTGTGGGAATGGCTACGGGTTAATTATTCGTAGATGTGGGGGAGGAGTGGATAGTTCGTTGTGTTTCTTTTTAAAGCGGGGGTATACTGAAGAGTACTTACCCCAGACTTATCCTTATTTATGGTAAGTAAACACTATGAGTAAAAAATATCTTTGGTGGCTTCTCGCCGCACTTCTACTTTTTGTAGTTTCTTATGTCGCTTTGCGCGATAAAGAAGCTATTCCGGAGGGAACGGCAGACAATAGCACTAACCAAATTCAAATTGAGAATGTTGCGACAACAACACCGGTTAAGCCCGCGGTTGCTCCCGCAAAGAAAGTAGTTGCTCCGGTTTATACCACGAATGCTAAGTACACGGTGGTAAATTACACAAACAGTGGTTTTGTGCCGGCAACGCTTTCCATAAAGGCGGGGCAGTCAGTACGGTTTGTGAATATGACCCAGGGAGCCATGATGGTGGCTTCTAACCCTCACCCTGAGCATTCGGATTACCCCGAATTTGAACAGGGGAAGACCGTGGGCTACAAAGGTATATACGACTTCACTTTTGTACGGGTTGGCACATGGGGGTATCACAATCACCTGAATCCAAGCAAAACAGCTGTAATCGTAGTCCAATAAACTCAGTAAAGTTAAAATAACAAAAAAAGAACTCCGTCGGGGTTCTTTTTTTGAGGCCGCGCTTTAATGGACGATTGCGCGGGCTCACTGGGGGAAGTGAGCATCTGTAGACGACATAATTTCGCCAAAATCATTTATAAAATAAGAATCTCGGATGAATCTCGGAATATCTCGCTTCTAAAAATAAAATTATGATTTTTTTAAAAAATTTTAAAAAGTCACGTTTTTTGTCAAAATTTGATACTTTTTGTTAATTTTTATTTTGATTAATTTATGTCGTATTTGCTAAAATTTTTGTCCGCCGGTGAATAAGTTTATCAAAGGCTTAACAACAGTAGGTTTTATCTGGGTCATTTAAATATTTTTTGGTGTGTGGCTTTTAGTAGGTTTTTTCTGTATCTCGGAGAATCTCGAATAACAGAGTTATCCCCAATTTTAAAGGGTAGATTACTCTTTTCTACGGTATAATAAGTTGATAGTAAATGTCTACAAACGAAGTTATTTTTGAGGGAATTCCGCATCTTTCTGTAAGGAAGGCTTCCGAAATTACAAAGTATACGCCGGACTACGTTGGTCAGTTGTGTCGTTCGGGAAAAATTCGCGCTAAAAGAATCGGAAGAGCTTGGTATGTGGACAAAGAATCTCTCCTTAAGCACTGGAACGAAAATATTGAAACTTCGAAGCACGGAAGTTTGCGCAGAGCTCACGACAGTAAGACAGGCGAGGAGGTATCGGGTTCTTCGGAATCTGAAAACATCTTAGAGCAAAAAATGGAGGATTTGGTTGGAGAGAAACCTCCGCATGTGGAAATTCCACCGCAACGTCTGCCTCACTCCTCGTTGCGTAAAATTTCTGAATTTGTTTCCAGGCAATCGGATGAGGCGGTCGCCGGAGTTTCTTCCGGGATTTCTTCCGCGCGCAAACTTTCAAAAGAAACGCTTCAAAAAATTTCTGAACGCATTGCCGTTGCAGAGTCGGAAACTTTTTCCGCTCTTGAAGGGGCAACCCCTTCTTCTTTTGCAACTCCGTCGCCGATTTCCGGTTTTGGAGTTACTTCACTTTCTTCGCTCAGAGATTTTGTTGTTGATAAAATCGCGCACGCGACTCCGCATGTGAGCGGTCTTCTCGCATCTGTTTCAGACGTGCCTCTTTCTGTTTCAACAATTGCTAAAGCCGGGGCAATAGGGTTTATGGTGGCGGCTAACGTTTTTATGCTTTCCGGTTTTGGAGCTCCGGCTTCGCAGAGTATGTCTTCCGGAGTATTGGCAGGTGAAAACACGTCAGTGGAATATTCAAGTAATCAGGTTGCCAGCGTGGCAGGTTCTATGTCATCCGTCGGTTCGCTTTTCGATTCTCTTTCTTTGTTTGTTTATAAAACTTTGAATCCTGATTTACCACTGCCTGGTTCAGCGCCTGCGACAATCACTCAGGAACCGCAACAACAAATGGCACCAGTTACCACATCCGCGACTCAATCTGACCAGCCGGCTGTTGCTGAAAATAAATCTGCAATTGAGCAAAGAGTTAAGGAGCTTGAATCAAAGCTTGAAAACGCCCGCCTTGACGGGCTGTTTACTTCTGACCGGTCCAGATATGAATCTTTACCGGCCCAACCGTCCGGCGGAGTCTCCGGCAGCTTTGTGTCTTCCAAGTTGGCGCTCCTAGAGGCGACTCTCCGGGGGGAAATTGCCCAAGTTTCCCAAAACGTTAATTCTTTGGCCTCCCGTGCTGTTGTGCAGGGGCCTGCTTATTACCCGGCGACCCCCCCCACAAACCGTATAGATACTTTGACTAACGTCATCATAACGGCGGCTACCATAAACAACCCGACAATAACCAATGCAACGCTTTCCGGCGGAACCATAAATAACGTCACAATCAACAATCCGACCAGTCCCGCTACGTTTGGTTCAACCACGGTTGCGCATCTGTCAGTTACGGAGAATTTTGAAAATATCGCAAACCTCTCTTCTAATCCGGTAGTGGTCGGGACAATAAGCGGACTTGGTAATTTATACGGGGTGGCGATTCAGGGTAAGTATGTGTACACCCTGGATCAGGGGACAAACTCGATGTACGTCATTGACGCATCAAAACCAAATTCTCCCGCGATTGTAGGCACGCTAACCGGGTTGAATGGCCCGTATGGCAATCTTGCCGTACAGGGTAAATATGTTTACGCGACTAATTACAACGGTAACACAATGGTCATTGTGGATGTCTCAAATCCGTCTACGCCAACTGTAGTAGGTCAGGTTGGGGTGACTACTCCTTGGGGGATGGCGGTTTCCGGCGGATATGCTTATGTTGTTGGTCTGGGAAATAAAACTCTTTACGTTGTTGATATTTCAAACCCAAGAGCTCCTGTTGTAAGAGGAACAACCCCCACGCTTGGTTTTGACCGCAGCGTGTTTGTTTCAGGGAAGTATGCATACGTACCGAATGTCGGCAGTAGTGGTGACCAGACCGACATGCACGTTATAGATATTTCAAATCCGTCAGTACCGACGAAAGTCGGACTTGCCGAGGGATTAGGGGCTCAAGCATACGATGTTTACGTCTCGGGACGTTATGCCTATGTAACAGCCCAAGTTGGAAACTCCCTGTCAATCGTTGATATTTCTAATCCCGTGTCTCCAACAGTCGTCGGTGTTGTAACTGGACTAAACGGCCCGCGAGGGGTTTCTGTTTCCGGCCGCTACGCGTATGTTGGAAATACGGGTGATGGCATTATGAGGGTTATTGATGTATCAAATCCCGCGTCTCCATCTGTTGTCGGAACCGTAGGTTCCGGGTATATCGGCTCGTCTGTCGCGGTATCAGGGCGTTATGTATATGCCGCGGGCGGGGACAAATTTTCTGTCATAGACATAGGAGGAATGGAAAGCACATCGGCCATTGTCCATTCCCTTGAAGTTGGGAACTTACAGGCGCGCAGTAATATAAATGCCCAGGGAAATCTTTCGGTTGGTGGCGGTCTGAATATAGGGAGCGGAGGTCTTTTCTCCGGTGGTGCAGGCTCATTTTCTGTTATTGCCACATCTTCTTTTTCCGGAGTGTCGGCACTTTCTTCCATCTTGAGCGATTCTTCCACATCTACCGTGCTTGATGTGGTAAAACTGGGTCGCGACTCGCTAAACACAGCTGCCGCCGGAATAGGGACGGGCCTTCTTTTCACCACAATAAATTCTGCAGGTGCGCAGTCTAATTCGTCACGTATCGCTTCGTTATTTACAAACACAACATCAGGTTCTGAAGCATCCGCTCTTACTTTCAGCACCAGAAACGCCGCCGCCTTTACCGAGAAGATGAGGATAGACAATTTGGGCAACGTCGGCATTGGAACGACAAGTCCCGCAGCGAAGTTTCAGGTTTATTCAACATCAAACGACAGGGCGTTATTTCTTGAAAATGCTTTTTCCATAACGCCAGATTATACGGCAGGAACACGGCAGGGAGCATACATTAGCACGAATAGTTTTGTTCAGACCGGTGGTTGGGATGCGGTTGATACTGCGGTCGGTAGCTGGGTGATACAGCCGATCGCAAGGGATATAGACAATATGAGCTCTATAAATTTCAGATATAGAAATGCGGGAGCTTCTGCGAACACAGGTCCGACTGTTGTGGCAAAAATGTTTGATACAGGAGGGATGTCTCTTGGAAGCGTCTTTACGAACACGAATGCTCCAACGGGCGGAATGATTATTCAGGGCAATGTTGGTGTTGGCACTACTTCCCCGTACTCCAGGCTTTCCGTGGCCGGTTTGGCAACGGATTCAGTTTCTCCGCTTTTTTCTGTAAGTTCTTCAACTCCGACCGGCACGACAACAGTCTTTACTATAAATTCGCAGGGGCTTGTTGGAATCGGAGTCACACCTGGAGGAGCAAGTTCGTCCGATGTTCTTGAAATCGCCGGGAATGCGTCATCAACACAGGGGGCTTTCAGAAGTATCTTAACGATTGATGATCTTACTCCAATGGCGCAGGGTGTTGGTGGTGGTATTAGGTTCCGGGGAATTAACACACCTTTTGGTAACACTACGCTTGCCGGTATATGGGCAGAGAAGGATGACGGGATAGCGGGGCACTTGGGAGGTTCACTTAACTTTATGTCGCGCACTGGGGCCGTGGGAGATACCAATGCCCAGATGAGTCTCTCCAGTTTGGGAAACATTGGTATCGGTACAACTTCTCCGTACGCGATGCTTTCAATATCAAATAATGTTAACACTCCTGCAAATAGACCGCTCTTTGCTATTGCTTCAACAACCGGAGGCATTTCCACCTCAACTCTCTTTACTATTTTGGCAAATGGCAATGTTGTGATTGGGACGACAACCTCCGCGTACCAACTACAAGTGGGTAATGGAGCATATCTTGACGGCCGAATGAACTTGCTAGGTTCGCAACCTTTCCTACGCATTGAGGATACCGACACGGCTACATACGCGACGAACTGGATATTTCAGGCATACAACGGACGTTTGCGTGTGCTGGGTGGAACGGTGGGCGAGGTACTCTCAATCGCAAGCAGTACCGGTAACGTCGGCATCGGGACGACGAGCCCGTACACTAAGTTTGCAGTTGTCGATGGAACAGGTGAGATGCGGTTCCAAAATGTATCGCAAGCGAACCTAACTGTGACAGGAACGAATGCAAGTGTTGTTGTTGACTCGTCAATTGGAACCTCATACCCCGGCTTTATTTTGAAGAAAGGTGGCGTGAATATGGGTACTATAGCCGCAAATGACATCACAGGGATACAACTATTAAATGCTTCTGGAAATGGCATTACCGTATTGGGTACAACCGGGAACATCGGCATCGGGACGACGAGTCCGAGTGGTAAGCTCACGGTAGACGCGGCAAGCGCGGTTGTTAACTCTGTTGAAACTGCAGGAGCTTTGGTACTTCGTTCAACGACTGCCTTTGGCGCGGACATTGGACCTCAAATGAGATTTTCCGGAGAGACAGGCAGTGGTCTTGCAGCTACTACTCCATACGCGTTTGCCACAATAGCCGGCAGAAAAGAAAATGCTACTGCAAATAATCTTGCGGGTTATTTGCAATTTTCAACGACGCAGGCGGACTCATCAATAGTAGAAAGGATGAGAATAACAAGTACCGGTAACGTCGGGATTGGGACAACGACGCCCACTGGTCTTGGTGCGGGCGGAGCACCGACCATTCTACAGATCCATAACAATAATACGGGGCCTTATACTCCAGGTTCTCTTGTGTTGTCAGGCAATGTAACAGCGGCCGGATCTTATGTGGGGCAAATTGTTTTTGGCAGCAGTGGTATTACAGGATCTACGAATCAGAGAATGGCACAGATTCATGTAAATAAAGTTAACAGTGATCCAACCGATCCTGCCGCCACCATGAGTTTTTTAACCGCAAACGGAGCAGGAAATAACCCGATAACAAGAATGATTATCGATAATCTTGGCAACGTCGGAATTGGGACGACTTCTCCGTACGCGATGCTTTCCGTGTCGGGTAATATTGTCGCCGATTCCATTAGCGCAACTTCAACCACAGCAACATCAACTTTTGGCGGCAGTTTCAATGTAGGGAACGGCGACATTTTTTACGACTACAACAGCGGTACGACTTCAATTTCCAATTTGATAACGGGTTCAATGGGTTTTGAAAGCGACGCCGGAGTTGTTTCCTGGACAGACCTTCCCGTCACTTCCGCTTCCGCGCTGGGAACAATCCAAAGCTACACGGCAAATATCGGGGGGAATCCAATGTTTACAATTTTCGGGAAGTCAGACGGCGCTGGCGGAGTTGGAAGCACGTCAGTTGGAATTGCTTCCACTTCTCCATGGGGGCTGCTTAGCGTAAACCCTACAAATACTCTTGGCTCGTCTCCTCAATTTGTTGTTGGTTCATCATCTGCCACCAGCTTTATAGTTGCTTCCACAAGCTATGTTGGTATAAACACTTCAAATCCGGCGTATCCTCTTGATGTAAACGGAAGTCTGAGGGTTAACGGTACAATTTTGGGAACAGGGACTGCCAACTTAACGATCAAACCAAACACGAGCGCGTCTGCGGGTGACATTATTTTTCAAACTTCCGCGGGGGTTGAAACAATGAGGTCTATGGGTGTAAATTCGCCACGTATGACTTTCGGATATGCCGGGTCAGAGTTATCAGATTTGCCCGGTGGCAGGGTACAGATTATTGGCAGTAATGACGCTAATCAGTTTGCTTTAGGCATCGGCAAGGGCGATTTGACGCCAATTTTGTATGTGAAAAATGACGGTAGTATTGGCATAGGAACTTCTTCTCCATTGGCTCGCCTGGATGTCTTTGGCTCGAACAACGGTACATCTCCTTTGTTCCAGCTTTCAAGTGTCGCGGGGTTTGCGACCACCTCGCGTTTTCTCGTGACTAATTCCGGCAACGTAGGCATTGGGACGACGAGTCCGAATGCAAAATTACAGGTAGCCGGAAGCGCTGGTGCAGGGGCAATATCAATAACAGATACAGGCTCAAGTGCTGATTCGAGGAGCTGGTGGCTTCAGTCATACAATCCAGGTACAGGCAATTCTCAACTTAGGTTTAGAGCTGAGAATGATGCTGCTTCATCTGGAATAAATGCCCTAATCATTGAAAGAAGTGGAATATCTTCAGTCACCAGTTACTTTGAAAATGGCAACGTCGGAATCGGCACAACTTCTCCGTATGCCAAGCTCTCCGTGGTTGGTCCGGTCGTTGCTGAATATTTCCATGCGACTTCTACAACAGCGACGACTACGCTCGCCGGCGGTCTTGATGTTAATTCCGGCGGACTTACGTACGACTACTCCACGGGGATTACTTCGGCAGCCAACTTTAATATGGGCGCAATGAATTTTGATACTGATGCCGGAATAATCCAATGGGTTGATATGCCCGTCACTTCCGATTCTGCCGCGGGCACAATTGAAAGCTACACAGCGTCCTTAAACAGTAATCCTGTTCTTACTGTGTTTGGTCAGGCGGATGGTATCGGGGGAATGCAAAACACGCGTGTGGGCGTCGGCACTTCAACCCCTTACGCCAAACTCACGGTTTGGTCGTCTACAACTACTGCGGAGAATCTTTTCCAGGTGGTAAACTCAGCATCAACTACGCTTTTTTCCGTAAGCAATGATGCATCAGCGATATATATGGGCAAGGCTCTTGGTCTTGGAACTACGACAACAACAAGCATGCTTGAAATCCAGGCCTCAACGAACGTATTAATCCGCGCCGCCGGCGATTTGATTTCGGGGCAGACAGTGCCGGCTTTTAGAACGGGCAATCATTTAAATAGCCTAAGTTATTTTGACCTTCAGTTTACACAAAATACTGTTGCTACAAGCAGTAGGCTTGATATAGAAGGGAACGACGTCGCGCTACTTTCTTTGGTCAGAGCCGGAAATGTGGGGATTGGAACAACTTCGCCATGGGCAAAGTTCGCGATTAACCCGATAGCAGGAGATACAAATCAATTTGTTGTCGGTTCCTCTACGGCCACATCTCTAATAATTACTCCTGGAGGCACCGTTGGAATTGGCACAACAACCCCGGGAGATACCACTAGATTTTTTGTACAAGGAGAAACGAGAGTCCGCGACGGGGCATTTGTTATGGATGCCTCCGGTACTACCAATTTAACCGTTGCCAGACTGGAGACTACTTCAAATAATGGACTTTTTAGGATGTGGAATGCTTCCGGTGTTAACCAAATTTATTTACATACCGCGGGGAACTCATACTTTAACGGTGGAAATGTTGGCATCGGTACGACAACCCCCGGCGCATTATTTCAGGTTCATTCTAGCGGAGCTATAAGATTATCCAATAGCACAACAGCAACAGATGGGCTTTTGGGAGGTATTGATTTTAATAACACGAACGCAGAAGGAGCCGCCACAAATGCCAGGATATATGGGGTGAGAGGGGATGCTGCTTTAGAAGGACGCCTTACTTTTGAAACAAGAGACGGGGCAACCCTGTCAGAGCGAATGAGAATTGATGAAAACGGCAACGTCGGCATCGGGACGACGACACCACTTGCCAAATTACAGGTTGGCACCTATGACCAGACCAGTTACACAGAAATGGCAGTATTTTCGGGCGCGAAGTCAGCCTTTGTAGGTATTCCGACAAATCAGTTGGCAGTAGTGGATACGACGGCAATGGCGGCAGGAGTCGGTGGAGAAATTAGTTTGGAAGGGGCGTTCAGCACTGCTTCGGTTGGTAGTATCACAAGTTTTGCGGGTATCGGCGGTGTTAAAGAGAATGGGACAAGCGGTAATTATGGTGGAAATTTTATTGTGAAAACCCGCATTAACGGAGGGAACCTGGCCGAAGCTTTGCGGGTAGATTCAAGCCAGCGTGTTGGTATTGGCACGACAACCCCAGGCGCTGCGCTTGATGTCATCGGCGCGCTTTGTGTAGACGATGCAACACCGACTTGCGGAAATTCAGCGCGAACCGCCGGTACGATTTATTCCGTGGCGGCGCTTTCCGCGACACTCGACCTTGCTGAAAGTTATCCGACAAAAGATCAGTCGCTTTCTCCCGGAGAAATTGTAATGCTTGACCCGGTTAATCCGATTTATATTACACGAGCTGAACTGACCGCAACCACATCAATTGCCATCGGTATAGTTTCCACAAAACCGGGATTCTATCTTGGAGGTTTTAATGACGAGTTGTATCCCGACGAAAAGAAAGTTCCGCTAGCGCTTGCCGGACGTGTACCAACAAAAGTTTCGACAGAGAACGGTATGATTAAAAAAGGCGACTTCATTTCTCTTTCTTCAACTCCGGGCGTTGGAATGAAAGCCACTTCAAGCGGGTACACGGTTGGAATTGCTCTTGAAGATTTTGATGGTTCGGCGAACGGTCCTGCTACTGAGTCTACAAGCACCCCGAAAGACGTGATTGTAAACGGCTCTATATATAGAGAGGGGGTTATCACGGTATTTGTAAATGTTTCGTACTCAAAACTTGATAATGTGGCGAATGGGGAACTCACTATTGGAGATTTTTGGAAGTTTGATGCAACGAAGGCAAAAATGGTGGCACAGACAAATGTTGATTTGAGCAGCCACGACCTGACGGGCGTGCGCTCAATCGTCTCTGACAGCGGGCTTTGGAGTATAGACGCGAACGGTCGGCTGATTGTAGAGAACATTGAAGTCCGCGGAACCATTAAGGTTGGTACGCCGACGCGCCGAACCGGTATCACTTTATATGATGAAGTTTCGGGACTACCGTATTGCGTGTCTCTTTCCGGCGGGGCAATGAAGCAGACAGCGGGTGATTGTCCGGAGAATGGTTATGTGGATGGTGGCGCGGCGGCTGTAGGTTCGGGCAGTACCGGGACTTCCGGTTCAACTACTTCAACCACTACGGATTCCGGAATTGCCACAACAACAGAACCGGTAGTTCTGCCTGCTGACACCGGTAGCACTACGGCCACCACAACAACCCCATGAAAAAATTAAATTACATAATTTTTTCGTTGGTCACATTTCTGGTTTTTCCTGTGGTCATTTCTGCCGCGACTATACAGGCGTCTTTGAAGCCGAGTCTTCAAGCAGATTTAACCAACACACTCAAACTTCAGGCAGGTTATGGTAATCCCACGTTCACCCGCGCCACGACTGCCACGGTGCAGGATTGGGAAGGAGTTATAAGACCCGCCAAAAGCGGTGAGGCGCGGTTTACGGGAGCGAGAAGAGTGGAGAATTTGGTAGATACTTCGGAAACACCATCCGGAGGTACAGCGGTAACGATTACACCGAATGCGTTGCCCCGCCCTTTGGCAGGGTATCTTTCAGCCGCATTGTGCGTCCCGACCGCGGCCAGTGCGCTTCACAGGATGGGTACGGGGAATGCAAGAAGTTCTTCCCAAGGACCGAATACAACCACTTGGTATGTGGCGGTTGTTAAAGCGGCAGGGTATTCAAAAGTAGGGATTCGGGAACAAGTTACCGATGGCACGGAAGTAGCATTTGATTTAAGTTCAGGAACAATTCTTTACGAGACTTACCCAAGCACAACTAACGGCTTAGCTACGATTACTCCCAAAGGGAATGGTTGGTATCAGATAGCGGTTAGAAAAACAAATCAAGGAAATGTAAGTCCGTTAATGAATTTAGTAATTCTTCCAAATAGCTACACGACAGGGGGAATAACAGGCGTGTGGACAGGTGACGGTGTCTCCGGGGTTTATGTGACGGGGCTTCAATTGGAAGATCAAACCGGTCAATCAAATATTAATCCTTCCGAATATGTTTCTGTCGGAGTTATGCCGGCTCCTCTTTATCATGGCGCGGGCGTGGACGGGGTAAAATATTTTAATACGTTGAACGGTAATACGGTTGCGAGTAATGTTGTTACGGAAGCCAAGGGCGGGAAAATTACGTCTTCCGTCGTAGGGGCGTCAACACTAACAACGGATGCCGCCGGTCCGCTTGGCTATTTGGCGGAAGGGGCGAGGACTAATCTTCAAACATACTCAGATATATTTGCATTTGGTCAGGGAGGAGGAGTGGCATCCGGAGGTTCGGCGGCTCAAGTAACCGCCGTCACTCCGTATGGGACTACACCCTCAACCGTTGTTCAATTCTCTGCGAATGTTCAATATGGGGAATATGATACGGGCCCGGGGTTCGCTGTTGTATCTGGTACTACTTATACTTGGAGTTTTTGGGCTAAAAGCATTTCGGGTAACACGAACATCTCATATATTTTCCACGAGACTGGTGGTACTCCAGTCTACACAATTGCAGATTTCACTGTTACGTCATCGTGGCAGAGATATTCGTTTACGAGGACAGTGGGGGGAGGTAATACAACGATGACTCTTGGGTTGGGGGACAGGAATGCCTCCGGGCCTTTTGCGGTACTTCAATTTTTTGGTTCCCAGTTTGAACAAGCTTCTTTCGCCTCATCTTACATCCCCACCACGAGCGGGACAGTGACGCGCAACATAGACTTATTGTTGTATCAAAAAACAAATAATCTAAATGTTGCGACAGGTAGCGCCTATATGGAAGTAACACCCACATGGGGAACCTCCGGGCCGGGTACAAGCCCCAGGTTTCTGGCGCCATACAATTCACCTACAGCTCTGGAATTTTTGGGGACGAACCCCAGCGGGATTACTGCTGAAATGTACAACACTAGCGATGGAGGCAGTGCTGTAAGCGCAGCCTATACTCCCGGGGTAATGAAAAGGGTAGGGTCAAAATGGGGGGGAGGGACTTGGAAACCGTTTGCGGCGGGG
Source organism: uncultured Candidatus Saccharibacteria bacterium (assembly GCA_964348515.1). Lineage (GTDB taxonomy): Bacteria > Patescibacteriota > Minisyncoccia > Phycocordibacterales > UBA5272 > CAYGDA01. The sequence goes on from CAYGDA010000002.1 coordinate 13,614, forward strand.
GTTGGTGGAGCGGGTAGTGTGTATACACTCACTTCGGACTCGGCAACTACTCTTGTCATCGGTGGGTCAACAAACAACGGTCAGGATTCTTCGTATACAAATATTCGTAACGTGAAAATTTGGCCGAAGATTTTAACGGACGCCCAGCTTGTGACAATGACGAGCACCAACAGCACGCAGGCTCGCTCTGTGATATCGCAGGCGGCGGTAAATCCTCCGACTAAAACCGGACTCGTCGGTCATTGGAAGCTTGACGAAGGTACCGGAATAAAAGCGAATGATTCTTCCGCGAGCGTAAATTCAGGTACGCTTGTTGGTGGTCCGACTTGGACAACGGGGAAGTTAGGCAAAGCACTCAATTTTAATGGTTCAAGCCAGTATATAAATGCCGGTACACAAAGTGTTACGGGTTCTTTCGCGCTTTCTTGTTGGGTAAAAACAAATACAATTACCGTATATCAGCGGTGTGTGGAAAAGGGAATGTACAGTAACGGTTGGTTGCTTGGCATAACAAACCTTGGTAAGGCGGATTTCACGGTTGGCGACGGAGCTACATACAGACAGCGCGCGGGGCTAACTACTTTGGATACAAATAAGTGGTATCACATCACGGGTGTTTATGATTCTTCGGTTCAGAAAATGTATATTTATTTAAATGGGGTGCTGGATAATACACCGCTTGATATAACAGGATATGTTATTGCAAACCCGAGTAATTCTGTTCAGATAGGGGCGGAACTGTCGGCTTCGTATTTGTTTAACGGTTCAATTGATGATGTGCGTATTTATAACCGCACTGTGTCAGTTGCAGAAATCGCAGCTCTCTATAAAACAGGCGCCACAGTTATAAATGCCGGCACTAATAATTCTCTGACAAACGGGCTTGTGGGTCTCTGGTCGTTTGACGGTAAGGATGTGAATTGGGGTTCAAATACTGCGTTTGACCGGAGCGGTCAGGGGAATAACGGTACGTTTAATTTAATGAGTACGACCTCTTCTCCCGTGAAAGGGAAAATTGGACAGGGGATGTATTTTGACAGCGTTGATGATTATGTTTCAGTAAACAACAGCGTGTCGCTTCAGCCTCTTACCGGAAATTGGTCGGTAGGATTCTGGATTAACCGTAAGGGGCTTGGCACGGGTGATTTTCCTGAAGTTATTGGTTCGCGCCCTTGGCTGACTGGCGTTGATAAAGGATGGGCTGTTTCTCTTTCTACCGCTGATACTAAAATGTCGGCACATTACGCTGATGGTACTGTGGGATTTGATGTTCCTGCGCAAAGAAGCGCTTCTGTTGTACCGCTTAATACTTGGCAACATTGGGTTGTGGTCTTTGACAGAACAAACAGCAAGTTGAATTTTTATTTAAATGGTCAGCTTGACGTCCAAAATTCCGTGGCCTTTCCTTCGGGGACAATTGACCAGGCGGATAACATTTACATAGGTAGGGAAATAGGCGGGGGCAACAACAGGAGATTGAATGCCATTTTGGATGATGTGCGTGTATATAATAGAGCGCTTTCGGCAACAGAAGCTAAGCAGATGTATAACCTCGGCAAATGATTATGAGAACAGATATTAAAAAATTCGCCAAGTTTACAACAATTGTTGTTTTTGTTTTGTCGTTGCCTGTGAGCGTGAGCGCGGCAATCAAAACCTCTGCCTCCGTTCCCGGGCCCACAAAAGGTCTTGTAGGTTACTGGACACTTGATGGCAAAGACACGAACTGGTCTGCCAATACTACATCGGATAAAAGCGGTCAGGGGAATACGGGAACGCTTATATCAATGAGCACAACAACCAGTCCCAGACAGGGAATAATTGGTCAGGCGCTGAAATTCAACGCAAGTGGCCGTGTAAATGTACCTAATTACAACATAAACTCAAATCAAATCACGGTTAGTTTTTGGTTTAACACGGATGACGCTAATACGGTGCGGCGGATAATTGAACATGATTGGAATGTTGGAGGTGTATTTACTACACACATTAACTCAGGCACGGTAAACGCATGTTTCAATGGTACGTGTAGTCCGATGTTGACGGCTCCAATTGTTGCTAATAAATGGTATCACCTCGTACTGACTTATAGTGGAACTACAGCCCGAATGTATTTGAATGGTGTTCAGCAGGCTCCGGCGAATTATGGGACAGCTATTGCAAACTCAACGCATGATATTTTTATCGGGAGTTCGAGCTTCCCCTTCAGTGGCATGATTGACGATGTTCGCATGTATAACCGTGCGTTGTCTGCAAGAGAAGTAATAAGTCTTTATAACCAAGGTGCCGCGGGAATTAAATCAGGAGCGAGCCAAACAAGCGCGAATGTCCCGATAAACAGCGGTCTTGTCGGCTACTGGCCCATGGACGGGAGAGATGTGAACTGGACTGCAAACACGACGGCGGACAAAAGCGGGCAGGGAAATACAGGCACCCTCATTAATATGAGTACAACAACTTCTCCCTCGCAGGGGGTAATCGGTCAGGCTCTTAATTTCAATGGCTCTAATTATGCAGTGACAGCCAACAATGACGCTCTTAATTTCGGCACAGGCCCGTTTTCTTTTTCCGTATGGGTTAATGCGAATAGTTTAACGGCTAATGCAGATGGGGTATTTTCAAAAGACTCATATGCCGGGGGTAATTCATATACCGGGTATCTCGTTAATGTACGCGCCGGTCCAACATGGAGTTTTGAAACGCGTAATGTTGTCTCTGGTGCCGGTCCTGATAATGTCGTGTTAAGCGCGTCTAACGCAACAACCGGGTGGACGCATATTGTAGCAGTGCGGAGCGGAAATTCTCCCGCAGTATTGCGTTTATATATTAATGGTGTTTTGTCCAACACAACAACTGAAGGCTCTGTAACTGATGTTTCCAATTCTGCAGGATTTACTATAGGAAACTTAAATTCAGGTCTCCCGTCACAATATTTTAACGGCAAAACAGACGATGTTCGTGCTTACAACCGCGCGCTTTCCGCAAGCGAAATAAAGCAGCTTTATCAACAAGGCGCGGCTGGGCTCAAATCAGCTTCAAGCCAGACGGGTGCAAATGTTCCCATAAACAACGGGCTCGTTGGCTATTGGCCGTTTGACGGCAAAGATACAAATTGGACAACGGGTATGACGGCTGACAAAAGCGGACAAGGAAACATGGGCACGCTTGTTAATATGAGTACTACTACTTCTCCAGCGCAGGGAAAGATTGGACAGGCTTTTAGATTTGGCGGAGCAACAAGTTATATTAATGTGGGCAATCCCGCGTCTTTGTCTTTCTCTAATCAGTCGTTTTCCGTGAGCTCCTGGGTAAGGCTAAATACTGTTCCTACAGCCGACGGAAACGACATCGGGATTGTTGCGGACTACAGAAATACTAACGCACGATGGTTTCTTTATAAATTTAGAAATGCCGCGGGTACATTTGCTTTCGCTCTTGATACTAACGGGGCGTGGTCGCCGGACAAGACAGCTTTCGGCTCAACTGTTCCCGTGACTAACAGGTGGTACCACGTAGTGGGTGTGTATGACCATTCTACGGGGAATGCTTTGATTTATGTGAATGGAGTTTTTGAAAATAATTCCGGGGGGAGTCCTATTACAATCGGGGCGGTTAATGATGTGACAATCGGTAATTGGTATAGTTTGGACGGACTCGGCGGAACCAGCGGACCTAATGGAGATATTGATGATGTGCGCATTTACAACCGTGCGCTTTCGGTCACGGAAGTTAAAAAACTTTATAATTTGGGTCGTTAGTGCCGTTTAGGGCGTATTTGAAAAACTTTAATATTGTGGTAATATAGAGAGCAACTAGCCCTCGGGGGCATTTTTTAGTGGTATGGAGATTAGAAACATTGCGATTATAGCCCACGTTGACCACGGGAAGACTACTCTTACTGATGCCTTGATGAGGCAGACAGGTATGGTGGAGGAAGGATTCTCAATGGACTCGAACGACCTTGAAAAGGAGCGGGGTATTACCATTTACTCAAAAAACACCTCTGTCTTATATAAGGATACTAAAATAAACATTGTTGATACTCCAGGACACGCCGATTTCGGTTCCGAAGTTGAGCGGGTGCTCCGCTCTATTGATTGCGTGCTTTTGGTTGTTGATGCCCAGGAGGGGCCGATGCCCCAGACGCGTTTTGTTCTGAAAAAATCTCTTGAACTCGGGCTTAAACCGATTGTGGTTATAAATAAAATAGACAAGCCCGCCGCCGACCCAAAACGCGTGCATGATGAGGTGTTTGAACTTTTTATGGAACTTGGCGCAACTGACGAACAGTTGGATTTTCCTACCGTCTATGCAAACGGCCGTGCCGGGGTGGCTAAGCGCAATATGGAAGATGAGGCGAAAGACCTGACCCCTATACTTGATTTGGTTTTGGAAAAAGTCGCGGTGGCGAGTGGTCATGAAGAAGGGGTTTTCCGCGCTCAGGTTTTCAATCTCGCGTACGATAACTTTTTGGGGCGTATGGCTATTGCCAGAGTGTATGAAGGGAAACTTCCAACAGGCGCGGCTATTTTTGCCAAGAAAAGTTCCGGGGATATTCATAACGGCAAGGTTGCGAAACTTTTTACATTCAAGGGAATTTCCCGCGTGGAAGTAGCGGAGGTTTCTTCGGGCGACATAGTTTTAATTGCCGGTATTCCGGAAGTTTATATTGGGGATACTCTTTGCATGGATAAGGAAGTGGAAGTTTTGCCGGCTATTGCTATTGATGAGCCAACCATCACTTTGGATTTCGTCGTTAACGACAGTCCGTTTGCGGGGCGTGAAGGAAAATATGTAACGGGGCGCCAATTGCGCGAGCGCCTGGAGCGCGAACTTGAAGTAAACGTGGGATTGCGTATTGAATTTCTGCAGGATGTCTCCCGTGTTTCCGGGCGCGGAGAACTTCATATTGCGATTTTGATTGAAAATCTGCGCCGTGAAGGTTATGAACTTCAGGTGTCCCAACCGCGGGTTGTGAAGAAGCACGAAGGAGACGCAACTCTTGAACCTTTTGAAGAAGTGACTATAGACGTGCCCGCAGCGGTTTCCGGCGCGGTAATTGAAAAACTGACAAAGCGCCGCGGCATTATTACTTCCATGGATGAGAAGCACGGGATAATCCGTGTTTTGGCTGAAATCCCGACGCGCGGACTTTTGGGCTACCGCAATGAATTTATGATAGACACAAAAGGAGAGGGAATTATTTCCGCGCGGTTTTTGGAGTTCCGTCCGGAAGCGGGGGACATAAAGAAGAGAGACGTCGGTTCAATGATAACAATGGCTTCAGGAAAAGTTCTGGGCTATTCGCTTTGGAACCTGCAGGAGCGCGGTGTTTTGTATATTGCCCCGAATGTTGAAATTTATGAGGGGCAGGTAATCGGCAATACTTCAAAAGGGGAAGAGATGGCGGTAAATCCCACCAAAGGAAAAAATCTTTCAAATGTGCGTTCTTCAGGAACGGACGAAGCGATTGTCCTTGTTCCGCCGTGGGAGCTTTCCATAGAGCGCGGGCTTGAAGTTATACAGGGCGATGAATATTTGGAAGTGACTCCGAAAAGCGTGCGTTTGCGTAAAAAAGTTTTGACGGAAGTTGAACGCGCCAAATCGTCCAGGAAAAAACAGGATTAAATAAGGGCAGTCGTGTAAAATACTAAGTATGGTGAGCAAGACTATCAAGATATCAGTTGCAGTTTCAGTTTTGGCTGTTGTGGCGATAATAGGCACGGCGGCTTTTTTTTCTTTTTTCAAAACAAGCATAAAGGAGCTGCAGAAAACTGACAAGGCAGTGGTAGCTGTTTCTTTTCCGGCGCGCAATGTTTCCGTTAACGCGAAAGTTGCCGATACTGCCGTGTCGCGCGCGCAGGGCCTTTCAGGCACGGAACCGTTGAAAGAAGATGAAGGAATGTTTTTCGTTTTTGATAATCCAGGGCGCCAAATTTTTTTTATGAAGGATATGAAATACAGTCTTGATATTTTCTGGCTCGATGAATCAAAGAAAATTATTTTTATTGAAAGGGAAGTAAGCCCTGATACTTATCCGAAAACTTTTTCCTCGGACAAACCGGCCAAATACGTGCTTGAAGTAATTGCCGGTTTTGCCGAAAGACACGGCGTTTCTTTGGGGGATATGGCGTCCTGGTAGGGGTTTACATAGTCTTTTTATCGTTGTATAATTTTGCCGTTGTGTTGGGCAGCCGCTCCGCGGGATTTTTATCTCACGGGGAGGAAAGTCCGAACACTCGCCTTGGGTTTTTCTCAAGGCAGCAGGGTAGCGGGTAACGCCCGTCGTTCCGCGCCACTTTTGGTTTTTAAATCTTGAATGTCAAAAGTGGCGCGGAATAGAGCTGAGAACAGAAACGACCCGGTTTAGTCCGGCTGAAACGGCAAAATGCTTACCTGTGTGCAAGGCCGTGCCCCTCCCGCAAGGGAGAGGAGTGCCGCTCGAGCCTGGGAGTAATTTCAGGCCCAGATGAATGGCTGCCGTTCCGCCTCAGGGCGGGATACAGAATTCGGCTTATAAACACAACACATCAAAAAACGCTGTCAACACCAGCGTTTTTTGTTTGCTTGCCCAGGCGAAAGGCGATATAATTTTCTACTATTAACAGTAGAAGTATAAAAAGCAGTTATTACATTTATGGAAGAGAAAAAGGCAAGTGTTTTACTTGATAAGGTTTCGTTTTTTGTCATAGTTATAAGCGCATTTTTATTGCCGTTGTTTTTCCTGTCATCTCCCGGCGTGTCTCTCGATGTCAGCAAGGCAGTTCTTTTGTACCCCGCGATTCTGTTGGCTTTCGCGTTGTGGATTATGGCCCGTCTTGTTGACGGCAATTTCTTTATTCCGAAATCAGCGACACTTTTGTCGGTGTTTTTGGTTTCTGTCGTGTTCTTTCTTTCTTCGCTTGTATCGCAGTCGCCTATAGTTTCCATGATAGGGCTCGGTCCTGAGACGGGAACATTTCTTGCCATAGCGCTTATGTCTATTGCCGCGTTTTTGGCTTCGCTTTTCTTCCAGTCGAAAAATAACGTTTTCTACTTCTACAGTGCTCTCCTTGTCTCGTTCGTTGTTGCGGTGGTCTTTCAGGCCATACGGGTGCTTTCAAACGGTTCTATGCTTTCTTTCGGGGTATTTGCCGACACTTCAGGAAATCTCGTTGGAAAATGGAATGATTTTGCCATCTTCCTTGGTTTTATAGTTACTTTGGCTCTTTCGGCTCTTGAATTCTTGACCATTTCCACCGGTCTGCGGTCTCTTCTGATTGCTGTGGTAGTTGCCGGGTTGGCGTTCCTTTCCCTGGTTAATTTTTCTTTAGCTTGGCTTTTCACCGGCGTATTTGCCCTGGTTCTTTTCCTTTACGGACATTATTACGTGTCCCGCGAATCAGGCAGCGTGCCTGCTTCCACAGGATCATGGTTTTTGAAGACCTCGTTTTTCGTTACCATAATCTCCCTGTTCTTCTTCTTCTTTACTCTAGCCACCTCGCAGAACCCTCTGTTTTACAGAAGTGCCGCAGAGCAGCAGAAAGTGTTAAGCGGGGAAGTAAAAGCTTCGCGTTTTGAAATAGGACAGCTTGAAGTAAGACCTTCGTTTTCAGGAACCTGGGATGTAATAAAGGCTGAAAAATCAAAAAGCTTCTGGCTCGGGGCAGGACCAAACCGTTTCGTGAATGAATGGCTGTCTTCAAAACCTGCCGGCGTAAATGAATCTATATTTTGGGGAACAGACTTCAATTTCGGCTATGGTCTAATACCGACGTTTGCTGTTACGACGGGTTTCTTGGGTTTCTTGGCTTTCCTTTTCCTTATAATCTCCTTCGTTTACAGGGGAGGCAAAGCAATGCTTTCCGGCGGGCTGACGCGCGTATCCAACTTTACGGTCGCATCTTCCTTCTTGGGAGCTTTGTATCTCTGGGTTTTCTCCCTTATGTACGTGCCCGGGGTAGCTTTGTTTACGCTCATGTTCATAATGACCGGACTTGCGATAGGAGTTTTGGCGTCTGAAGGATTTGTACGTCGTACGGCGTTCAATGTGTTTTCAAGTCGGGTTGTAAGCTTTATTTCAATTCTCGTTTTACTCCTTGTGCTTATGGGGGTTCTCTACGGCGGGTACCAGCTTACAAAGAGGCTTTCGAGCATATTCTCATTCGCCGAAGCGTCCGTAAAGGCGAACACCGGAAACGATTTGGACGGAGCTGAGGCACTTTTGAATGAGGCCGCTTCTTCCGCTCCCCACGATCTTTATTTCCGCAGTATGTCGGAACTCCAACTTCTTAAATTGAATGTTATCGCTTCAAAAACAGGTACGGATGCGGAGAAGGAAACATTACAGAAAAACTTCCTCGATACCCTGGGTAAAGCGATTGCCGGAGCGGAAAATGCCATAAAGTTCGATAGGACCAATTACCTTAACTTCGTGGCTCTGGCGCGTATTTATGAGGCAATTTTGCCCATTGTACCGCAGAATTCTTACGACAGTGCCTACAAGAATGCCCGCGCCGGGTATGACCAGGCTCTTATCCTGAATCCTCACAGTCCCGGGTTATATCTGACGGAGGCCAGACTTGAGGTTACCCACAAGGATTTGAAGGCCGTGCGTGCCCTTCTTGAGAAGGCTCTTACAGAAAAGACAAATTACACGGAAGCGGTGTTCCTTCTTTCCCAACTTGAGGCAACGGAGAATAATATTCCCGCGGCTATCGCCAGAGCGGAAGATGCCGCCCGTCTTGCGCCTAACGAGATAATAATTTTCTTCCAGTTGGGTCTTCTTAAATACAATAACCGCGATTACAAGGGCGCGGTGGAAGCCCTTGAAAGAGCTGTGTACCTGAACAATAATTACTCTAATGCCAGATACTTCCTCGGCCTCTCTTACCAGAAGCTTGGACGTACTTCGGATGCCGTTACCCAATTCCAGAGAATTCAGGAGCTCAATCCTGATAACAGCGAAGTAAAACAAATTCTGTCCAATCTTCAGGCCAGCAAGGATCCGTTTGAAGCGGCTCCGACAAAGCCTGAGAAGCGAAGCAAGCTTCCTGTTCAGGACCAGAACTAAGATAAAAGTGCCCGAGTTACATAGATAGAATGAAAGCCTTCTTGAGTAAGGAATTTTCCAGCACGCATGAAGCGGCGGTTCTGCTAGCTGTTTTTTCCTTGTTTTCCCAGATATTGGCGCTTGTCCGCGATAAACTCCTCGCTTATATGTTCGGGGCCGGGGCTGTGTTGGATACCTACTATGCCGCGTTTCGGGTGCCTGATCTCATATACGCGCTTCTGGCTTCAGCTTTTGCGTCCGTGGTTATAGTGCCCACCCTTATGGGGATTGTTGAGGAAAAAGGAGAGGAATCAATGCGGCGTTTTTCAGGGGCGATATTCAAGGCTTTCTTTGTTCTTATGTGCGCGGTTTCTGTAATATTGTTTTTCCTTATGCCGTACATCGTGCCGTTTTCCGCTCCGGGTTTTACTGCGGCCGCTCAATCGGACGTGGTTATGCTTTCCAGGATTTTACTTCTTTCTCCGCTGCTCCTTGGTCTTTCTAACTTGTTTGGCAGCGTTGCCCAAATGCGCCGGCATTTTTGGTTTGTAGCCATGGCGCCTGTTTTTTACAACATAGGGATAATCGCAGGTATAGTTTTGCTTTACCCGGTTTTGGGATTGTCCGGTCTTGCCTGGGGAGTCGCTTTGGGGGCTTTGCTTCATTTGTTTACGCAAGGGACTGAAGCGCGCCGCTCGCCCGCTGCTCCGGATTTTTCAGCCCCGCTGTCGTTTAAGGAATTGCGGGGGCTTTTCAAAATATCTCTCCCGCGCATGTTCACGCTTTCTTTGAGCCAGATTCTGCTTTTGTGTTTTACGGCCATAGCTTCTACGCTCTCGCTTGGTTCCGTGGCGATATTTACGTTCGCTTTTAATCTGCAATCAGTCCCGCTTGCTTTAATCGGAATGAGTTACTCTACGGCCGCTTTTCCGAGCCTCTCCTCGTTTTTTGCCAAAAAAGACAAAATCGGCTTTTCTAAAGAAATGCATAGCGCTCTGGCACAGATTATCTTTTGGTCTGTGGTGGTTACGTGTTTTTTCATAGTTTTGCGCGCTCACATAGTACGTGTAATTTTGGGAGCCGGAGCTTTTTCCTGGAACGATACCAGGCTTACGGCGGCGGCTCTCGCGGTTTTTATATTTTCAATTCTTGCCCAGAACGCCATGATGCTTTTTACCCGCGGGTATTACGCGCTTAAAGACACAAAAACTCCGCTCTTACTGCACGGCTTTTCTTCCGTAGTTTCCGTCGGTTTTGCTTTTTTGTTTTTGTATCTTTTTAAAACCGCCGAATCTTTCAGATTTTTTATAGATGATCTTTTGCGTGTTGACGGAGTGCAGGGGACGGCGGTGCTTATGCTTCCGCTTGCGTATTCGGTCGGGGCGATTATGGGCGCGGTGCTGTTGTCTTTTGATTTAGCCCGCAAAAATTTTCTGTCGCTAAAAAATATATATAAAACTTTTCTGCAGGTGTTTGGGGCGTCGCTTTTGGGCGCCTACGCCTCGTATTTGTTTCTTGATTCTCTTTCCGGCCCGTTCGGGCTGACTACTTTTTGGGGGGTATTTGGACAGGGGGCTGTGGCCGGAATAGGCGGCGCGGCGATTTCGGCGCTGTTCCTAATTGTTCTTGATAATGCCGAATTTAAGAGGATACTTACAGTTTTCCGCCATAAATTCTGGAGAGGGCGGGCTCTTGTGCCGGAGCAGACGGAGCTGTAAAAATGATAGTTGCGGGTGTTTATGGTAGAGTGCTCGCATTGCTTTTGTTATGGATCACATCAGAAATTTTTCAATAATTGCCCACATAGATCACGGTAAGTCCACCCTGGCTGACCGGATGTTGGAGCTGACACACACTATTGATGCCCGGAAAATGCGTGCTCAGGTATTGGACTCTATGGAGCTTGAGCGCGAGCGAGGCATAACCATAAAAATGACTCCCGTGCGGATGGATTATGTGCACGAGGGGAAGAATTACATTTTGAATCTCATAGACACCCCCGGGCATATTGATTTCTCTTACGAGGTGTCCCGTTCTTTGCGCGCTGTTGAAGGGGCTTTGCTTTTGGTTGATGCCACCCAGGGAGTACAAGCGCAGACTCTTACAACACTTCACATGGCTGAAGAATCCGGTCTCACGATAATTCCGGTGCTGACCAAGATAGATTCTCCGCTGGCAAGAGTTTCTGAAACACGCCGTGAAATGGCTGAACTTCTTCTGATTGATGAGAGTGAAGTGATGCTTGTTTCAGGGAAGACCGGGGAAGGAGTTCTTGAACTTTTTGAGACTGTAATCAAGCGCGTGCCTCCGCCAAAGTCTGAATATGAAAAGGAAGGCGGGGCGCGGGCTTTGGTGTTTGATTTTGAATACTCTAACCATCAGGGGATTATTCTTTATGTCCGCGTTCTGGACGGGGAGATGAATAAGCGTGATGATTGTCTGCTTTTGGAAGCCAAAGCTTCTTTTATAACCAATGAAATAGGAGTATTTTTGCCGGGGATGAAGGAAACAGAAATTTTGCACAAAGGAGAAATCGGCTACATTGTGACCGGTATAAAAGAGCCGGGGGTAGCCAGAATCGGGGATACGGTGACCCTTTCCCGGAAACGCCTGCCGGCGTTTCCGGGCTATGCCGAGCCGAGGCCGCTGGTATTTGCCTCTATTTTTCCTGAAGGCCAGGATGATTTCAGTATTCTTAAAAACGCTCTCCTTCGTCTTAAACTTTCCGATTCATCTCTTACTTTTGAAGAAGAAAATTCAAGCGTACTGGGACGCGGGTTTAGATGCGGATTTTTGGGAATGCTCCATTTGGAAATAATTACTGAACGCCTGCGCCGTGAATTTTCAATTGAACTTATTATTACGCTTCCTTCAATAAACTACGCTATTACGTACAAAAACGGCAAAAAAGAAACAATTTATACGCCGTCTAAGTTTCCGGATGACGGAGCGTACACTGAATGTTATGAACCGTGGATAGACGCGAAAATTATCACACCTCCTGATTATGTAAGTCCTCTGATGCAGCTTCTTTATAATTACGAGGCGGAGGTGGGGGATTCTCATGCTTTTGGAGATACCCGTGTTTCCATTTCTTTTAAAATGCCCCTGCGCGAGCTAATGCGTAATTTCTTTGATGTTCTGAAAAGTGTTTCTTCCGGATACGCTTCGCTTTCTTATGAGCTTGCCGAAAACCGCCTTGCCCACGTAACGCGTCTTGATATTTTGGTGGCTGAAGAAGAAGTCTTGGCTTTTTCGAAAGTTATTTCTGTGCGCCGGATAGAAGAGGAAGCCGAGGCGGCGGTGGAAAAACTTTACAAAATACTCCCGCAGGAACTTTTTACGGTAAAAATACAAGCTCGTTCCAGGGGAAGAATAATTTCCTCGCGCACGCTTAAAGCCCTGAAAAAAGACGTTACGGGGTACCTGTACGGCGGGGACATTACGCGGAAAATGAAATTGCGTGAAAAGCAGAAAAAAGGCAAAAAGAAAATGCTTGCCCGCGGGCGTGTTCATATCGGTCATGATGTATTCCTGCAGATGATGAAATAAAACCGGCTAGATATTTTTTTCCAGTTCCTTTTCGGCAATAGCGTAGTGCTTGCTCTTGTAGTACTTGGACACGACGCCGTTTATGACCCACGTGAGAAGAAGAAGGGCACCGAAATACACCAAACCTATGGAAGTGAATTTTGGCAGTGAATCTTTACTCAAATATCCGAATATTCCGGCAACTACCCCTATGGTGGTGATTAACTGCAGGGAGGATATGGTGTTTTTTGTGCTTTTAGCCTGCAGGTCTGTGAATATATCAATGGTGGATGAAAGGTAATTTTTTGTCATACTCCAGATATGTTTGACGTATTCGTGCGTGTCCAGGAGAGTTTCGAATTTCAGCTGGAAAAGGGGCTGTAGAGAAGCGTCTATTTTTTCCACATTTGTCACTTTTTGTCTCGTCCGCACATAGGCCGGCATTTGGTCTATCCTGGCTCCGATCAGGTTTATTGTTTTTTGATACACAGACAGTTCATTACGCATGGCATCAATGTCGGTGCCTTTTATGTCCCCGCCTTCTTTGATTGCGCGGATTTTTTCCCACAGAGTGCGGTGGATTGCCAGATAGCGGTGCAGTTGGGTTTTGAATTCCCGGAAGAATATTTGGGATTCTATTATTTCCCGCGCCAAATTTTCATCTTTAAGGTTGTTGATGAGTATCATCCCGGGGCTTCTGTATACGCCGACGTTCTCTGTTGAGAAGACTGAGTAGATTTCTTCGCTCGCTTCTTTGAATGTTTTTTCTATGTCTTCTTTATTTGCGTCTGCAGAGGTGACTATGTAGGGAAGAATTGTCTGTATATTGGCGAGTTCTTTTGGCACCGGCGCGCCCAGGCTGAAAATAAAAGACAGGCTTACCGACAGTTTTTTGTCGTAGTAACTCTTTATTTCCGCAAAATCTTCCGTAAGGGAGTGAAAATTTTTCTCCAGAACAATGAGCCCGTCTTCGTAAATTCTGTACCGGATACCGTCGTTGGTTTCTACATCCAAATATTCAAGGGGGCCGTTTTCCCGGTGTACTTCTTTTATATTCAGACGTTCAAAGGCCGCGCTTAGGTCTTTTTTAGAGAACCCCAGGGAAGATCTTTTGTATTTGAGAAAATCCCAGATTTCCGTAAGATGCAGTGTTGTTCTCTGGAACCATCCGCCTATGTATATTTTTTGTATATTCATTTGTAATTAAAATAATATCACACACCGGATACAGACATAGTAAAACCGGCTAAAAATGCCGGTTTTACTATGTCTGTGCCCTTGGCAGGAATCGAACCCACATTGACCCCTTAGGACGGGGCAGTTCTATCCATTGAACTACAAGGGCGGTTTTACACTCCGAGTACCGCGGTAATCTTCTCCCGGTTGAAACCCACAAAAAACTGCCCGTCTATCTCAATTATGGGAACGCCTTGTACAGGAGAACCCATCCTTTGCGAAAGCTCGGGGATAATTTCAGGGTTTTTGGTAAGATCATGTTCTTTGTAATCAACGTTTTTATCCTTGAAAAATTGTTTGGCGGCGTTGCAATAGACACACGTAGGGGTTGAGTATATTATGACGTTTTTCATATTTTAGTATTTTGAAAACTGATTAAAGTCCCGGGGTTTCCTAGCCGAAAAGAGACGGCAGTGACCAGGCAATCATGCCCAAAATCACTATGATACTAAGGAATGCCCACATGATTGTAATGACTTTTTTACTTTTCTTTTGGAACAGCATATAAGGTATGATGTAAACGAAAGAACTATAGCAGGCATATGAGAGAATTTCAAGAAAGAAACAGGAGAAAGAACTTCCTTTATTCAAAACCGGTACTTTTCGCACTTTTTGCCCTTGTCTGGGTATTTGGGAGTGCTGCCTATTCAATGTACGAAAAAGCTTCTTACACAAAGGATTTACGCGACAAAGCTAAAAATGAATACGAACGCCTTGCTGTTAAAGAGGCTTCAGTTATTGAAAAAACAAGGTTACTTTCATCGGAACGCGGGAAAGAAGAGATTTTAAGAGACCAGTACAGATTTGCAAAAGCTGACGAAGGGGTAATGGTAATAGTTGAACAGACCGCCTCTTCAAGCCCTCAAACTCAGGTAAAATTGGACTGGTTTGAGCGTATGCGCCATGCTATAGTTTCTTCCGTCGCGAGTATTTTTGAATAAATTTTTCAATAAAAGCGGGATTAGTTTAGTGGTAGGATGACTGCTTCCCAAGCAGTAGGCACGAGTTCGATTCTCGTATCCCGCACCGGTTATGAATAAAAAAGTTTCGGTTTCAATTTTAATTATATTGGTTTGTTTTGGTATATATTGGTTTTTTGGGGACAACGTTGAAATTAAAAACTACCCTCCGCACGAAGGTAATGTAGTTGCGTTCGGTGACAGTCTGGTTTCGGGGAACGGCTCAACACCGGGCAATGATTTTGTTTCGCTTCTTTCTGTAAAAATAAACGAACCCATAATAAATCTTGGAATTTCCGGAAATACCACAAGAGACGGTTTGGCCAGAATCGACGAGATATTTGATAAAAACCCGCGCATAGTTCTGCTTCTGCTTGGAGGTAATGATTATTTAAAAAGAATTCCCAGTGAAGAAACATTTAAAAATTTGCGGGAAATTATTTCCCGTCTGGAGGAAAAGGGAATCCTGGTGGTTTTGCTCGGCATACGCGGCGGAGTATTGGTGGATCATTTTGATGCGGATTTTGAGGATTTGGCCAGGGAAAATGGTACCGCTTACGTACCTGATGTTTTGGACGGGATTTTTGGCAAAAATAATCTGATGTCGGATACTATTCATCCCAATGATGAAGGGTATAAAATAATAGCGGACAGGGTTTTTACCGTTGTCAGTAAGGTTTTGAGGTGATACCAGCCCTTGCTTTTTTGCCGTATAGTTGTAGTATTTTTATGTACGGGTTTCGCTCGTGCGAGGGGTTCTTTTTTCCAATGGAATAGGGAGGATTATCTTCATAAATTACACGCCTACGGGGTAACAAAGAAACTTTAATTCAAAATTACAAGTGGGGTGCTTAAATGAAAAAGAAGGCAGCGATAACGTCCGCCGGGCCCGATTTACCTGAAGGGTTCATCCGTCAGCAGGCTGCGAGGTTCACTCTGGATCTCGTTCTGGTGTACGCGAATCAGGAGAACAAGTTCGACTTCCACCGCAACCCGCCGAGGGTCCGCCAGGGATGCGAGCACTTGGCCGTGCCGGAATGCATGGCTTTGGCCAAGCTTGTGAAGCGCGTCTACTTCGACAACCTGCACAAGGACGATTCTCCGAACAAGGTCGAAGTCGAAGTCGTCGGACGGGACGAGAACGGCTTCATGGCGTTTGTGGCGCCGGGGGAATCAATGACCCTGCGCGCTCACGGGCGTTTTCTGAAACCGGTATGCGTCGATGTGAAGGTGACGAAAGCCGGCAACAAGAGCCGAAGCACACTGGCCATGGCAGTACAGGCGGCGGGCTGAAAGACATCCTCCAACACAACAACAAGAGAAGCCCTGGGTAACACCCCAGGGCTTTCGTAATTATGAGTTAGCGGGTTACAATTGAGTGATGGAACCAGACACACAAGCACAGCTTAAGGAGATACTCGCGCTTACCCGCGAGAACAATGAATATCTGCGCGTTATTAACAGCCGTGAAAGAACCAGGACGATACTGAGGGTTTTTTATTGGACCCTGATTATAGGGGCCACTGTTGGAAGCTATTATTTAATACAGCCGTTAATTAACACATATCTCGGCAGTACATCGTCTCTTTTGAACAGTCTGCAAAGTATACAGAAAGCGGGAACAAGTTTGCCTAATTCAGAGGATATACAGAAGGCCATACAAAATTTCAAGATTCCGGGGACTCAATAGATTTTGCCCCACACGCCATAGTTTGCTATATTCTTTAAGTTCGCGGTTTGTACCAACAATTGCTGGGATAGCTCAGTTGGTAGAGCATTTGCCTGAAGAGCAAAGGGTCGCCAGTTCGAGCCTGGCTCCCAGCACAAAAACGAAGGTTTTGTGAGGCGGAGGCGCGACTGCGCCGAGCCGGGGTCGCGGAATTTTTCAGCAGAAAAATATCTGTGACCAGAAAAACAAAAAACGCCCGTCTGGGCGTTTTTTGTTATATGGATTTTACGCGCAGTTTTGCCTGGCGCTCTTTGTCTATTTTTGGCAGGCGTATGATGAGCAGTCCGTGTTTTTCTACAGCCTCGGATTCTTCAATTTCTATTTCGTGGGGGAGGAGGATTGTGCGTGAGAAAGGCCCCCAATAGAGTTCTTTGTAGAAATAATCTTCGCTGGGAATTTGGCTGTTGGCCTCCCGCTTTCCTTTGATTGTGACCATGTCACGCGTAATAGATAAGTGGAGGTCTTCCGGCTTGACCCCGGCAATCATGGCTTCGATGATAATTTCTTTGTCCGTCTGATATACATCAACTGAAAGTTCTCCTTCTTCTTCGGAAGATTCGTCTTCTACCCAGGCATCATTGCGGGTATTCTTTTTTACCGGAGTGTATTCTTCTTTCTGCTTGACCGGTATCTCGCGCTCCTTTTCTTCGTCGAGGCTGATGCTGCCGGCAAGTTTTTCAAAAAATGAACGCTTTTCTTTCATAGTTTCAAATTACGTTTTTAAATGTTTTAACTTTTCGAAAAGTAAGAGTATTACCACGCCGATTGTCCACATAAATCCGTACACCTCGAGCATGTTTACCTTCGTTCCGTCTATTATAAGGTAGTTAAAAAGCGCATGCAATGAAACAGCTGTGCATAGTCCGATTGCGACGTAGAAAAAACGCAATATCGGACCATGATAAAAGGCGAGTCCGAGCATTATACCTATGGAGGCGCTCGCGAATACGTGAAGTGGTGAAGAGCCCACAAAGCGCATTGCCTGGTTTACTATGTTTTCCGATACGGAGTAATCAGCCAGGCCCCTATGAAGAAAGTAGGCATTTTCTATCGCGGCAAATCCGAGGGCAGCCGTTACAAGATAGATGGCAGGGTCTAGGGGTTCGTCGATTTCACTGTTGTCGGCATTGGTGAAATAGTACACGCCCCACTTGAGTATTTCTTCCGTTGCGGCCCACACAACCACAAGCTTCAATCCGGAGAAATAAGGGTACAGCATTTTTTCCACAAACAGGGCTATGGGAACCGCGAGCATTCCGGCGATGAAAGTCAGAGCCAACAGGGAAGGGGGTTCCGGCTGTTCTTCGTCTTCTGTCCTCCAAAAGAAAAACCAAACCAGGGCGGGCACGACTCCGCCGGCAAAAGATATAAGTGCAGCTTCGATAACCGGGTTCATTTATTATTTTGAAGGCCAAGCTTCAATCATAAGCATAGCATCTCTTCCTTTCAGAATCTTCCAGATGGCTTCTGTTACGAACGGCATAAAGGGGTGCAGAGCCTTGAGCTCTTCTTCCAGGATTACAGTGAGTACCGTTTGGGCATTTTGTTTGTCGGTGTTTCCCGCGGATATCTGTTTTTTGGAATCTTCAATAATCACATCAGCAAAAGTGTGCCAAAAATAGTCGTATAGTTTTTCGCCCGCCAGATAGAACCGGTAGTTTTCTATATCAGAAGTTATGTCGGCAAGTTTTTCACGCCATTCGCTGATTTTCTTGCGGTCAGTTTCGGGCAGGTTTTCGTAAGCGACGGGCGAATCCATGTCTTTCGTGTTTTCCGCCACAAACCGTGTCGCGTTCCAGATTTTGTTGGCGAAGTTTTTATAACCGCGTATTTTGTCTTCCGACAGTTTGGAATCGTTGCCCGGGGCAGTGCCTATAATAAGAGAAAGACGCACGGCATCAGCTCCGTATTTGTCTATCATGTCCACCGGGTCAATTATGTTGCCGAGGGATTTGGACATCTTCTGGCCCTTACCGTCGCGTACCAGGCCGTGCAGATAGACTTTTTTGAATGGGACTTGTCCTAAGAGATAAGTACTCATTAAAATCATACGCGCTACCCAGAAGAAAAGAATATCGTACCCTGTCTCAAGAACGTCCGTTGGATGATACATTTCTAAATCCTTTGTTTTTTCCGGCCACCCGAGGGTGGAAAATGTCCAAAGACCCGAAGAAAACCAGGTATCAAGAGTATCGGAATCCTGTTCCCAGCCATCGCCTTCGGGGGCTTCTATCCCGGCATATATTTCATTTTCCTTATACCACACGGGTATTCTGTGCCCGTACCAGATTTGGCGGGATATACACCAGTCGCGCAGATTGTCTATCCAGTGGAAGTATATTTTTGAGAACCGTTCCGGGATAATTTCAGTTTGACCGCTTTCAACCGCGTGACGCATCAGTTTTTTGAGAGTAACTGTTTCGCCGGAGCTTATGCCTTCAAGCTCTGAATGGGGGAGAGTAAATTCTTTATTAACATTAACAAACCACTGGAGTTTAATTTGCGGTTCTATTATTCCTCCGCCGCGGCTGTTAACGGAAACATTGTGAATATAATTTTCATCAATTTTTGTCACCAAGCCCTTCTTCTCCAGTTTTTCAACAATGGCCGCACGGGCTTTCTTGATGTGTTGTCCAGCGAATTCTCCGGCTATGGGCAGAAGTATTCCGCGTTCGTCTATTACCTGTTCAATATCCAGGTTGTGCCGTTTTGCAATTTCAAAGTCTATTGCCGAGTGAGCCGGAGTGATGGTCATAACACCGGAACCGAATTCCATATCCGCCGCTTCATCTTTTATTATTGTCGCGGTTATGGGTCCGTTTATCCATTCAAGTTCGAAAGTACCTCCGTGTTTGTATTCCGCGTATCTTTTGTCATCCGGATGCATTACTACGTATTTGTCCCCGAACTTTGTTTCGGGACGTACTGTTCCGATTTCAAATGGACCGTATTTAAAATGATAGAAGGAATCTTTTTGCTCCACGTACTCCATCTCGTCATCGGAGACGGTAGTTTGGAGTTTTGGGTCCCAGTTGACGATGCGGTTGCCGCGGTAAATCAGTCCGTCGTCATACATTCTCTTGAATGCGGTTTTGACGGCCAGATTTCTTTTTTCGTCCAGCGTGTAGGCTTCTCGGCTCCAGTCAACTGACGAGCCCATGCGGCGCAATTGATTTGTAATCCTGTCGTGGCTTTCTTGCGCAAATTTTTCCACCCGTTTCAGGAATTCCTCGCGCCCTAAATCGTGGCGTGTTTTTTCTTCCTTTTTGTAGATTTCTTTTTCTACTTTTTCCTGCGTGGCGATGGCGGCGTGGTCGGTGCCGGGGAGCCACAGAGCCTTTTTGCCGCGCATGCGCTGGAAACGCACCATTATGTCTTCAATAGCCAGCATGGCGGCGTGCCCTATGTGGAGAGTCCCGGTTACATTGGGAGGAGGGAGGATTATAGAGTAGGGAGTTTTGTGGCGCTCGGGCAAATTGTCCGGATTAAAAAGCCCGGACTTTTCCCACCCTTCGTATATAAGACCCTCGGTTTCTTTAGGGTTGTATGGTTTTAATAGCTTATCTTTCTCCATATTGCGTATACTACAGAAACAAATGCTTAGAAACAAGAAAATATTAACAAAACAATTCCGTTAAAAAATAATTTCCTTTCTCTGTTTTTTTGTCTCCAATATCTGATTTTGAGTTATCCACACTTTTCTTCAAAAAAATATTGTATATACGTTTTATATATTAGATAATGTATGTAGGACGCGCACGGCATCATAAAAAAATTTTGGACACGCAAGTGTCTCCGCGGTCGATGATGCAGAAGTGAGCGTTACTTACTTAAAAAAAACATGGCAGCAAAAAAGAAAAAGGCAAAGAAGGCAGCGAAGAAACGCAAATAGTTCTCGTTGTTTTGCCAGAAAATCCCCCGCGCTCCCAAGCTGGGGGATTTTCTTTTTGTTTGTTAGAATGCCCCAGTATGAAGTGGCTTAAGTCAATACTTGGAACCCCGGAGGATAAAATCCTGCGCAAATACAAGCCGATTTTAAATAAGATAAACTCGCTCGAGGAGGGGATGGAAAAGCTGACCCAGGATGATTTCAGGAGCAGGACTGAAGTTCTGAAGAAGCGTTTGAGCGACGGGGAAACTCTTGATGACATTTTGCCGGAGGCTTTTGCGCTTGTCCGCGAAGCATCAAGACGCACTCTCGGTGAGCGTCATTATGACGTGCAGCTTGTCGGTGGTATTTCTCTCCATGAGGGGAACATTACTGAGATGCGCACAGGTGAAGGAAAAACTTTGGTGGCCACATTGCCCGCGTATTTAAACGCACTCGAAGGAAAGGGATTGCACGTCGTCACGGTAAACGATTATCTTTCCCGCCGTGATGGTGTGTGGATGGGGCAGATATACAACTACCTTGGACTCTCAATCGGTATCTTAAATCACAATGTTTCCTATATTTACGACCCGGCTCATTCCGACAAAGACAAGGAGCGCGACGAGACAGGGTCATTCCACGTGGTTCATGAATTTTTGAGACCGGTTTCCAAGAGGGAGGCTTATGCCGCGGACATCACTTACGGCACGAATAATGAATTCGGGTTTGATTATTTACGGGATAATATTTCTTACAATGAGGCGGATGTTGTTCAGCGCGGATGGAATTACGCCATAGTAGACGAAATCGACTCTATATTAATAGACGAGGCTCGCACTCCGCTTATTATTTCAGCGCCGTCGGCCGAGTCGGAAAATCTGTATGAGGTATTTGCCCAACACGCCAGAAAATTCAATAAGGAAGAAGATTACACCGTTGACGAGAAGTTCAAGCAGATACAACTTACGGCTGAGGGCATAGCCAAAGCGGAAAAACTGCTGAATGTAGACAATATATATACGGAGAAGGGGATGAAGTACGTGCATCACCTGGAAACTGCCGTAAGGGCCAAGGCTTTGTATTTATTGGACAAGGATTACGTAGTGCGGGACGGGGAGGTTGTTATTGTTGACGAATTTACGGGCAGACTCCAGCCCGGGCGCCGCTGGTCGGAGGGGCTCCACCAGGCTATAGAGGCTAAAGAGGGGGTTCATGTACAGAAGGAGTCGCGGACTTTGGCATCCATTACCTTCCAGAACTACTTCAGGTTCTATAAGAAGCTTTCCGGCATGACGGGTACAGCCGACACTTCAGCGGAAGAATTTGCCAAGGTATACGGTCTCCAGGTGGATAAGATTCCCACAAACAAAGCCGTTCAGCGTATTGACCATACAGATTTGATTTTTCAGACGGAGAAAGGAAAATTTCAGGCTATTACCAAAAAAATCCGGGAGCTTAACGAACACGGACAGCCGGTTCTTGTTGGTACCGCGTCAATTGATAAGAATGAAATTTTGTCGGAATATTTGAGGCGCGAAGGAATAAAACACGAACTCTTGAACGCCAAGAATCACGAACGTGAAGGCGAAATTATAGCGCAAGCCGGGCGGAAGGGTGCGGTTACCATAGCGACAAATATGGCCGGCCGCGGTGTGGATATTAAATTGGGAGGTAACCCGGCAAATAAAGAAGCCGCGGATGAAGTACGGTCTCTCGGTGGACTTTTTGTTCTGGGTACGGAGAGGCACGAAGCGCGCCGCATAGACAACCAGCTTCGCGGGCGCAGTGGCCGCCAGGGAGATCCGGGGGAAACACAATTTTATGTTTCTCTTGAGGATTCTCTTATGCGCGTGTTTGCGTCGGACACCGTAAAAAACATGATGGGACGTTTTGGCATTCCCGAAGATGAGCCGATTGATTCACGGCTGGTGGCCAAAGCACTGGAGAGCGCTCAGGCAAAAATAGAAGGACACAACTTTGATTCGCGCAAAAGCGTTTTGCAGTTTGACGATGTTCTTAACCACCAGCGCGCCACAATTTACACACGCCGCCGCAAAATCCTTATGGGGGGAATGGAAGAAGCGCGAGAGTACGTTATGTCCGTAGCCGAGGCAGACGAAGAATTATTGCAAAAAATAAACGAGAAAACAGGCAAAATAGGCGTAGAACTTTTCTATAAAATTATGCGCAGCGTAGCTCTCCAGACGATTGATTCCCTGTGGATGGAACATTTGGAGGTTATGGATTATCTGCGCAGTTCCGTGAACTTGCGCGCTTACGGCCAGCGCGATCCTTTGGTTGAGTATAAAAAAGAGGGACTCCGTCTTTTCCGCGACATGGAGGCGACACTGGAAGGAAGAATGATTGAGTTTATTGAACATATTGAAGAAGTCGCCAAGGCGATGGAGCCTGCGCCCAAGGCGGTTTATGACACGAAAAATATACAGGAAGGATTTGAAGGAGGCGGGGATGTGCCCTCCGGCGGTGTTACTGTGCATAATGAAGAAAAGGTAGGGCGAAATGACCCGTGCCCGTGCGGAAGCGGAAAAAAGTATAAAAAATGCGGGGATTTGAACACGGAGGAGCATCAGAGACTAATGAATGGGAAATAATTTTTTTAACTTTATATTTAGTAAATATCGCATATGTCAGATTTAACGAAAGACGCTAGTCTGAACACTTCTTATTGCCAAGAGTTAGAAGCTCAGAGTGTTGTAAATCGCGGCCTTTGGTTTGCTAAATTTATTAGAAATAATAAAAAAATAATTATTGACGTATTAACTACTTATGAAATATATAGAGTTGCTAATGATGAAATATCCAGAACTCTTGATTTATTAGAAAATTTAAACGAAAACAAAGAATACTTTGAAAAGAAAATTGGAACAACCGTTTCTTTTTTACCCATAAATCAACCATTATATGCTTTGGCTTGTTTCGGTATCGTTCCGGCTTTAATGTCGAAACAGGTGTATGTGCGTCCACCAGCGATAGCGTGGGGCATGATTAATGAACTGGTTAAGGTTATATCTTTAAATACATTTTTCCCAAATCTGTTTATATCTAACCAAACGCGGAATGAATTTATAAATCAACACAAAATGAGAAAGGGGATTAATAGAGCCGATGTTGTAATTTTTACCGGTAAGCCAGAAAATGCTTATATTACCCAAAAAGCTTTTGGGGAATCGGTTTTATTTATAGGAAATGGGGCAAGCCATAATCCCGTCGTTATCTCAAGAGGTGCTGATATAGATGCTTCTGTGGAGGCAGTATTAGAGGTCCAACTATATAATCAAGGAGCTGATTGTGCTGCCCCAAATTCAATACTCGTAGAATCTAGCGTTTATAATAATTTTATTAAGAGGTTAAGAATAGCCGTAAAGGGAGTAAAAGTAGGTGGCTATAAAGACAAGGAGACTATTGTAGGTCCATTTCTTGAAAAGAAACATTTAAAAGAAGTGGAAGCATTACTAATGGAATACGATAGGTTTATAGACCACTCTACTCGGCCTGTTTTAAGACGTGAAGAAAATATTATTGCTCCGATTATTATAAATAAACCGTTAGTTGAAGGTGGAAATTATGTTGAATGGTATGCCCCGGTTTTTATAGTTCAAAAATATGAAAAAGATTCAGATCTGCATCTTTATTTTGAAAATCCTGTTTATGAAAAACAAGCTGGTTACATAACTCTTTTTGGGAAAAGTGATTATGTCGAAGGGCTAATAGGAAAAAAGTTTTATTCTGGCAAAATTCTTCACCCAGCGGATACTATACTTAGAAATACACACCTTCATGCGTTTGGTATGGAACGTGGA
Source organism: uncultured Candidatus Saccharibacteria bacterium (assembly GCA_964348515.1). Classification (GTDB taxonomy): domain Bacteria; phylum Patescibacteriota; class Minisyncoccia; order Phycocordibacterales; family UBA5272; genus CAYGDA01. Next base: position 37,792 of record CAYGDA010000002.1, read on the forward strand.
GTAAAACCATATGGTGGTTACGGAGAAAACAGTTCATTTGTTAGCTGGGGTGGTATTACTTTACCTAAACCAACGCTGCCACAACGAGAAATATACGATTATTTGGTCAAAAATAAATTTTAATGAAACTAATCTCTAAAATAGAAAATGCCCGCTATTCTGCAACCATATCTCATAATAATTATTTAGGAGAATGTATTTCTGTTGCATATGAATTAACAGGAGAAGAGGTGAAGGAAGGAGGATTTACGGATAAAACTGTGTTGATTTTATTAAAAATTAAAAATGAAGAATTTCCTTTTGAAAATAATAAACGAGAGACTTTATTTGGGAAAGGGACTTTTGTGGGGAATAAAGTACCATTAAGAATAATGAGTTCGTGTATGACCGGACTATTGGGTGATAAAATGTGTGAATGTCATGATGATATGGTTAAGTATTTAAAGACGCTTGGGGCTCGAGACGAGGGTATATTTGTTTATTTGCCCCAAGAAGGACAAGGTAGGGGTCTTAAGGTTAAACTTAGAGACCATAGGTTACAGTATGGTTTTGATGATATGGGAAAAAGAATCGTCCCAAAGACTTTTAGAGAGGCTACGTCGTATTTAATACCCAATAGTAAATTTGATATAAGAAAGTTCGGGTTTCTGAAAGACTGCTTCAGTCTTCTTGGCCTTGATATGTTTGAGTTTGGTTGGCTTGGGGGCGAAAACAGGATTAAACAACTTAAAAGTGAAACCGGTTTAAGGGTAAGTAATTTAAAATTTTAATGAGTCAAATTCCTTTTGAAGGTTACGACTTCGAAAAAATAAAGAAAGAATTCAATGCCGTTCTTTCAGAGGTTTTTGATAAGGATATAGAATATGCTTTTTTTAGTGGAAGTGTGGCTTATGGCGGAGGAATAGTAAAAAAAAGTGATATTGATATAGCTATCGTACTAAAAGAAAAAGAGTATTCGTTGTCTAAATTTATTGATTTTGGAAAACACTATATCGAGATAAACAAAAAAAATAATTTCGTTCCCGACGTTACCTTCCCTGGAGAATTTCTTACGCCACTTTTGGTTTCAGATGCTATTTCTGGCAGGGGTTTTTCAGTAAAAGATAATATTTTATATTTACCTATTGCATCCACTGAATATTATTTGGCTGACCCAGAACGTTGGTTCAGGGCTTGGTTAAGTATGTTGACTTTTAGTGTTTTTGTAACTGGTTCTGTTTCAAAATTTGAAGAGGCAAAAAGAAATGCATGGAGGACAGTTTTACTATTTTTGTTTTCCACACCTCAGTTCCGTGTAGTTAGCTTAAGTGACTTAACGGATATGCTTTCTAATGGGGATAACAAATGGCTAGGTTTTGGGGTCACAAAGAATTATTGTCTTTTTCGTGATTATGAAACAAAGATAATTAAAAATACTTTAGTCGGATTAATCCAAGAGGGTTTTATAGAGGAATCAGGTGGTTTTTATAGACCGGTCCGTAAGGCCATTAATATGTGGAATTACTCGGTTGTTCAGAAGATAAAAGATAAAAGCATAAGAAAGGCTAATTTTTTAATAGACCTTGATAATACTAATAAAATATCTAATTCATTTAATGTTGGAAGAATTGGTACTTAAGAGGTTAAATTTCCACAAGATGCTTATAATTAACGATAACTGCTCACGAGATTAGTATTTTAATTTTTGTTATAATCCAAAACTCTAGGGGGACGTATCCATTTGGGGCACATTTCAAGAAGTGCCAAGGGGCATAACTATGGAAAATCTGGAACAAAGAATAGAAAAAATAGAGGAAAGAAATTCACGTGTAGAAATTGACAAAGCGTGGGAAACGAGCTGGACCCGCAGAGTTTTATTGGCATTGCTTACGTACTTGGCAATAGGGTTGTATTTGTGGACAATTGAAATATCAAGACCCTGGCTGAACGCGATAGTCCCGACTGTCGGTTTTATGGTCTCGACCTTAACGATGCCGTTTTTCAGGGGATTGTGGTTAAAGTTTGTGTGTAGTACAAAAAAACATAAAGAGATATGAAGTTACTCCTTACGTCCGGCGGTCTGACGAACAAATCTATAGAGAAAGCTTTGTTTGACCTGGTTGGTAAAAAACCGGAAGAGACATCGCTGGTTTTTATCCCAACGGCTTCAAACATTGAAACGGGGGACAAGGGTTGGTTTATTGACGATCTTTCCAACCTTAAAAAACAGAATTTTAAGTCAATCTGCATTGCAGATATTTCCGCCGTTCCGGAAGATATTTGGAGGCCTCAAATTGAAGAGGCCGACGTTCTGTTTTTCGAAGGAGGAAATACGTATCACTTGATGAGGTGGATAAACAAAACCGGTCTCGTAAGTATGCTTCCGGAACTGCTTAAAACAAAAGTATACGTAGGGTTGAGTGCGGGAAGCATGGTAACTAACCCGGACTTAGCGCTGAGGTTATCTCAAATAATATACGGCGATGATCTGGAGGAGGAAGCCATGGATGGGCTTAACTATGTGGATTTTTATTTTCTGCCCCATCTAAATTCACCGTTCTTCCCTGCGCGTATGGAAGAAAAAATCAGAGAGGTTGCCGGAACTTTATCCAGAAAAATATATGCTCTTGACGATCAGTCTGCTCTGAAGATTGTCGATGGTAATGTTGAAGTTATAAGCGAGGGGAAGTGGCTCGCTGTTAATTGAAATCATATGAAAAAAATTTTAACGCTTTGTTTGGTTCATAATCATCCGCAGGTTTTACTTGGTATGAAGAAACGCGGATTTGGTGCCGGACGCTGGAATGGTTTCGGAGGAAAAATTCAGGGAGAAGAAACAATAGAAGAAGCGGCGCGCCGTGAAATGTTGGAAGAGGCGGGGATTGAACTTCAAGATATTGAGAAGAGGGGAATCATTGAGTTTGAATTCCAGGGGAACCCGGAAATTCTGGAGGTGCATATTTTCCGCTCGGAAAATTTTGAAGGTGAACCTAAGGAAAGTGAAGAGATGAAACCGGCATGGTATCACGTTGATGAAGTTCCGTTTGAAGAAATGTGGCCTGATGACATTCATTGGTTTCCTCTTTTTCTTGGCGGGAAAAAATTTAAGGGTAAATTTTTGTTCGGTCCCGGTGATTCTATTTTGGAGCAGGAGCTTTTTGAAGTTGAAGAGATTTAAATATTTCGGCCATGGTTTTTGGAATTAGGGAGTTTTCCACAGGTTTTAGGAGCACTGTTTTTGCGACGTTTGGCCTGAGCTTACAGGACTGGTTTTTTTGAAGAAGGCGCAATTTTGGAGAGCTCCCCGGTTCGGCTATAATGAATGTATAGGAGGTTAAAGAATCACACGCGATGATCCCGGCTGCTTACAATGAATACCGATGCAAGAAGTGCAATAAACTTTTTTTCAAAGGTATTTTAGTTGAAAGCGAGGTCGAGATTAAATGCAAAAAGTGCGGCTCTCTGGAAAAGATAAAAGGGATTAATGCGGAGCAATTGCTTTGTTTAAAGCCCGTTTGTCCGAACAGGGTGGCGTTTCAGAAATAAGTTTGCGCACTTTTGGTAAATAGGATGCAGAAGCTCTCGAAGCTCACAAACAAAGCGTGGGCGTTTTTTTATCTCTAATTTTATTAACTTTTATTAACGTTTTTATTCGCAAACCCATGAGCAATTTAAAAGAACCAACGAGTGCCTCTTTAACAGTCGCCAAACGGGATGGCCGTAATGTGCATTTTGATCCGGTTAAGATTACCAAAGCCATAGAGAGAGCCGCGGAATCAACCGGGGAGTTCGGCATAACGGAAGCCAAAACTCTTACGGAGCAGATTACGCGTTACCTCGCTTCCGCGGAACTGGCCGGACATCAGGTGACTATCGAACAGATTCAGGACATCGTTGAACGCACGCTCATGGGGGCCGGTTACTTTGTAACCGCCAAAGCATACATTCTTTACCGCGAAAAACGCCGCCAGTCACGCGAGGCGAAAAGCACTTTCATCGATGTTGAGAACACTATGAAAGAATATTTGGATAAATCCGACTGGCGGGTTAATGCGAATGCAAACCAGGGATATTCTTTGGGCGGACTCATACTAAATGCGTCCGGCAAGCTCATTGCCAATTTTTGGCTGAATAATATTTATAACGAACGCATTCGCGAAGCTCACCGGGAAGGAGATATGCATATCCACGACCTTGATATGTTTTCCGGTTACTGCGCGGGGTGGAGTCTGCGCCAGCTTCTTGAAGAAGGGTTCAACGGAGTATCAGGCAAAACGGAATCCGCACCGCCGAAACATTTGGATGCGGCAATAGGGCAAATGGTTAATTTTCTCGGCACGCTTCAGAATGAATGGGCCGGTGCACAGGCATTTTCCTCGTTTGATACCTACCTTGCTCCGTTTGTAAAAAAGGATGATTTGCCTTACGCGGAAGTTAAGCAGTTGGTTCAGCAATTTGTATTTAATCTGAATGTGCCGTCACGCTGGGGGACGCAGACACCGTTTACCAATATTACGCTTGATTGGATATGCCCTGAGGACATGAGAGAGAAAAAACCGTTTATAGGCAAGAAAATACTTGATTTTGCCTACGGAGACTGCCAGAAGGAAATGGACATGATAAACAGGGCTTTTATTGAGGTTATGACGGAAGGGGATGTTAACGGCCGGATTTTTACTTTCCCTATTCCCACGTACAACATAACCAAGGATTTTGACTGGGAAAATGAAAACGCGGAACGCCTGTTTACCATGACGGCAAAATTCGGCATTCCGTATTTCCAGAACTTTATAAATTCCGATCTCAATCCGAGCGACGTGCGCAGTATGTGCTGTCGTCTTCAGTTGGATTTGCGTGAACTGCGGGTCCGCGGCGGCGGGTTGTTCGGCTCCGCTGAAATGACCGGCAGTATCGGAGTTGTGACTCTGAATCTTCCCCGCATAGGGTTTACTTCAAAAACCAAGAAAGAATTTTTTGAAAGACTTGCCGAGCTTATGGACATTGCCAAGGAGTCTTTGGAACTGAAGAGAAAGGTTGTTAAAGAAAATATAGACAGAGGGTTGCTTCCTTACACTAAGCGCTATTTGCCGACACTCAACAACCATTTTGGAACCATAGGATTAAACGGAATGAACGAAGCAATTCTTAATTTCATGGGTAAAGACATTGCCGCTCCCGAAGGAAAAGAGTTTGCCATGGAGATATTGAGCTTTATGCGTGACCGCCTTGCCGACTATCAGGAGGAAACGGGCAACCTTTATAACCTGGAAGCAACGCCGGCAGAAGGGACAACTTACCGTTTTGCCAAAGAAGACAAAAAACGTTTTCCGAACATTATTCAGAGAGGTACGGCGCAGGCTCCTTATTACACAAACTCCAGCCACTTACCGGTTGATTATACTGATGATCCTCTGTTCGCCCTTGATCATCAGGATGAGCTTCAGAAAAGTTACACGGGGGGTACGGTGCTGCATCTTTTTCTTGGAGAAAAAGTAAACGATTGGAAAATGTGCCGTTCGTTTGTCAAAAAAGTGGCATCAAGATATCACCTGCCGTATTTTACTATTACTCCGACATTCAGTATTTGTCCTTCGCACGGCTATATAAGCGGGGAGCAGCCCACTTGTCCGACGTGTTCCGAGACAACAGAAGTGTGGTCACGCATAGTGGGTTATTTTCGTCCTGTCGGCGAATGGAACAAAGGCAAGAAAAGCGAATATGCGGACCGCACTGAATTTGTGGTTCCAAATCACTCAGTGTCAGAACGTGTCATTCCGGCGCCCGGGGTGAAAAAAGAGGCCTCATGCTGATAGGAGGACTTCAAAAACTGTCTCTTATAGATTACCCCGACAAGGTGGCGGCGGTTGTTTTTACCAAAGGGTGTTTATTCCGTTGCCCTTTTTGCCATAACCCTGATTTGGTTCTGCACGAACGCGAAGTACCGGATTTGTTTGAAGAGACCAAGGAATACTTAAAAAAACATCATGAGTTTCTGGACGGAGTGTGCGTTACCGGCGGAGAACCTACCATACACAAAGATTTGCCTGAGTTTATAGATTTTGTGAAGGGGCTCGGTCTTTCTGTAAAATTGGATACAAACGGGGTGACGCCGAAAATGGTGGAAAAATTTTTGAAAGAAAAAAGCATAGATTATGTTGCGATGGACATAAAACACACCTGGGACAAGTATGATTCAATCGCCAATCTTGCCCCGGATAAAAAAGATTTTGTGGCCAGGTGCAAAGAAACATTCAGGATGGTGCAGGATTCAGGGATTGCTCATGAGTGGCGCACTACGGTACTGCCGGGATATCACACAGACGATGATTTTTTGGAAATGGCTTCGCAAATGAAACCCGGGGAAAGTTATTATATTCAGGATATAAGTTACGCGGTGACACTCAATCAGGGATTGGACAACACCAAACCGTCCGACGCCAAAGGAATAGCTTCCAAATTGAGAGTTAAATACCCGGGATTGTTTGTCGGTACGCGCTAGATTATAAGGTTTTGGATTACCAAAAACATCACTATGACGCCTGAGATGGTGGCCAGTATTGTTCTCCACGAAGAATGCGAGCTGTGCGCTTCCGGTAAAATATCCGCCGCGCTTATATAAATCAGAAAACCGGAGAAGAAACCCAGGTATAAAAGAAGCGCTTTGTCGGAAAGGGAAAAGAGAAGGGTGGAAGCGGCTCCGGCAATCGGGGCGAAAGCAGCAGCAACCAAAAAGAAAAGTGAACGCAGCGGAGAGTTTTTGTGGGAAAGCATCAGGGAGACGGTATTGAGTCCGTCAGAAAAGTCATGGGCGATTACCGCAACAGCAATTGAAATTCCCACCGTCGGGGAAATTTGGAAACCCAGACCGATTCCCACGCCGTCCAGAAATGAGTGGGCTATTAAAGCAAGGGCTGATGCCATGCCGACGGTCGGGTGATGATGTTCGCCGTACTCTTCTTCGTGCGAATGGTGTATGAGAAGCGCTTTTTCCAGGATATGGAAAAGCAGAAAACCGACAACGAGCGCTCCCATAGGCCAACTTGCGGGGAGGTCCGTCTTGCCGAGCAAATCAAAAATCTCCGGAAGTATGTCGAAAGAAATCAGAGACAGGATGACTCCCGCCGTAAACCCGAGGAGGAGATGCAGCTTGTCTTTAAACCTGAGTGCAAACAGTCCCCCCAGAAGGGTGGAGAAAAATGCGATAATGGGGTAGATAATCATTTGTGGATACTATAGCGCGCAAACACGGCGGAGCAAAACAGGTACGGACACGGTGTTTTTTAAAGAGAAAGGAGATGCAGCGTTGTGACGGCTTGAGAGAATACAAGAAATCCGATTAAAGCCGCGTTTATCCGGCGGGTGGTTGGCCATTTTAGCGGGGACTCCGTTTTTTCTGAATAAGAAAGAAAAAACAGGGGGAGTAAAGATTCCCATACAAAAAATAGCGGATAAAAATACCATGCCGGATGATATCTGGAGAGCATCAATATTCCGGTAATTACGAGCGTTGTGGCGGAAAGCCAGATAAAAAAATTTTTCGGCACTGGGAAAAACCTCGGCCAAAAAATCAGAAGCGTTGTCCCCAAAAACACTGAAAGCATTGCAAGCGGGGACATGGCCAGAATCCGGGTGAATGGTTCCGTTGTTATCAGGTTATGGAAATACAAATCATTTAATTTTTCGTAGGCGCCAATCATATAGTTTAAGGGAGTGCCCATCGGCAGGTTTATCAGTGAAAAAATAACTGCGGATGTGCCTGCAGTTATTAGTATTTTTTTTCCGAAGCAGAACCATAAAAACAAAAGTCCGCTTCCTAAAAATATGGCTGTTATGTCAAAGCGGGTGGAGAGAGCCACTCCGCCGGCTATCCCGAGAATCAAAAAGTGGCGAATCCCCGCCGCATCTTTGCGTTCCAATATGAGGAGAATCAGGAACGCCAAAAGGACAGTTAAAACTGAAACAAGGGAGGAAGGGAGGGTGGCGCTTTCGTAGAGCCGACTAAAAATAATAAGTCCGACAGAGCCGACCCACCACAGACTTTGCGGGCGCAGCATGTGTGCGGCTATACCGATAAATGTCACCGCTATTGAAATAAGGATGGCTAAAGAAAGACGAAGCGCGAGCGCAGTATCTATGCCGCTTTTCATCAGGAGACTTGCCGGGAGGAGAAATGATGTGCCGGGGTATCCGTATGTTATGTAATCCCGCGGTATGGTTTCTCCCGCGGCGACTTTTTCAGCCAGCGGAATCCACAGTTCCTCGTCTATAAATTCAAAATTGAGCCACAGAAAAACCTGAATTAGGAGGCTGGCGCAGAATACAAACAGGAATACCCGCGTCTTATTCTGCATGTCACTCCGGTTGAGTTTCTTTGGACTTGTCTAATCTGTCCAACCCCAGTTTTTTTACTCCAAAATAAACTACAGCGGCAATAACGCAGAAATTAATCAGGACGCTGATGAAATTACCGTATTTTATTTCCGCTCCGGCTACGCTTATTACGGCGGTAGTAAGTCCATGAGTTTTATTAAGAAGGATACCTATAATGGGGTTTATCAAGTCATTGACTACAGACTGCACTACCGTGGAAACGGCGCCGCCAAGTATAAAACCGACAGCAAGACCCACAACACCCTGTGTGCGCACAAAATTTAAAAAGTCTTTCATGGGAATATTTTATCATGGAAAAGCCAAGCTTTTCATGCTATAGTTTCGCCACAAATTATGGAGACGTGGCTGAGTGGTCGAAGGCACCTCACTGCTAACGAGGCAAGGGGTAAAACCCTTCATGAGTTCGAATCTCATCGTCTCCGCCAAAATTCGGATAGGTTTTTTACGCCCGTTTCCTGTAAAATGGAAACATGTTTAATTTGCGTCTAGCAAAGAAACTCGGTCTTAACGAAAAAGAAACGGCCATTTTCAAAAAACTTTCCACGCCGGTTAAAGTTCAGGATTTTTTAAATACTCTGGGAACCCGTGTTGTAAAAGTCGGAAGCAAAACGGAATACTTGTCCCCGCGCGAAGTTTTAAAAATAAAAAAGGCACATTGCATTGAAGGTGCGTTTTTGGCTGCAACCGCTTTTTGGCTTCACGGCAGGGAGCCCGTACTTATGGACTTAAAAGCAAAGCTTCCTGATTATGACCACGTGGTGGCGCTTTTTAAAGAGGGGAGATATTGGGGAGCGGCAAGCAAGACCAACCATTATTGTCTGCGTTACCGCGACCCTATATATTTTTCACAAAGAGAATTGGCGGTTACGTATTTCCACGAATATTTTTACGATACGGTTAAGAGAAAAACTTTGGTAAGTTTTTCCAAACCGTTCTCCCTCAAAAAATTTGGAACCGGTTGGATAAAAGACGAAGGCAACCTTTCTTTTATTGCTGAAAAGCTTGATAAGTCGGCTCACGTGCCGATTTTGCCAAAGGGATTCAGGCCCCGCCACGTGGATCAAATAGAGATTGAAGCCTACAAACTCACGGAACACCGGGTCGGCTCTTAGATATTTGTGGAGATGTTCCTTGTGAGTCATCTGATACCGTTCTATACTTATAAGGATAAACAAATAACTTAATCAGCAATTTATGCAAAAATTTTTTTTGATTCTTTTGGTGCTTGTGGTTATAGGTGCCGGGGTTTGGTACTACCAGGGGGGTAACATTCTGAAAGCCGTTAAAACCACCTCCATGCAGGAGGCCATGAACACTTATGCCGGCAAAAAGGTGCTCTTTGTTGACTCGTATCACGCCGGTTATGAGTGGAGCGACGGGGTTACCCGCGGTGTACAGAAAACCCTGGAGGGGACCGGAGTAGAGCTGAAAGTCGTGCGCATGGACACAAAGAGAAACCCTTCCGCTGAATTTCTGACACAGTCGGCCGCCAACACAAGGGCGGAGATAGACGCCTTCAAGCCGGATGTTCTTATAACTTCGGATGACAATGCTTTCAAGGCTGTTGTTATGCCTTTTTATAAAGACGCGGCATTGCCCGTGGTTTTCTGCGGTCTTAACTGGGACGCTTCCGTTTACGGCGCCCCGTACAGAAATACGACAGGAATGGTTGAAGTGAGCCTGACAAACCAGATAATCGACCAGCTGAGTGTTTTTGCCAAAGGAGCACGCATAGGATATCTGTCAGCCGACACTGAAACTGAACACAAAAATCTTGATGCTTACGGAAAGTTTTTGAACATAACCTTTACCAAGGCCTATTTCCCGAAAGATTTTGCGGAGTGGAAGACTGATTTCAAGAAAATGCAGAATGAGGTTGATATGATTATCTTTGAGAATAACGCCGGGATAAAAGACTGGAACGATAATGAAGCGGAAGCTTTTGCCTATTCGGAAACCAAAGTTCCTGTTGGGACAACAAATCCCTGGATTATGAAGACCGCTCTTCTTGGTATAACCAAAATACCGGAAGAGCAGGGGGAATGGTCAGCCCAGTCGGCCCTGCAGATTTTGGGTGGTGAAAAGCCGTCTGACATTCCTGTCGTCAAAAATAAACTCGGTACGCTTAGCGTTAATTTGAAAATTGCCGATAAGCTCCATGCCTCGTTTGCCCCTTCAGTTCTGAAAAACGCCCAAGTAATACAATAAACATCCAATAAGTTCTTAATGAATAAGTTTTTTTCCAATCTCTCAATATTCAAGAAGATAAGTCTGGCTTTCTTTATTCTTATCAGCTTTTCTTTCGTGTTGGCCGGTATTGGTATTTTCCAGCTGTTTCAGATTAGGGCCATAACCAACGGCCTGAATCACGAGATTATGGAAAATGATCATTTCCAGGAGATCGTGCTGACTTTGCAGACCATTGAAGGAGATGTGGAAAGTTATGCCACCGTCGGCGGTGAAGACAATAAAAATACCTTTTACAAAAATCTTGATTATGTAATAAGGCATTCTGATGAGCTTGGGATTGTCACGGATGAAAAAACCGCCGACACGCTGGCGCAGTCGCGGGTGGGACTTTCAGAATTACGCCGCAGATTTGACGCCCTTGTTCTGGCGGCCGAGGGGGATACGGGAGGTTTTTCCGGGGGAGGAAGGAATCTGAATAAGGAGATAGCTTTTGTTTATGAGGAAATCCACGGATTAAGAGCCGCTTACACGGAGGCAAGGAATGTCGCCAATGAAGTTTTTCAGCAGCGTATCGGGGAAAGCACTGCACGCATAAATCTTGCCATAGAACAGTTTATTGTTTTTGAAACAATACTTCTTGTGTTTGCTCTTGCTTTGGGGTTCTCGCTTTCCAGAACTTTGACTCGTCCGATTATTGATCTGAGGGATGTGGCGGCAAAAATTTCCGCCGGTGATTATTCCGCGCGATCTTTAGCCACCGGTAATGATGAAATAGGAGACCTAAGCCGGGTGTTTAACGCGATGGCCGAGCATTTGCTCCGTTATACCAATGAACTTGAGGGGGAAGTGGTTAAGCGGACGGAAGAACTGAAGCAGAATGTCGTGCAGTTGAACATAAAAAATGAAATGCTCCTTGCCCGTGAGGAAGAGCTTACTCAGGTGAATGACCGTTTGCGAGAACTGGACAAGGCAAAATCGGAGTTCATTTCCGTTGCCGCGCATCAGCTGCGTACGCCGCTCTCCGCGGTCAAATGGATAATGAGCATACTGATTGACGAAAGTTCAGAAAATTTAACCTCGGAACAGAGGAGTCTCCTCATGAAAGGAAATGAAAGCAATGAACGTATGATAAATCTTGTGAACGAAATGCTTGTGGTAACCCGCATTGAGTCAGGGAAAATACAATTTGCCCCGACCTTCCTCCACGTTGAAGACCTTATTGAAAACCTTATGCTTGATTTTTCGGGGCAGACTTACGTGCGTAAGATAGTTATAACTCTTGATAAGCCGCCCGTAAAGCTCCCTTATGTATATGCCGACCCGGACAAACTGCGCTCAGTTATTCAGAACATAATGGAAAATGCCGTTAAATATACTCCGGACGGCGGAGCGATAAAAGTTACCGTAGTACGGGACGGAGATGTGGCCAGGATTTCTTTTGCGGATAACGGAATAGGTATTCCCGAGAAGCAAAAAACGGCGATATTCAACAAATTCTTCCGCGCTGATAATGCCATTAAGCGCCAGACTGACGGTTCGGGTCTGGGCCTGTTTATAGCAAAAAATATGCTTGAGAAACAGGGCGGACGCATATGGTTTGAAAGCGAGGAAGGTAAGGGTACTGTCTTTACGATGGAACTTCCGCTCTCCAAGGATATACAAGCATAGACGCGGGTCTTTAACTTTACTATAATTTAATGCAAGCGAATTTAGCATCGCGAAACTTATGAACAACGGCAAGAAAATTCTCATCATTGAAGATGAGCAGATTTTGGGGGACATTCTTTTAAACAAGCTCTATGGCGACGGGTTTAACGCCCAGTGGGAGCTTGACGGTGAGGCCGGACTTTCGCGTATGCGTGAATTCAAACCGGATTTGGTTCTTCTGGATATATTGATGCCAAAGAAAGACGGATATGAAGTTTTGCAGACAATGCGGGACGATCCGGAGCTTTCATCGATTCCGGTGGTTGTGATTTCAAATTCCGGGCAGCCCGTGGAGATAGAGCGTATTTTGGAACTCGGTGCGCGCGATTACATAATTAAGGCCCAGTTCAGTCCGGAGGAAGTTTTGGAAAAAGTCCGTAAGTATCTTGATAAGGATAGCGGCCCTAAAGAAGGAAACCAGGAATCATCGCAGAAGGACAAATCACATATAAAAATTATTGTGGTGGAGGACGATTCTTTTCTATCCGGACTTTCCGTAAGCAGATTGCAAAAAGAGGGCTACACGGTTTTGTCCGCGGTTGATGGCGAACAGGCCCTTAAGATGGTTGAGGAGAATAAACCGGACCTTATGCTCCTGGATATAATAATGCCCGGCATAAACGGTTTTGAAGTTCTGCGTTCTTTGAGGGCTAATCCTGAATACAAGGACATGGCTATAATTATTTTTTCTAATCTTGGTCAGGACCATGAAATAGAGGAAGGAAAGAAACTCGGGGCGGATGATTTTCTTATCAAAGCCAAGTTCACTCTGAAGGAGGTCGTTGAGAAGATAAGCACACTCTTAAAGAGAAAGGGAAAAATTTAGTCCGCGTGAGAAATGGTTATTGCGTATACGGAAGCCGCGTTTTGTTTTTCCAGCGCCCGACGCGCCTCTCTTAAGGTTTCTCCGGTTGTGACTATGTCGTCCACTATGAATACGCATGCTCCCGACAGGTTAATTTCTGAGGCTTCAAAGCTGCCGGCTATATTTAATCCGCGGACTTTTTTTGAAGGTGTCTTTGCCTGAGTTTTGGTTTCTTTTGTTTTTGTTATTAGTTTAACCGCTTGTGAATCCGGGAAGAACTTTTGCCAGGATTCACTCAGGAATCCCGCGTGGTCGAAACCGCGTTTGCGGATTCTTTTTTCCGTCGCCGGAATCGGGATAAATAATATTCTTTTGGAGCCTTCAAAAAGTAATATTTCTTCCAAATATTCCATCATTGCTTCGCGGGCTTTTCCCAGAAGGAAGCTCCCTATGTCTTTGCGTCCTCGGTATTTAAAATTCCACAAGAGAGTACGCACACCGGGGTTTTTATACGGCAGGGCGCTTATTATCCATTTGTCGCGTATGTGTAGTTCCGCCGGCAGCAGATTTTTGCATTTTTGACAGATAAAACTTCCGGTTTTCGCGCAAAGAGCGCACTTGTCCGGGAATACTGCTCCGGCAATATAGTTCACCCATTTGCCTATGATTTCAGGAAAAAGATGAATATTCATATGGTATAATCATAAAGTATATACCTTTTCCTATGGCAAATTTCTTTGGGGATTTTTTTTCAAAATTAGTGGCTGAAAAAGAAAATAGCGTTCTTGGAATTGACATAGGAACTTCTTCAATAAAAATTGTTCAGTTAAAGCGAAAAGGGGGTAAGGCCGTGCTTGAAACCTACGGAGAACTTGCTCTCGGCCCGTACGCGGGACTTGAGGTTGGACAGGCCACTCTCTTGTCCGAAGAAAAACTGACGGATGCGCTTAAAGATATTATGCGCGAGTCAAAAGTGACGACAAAGGAGGCCGGGATGGCCATTCCTTTCAGTTCCAGTCTTATTTCCCTTATAGAATTGCCTCAGGTTTCGGAAAAGGAGCTCGCGACAATGGTACCGATAGAAGCCAGAAAATATATCCCGGTGCCGATTACTGAAGTGTCGCTGGACTGGTGGCTTTTGCCTGAAGAGATACAGGATGCGTCTGAAGAAGAAATAGAAAAGAAAGAAAGTTCCGGCGTAGCCATCAAGAACCGCATTGAAGTTATGATAGCCGCAATACACAATGACGTTAACGCGCGCTACCAGTCTATTGTGAAAAAATTGGGATTGGAGGGGGTTTTCTATGAGATAGAACTTTTCAGCACGCTCCGCGGAATTATAAGAAGGGAATTGGGGGCGCTCATGGTGGTTGATATCGGGGCCTCCACTACTAAGGCATTTGTTTCAGAACGCGGGGTTTTAAGAAGTTCACATACGATAAATCGCGGATCTCAGGACATAACAGTAGCTCTTTCCCGCTCCATGAATATTTCCATAAGAGAAGCAGAAGAATTAAAACGCAATTACGGTCTTATGGGACGCGCCGAGGACCCGGCGCTTCGGGACGTGGTTGTGTTATCCACAGAATATATATTTTCGGAGGTATCCCGCATAGCGCTCAATTTCGAAAGGAGATATAATAAAGCCATACAGAAAATCGTATTTACGGGCGGAGGGGCGCTTCTGAAAGAATTTTTACACGAAGCGTCCAGGACGCTTGAGACGGAAGTGGTGCTCGGCAATCCATTTTCTGTTGTTGAGGCCCCGGCGTTTTTGGCGGACATATTGCGCGAGGCTGGTCCGGAGTTCGCAGTTGCCGTAGGTCTTGCTTTAAGAAAGCTAGAAGAAAATTAATCAAGGGTATGGAATTTCCAGCATCGTTCATTCCTAAAAAAACAATAGAAGAATCGCCAATCCGCCGCTCCTCGGCAGACTTTTTTACCGTTGTATCGACTATAGTTTTTTTGGTGTCAGTTCTGGGGCTTGTCGGGACGATTCTTGCGGAAAAGTATTATAAAAACAATATTTCCAAACTTGACGTAACCATTCAGAGAGAAGATAAGGCTTTTGATGAAAAAGCTATCGCTGAGCTTGATTCGCTTAGTAAACGTTTAGCTATAGTAAATGACCTTTTGTCAAAAGGGCATCACCCGTTGGTTTCCCGTATTTTCATATTACTGGAGAATGACACACTGAAAAACGTTTATTATTCAACTTTCAGTTATAAACTGGATGAAATAAACGGAGTCCGCAGAGTTGTTTTGAAACTGGACGGGCAGGCCCGCGACTATGCGTCCATAGCCATGCAATCTGAGATATTCCGGGCCAGCCCTTTCATAATAGACCATTCCTTTTCCGGGTTGGAAAACGGCAAGGGAGGTATAGTTTTTTCTCTTGTAATTCTGGTGAATCCCGACATTTTTAAATACGAAGAAGTTTCTGAAGATTCAATTTCGTTCAATTATGCCGGACAGGCGAAATTAAAATTATAAACACCATGTTCCGAGTAATTTTTAACACCCTTCTTATAGTCACGGCCGTCACGCTTTTTCTTATTTTTACCAGACCCCAGTATGATTCTTTGAGCAAGCTTCGCAGCACACTTTCGTCCAGGAATGACGTCGTTAATAATTCCGGCGCGCTCAAAGATGAGTTGCGCAAAAAACAGGCGGCCAAGAGCAGTATTGATATAAACCTGATTGATAGACTCAACAAAATTGTTCCGGCCGACGTTGATTCCGTGTTTTTGATTATAGAAGTTGACGACTTGGCCCGTCGTTACGGGATGTCTCTGAAAAGTCCGCGGTTTAGTTCTAAAGACGTGGTGTCTGACACCAGAGGTTTTCAGACAATAGATACAAAGCCGTATAATGTGTTTACTTTTGAATTCGTGGTCGACGGTTCGTACGATAATTTTATGGAATTTTTGAGGGATGTGGAGCGCAATATGCGTTTATTTGACGTGACGGCAGTTTCCTTTATGACTCCGGAAAAAGGTAACACAATATCTTTCCGCGTTTCTCTAAACACCTACTGGCTTAAAAAATAAAAAGTATTATGGAAAACATCTTGGAATATCTGAAGAAATACAAAAATATAGCGGTGTTCTTGGCTATTTTCCTGGCGGCTTTTTATGCTTACAGGTTTATTACGGGGAATTTCCGCTCGTCGTCGACTCCCGCCGTTCAGACCGTAGTGAATGTGTCGACAGAGCTTTCTCCGGATGCGACAATTGCGGAGAAGTTCGTGGAACGCCTCCAGAGACTGCGGGCGGTTCAGATTGATAAGGCAAATCAGGCGGTATTCAGTAAAAAATTATTTTCTGATTTGCGTGAGCACCAGCCCCTTACAATATCTGCCGATCAAACCGAGAGGAGGAAAAACAATCCTTTTGTCGGGGTGCCGGTGAAAGAAACGGTTATCCCGGAGGAATTAGTCGAACCCTCGACACCCTCCGGGACCGCAATACCGGCAAGTTTGAGGCGTGTTCAGTAGCTGAAATACCGGCGTTGGTTCTTGGTCATGGTGAGACATATGCAAAAAATAAAGGTCGAATAGACAAAATTGATGTTATGAACCGCCGGTTATGAATGCGGACTTAATACAAAACACAAATATAAATGAGTTTAATAATAGACGAGCTTATAAGGGAAGGATATCTTACGCAGAAGGCCGGTAAAGAGGTAATAGAGGAAATAAATACGTCGGAAACCCCTAAGACGGTTGATGAGATACTGCTTGGTCGCGGCATTTCCAAGGAGCTCATTCTTTCCACCAGAAGTAAAATTCTAAACGTTCCTTTCCGGACAATTGATTTGGCCAGTTTCAGTCCGGAAATATTGAAATACGTTCCCGAGGAATCGGCGTTCTATTACCGCTTTGTGCCGCTTGGAGTTAAAGACGGGGTGCTTGAAGTGGGAATGGTTGATCCGGAATCTCTGCCCAGCCGCGACGCTCTGCAGTTTATTTCCTCCCGTTTAGGTGTCCCGTATAAAATTTTTCTTATTGCCGACGACGATTTTCAGGAAATCATAAAGAATTACAAAGGTCTCACTGGAGAGATAGACAAAGCGCTTGGCGAGTTTGATTCAGGGTCTCTAAAGGCTGATTTACTGTCCCAAATCGTAAAGAATGATGATATAAGCGCGGTTACTGTAAATGCTGAAGGGGTGGATGTAAAAATATCGGAGGACGCGCCTATTACTAAGATCGTTTCAGTTATTATACGTCACGCCATAGAAGGCAATGCTTCTGATATACACATAGAGCACGTCGGTGATTCGGTGCGCGTACGTTTCCGCGTTGACGGTGTTTTGTTCACAAGCCTTGTCCTTCCGACTTTAGTGCACGGGGCGGTTGTGGCCCGTATAAAAATATTGGCTAATTTAAAGCTTGATGAAAAACGCAAGCCCCAGGACGGTCGTTTTTCTTCCATTCTGGACGAAAAACGCATAGACTTCCGCGTTTCAACTTTTCCTTCCTATTACGGAGAGAAAGTTGAAATCCGCGTTCTGGACTCATTTCATGGGGTTAAGCCCCTTGATGCTGTAGGTCTTGATGAGTACAGCATGCAGATAGTGCGGGACGCCCTCCAAAGGCCGTATGGACTGATACTGCTTTGCGGACCAACGGGTTCAGGAAAAACCACAACCCTCTATTCAATGTTGAATGAGCTTGACCGCGAAAAGCGTAATGTTGTTTCTTTGGAAGATCCAGTGGAATATAACATTTCAAACATAAGCCAATCGCAAATTATGCCGGAGATTGGATACACCTTTGCCACGGGACTGCGTTCAATTTTGCGCCAAGATCCTGACGTCATAATGGTCGGAGAAATACGCGACAAGGAAACGGCTAAACTCGCCATTCAGGCGGCTCTTACCGGACACCTGGTATTTTCCACAATCCACACCAATACCGCTGTAGGTGTCATTCCACGCCTTATTGATATGGAGGTGGACCCGTTTTTGATAGCCCCGACTCTTATAATGGCCATGGGACAGCGTCTTGTGCGCAAAATCTGCCCCACTTCCAAGCGCGCTATTCCACTCGAAGGCAGCATGAGAAAAATGATTGACGAGGAATTTGCCGATTTGCCGGAAGAAGCCCGCAAAAGATTGCCGCTTGATGCCAAGGAAATTTATGACGTGGAACCGTCCCCGGAGTGCTCATCCGGTACCCGCGGTCGTATGGCCGTGTTTGAGATACTCAAGGTCGATAAAGACATAGAAAAGGTTATTTTGACCAGCGGCTCCGATCAGGATATTTGGAAGATGGCTCGGCAGAAGGGAATGACCACGATGAAAGAAGATGCGCTTATAAAGAGTATACGCGGGGAAGTGCCTTTCACGGAAGCAAATTACTTGTAAGAGAGAGTGTTTGGCTAGTATACTTCTACTAACAACATGGCAAAAGAAGAAAAAAAGACAATTCTTATAACCGATGACGATACTTTTTTGCTGGACATGTATGCCCTTAAATTTTCAGAGAACGGGTTCCAGGTAATTTCCTGTTTGGGAAGCCATGCGGCGTTGGAAAAATTCCGCGAGGGTACTATTCCTCATATAGCGCTTTTGGATATTGTTATGCCTGCTATGGACGGATTTGAGCTTCTGGAAACACTAAACAGAGAAGGGTTGGGCAAAAGCACGGTTAAAATTTTTCTGTCCAACCGCGGCCAGGCTGAGGATGTTGCCCGTGGCAGGGAACTGGGAGCAGCCGGTTATATTATAAAGGCAACGGCTACCCCTTCCGAGGTGGTAAAAAAAGTCATGGACATTTTCAATATGAATAACGGTTCCAAATAAACATGAATTATAAAAAACAAATTGAAGATTTGATTGTGCTTATGGTAAAGGAGGGAGCCTCTGATCTTCATGTGGTTGCCGGGGAAAAGCCGTCTCTCCGGATTTCCGGAGAATTGGTGCTTCTTGTCAAATATGAGGAAATTTCAAAGGAAGAATCATTGTTACTGATAAAGGAATTATTGACGGAAGTACAATTTAAGAAATTCATCGAAAATCAGGAATGTGATTTTTCTTACGAGTTCGGTGAGTACCGCCTGCGCGGAAACGTCTATTTCCAGCGCGGCGCCGCCGGTCTGGCTTTGCGTCTAATTCCAAAAGTTAAAACTCTGGCTGAACTTAACCTCCCTCCGATATTGGAGACATTTGCCGCAAAGAAACAGGGTTTTTTCCTCGTGGTTGGGCCGGTGGGACAGGGAAAATCCACCACTCTGGCTTCCATGGTAATGCTTATAAACAATGAACGCCGCAAGCACATTATTACCGTTGAAGACCCGATAGAATATATCTACCCGAAAGGAAAATCCATTATAGACCAGCGCGAAGTCGGGATTGATACAAAAGATTTCAAAACAGGCCTGACGTCGGCTTTTCGGCAGGACGTGGACGTCATTCTCATAGGTGAAATGCGCGATTTGGAGACCATCTCCACCGCTGTTACGGCGGCCGAAACCGGGCATTTGGTTTTTTCCACTTTGCACACTAATTCCGCGGCCCAGACCATTGACCGAATAATAGATTCTTTCCCGGCCAGTCAGCAGGATCAAATCCGCATTCAGCTTGCGGCAAGCTTGCTTGGTGTTTTCTCGCAGCGCCTTGTCCCGCGTGTATCCGGCGGACTTCTTCCCGCATACGAGCTTCTCATAAACAATAATGCCGTGTCTAATCTGATAAGGGAGAGCCGCACGAACGAACTAAATCTGGTCATTGAAACGGGTACCGAAAGCGGAATGATTGATTTGAACCGTTCGCTTGTGGAGCTCGTGCGCAGGGGAGAAGTCACGGTCGAGACTGCATACGCGTATGCTTCCGATCCGCATGCCCTGGAAAGGCTTCTTTAAAAAATGATTTTTGACTATAAAGTTATAACCGCAGACGGGGAACAGAAAACCGGTTCTGTTGACGCTATTTCTAAAGACGTTGCCATATCTTCCCTCCAACGGCGTGATTTTGTTATAGCTTCGCTTACCGAGCGGGGCGGTATGAATGCATTCATGCTCCTCCTCTCCAGAATTCATCTTTTTGATAAGGTTAGTGACAGGGATGTTGTTTTGCTTTCACGCCAGCTGGCCACTCTTTTCGAGTCTGGCGTTTCCGCTCTGAAGGCTTTTCGGATGCTTGCTTCCGATTCAGAGAATGCCGCTGTGCGTGACAGTCTCACTCTGATAGCCGATGACATACAATCTGGGCTCTCTATTTCCGGCGCTCTTAACAAATTTCCGTCAATTTTTTCTTCTTTTTACGTGAATATGGTGCGTGCCGGAGAAGAAGCGGGGAAGCTCAATGAGATATTTGCTTTCTTGGCGGATTATTTGGATCGCACGGATGAACTTACCGCCAAGACCAAAAATGCTTTTATATACCCCCTCTTTGTTATATTTACATTCATAATAGTTGTTGTGCTTATGCTTACATTGGTTATTCCCAAACTCTCGGAGATACTTCTGGCGTCAGGCCAGGAAATACCTTTCTATACGCAGGTTGTTATAGGAATGAGCAAGGTTTTTACTGACTATGGAGTTTTTCTGGTTCTTTTCTTCACGTGTTTCGGATTTTATATATGGTGGACCAGGCGTGGCATGGGGGAAGAGCATTATGTTGACGACTTTAAATTAAGCTTCCCTTACATAAACCAGATTTACCGCAAGCTGTATTTGGCGCGCATAGCCGATAACTTGGATACAATGCTCTCCGCCGGAATTCCAATAGTCCGTGCCCTGGAGATAACTTCCACGGTTGTGGGTAATAAGGTTTTTGAAGACATGCTCCTAAAGGCTAGGGAAAAGGTAAGAAGCGGAACCCTTCTCTCGGAAGCTTTAGCGCAAAATTCTGAAATACCGGCGGTTATGATACAGATGATTAGAGTGGGTGAAGAAACGGGTAAGCTTGGAAATGTCCTTAAAAATCTGGCTAAATTTTACCAGCGCGAAGTTTTTTCCACTGTGGACGGTCTTATTGGCCTCATTGAGCCTGTCATGGTGGTCGCTTTAGGCCTTGCTGTCGGGATTCTTCTTGTTTCTGTCCTTATTCCCATATATAACATTGCCGGAAGTCTGTAATTTTGAGTAATTCACACCCCCGCTTGCGGAAAAATAAGGGGTTTATGGTATACTGTGGATAGCCTTAAAAATAAGTTTATTATCTAAATTGAGAGTACTTTCCCTCTGATAAGGCGAGAGGCAAAGCAACAGTATGTCAAAGAAATATCAAAAAGGGTTTACCCTCATCGAACTTCTCGTAGTTATCGCCATAATCGGCATTCTTTCCTCGGTTGTTCTGGCGTCGCTTAACAACGCACGCAACAAGGGATCGGACGCCAATATCAAGGCTAATCTCGCCAATTCGCGCGCGCAGGCCGAGCTTTACTACGATTCAAGCGGAAATACCTACGCAGGTGTTTGTACGGCGGCTTCCGGTGTTTTGAACATGAAGACCGGCGCAGCGCAGCAGTCAGCCGCAGTCGCATGTAATGACTCAGCTACGGCTTGGGCCATGTCGGCTCAACTTAAGTCAAATACAGCCCAGTATTGGTGTGTTGACTCAACCGGTACGTCTACGCTTAAAGCAGCTGGTGTAGGTGCCGCGACAGCTTGCCCCTAGTAGTACAGTTTTAGTTTGGTTCTCGTCACAAAACCGCCCATGGGCGGTTTTGTAATTGACCGGATTTTTCGTGATACAATATATTCATTATAAAATAGGCAAAAAGCATTTTTATGAAAACAAATTTCCGCGCGGGGTTCACTCTGATAGAACTTCTCGTAGTCATAGCCATAATCGGCATTCTTTCCCAAGTTGTTCTTGCGTCCGTTAATTCAGCGCGGGCCAAGGCGGTGGACGCTAAGATTAAAGCCACTTTGGCCAATTCGCGTGCTCAGGCCGAAAATTATCATGATTCAAACGGTAATGTTTATTCCGGAGTATGCACAGACGGAACAGGTGTTCTTAACATGAAAACCGGAGCGGCGGAACAGTCTGCAAGCGTAACCTGCAATGACAGTGCTGACGCTTGGGCTATGTCGGCTCAACTTAAGTCCGATATAACGCAATACTGGTGTGTTGACTCAACCGGTACTTCCACACAGAAGGAAGCGGTCTTGGATACGGCGACAAACTGCTAAATTTCTTATGCATTCAAAAACAAAAACAGGACGGAAGGAGTTTCCTTTAGTGTCCGAATTCATTTCAGCGCGTGGGTTTACCCTCATCGAACTTCTCGTAGTTATCGCCATAATCGGCATTCTTTCTTCGGTTGTTCTGGCGTCGCTCTCAGGCGCGCGCAAACGCGGAGGTGATTCCGCCATAAAACAAAATCTCTCCAACATGCGCGCGCAGGCGGAGATGTTTTATGACATTACCAATCAGACTTATGGGAATACATTCCCAATCGGGGCCTGCAGTACGGCTGTCGCGGGAAGTATTTTCGCCACCTCCACCGTTGCCGGAATGCTCGTGTCCGCGGGTAAAGCAAGCGGAGGCAACGGCATGAACGTAGGGACTTGTCAGGCAACGGCCGGTACGTGGTCGGCGTCAGTGCCTTTGTATTCCGACCCGACAAAAAGTTGGTGTGTTGATAATCAGGGTAATTCCAAACAGATAAACGGTCCCATAACCGGGGGAAGTCCGTATTGTCCATAATGATGGCTGGCTTTACAGGCCTGTTATTAGCCTTTTTGTTCGGCACCGTTGTTGGCAGTTTTTTGAATGTGGTGTCGCTCCGGCTTCATTCCGGTGTTTCTTTGGGAGGCCGCTCTTTTTGTTTTTCCTGCGGCAAGAAATTGAACTGGTTTGAACTTGTCCCATTATTCAGTTTTTTGGTTCAATCCGGCAGGTGCCGCGGCTGCGGTGCGAGAATTTCTCCGCAATATCCTCTGATTGAAGGACTGACAGGTTTGGTTTTCGCTTCCGTGTTTTATAAATTTGCCGTTGCGGGATTGTTTGATATACCGGGGTTTGTTTTGGCACTTACGTTTTTTTCGTTTTTTATAGTGCTCATCCCGTACGATTTGCGGCATCTCATTGTTCCCAATGAATTCGTGTATCCGCTTATCGGAATTTCAATCGTATCTCTTTTTTGGGGGGAGTATCCGTCGTTTCCGCCGACCTCATATTTACTTAGTGGTCCTATAGTTGCTCTTTTGCCATTTTGCCTTCATTTTTTTTCAAAGGGCCGATGGATTGGTTTTGGTGACATAAAATTGTTTCTGGCTGCCGGGTGGTTTTTGCCTTTTCCACAGGCGGTTTCCGCCTTCCTCCTTTCTTTCTGGATAGGGGCGGCCTTTTCCGTGCTGCTTATTTTAAGGAAATCTGCTCATCTGAAAACAGCCGTGCCTTTCGGACCTTTTATTTTTGCGGGCGTATTCTTGGCGTTTGTTTTACGTCTTGATATTGTACATATAGCAGATTTACTTTCTTCCTATGGCTCATAGATTCAAAAAAACAAAAATATACAGTTATGGATTTAGTCTGACTGAATTTGTCGTGGCCATAGGCATTTTTCTGATGGTTGGTTCAGTACTCATGTTTAATTATCCCGAGCTTAACAACCGCTCTTCGCTTGACGGAGTGGCGCATCAAATAGCGCTGGATCTGCGCCAAGTGCAGTTGTTCGGAACCTCCGTAAAAGAAACCGGTCAGGGGACAGGGGTGTTTCCCGGTTACGGCCTGTATTTTTCTTCGGGCATGACGGCGGGATATATTTTGTTTGCCGATTCTGTGTCCGCGGACAAGCGTTATTCAGGCTCTTCGGAGCTTGTATCCACTACCAATATAACTACCGGGGAGACGATATCCGACATATGTGCGAATTTAAAGAGAGACGGAAAGATAGCCGGTGACCCGGGTTCATTTTGCAAATCCAGAGGGAGTCTGGACGCTGTCCATATTTCTTTTACAAGACCCAATCCGGACGCCACCATAACCTCAACATTGGGCGGAACCCCGACGGCCGTATCCGATGTTGAAATTGTGATGTTGGGGAAAAGGGGGGATATAAAAAGAACCATAGTCGTATATCCAACCGGTCAGATTACGGTAGAATAAGTATATATGCCCGTATATAAAAAAGCTGATGGGTTTACCCTGGTGGAAGTACTCGTGGCTATTTCTCTCTTCGCTTTGGTTATGATTACGGTATTAGACGTGCTTCTGCAGTTTGGAGCTGTCCACAAAAGGTCTTTATCCAGTCACGAAGCTTACGACAACATAGGTTTTACAATGGAAACAATGTCCAGGAATATCCTCCTTGGGTACAATTACCATTGCGGTTCGACCGGTACTATCGGTTCTCCGCAGGATTGCGGAGCCGGCCTCTCAAGCAATTTCATAGCTTTTGAAGGACAGGACGGCGACGTAAGTAACTCTACGGACCAGGTGATTTATTGCTTGGATACCGTAAGCCACCAAGTATTACGTTCCACTATCGGTTCCTCCGCCGGGGCTTGTTCCATCGCTAATGCCAATTACGTTCCTATTTCTTCGCAAAACCTCCAGGTAGATGATTTAAAATTTTTTGTGAGCGGTACCAGTCCGTCGGACAATTTTCAACCAAAAGCCACAATAGTCGTTTCCGGAGTCACTAAACTTCCTAAGACCCAACTTAACACATCGTTTTTCTTTGAGACCACGGTCAGCCAGAGAATCCTTGATTTATAAAAAATGGAAACAATGAATAACAAAAAAAGAACGACCGGCAAAAATATCCCAAAAAGGGGATTTACTCTGGTGGAGGTTCTCGTTTCTATTTCTATTCTTGTTGTTGCCATAACCGCCCCGCTTGTTTTCGTCTCCGCCAGCGTTTCCTACGGCAGAACCGCCAAATATGAGACAACCGCGACTTATCTTGCCCAGGAGGCGATTGAAGCACTAAGGAACGAGCGTGACCGCGCGACACTAAACGGCGGGGGCTGGGGCGGGTTTTTGTCGGCTCTCGGGTCTCCCTCGGCAAGTTGTTTTTCCGCTTCAGGCTGCTTGGTTGATGTGGCTGCCCAGCTTGAAAGTCCGGCTGCCGCGCCGCTTATATCCGCATGTTCGGGTGCGTGCAGTATTCTTTATAAAAACAGCATAACCAATCTTTATTCTTACAGATCCAGTCCACCGTGGGCGCCGACGACATTTACCCGCACCGTAAAAGTGGTTTCAATAGACGCAAACGAGCTGAAAATAACCTCTATCGTAAGCTGGGCGACGACAACGGGGACAAGCCAGACCACCCTTACGGAATTTTTAAGAAATTGGCAATGAAAACAAAAACTTTATACAAAGAAAAAAAGGATACGGCGTTCATTTTGCCTTTTTCCGTGATGCTAGCATCCATAGTTCTCGGGCTTGGTTTTACTATATTTAACGTCGCCTACAAGGAATTTTTCCTTACAACCATAACCCGCGATTCGGAAATCGCTCTGTACGCGGCGGACACGGGAATTGAATGCGCCCTATATTGGGATTTACTTGCGTCCGGGAGTCTTTTTCCTTCGGATAATACGTCTCCTTTGCCGGCCTCTATTTCATGCGCTGGCGGAACTTACAATTTCAACCCGGCGACTGATTTTCAGACAAGCGCAAACAGCGCCACCACTACTTTCAGTCTGACTTTAAGCAGCAGTGTTTGTTCTTCGGTTATGATTGCTAAGACTTCCGCCACGACGACAGTTAATTCACGCGGGTATAACCGCTGCGGTTCCACCGACGCGCGCAGACTCGAGCGTGCCATTCAGTATCGTTATTAGTCCGGAGAATCCAATGAAAGAAAAAGAAGCGGAGAAAAAAATTAATGAACTGCGCAAGGTGGTGGAGAGGCACCGTCACCTCTATCATACGCTTGATACCCCGGAAATTTCCGATGAGGTTTACGATTCTCTTATCCGCGAATTGGAAAGTCTTGAAAAGGAATTTCCGTGGCTTGATCATCCAATGTCCCCGACCCACCGCGTGGGGGGGGAGCCGCTTGATCACTTTAATAAGGTTAAGCACGATGTTCTTCAGTGGTCGTTTGATAACGTTTTTGATTTTGAAGAACTGAAAGATTGGGAAGAACGCAATCTGCGCATACTTGAAAAAGCGGGCGAAAAAAGAAAACCAACTTATATAGCGGAGCTGAAAATAGACGGTCTTAAAGTAGTGCTTACTTACGCGGACGGGGTTTTTGTCCGCGGGGCAACGCGCGGGAACGGGGAAGTGGGTGAGGATATTACTAATAATTTAAAAACAGTGCGCAGTATCCCTCTGTTTCTTCAGGAGAAAGTTTCCATGACAGTCATGGGAGAAGCCTGGATGGGTAGGCGGGATCTCGAATCAATAAACAAAGACAGAGAAAAGAAAGGGGAGCCTTTATATGCAAATACACGCAATTTTGCCGCGGGAACATTGCGCCAACTTGACCCGAAAGTGGTTGCGTCCCGTAACATTCAGATTTTTGCGTATGATATGGAAGCTTTTTACGGCGAAAAAATCACGCCGCCAAAAAGCCAGGAGGAGGAATTGGCCATTCTTTCACGCCTTGGTTTTTTGGTGAATAAATTTAATGTTTTTTGCAAAAGTTTGGAGGAAGCGGAAGAGTTTTATAAATCATGGGAGGGGAAGCGCAATTCCGGAGATTATGGCATTGACGGGATTGTAATCAAAATTAACGAGCATTATTTTTATGATGAGTTGGGATATACGGCAAAATCGCCGCGGTTTGGTATTGCTTACAAGTTCAAAGCCGAGGAGGCGACCACCGTATTGGAGGGCATTGAGCTTCAGGTTGGGCGTACCGGAGCGGTAACTCCGGTGGCGCATTTAAAGCCCGTGCGTATCGCCGGATCTCTCGTCAGGCGCGCAACGCTTCACAATATGGACGAGATAGAACGCCTGGAAGTCAAAATTGGCGACACCGTTATGCTCCGGAAAGCGGGGGATGTAATTCCGGAGATATTTGGTGTGGTCAAGGAATTACGCAGCGGAAAGGAAAAAAAGTTTTCTATGCCGGAGAAGTGTCCTGTATGCGGAACTAAGCTTGTCCGTGAAGAATCCGGGAAAAAACTCTCGGTAGCCTGGTACTGCCCGTCCAAAGATTGCGATGCCAAGCACCGCGAAGCTTTTGCCCATTTTGTCGGCAAGAAGGGGTTGGACATAGAGGGGTTAGGAGAAAAGATAGTAAATACTTTTTTGGACATAGGTCTCATAAGGCACATACCTGATATTTTTGGACTGAAAAAAGAAGACATAGAAGGTCTGGAGGGTTTTGGCGAAAAATCGGCGGAAAATCTAGTGACAGCGATAAAAAAATCAAAGAAAGTTCCACTTTCCAGATTTATTTTTGCCCTCGGCATAAGGCACGTTGGGGAAGAAACAGCAAGGGATTTGGCGGAAAGTTTCGGCAGTATTGATAAATTTTTGAAAGCCGGCACTGAAGAGTTAAGCAGTGTGGAGGGGGTGGGGGAAATAGTGGCGCGTTCCATCAATAAGTTTTTTAGCGAAGAGAGAAACAGAAACCTTGTCAAAGAATTACTCAATCATTTGAGTGTGGAAAAAACCGGTAAAAGGGCCGGTAAGTTTACAGGCAGGATATTCGTAATCACGGGCACTTTACCGTCTCTTTCCAGGGAAGCCGCCAAAGAAAAGATATTGGACGTTGGCGGAAAAGTGGCGAGCTCCGTCTCCAAAAAAACGGACTACGTTCTTACGGGCGAAAACCCCGGTTCCAAATATAATGATGCCAGAAAGCTCGGGGTAAAGATTTTGTCAGAAGAAGAATTTCTCAGATTATTAACCGTGTGAAATATTTGCAGCGGCAAATCAGATATAGCAATTTCACACGGTTGACAAGATTGCCCGCGGATTGTATTTTTTGATTAGGTAAAACGAACAGGGGGTGGAGATGAAGATAAACAAGACTGTTACCGCGGTCGCTCTCGCGGTGGTCCTGGCCGTAACCATAGCGCCGTTCGTGTTCATGACGATGGCTGATGACGGCCAAACAAAGAAACTCTCGGAAACGAACGACCGCGGCAAGGCCTCAAAAGGGGGAATTGGCCGGTACTCGCTCATCCCAAGATAGGTCTCCCTTTAAGGGGGATTTTTTAATGTAAACTCAAATATTTTGTGCTAAAATCGCCTTTATGGAACTTTCTATCAAAGAAATAGAAAATCTGGCGTCGCTTTCCAGACTCACCCTTTCTGAGGAGGAGAAAAAGGTTATGGCTAAAGAGTTTTCTTCTATTTTGGGCTACGTGTCTGAGCTTAAGGAGGCGTTGCCGGAGGCCGCTACCGGGTCGTCTCCTGAACTCAGGAATGTCATGCGCGAGGACAAAGTTACGAATGAACCGGGGGTTTACTCAAAGGTTCTTTTGGGCGAGGCTCCGCGTTCAAAAGACGATTATGTGGAAGTGACACAGGTATTTAATGAAGAAGATTAATCTGAAACTTTTGACAATAGAAAAAGCAGCCGAAGATTTACGCTCCGGGGAATTTTCCGCACGCGAACTCGCGGAAAATTATTTGGAAAATATATCGGAAAAAAACGACGATATTTTTGCGTATCTGGAAGTTTATGATGACGTGTTGGCACAGGCGGACGAGGCTGATAAAAAAATTAAATCAGGGACGGCGACCATTCTTACAGGTATACCACTTGCGGTTAAAGACAATATTTTAATTGAGGGACGCAAGGCAAGCGGCGGTTCAAAAATACTGGAAAATTACCGTGCCACCTACGATGCCTCCATCATAAAAAAATTGAAGGAAGAGGGCGTCGTGTTTTTGGGCCGCACTAATATGGACGAATTTGCTATGGGGGGGTCGACGGAAAACTCCGCATACGGCGTCACAAAAAATCCTTTTGACTTAAAGAGGGTTGCCGGCGGTTCTTCCGGCGGTTCCGCCGCCGCCGTGGCTATGGACGGAGCTTTGTTGGCGCTCGGTTCGGATACAGGGGGCTCAATACGGCAACCGGCGTCTTTTTGCGGCGTGGTTGGATTAAAGACGACATACGGAAGCGTTTCCAGACATGGTCTTATGGCAATGGGGTCGTCTTTGGATCAGATAGGGCCTTTCGGAAAGACGGTAAGAGATGCGGAGATACTCTTTAATGCCCTGTCTTTTAATGATCCTATGGACAGTACCTCTCTTCCTAAAAACATGCGTGAAATTTCCCGCGGGGAAAATAATAAAAAAATAGGCGTACCATTTGATTTTATTGAAAGAGACGGAATAGATAAGGAAGTTTTGGAAAATTTTAAGGACACTCTTAAAAAAATGGAGAAACACGGATACGAAATTATCCCTGTTTCGCTCCCGAATATTTCATACGCGCTTTCCGTGTACTACGTGCTTATGCCAGCGGAGGTATCAAGCAACATGGCCCGCTACGATGGAGTACGCTATGGCCTTTCTGTTGAAGGCAATTCTCACGCTGACAGTTTTTCAAAAACAAGAGCCGTTGGTTTTGGCGCGGAGGTGCGCCGCAGGATAATGCTTGGAACATACGTTCTTTCACACGGCTACTACGATGCTTTTTATGGTAAGGCAAATATGGTGCGTGAAAAAATAAAGGCGGAATTTGCCGAAACGTTCAAAAAAGTTTCCTGTATAGCCACTCCGACGTCCCCAACGCCGGCGTTTTTGGTCGGAGAGAAATCACAGGATCCTTTGTCTATGTATTTGGCGGATATTTTTACTGTTCCCGCGAACATTGCGGGTATACCGTCTATTTCCGTACCCTCAGGAAAAACGCATTCAGGATTGCCTTTGGGAATACAATTCACGGCGTCCTATTTGCGTGAGGACATTCTCTTCTCGGCAGGAAAAGACATTGAGGGTATAATTTAAATATGGACAATCTCGCACAAAGCGTGACCCCCGCAGTGACACCTTCGGACTCTTATATTCATTTTTTAAACATTGAATATTTTTTCAATGTTATCTTCCAGGTTATTTTATGGCTGCGTTATGAGATTTTTGGCCCCGTGGAAATACGCAACGCCATAAATGCATCCGATACCCCTTTGTACACCGCGGAAGAATGGTATTTCAAAATGAAGGGGCTCGGGCAGTCATTCACCTGGACGGATTTCGTGGCTTCCGTAAAGGATTTTTTCAGCGGATCTCAAAGTCCCGCGGTAACGGAAACACCCAGCCAGGCGGGGGCCTCTTTAAACGCCGGGGACTTGTTTTCTTCGTTCCAAAATTTGTTTTCAATAATTTTCTTAATTTTGGTGACTATTATTATGTACAGCCTTGTACGCTGGTGGGAGACCATAAGAGATCAGAAAAAGAAAGTTAAGGAGATGCACCGCAAGCCGGAAGAAATAACAGTGTCTAAAAATGAACGCTGGCAAATTGTGCTCAATCATTTAAATTCCGGTAATCCTCCGGAGTGGAGACTCGCCGTTCTGGAAGCGGATAATATTTTGGCTGAAATTTTGGAAAACCGCGGGTATCAGGGCGAGGGAATAGGGGAGAAACTTACAAACTCCAATTTCAATACGATAGAAGATGCCTGGGACGCACACAAAGTGCGTAACCGCATAGCCCACGAGGGAGTTGATTTTGCCCTTACGGAACATGAAGCCAGACGGGTCATTGCTCTTTACGAACGGGTGTTTATGGAATTCAACGCGATTTAAGATTTTATTGTTTTGTATTTCTCTGCTGCTTCTCTGACGAATTTTTCAATATTAAACTTGCCGGGGTTTTCGCATATATATCCATATCCAAGAGGAAGACCGCCCAAGCTGACTTCAAAATTAATATAGGAATAATTGTCAGGGTGTTTGGCAAGTTTGCCTCCGTTTTCCCACCGCGCGACAACATTTAACTCATGGTCTATTTCCTGCAGGCGGCTGCGCACATCGTTTTCAAGCCTCTCGCGCACGGTTTCAAGATATTGCTTCTTTATTTCACTGAACACGTTTTCCTGGTCAAATTCGCCAGGGTCAGCATATGTATGTTTGTAAATAAGTTCGCCACTGTAGGCAGCCTCAATGTTTAAAGATCCGTCAAAATAAACGGTTACACCGAGATTTTTATCCAGGTCGGAAAGTTTGTCGCGCATATCCTGTTCTGTTTCTTTGCGGAACTTTTCAGGTATAAGTTTTTCTTCCTCGCTGTCCGGCAAAAAGGGGATTCTCTCGGAGAAATTCATATACATACGATACTTTCTCCCGGTTTTTTTTGCAATTAAAAACAAAACGGTACAAAACCGCTTTGTTTTGAATCTGCGCGGCCAACCGGGCTCGAACCGGCAACCTCCCGCGTGACAGGCGGGTGCTCTAACCAATTGAGCTATGGCCGCAATCCGTATATTGGAATATACGCCGTTTTTAAACGGGTGTCGGCGGCTGGGATCGAACCAGCGACCTAGGGCTTATGAGTCCCTCGCTCTAACCAACTGAGCTACGCCGACTAAAACAAATTTTTCTAAAATTTGTTCGCCCGGCTCGTGCCCTTTGGGACACGAGCTTAGGACGTAATCCTGGGCGTCTTGCACTCTTCGTGTCTGTCACCCACGATTACTTGTTGCGGGAGTTGGATTTGAACCAACGACCTTCAGGTTATGAGCCTGACGAGCTACCGCTGCTCCATCCCGCTATGTGTGAACATTAAACTGCGTTGAACTTTACGAGCTTGGTTCATAACCTTGGTTATTCGCGCCGTAAGTCCTTTCGGAGCTACCGCTGCTCCATCCCGCTACACTTAAACACTATTTTTCTATCTAAAAAAGCCCCAAACGAGCTTGCAACCATAGTACCTATATTATGGAAAAAATCAAGCCCAAAAGACGGGTTTGTCTAGAAAATATAGCGTATTATGTTATAATCGCCGTGTTTAAAAATAAGCCAATGTAGCTCAGTTGGTAGAGCACATCCATGGTAAGGATGAGGTCACCGGTTCGATCCCGGTCGTTGGCTCCAGGGCAAAGTGCCCCATAAAAGCCGGAGTAGCTCAGTTGGCGGGTCATTTCATTCAGCAGAATGACCTACTGGGTCGCTCGCGTGTCCTGTTGGAGCCGGAGTAGCTCAGTTGGCAGAGCATCTCACTCGTAACGAGAAGGTCGCCAGTTCGATTCTGGCCTCCGGCTCCAACAGGATAACGAGAATGTCGCCAGTTCGATTCTGGCCTCTGGCTCCATAAATTATATTCACTAAGATAAAATCTGGACTATAAGAGCAATAAGCGCGATGACCAGGAGGGTGTGAATGAGGTTGCCTCCCACTTGAAAGCCAAACCCGAGGAGCCAAAGAACGAATAAAATTATAACGATTGTCTTGAACATGATTTTTATTTTGTCGTGAATGTTAAGCGGTCTCCACGGATAGTGCCGAGATTGTTTTTAGCCACGACACGGAAATAATAAGTGGTTTTTGAGTTAAGATTGGAGATATTTGTTCTAACCGAAGTCACGCTTGAATTTGCGCCTGCTCTCACGGGATTTGTTGTTTTTATTAATGCTGATCCTAAGAGGGGATCAGTACTGTATTCGAACCAATAAGTAGTTTCTGATCCGTTTGGATTAATTGTGCCGCGCAGTGTCGCGGTTGAAGTATTTATGCTGCTGGCGTTCTGCGTGGTGGCCACAGGCGCGGTCGCCACAGAGGAAACAGAAGTCTTAAAGTTTAAGATTGTGCCGTTCACAACGCCGAATTTATTTTGGGAATCAAGGCGGAAGTAATACGTGGTATTTGGTTCAAGACCCGATAGAGATGCGGAGGCGGATATGTTGTTGTTGCCGATAAAGAATAATAAAAAGCGTTTGTTGTTGCGCATTTATTTTGATAGATTTTCACTAGTATATTTGTGGAGATAGACCTATGAACTTTTTCAGTTCAATGGAGTATGCTCTTTGCGTTGGCACGCCCAAGTCCCCGCCGGGACCAGCAAAGACCGGAAATTTTGTCTGGCCGAAAGAGTTTCGCGATCCAGTGGACGCCGCGCTCCATTTAAGTACTCCGCGTTCGGTGTCCCGGTCGGACAAAGCATTGCCGGAGAATTGGGGGACAGGGTTTTTCCAGGAAGGATAGTGCTGTATGCGCCCACAACATGGGCGCTTTTTGTTTGTGTTAGAATTACAGCTACTTTATGGCGGATTTTCCTCTTGAAAAAATACTTGAATTTTCCCGGCTTCTTAATAAATTTCGTTTGGAAAAAAGAGTTGTGCGGGTTAACGGCGAAGACAGGCAGGAAAATGATGTTGAGCACAGCTATCAATTGGCAATGCTGACATGGTTTCTGATTGACTCCGGAAAATTAAAATTAGACAGGGACCTGGCGGTTTCTTACGCTCTGGTTCACGATTTGGTGGAAGTGTATGCCGGCGATACTTATATTTATACGGAAGATTTGAAACATAAAGAATCAAAAGATGAGAGGGAGGCCGATGCCGCGAAACGCATAGCTTCCGAATTTCCCGAGTTTGGCGAATTACATAAACTGATTGAAAATTATGAACACAGGGAAGATCCTGAAAGCAGATTTGTTTACGCCCTTGATAAAATTCAGCCCATTATAAATATTTATCTGGACGGCGGGCATAATTGGAGAGAAAGGTCGGTGACCCTTCCAATGCTTGTTGAGAACAAAAAAGATAAGGTAAAACTTTCCCCTGAGGTGGAGAAAATTTATAACGAACTGTTCGCCATGCTTAAAGACAGGGAAAAAGAACTTTTTGGGGCGTAGCTTGCGGATAGGTGCCAGGCAATGTACTTTTTATATATGCACGACAAGGATGACACAGAAGAGAAAATAAAGGAGATAGAAGCGCTTATGGCCTCAAACGATTTTTGGAATGACCGTGAAAGGGCGCAGGCCGCCGTTAAGGAGCTTCAGGAACTGAAAGCAAAGCGCGAGGGGGTGAGAGCCTACGACCGCGGGAACGCCATCCTTACGATTCTCTCAGGAGCCGGCGGGGATGATGCTGAAGATTTTTCAAATATGCTTCTGGGTATGTATTTCGCTTTTCTCGGGAAAATGGGTTGGTCCTACAAAGTTCTCCACGAAAATAAAAATGACCACGGCGGATACAGAAATATAACTATAGAGATAGAAGGCAAGAACGCTTACGGGACACTGAAAAAAGAATCAGGTGTACACAGGCTTGTGCGTATCTCTCCGTTTAACGCCAAGAAACTCCGCCACACTTCTTTTTCTATGGTTGAGATATTGCCAAAACTGCCGAAGGCGGGGGTTATTGATATTCCGCCGGAGGAACTTCGCGTTGAATTCAGCAAATCGTCAGGTCCGGGCGGGCAAAATGTAAACAAGCGCGAGACGGCAGTACGCGTTGTGCATATACCGACAAACATTGCGGTGCACGCCGAGTCTGAACGCTCCCAGGAACAAAACCGCGAGAAAGCGCTTGAAATTTTGAAGGGAAAACTTTTTAAACTTGAAGAAGAACATCGTGAAGCGACAATGAAGGGAATGCAAATTTCAAAGACGACTGAAATAGAATGGGGGAATCAGATACGCTCATACGTTTTGCATCCGTACAAAATGGTTAAAGACCATCGAACTGGCGCGGAAACGAGCGATGTTACGGGGGTTTTGGAGAGGGGAGACATTGAGCTATTTTTGGAAGCGGAGAAGAATTTGTAAGGACTTTCTTGGGCTTGCTTTTTGGCTGATTCCTGCTATAATACGAGAGTGGTTCGGGTTTAGATTTTCAGATACAAAAGGTCGCTACGCGACCAAAACTACACCCCGGGAACAAATTTCTCCCCTCTGCCCGCCCACACCTGCTCTTTACTACCCCGTTTCTTCGCTGCTACGCTTCTTTCTTCTAGCGTGGCAATCTTTATCGCCCACAGCCCGCCCGGCCTAAGCGACCTTCACAGCCTTGCGCCCCCCATAACGCAAGGCTGTCCTTTTTTATGCCGGGAACCTAAGTTTTGGATGGGGCACTTTTTATACTATAATTGCGGCAATGATCCGTTACGAAAAGGTTTCAAAAGCTTACGGCCGCGACGTTAAGGTTTTAGATGACGTCAATTTTCAAATCTTCCCGGCCGAGTTTGTCTCCATTGTCGGCCATTCCGGTGCCGGCAAAACCACTCTAATAAAACTTCTCTTGGCCGAAGAAAAACCGACCGAAGGCGCGGTTTTTTATGACAGCCTGGCAATACACAAATTGCCTCACAGTAAAATCACGGAATTCCGCAGAAAGGTGGGTGTGGTATTCCAGGAATACCGGCTTTTGCCGAACAAGACCGCTTACGAAAATATTGCTTTTGCCATGGAAGCTTCCGGCAAAACAGACGAGGAAATACGTTCTGATGTGCCTCACGTACTTGAGTTGGTTGATTTGGGGCACAAACTGCACAGTTTCCCCGGACAGCTCTCCGGCGGGGAGCGTCAGCGCATAGCTATTGCCCGCGCCATCATTAATCGTCCCGACATAATTGTTGCCGATGAACCGACGGGCAGTCTGGACCCCGTAAACACCCACGAGATAGTTCAGATTCTTAAAAAAATAAACGACCTTGGCACTACTGTAATTTTAGCCACTCACAACAAAGGAGTAATAGACTCATTGGGGAGGCGTGTCATTACCATGGAAAGGGGTAAAATAGTACGTGACGATAAGGTTGGTAAATACAGCTTAAAATAAATGCTCCAGACAACATTCAAAAGAATAGTGAAAGCAGGAGGAACAGGATTTTACAGGAACCGTGTAGTTTCTCTGGCGTCCCTTTTCGTGATGACCATAACTCTTTTCATAATAGGTTTTCTGGTTTTTTCTCAGGCGGTGCTCACTTATACGCTCCGTCAGATTGAGAGCAAGGTTGATGTGAATGTTTATTTTACCGCCAACGCCCCGGAGGAGAGCATAAAATCAATACAGGAGGCGCTCCAGAAAATGCCGGAAGTGGAAACCGTCACGTACGTGACCCGCGAACAGGCGCTGTTTAACTTCAAAGAAAGACACGTAAACGAATATATTATTCTGGAAGCGCTTCAGGAGCTTGGAGACAATCCTCTGGGGGCTTACATTTCCGTAAAGGCCAAGCAATCATCACAGTACGAAACCATTGCGCGTTTTCTGCAGGGCGACAGCCAGCTTGTTAAGGATAACGAGGAATACATAGACAACATAAATTATTTCCAGAATAAAGAAAGCATTGACCGTTTGTCGGCGATTGTAAACGGGGTAAACCGCTTAGGCTATGCCCTGGCTGTGATATTCGTGCTTATCTCAAGCATGATTACTTTCAACACCATCCGTTTGTCTATTTATATTTTCCGTGAAGAAATCGCCGTCATGCGCCTTGTGGGCGCGGACAATCTTTACATACGCGGACCGTTTATAGTCGAGGGAATCTTATACGGCTTGGTATCCACGTTGATTACATTGTTTCTTTTTTGGCCGGCCACGGTGTGGGTGAGCAACGTCACCGCGGACTTTTTGGGGGGTTTTAGTTTGGCCGGCTATTATTTCTCCAACTTTTTCTACATTTTCTTTATCGTGCTGGGCACGGGAGTTGCCTTGGGCGCGGTCTCGTCGTTTTTGGCGGTCAGGAAGTATTTAGTAAATTAGTCCCGTTAGAGATTTTATGGGTTATGTACTACGTATACATCCTGAAAAGCTCAAAAGATGGGAAGTGGTATACTGGTAGTACAAAAGACCTTCGGAAGCGCCTGATTGAGCATAACGAGGGCAGGTCCTCATCCACAAAGGGGAGAGGACCTTTTCAGGTAATTTATTGCGAGATGTCTTTAGATAAAGAAGACGCCCTCGCAAGGGAAAGATATTTGAAAACCGGGATGGGTAAACGATATCTTAAGAACAGATTAAAGCGCTTCCTATCTCTAACGGGATTAAAATAATTTATGGCAAAACAAGAACCAAAGTTTATCTTTGTGGTAGGGGGAGTTATTTCCGGAGTGGGAAAGGGAATAGCCGCTTCTTCCATAGGCAGGATTCTCCAATCAAGGGGTTTTTCGGTGACCGCCATAAAAATTGACCCTTACGTAAATGTTGATGCCGGAACAATGAACCCGACCGAACATGGCGAAGTGTTTGTTCTGGATGACGGCGATGAGTGCGACCAGGATATGGGGAACTATGAGCGTTTTCTTGACGCTACGCTTACACGCACTAATTACATGACGACAGGCCGGGTGTACCAGGCAGTCATACAAAAGGAGCGGAATTTGGAATACGGAGGCAAATGCGTGCAGGTTGTTCCGCATATACCACTGGAGATAGTAAAGCGCATTGAGCGCGCCGCCTCGGATGCAAAGGCGGACGTTGCCATAATTGAAATAGGCGGAACCGTCGGCGAATATGAAAATATTCTTTTCCTTGAGGCGGCGCGCATGATGAAGCTCCGCGGAAAGGGAAACGTGGCTTTTGTTATGGTGAGCTACGTTCCGGTGCCGAGCAAAGTTGGCGAAATGAAGACTAAGCCGACTCAGCACGCCGTGCGCAACCTAAACGCAACAGGAATACAGCCGGATATAATAATCGCCAGAAGCGAGGCTCCGCTTGACCACAAGCGTAAAGAAAAAATAGCGCTTCACTGTAACGTTCCGTCCGAGGCTGTCGTTTCGGCACCGGACGTGGACAGTATTTACGACGTGCCTGTTAATTTTGAAAAAGATAAATTAGGCGACCTGATAATAAAAATGCTGGCTCTTCCGAAGCGCAAAGGCCCGGGGCTCTCAGCCTGGGCGCATTTTTCCAAAGATATAAAAAATTATGATAACGGCCTAAAAATCGCCATTGTCGGCAAATATTTTGACACCGGGGATTTTGTTCTTTCAGATTCGTATATTTCGGTTATTGAGGCTGTGAAGTACTCGTCATATAAGCTGAAAAAGAAACCCGCGCTTGCTTGGCTTAATTCTAAAGATTTTGAGAAGGACCCGCGCAAGCTCCGTGAACTTTCCAAGTATGACGGAATAATAGTACCCGGAGGTTTTGGGGAGAGCGGGATAGAAGGGAAGTTGAAAGTCATTGAATATGCCCGCAAGAATAAAATTCCGTATTTCGGGCTTTGCTACGGCATGCAGCTTATGACCATTGAATACGCGCGACACGTTCTGGGGCTTAAAGATGCCACCACGGCAGAAATAAATCCGGAATCAAAAAATCTAATTATAGATATTATGCCGGAGCAGAAAGAGAAGCTCCGCAAGAAAGATTACGGAGGTTCTATGCGGCTGGGCGCTTACCCGGCGATTTTGAAAAAGGGAACCATAGCCGAGTCTGCTTACGGAGCTACGAAAATTTCAGAGCGCCACCGCCACCGCTACGAAGTGAATCCTGAATACATATCGCAGATTGAAAATGCCGGACTTATTTTTTCCGGTAAAAGTCCTGACGGACGCCTTATGGAAATCGCCGAACTTCCGCGCAAAGAGCACCCGTTCTTTTTGGGAACGCAATTTCATCCGGAGTTTAAGGCGCGTCCGCTTTCTCCGCATCCTCTTTTTACGGAGTTTGTGAAAGCGACGATAAAGAGGCACAAAAAATGAACGGATTGAAAGAACACGTTTTGCGTTTCCGTGCGGTAAATTTGGACACTTTTTTCGATATTAAGAGGGGAATAAAGACAGTTGAGACCCGTGCGGCAACTCCCCGTTACAGAAAAATAAAAGTGGGGGATATGCTGGTGTTTGTCTGCGGCAGAGAGAGGTTTAAGAAGAAAGTCACCAAGGTTAAGCTTTTCAAGAGCATAACCGCGCTTTTCAAATTCTATCCGTGGAAAACAGTCATGACCCGCGGGAAGACCAGGGCGGAAGCGGTGGCTAAGTACCATTCGTTTCCCGGGTATGATGAAAAAATAAAAGAGTTTGGCCTGGTTGCGTTTGAGTTTTAATGGTTGAGAAAAGCCGGTTTTTGTTGTAAGTTGAGGAGTGAAAACGACGAAATACTGAGCCCAGCAGGGCGAATGTAGTAAGCGTTAATAAATATTTCCAGATCATCTGAATTCAGGTTTTGAGCACAAAAGCCTGAATTCACTTCACGCAAACCTTGTGGTGGCAAGAAGCAATGGGGTGGTAAATAGGATAGAGGACTCTGAATCCTTTCATCTGAATTCAGGTTTCGAGTACGAAAGCCTGAATTCACTTCGCGCAAGACTATAGGGTCTGCAAGAAGTAAGGTTCTGGCAATTATTTTTTTAAAATTTTATTTTTGTGCCCATCGCTGCCAGATCATCTAATGGTAGGATAGAGGACTCTGAATCCTTTCATCTTGGTTCGAATCCAAGTCTGGCAGCGATGGGCATAATAATACATAAAAAGTTTCGACGAAGATTTTGAGATGGTTTGGACTCCGAAGAACATCTATGTCTACAAGCACAATCGCAAAACTCCAAAACTTACTCTCCAATATCGATAGCCTGACTTTAGTAGTCGCTATCTTATTGGCAGTAATTGGGTGGCTTGTCGCTCTATGGCTGCAAAGAAATAATGCAAAGCATGAGCATAAAATTCAGGTTCGGTATGATATCTACAAGCAACTTCTAAAAAGTAGTCAGGAAACACAGGGGAAGTTAGGAAAGTTGGGAGCAATATCGCCACCACTTATTTTAATGGATTCTTCGATGATTCCATTTAATCTAGGGCTAGAAAAGGAATATAAGGGAGAACGGATTCCTTACAACGAACACGAGTGTATATTAGAAGGTGGACAAAAGTGGTTGGACTTTATTCGTGACGCCTTTGACAAATATTTTGCCTTTGTAGACCAGAACCACGAAATGCTCGTTGCTTTCGATGGTTGGGAGGCAGCACTGAAGTCGTTAATGCCTGCTCAAAAAGTTTTTTCAAAAGAGGTAGATAAGTTAAGGCGCAAAATCTATGAAGATATAAGTAAGTTGCAGATGTACAGTACGGAACACGGTTATGATTGGAGAAAGTGGGACAAAGAAGAGATTGAATCGGTCGCAAACCGCGTCATGGATAATTCTATGACAATTACAACCTATGTTTCAGACCTAATGACTTTAGTGCACAATGAGTTACTCTCAAATTATTTCAATTACCAAAAGCCAATCCGCAAGACTTTAGATCCGAAGTATAAAGTTCTGACTTCTGAGGGGTTAGTATTGCGGTTAGAAGATGATCATGAGCGAAAGCTAAAAGATGCACTTGAATTTAACAAAAGGGAATTTGAAGAGGAATCCAAAGAACATCAAAATTGAAGTCAAAAAGTAATCAAAAAAGCCTTGTGGGGCTTGATGAATAAATAACGAGACCTAGGAGATTAAAGCATGGAAAATAGAAAAATTAGAGAATTAGAAAAGAAAGATATTTTAGCCGTAGAAAGCATTTATGATTTGTATTGGTCGGGAGACGTCAGGGATAATTTTTTAAAAAGATTAAAGGATTACGCAGAACGTTCTCCTCTTGTTATAGCGCAGGGGTTTAAGTATTTCATTGCCGAAGAAAATGGTGAAGTGGTGGGGGTAGCGGCTTTAAGAAAAGCGCCTGATTTTATGAAGGAGTTCACCAAGACAGACAATCCTGCGGAATTTTATATTTTGGCGGTGAAATACAGGGGAAAGGGTATAGGCACGGCATTAAGAAAAAAGAGAATTGAAGAAGCAAAAAAGCTCGGATTTACCGAAGCCTTGTTTTATAGCGGAGAGACACATCAGGATTCTTGGGGATTTCATGATAACTCAGATTTTAAGAGAATCGGCACGATGGTCGCACCGAACGGAGAGAAAGGTCAAGTTTGGAGAATGGAATTATAATTAATCTTTTTATGGAAACCCCTAAACAAGAAAAACCGGAAGAGTTTGATATACAAAAAAGCCCGATGAAAGGGGCATACATAATGCTTGGCGCGAATACTCCCATACAATTATCAAAAAGATACACAGAAGAAGAACAAGTATTATTTCGGTCGCATGAATGGGATTACGATAATCCGGAGCAAGTTCAAAATAAAGTAAAAAATATTCTGGAAGCTGTAGACGAGAGTGAACTTACACAGGAAGAAAAAGAATGGAGGAATGAAATTCTTTGGTTTTGGTATCATCATGCAATTAGTGTGTCTGACTGGAAAAGGGACAAGGAAAAAATGCAATTATTTTCTTCAAAAGCGCTGGGGTTTCTCCAAGACAATCCAAATATATTAACCCGCACCATGTATCTGCTGTCGCATGACATGATAGAAGAAGCGGAGCAGTGGGTGGAATCAAAGAAAGGGGATGATGACGAGGAGACCGCCAGGGAGATGATTGCTAACTATAAGAATATCGGCTGGTTGTGGTCTGACTAGGGGCGTATACTTGAGAGATGAGGCGTTTTTTAATTTTTGTCGCGTTTTGTTTTGGGTTTCTGGTTGTGTTCATAATTGTCACCAACGTGGTTTTTTACGCAGGGACAAAAAAGTACATATACAATAATGTCGCCGACGCGCCGGATGCCAAGGTCGCGCTGATTCCCGGGGCGGCTATCTTTCTAAACGGCGCGCTTTCTTCGATTTTTTTGGATAGGGCGGATATGGCCATTAAGTTGTATGAAGCAAAAAAGGTGTCAAAAATCCTCGTTTCCGGTGATAACAGCACGGATAGCCACAATGAAGTTAATCCGGTCCGCCTTTATCTTATGAGTAAGGGTATTCCCGATAATGATATTTTCCTTGATCATGCCGGCTTTGACACCTACAGCACGATGTACCGCGC
This sequence comes from uncultured Candidatus Saccharibacteria bacterium, assembly GCA_964348515.1. Lineage (GTDB taxonomy): Bacteria > Patescibacteriota > Minisyncoccia > Phycocordibacterales > UBA5272 > CAYGDA01. The sequence continues at coordinate 79,504 of CAYGDA010000002.1, forward strand.
CCGCGACATTTTCGGGGTTTCCTCGGTTTTAATTGCCACCCAATTATTTCATTTACCCCGCGCTGTTTTTATCGCGCGCCGGCTTGGGATGGAAGCCAGTGGCGTAAACGCTGATATTGGCCATATCCTTTTTCGCAATTATGTACGCGAGGCATTTGCCAATGAAAAGGCGATTCTTAATCTTATATTGCAAAGGGAGCCTAAATATTTAGGGGATAAAATACCAATTTAAAAAAATGAATTTCTCCGCCATTACAGGATACATAAGGAATCACGAACGTTATATAAGTTTTGGTTCGGTTCTTTTTGGTTTTGTCGTGGACTCACTTACGCTTGGTCCACCGGATTCGCTTTTTAATAACGGCGTGTTTTTTGGTTACCTGACTCTTTCCGGAGCATGTATATTTCTTATAACGCTTTATGAGAGGAAGAAAAAACAGCCTCCGGCGTTGCTCCTTCCGCTTATGCAATTTTCCTTCGGTAATCTTGCCGGAGGACTCTTTGTGGTTTACGGGCAAAGCGGTACGGTGGAAGGAAGCGCGATATTTTTACTGCTTCTCGTTGGATTTATCCTGGCCAATGAATTTGCCCGTGATTACTACGCCAGGCTTTCTTTTCACCTTGCCGCTTGGTATTTTCTGCTCTTTTCATACCTTGCTATTCTTATCCCGATTCTTGTCGGCCAAGTGGGGAATTTTATATTCATATTGTCGGGAGCCGTAAGTCTCGCAATAGTGGCGCTTTTCCTTTTTGCTCTTAAGTTTGTTTCTTATGAACGGGTTGTAAACGAGCGCAAATTAAACCTTCTTCTTATAGGTTCCATATTACTCATAGTCAATGTTCTGTATTTTAATAGGATGATACCGCCCGTGCCGCTTTCTTTGACCGAGATCGGCATCTATCACTCGCTTGTTAAGTTACCAAGCGGAAATTATGCCGTTACGTATGAAAAACCGCCGTGGTGGCAATTCAGAAGAAGCACATCGTCCGTTTTCTCGGGCGAAGGCGCCCCCGCCTATTGTTTCAGCGCGGTGTTCGCTCCGGAGAGGCTTGTTTCTACGGGCATCTATCATCATTGGGAATACAAAAATCCTTCTTCCGGGAAATGGGAGACGAGAACAAAGGTGGAGTTTCCAATAACCGGCGGGCGCGAAAAAGGATATCGTGGTTACAGCATGGCAACCAGTCCCGCTTTGGGAGAATGGCGCTGTTCTGTGGAGACTGACTACGGGGCGCTTATAGGGCGTACGGTGTTTACCGTAGTGAATCGGACGGTGGCAATGGAGCTTTTTTATACAGAACTTTGATTTTTTATTTTGTGAATTAAAAACCGCCGGACGAGTAATTCGTCCGACGGGAGCGGGAGTGGTCAGGCGTATGCCAGGGCCAGGTCAAAAGCGGGGATTGCTCGAAAGTGGTACTCGACGTTCCATTTGAAATGTTCCTCGAGTTCGGTAATTCTTTTTACGCTTTGGGTGTGCCGTCCCGTCATCCAGTCAAAATAATTGCCGTCGTAGTCGCGCTCCATTTGGATGATGTACCCGCCGCCCTCCGTGTATCCTTTTACGACACCGACGGGTCTGATGCCGTATCCGAAAGCGTACGGGTGGTTGAGCGCGATGATTGTCTCCTTTGGATATTTGAATATTCCGTTCGAGTTGTACCATTTTCCGATTCTCGAATGGCTGTTGAGCGTCACGAACTGGGCGATAAATGACGGCAGATAAGCCAGAAATTTTGCAAAAAGGATTTTAGCCGGGTTCAAAATTGCCTCCTCAGGCGGTTTGGTTCTGTTTTGCAAACTACAATATATTTTTTGTTATGTCAATCGTAGGTCTTTTTATCCGCAGTTTTGATATAATAGACGGCACCATGAAAACCATAAAAACAATAGCAGTTTCGTTATTATTCGTCCCGGTTTTGGCTTTTGCCCAAGGCACGGCCACAAGTACTCTACCGGTGGTTCTTCCGTCGGCGGGATTGACCCCCGAGAGTGCTTTTTATTTCTTTGACCGCATGAGTGAGAGCTTGAGAGAGCTTTTTACATTTAGCCAAGATGCAAAGGCAAAGCTTCAAATCGCGTTTGCTTCCGAACGCATTTCAGAGATTAAAGATATTTTGGAAACGAAAGGAATAGAAGCCAAAGGCCTTGATGTGGCTCAGGCAAGACTCCAGGCTAACCTTGAAAGGGTTAATGCGATTCTTGCGAAGCAAAAAACTGACGGAAAAGATGTGAGCGTTCTCGCAAAAAAAGTGGATGATGATTTTGACGGTCCGAAATCCGCCCTCAAAGAAGCTTTCAAAACTGAAAAGCGGGCCCTCGAAGTTAAAATCAAAGAGTTGAAAGCAAAAATAAGTGAAGCGCAGTTGGCTGGTAATACAGCTCAAGTTGAGGCTTTGGGTAAAGAACTTGACGGACTGGTTGCTCAAAAAGAACTTCTTAAACTTAAATCAGACAAACAGTCGGAAGACATGGACAAAGAAGAAGGCCGCCTTGAAGAGCAGTTGGATGACAAAGAAGAAGCGCAGAAAGCCATAAATGAAGCCGAAAAAGAAAAGCAGGAAGTGATGAATGAGGCCGCCAAAGACGGAGTTATCGTTACTGCTGATGCTTTCAAGAAATTTGATCAGCTTCTCTCCCAGGCCAAAGAACTTTTTACCAAGGAGAATTACCAGGGCTCAAAGCAGCTTGCCAAGCAGGCTAAAAAAAGTCTTGAAGACGTAAAAGACAACGCTGAAAACTTGAAGGAGGAAAAGGAACAGAAAGAAGAACTGAAAAAAGAACGGGAGGAAAATTCCAACGAAGAAGCGAAAAAATCGCAGGAACGCGACAACGAGGAGGCTGAAGAAGTTCGCAAAGACGATTAAATTTAGCCGGAATAACGGTTGGTTTTACTGTTGCTGCGGGTAATAATTATTTGTCTGGCGCGCGGTGGTTCTTTTGCTATACTTCACCTATATGACACACAGCGAAAAGTTTCGCCCGTATTTTTTGACAGCCGTTCTCATTGGGGCAATAGCTCTTGTCGGCTTTATTTTTGCTCCTTTTTTGAAACCGTTGGCCCTTGCAATGGTGTTTGCCGTTATACTCCAGGGATTCTATAGAAAAATTTCGGGGGCTCTTGGCGGTTGGCCCAGCACGGCGGCATTTCTTACAGTGGTGATAAGTGTTTTCCTTATACTTCTTCCGCTCTCGCTTGTGGGGGTGTTTGTCGGGAAAGAGGCGCATAGTTTGTATATTTCACTTGAGGAAGAGAGCGGGCGCAGTACCATGGCCAATATGTTTTTGCGGGTTGATGATACGTTTGGCGGAGTTATTCCGGGGCTCGGAGAGTTTGCGCGTGATATTTCCGCAAATATTGATACATACACAAAGGAAGGTTTGCAGTGGATAGCGGACCATGCCGGGCAAATATTCTCCGGTGTCTCGTCCCTGCTCCTTTCGTTCTTTATCTTTTTTATTGCTCTCTACTATCTTCTCCGTGACGGAAAGCGGGTGAGGCAAAGCCTTATAGAGCTTTCGCCGTTGAGCGGTAAGGAAGATGAGGGTATTTTTGACAGGCTTGAGCTCGCGGTTAATTCCGTTATCAAAGGAACTCTTGTGATAGCCCTTATACAGGGAGTACTCACAACCGCCGGTTTTACTCTCTTTGGAGTTCCGAATGCGGTTCTCTGGGGGACCGTCGCGGCTGTTGCGGCTCTTATTCCGGGAATTGGGACATCGTTAGTTCTTGCTCCGGCCATAGCCTTTCTTTTTTTTACGGGAACGGCCGTGCAGGCTTTCGGTCTTCTTGCCTGGGGTATTGTTGCCGTCGGACTTGTGGATAACATCTTAGGCCCTAGGCTCGTCGGGAAGGGAATGCAACTTCACCCTCTGCTTGTTCTTCTTTCAGTTCTTGGCGGGATTATTTTTTTCGGTCCGATTGGAATATTCCTCGGGCCCTTGTCGCTTAGTTTTCTTTCCGCCCTTCTTTCAATATATTCCGGTATCCCGCAGCATACCGCTTAATTCCCTGAGTGTCGGGAGGCTTTGCAGAGTGTTGTTTGGCCATTTTTGTCTGTTGAATGAAAAGTGTTAAATTCGGATATAATCAAAGTTATGGCACAAAATTGGTATTCCCTTACACTCGAAGAAACATTTGAGAAACTTGAGAGTTCTGGCAGGGGGCTCTCGCCGGAAACAGCGAAAGAACATCTAAAACAATACGGGGCGAACAGTCTTCCCGAGGAGAAGCCACGTTCCAAACTGCGGCTTTTTTTAAGCCAATTCCAAAGCCCGCTCATATATATCCTCTTTGCCGCAAGCGCGGTTGTTTTCGCTATGGGGGAAACCATTGACGGTTCCATCATACTTGCGGTTCTTATTTTTAACGCAATTGTCGGCGTCATTCAGGAAGGCAAAGCCCAAAACACCCTCCTTGCTTTAAAGAAATTTGTGGAAACAAACGCGACTGTTCTTCGCGGGGGAGAAGAGTACATCATTCCCGACCGTGAGGTGATTCCAGGCGACATGCTCATTCTCCAGGAAGGGGAGCGGATTCCCGCCGACGCCAGGGTTGTTTTATCCCGGAATCTTAAAATAGACGAGGCATCCCTTACCGGAGAATCCAAGCCGATATATAAAAATATTGATGTGTTGGAACGCGATGATTTGCCTACGGCGGAGCAGAAAAACATGGTTTTTAAGGGCACGCACGTTGTTTCCGGAAACGGCCGGGCTGTCGTTGTCGCGACCGGCCTTTCTACGGTAATCGGCGGAATTGCGAAACAAATTTCAACCATAGACACTGAGATTCCCCTTAAAGCAAATATCCGGTATTTGTCGCGGGCGATTATTATTGTTGTTGCCGTAATCAGCATTACTTTGTTTGTCGCGGGTGTCGCCTTGGGTCACTCAGCCAAAGAAATGTTCACGACGGTCGTCTCGCTCTCCGTATCAATCATTCCCGAGGGTCTCCCTATTGTTATGACCCTTGTGCTTGCCACGGGCGTTTGGCGTATGTCAAAGCGGAACGCGCTTGTTAAAAAGCTCCAGGCAGTTGAGGCTCTTGGACAGGCGCGTGTGATAGCAGTAGACAAAACCGGAACTATCACCAAAAACGAACTTGTCGTCCGCAAAGCATGGACAGGTGGCAAGCTGTTTGAAATCGGAGGCATCGGATATGAACCGAAAGGGGAAACAAAACTTGATGGTAATGTAATCAACGCAGTAAATCACGACGAGATTCTTTTTCTTGGCAAGGTTTCTGCGTTTGTCGCAAACGCCAGGCTTTTCTATGCTGAAGAAGCAAAGGAGTGGCGCATTGCCGGAGACCCCACCGAGGCCGCAATGCTTGTTTTTGCCGAAAAGGCCGGTTTTCATAAAGAAGATTTATTACGGGAGTCTCCAATTGTTTCGGAAATTTCTTTTGATTACAGATTAAAATATCGGGCTACAGTTCACCAGGCAGGAAAAGATTTAATTTTAACCGTTGCCGGTGCTCCGGAAACAGTACTTGCTCTTTGTACCGATATAAGGCGCGATGGTAAAAATCATCCGCTTTCAAAAAAGGAAAAAGAAGAACTTGAAGCAGTATTTGTGCGTATGTCTGAAGAAGGACTCCGTGTTCTGGCTGTTGCTGTCCGTCACGACGCTCCAAAACAACTTAAGACAGAATCAGTTCACTCACTTTCTTTCATTGGATTTTTGGGGATGCAGGATACGCTTCGGCCTGAGGTTGGAGAAGCAATGAGGCGCGCAAAAGAAGCGGGTATCAGGGTAATAATGATTACCGGCGATTATAAGGTTACTGCCCGTTCTATCGCCAAGGAAGCCGGTATATACAGTGAGGGAGATATTGTTTTGACCGGAGAGGAAATTGAATCAATGTCCGGTGTTGAACTTGCAGACAAGCTTTCCGATACGACAGTTTTTGCCAGAGTTACTCCGGAACACAAGATGCAGATAATAAACGCCTACAAAAAACGCGGTGAGATTATCGCGATGACGGGAGACGGAGTTAATGATGCGCCGTCGCTTGTTGCCGCAGACTTGGGTGTTTCTATGGGGAAAATCGGCACTGAAGTTGCAAAGGAAGCCTCGGATATAGTTCTGCTCGATGATAATTTCGGTAGTATTGTCTCGGCAGTTGAGGAGGGCCGTAGTATATACAAGACAATGAAAAAGGTTATTCTCTATCTTTTTTCAACGAGTACCGGGGAGGTGCTTGTGATTTCCGGGGCGCTTCTTATGGGGTACCCGCTTCCCATTCTTGCCGCGCAGATTATTTGGCTTAATTTTGTGACGGACGGATTTCTTGACATGGCTTTGGCTATGGAGCCCAAAGAAAAAGGGCTTCTGTCCGGCACATTTGAACACCCTAAAAAATATCTTGTTGATTCGCTCATGGTCCAAAGAATGGCCGTTATGGCGATACCTATGATGGTAGGGACACTCTTTTTATTTAGCCAGTATTTTGCCAATGATATTGCGAAAGCGTGGACTATCTCACTCACTACCCTCGCAGTTTTCCAATGGTTCAATGCGTGGAACTGCCGTTCCGAGGAAAGGTCAATATTCAATATGAATTGGTTTTCAAATAAATATCTGATTGGCGCAACCCTGATAGTCATCGCATTCCAGATGGTGGCCATATATACGCCTGTTATGCAGACAGTTCTCCGCACTGTGCCGCTTGGACTTTCCGAATGGCTTATAATAATACCGATTGCCGCTTCTATAGTTGTTGTGGAAGAAATCCGGAAGTTTTTTTACCGAAGGAGTTTTTCCACATCAGCATAAAGAAAAATTAGGGACAACGTTGCTTTTTGGTTCGTTTTGCGTAGTATCAGGTTCAGAATTTGAACATCTGACAAAAGGAAGGGGAAGCGCATGATCAAGGAAATTATTACGGGAGACGCCACAGACCCGAACCTGAATCCCGGGGATATCATTATCGGGATGAACTCCAAGCTTGCACAGGCGTCGGCAATCGGGCGGCCTTTTGTCTCGAACGTAAACCTGGTCAAGCAGATAGACCTGGGGTCGGTCGTGACTTTTGATTTTGGAAAGGGACGCCAACTGCATATGCTTATCTGCCACAAAATCGGAAAAGGCGGGTGGGTTTCGGCCGACAGGTTTGTTCGTTTCTGTCTGGATTACCTGTGGAAGGAACACAGGGACAGGAAATACGGCATCGTCCAAATCGGGACAGGGCCTGTGGGCCGCCGCGACGGCGCTGATCCGGCCATCATACGTACGGCAATGGCAAACAGCTTCCTCGAGATGAACCTCTTCATTGCGCCGGAAAGAAAGGAAGCGGTGGCCTCGGTCGCGCGGCCTCCGCTTGTTCCGTTCCGTACATGGAGTATGGAAAAAGGGGAACGTGAGATTCACGTTACCCACTGAAAGGGCGCCCCGACGGCGGCCTTTTTTAATGCCGAGGCTGACATATTTGCGGGGTTTGGTGAAGGGGTTGTGGAGGAAAACGATGTGTCCACAAGCCTTTACTAATTGGTGTTTAAGTGGTTTTATTACAACAACCTCATATATGTTTAAGCAGGCACGCGAAAAAATAGCAATGGTAATAACCCTATTTGGGAACATTCTCATGTGGTTCTTCCCGCTTTGTATTTTTTTACTGACTGTCTTTGTGGCCGTCTATTTTCTTGGGGTAGATTTTTATGAGTATCTTGATTTATTAAAGATACTGATCTGGCCAGTGACTCTTCTCCTAGGGCTTTTCTTCTTTAGGAAAGTGGTTACTTACATGTTTTTCTCTATGAGTGAGTTTAATTTTTTTGGTACAAAAGGAGAATTAAAAAGCGTGACAGAAGTTATCGAAGAAAATGTTGAGAAAAGAATTAAGGAAAAAAAAGGAGAGGAAGAAGGAGTGGCAAAAATAAAGGCAATGACAGAAGACTTAGAAAGAGCGAATTTATCAAAAGAGGATTCTATAAAAAAAGCTGGGGAATATCAGGCATTAGCCAGAGAGTTTTTAAAGGATTACAAGGAATTGTCTGAGAAGCATGTCGAGACGACAAAGAATCTTGAGATTTTTCGCCAAAAAGAAGTTTTCAGAAAAGCGCGCACGCAGGCTTTTCTTGATAAAATAAAGCGGAATAGAGAGGAATCGCATGCCCCTATCTCTGATGATGGGGAAGATAAGGCAATTTCATCGTCTGCTACTGATTCAACAAATAAGTCTGTACTTCCGAAAGGTGAGCCTAAAAAAAATTAAAATATGGCCGTTTATTTTACAACAGAAGATCCAGAGAAGCTTTTGGCAGAGTTCAAAAAAAAGATTGATAGCAAGGCGATTGTAACTTGGTCTTATGATGACGACGGTGATTTTACTCACACTCCATCCCAATGGGTACGGAGAGCGTGGTTGAGGCCTAGAATCCAAAATGGGAAATTAGCTTTGTTTGTTATTCCCCCCAGAGAAAAGACTATCAGCACGGAGGTTTATGCTGTTTTCCATGGTCGTTTTATAGAGTCTATGTTGGTTCATTGCGATAATTTTTTTAGCAAGGGTAGCTCTTCAGCAATGCCAGAAGGTGAGGATACAATTAAAGGTTAAATATCGTCCTATAAGGATTTCTTCCGCGTGCTAAAATAGGTGAATGAAGCTCTTGAAGCCTGTTTTTTACATACTGGTTTTTGTGGCCTTTTTACAATCAGGAAAAGTCGAGGCGGCTACTCTTACTGCCAAAAAAGTCGTAAAACAGCCCGTTCTGGAGGTTTCCGGCTGGATACCGTATTGGAGGAAAGCCACGGGCACAATAGAAGCTTTGGCGCACTTGGACGCCTTTACAGAGCTCAACCCTTTTGGTTATTCGGTCAAAAATGACGGTACTTTGGCGGACACCGCCAAGATGGACGAAGAGCCATGGCTCACACTCATAAAAGAAGCTAAGGCGAAAAAAATCCGAATTATTCCTACTGTGATGTGGTCCAGTGGAGCAACGATTCATAAAATTTTAAAAAATCAAAAAACCAGAATTGCTTTGGAAGATGAGATTGCCGCGCTTGTGAAAGCAAAGGGATATGACGGTATAGATATAGATTTTGAAGGTAAGTATGCCGAGACCAAACCTTATTACTCGCTTTTTTTGAAAGGTCTGGCCCAACGTTTGTCTAAAAATACCAAGTGGTTAATGTGCACCATTGAAGCGCGCACCCCACTGGACTCGCGTTACGATACTATTCCAAAGGATATTGCTTACGCCAATGATTTTGTGGCAATAAATAAATATTGCGACCGGGTGCGCTTTATGACCTACGACCAGGGAACAATAGACCTTGATTTAAACCGGGCCCGTGGCGCGCCTTATATTCCCGTGGCCGACCCGGGCTGGGTGGTGAAAACGATTAATCTGGCGGCGAAGACAATTTCCAAAAAGAAAATTGTGATAGGAATCGCCACGTACGGTTATGAATACAAAGTGACAAAGCTCTCCGAATATGGATACCGCTATGATTTGGAGTGGGCGCTCAATCCGAAATACGGAATTGATTTGGCGGCATCACTTGGGATTACACCAAAGAGAAATAGTGCCAACGAAATAAGTTTTATGTATACGCCGACGACCACATCATCAGTTGCTCCTAATAACGGAAACAACGTTACGATTCATGACATACCCGCTTCTAGTGTGGCGCAGAACAGCGGGGGAGATATAAAAGGTCCGGTGAATATTGTCTGGTGGAGCGATGCTAAAGCCATGAAAGACAAAATTGATTTGGCTAAAGAACTTGGGATTCGCGGAGTAGCAATATTCAAAATAGACGGCGGGGCCGACCAGGGGATGTGGGATTTACTTCCTAAAAAGTGATAAATTAAAAAATATGAGATTAGGAATGGGACAAAGTTTGGAACTTAGGCAAGCACTCAATTTGGAGCAGAAACAATCCCTTGGTCTTTTGCTGCAATTAAGGCAGGAACTGAAAAGCCCGCCTCCTTTTGAAGCGGCCAAAGGAATTGAGGGCCTTCAGGTTGCCAATGATATTCTTTTGTCTCGCGAAACAGCAGGGATTTTGATAGGTGGAGTGGCCGAGACTGTATGGAACAAAGCAAGAAAAAGTAGTGAATTAGACGAACACAAAGACGTGGATGTTATGGTTTTGGGCGACGGAACCGGTTTTGAGGAAGATTTTGAAGGGGGCATTGATTGGTGGTTGCCGCATACCGAGAGGATTAATATTCCCGGCGCAGTTTTGTCAGCGGAAATGGATTGGACTTGGTGGAGAAACGGCAATGACGTAGCCCTGTCTTTCGGGGTCAAAACTGTTTCGAATTTATCCCCCGGACTTTATATTCCGGATCAGAGTTGGATTGTTGATATGCGTTTTTTGGAAGCAAGCGTGGCGATTGACGGCAACGTAGAATATGAGGTTGAGGAGGCTTTTCGCAAAAAGGTTAGAAGTAAAATGAAAGATGCTCTTATGCCTGAAATTACCAGGAAGTTTGGTTCCAATGTTTTTAAGGAAGGATACGTCAACGGTGACTTCAGAGTCAGGGCACCAATTTTGGATGGTTTTGACAGAAGGACAATGGCAGCCATCAGAAAACTTTCAGCTTAAAAGGTCTTTTCATTTTTTAAATAAAAAACCGCCGTTGGCGGTGGGTTACAAATCTGTATCGGGTAGAGCAGTTATGCGTATACCGGGCCCAGGCAGGATGGTGTCTCCCGAGTAGGGTTGAAGCACTCCGTCTTCAAGCCTGAAATGTTCCACCCGTTCCCAGGCGAAGCCGCTTTCTCTGGGAAGCTGGCCTCCGCAAAGTGCTGTTGCCTGCGCAATGGTGAATGTTTCTGTGTGCATAATTATCCTTTCGCTGAGAATGACTAGACAATAGGTTACGCTTACGTGCCGGGGGAGTCAAACAGAATAAGTGCCTTTGGTTTGGTATAATAACCGGATGAAAAAAGAACTAAAAACCCATTACAATAAAGAAAACAAGATGTGGTATGCGCACCGCCTGAGCAAGGGAGCGAAGGCGGCCGGTACAAAAAAGATTCAAAAGAAAGGACGGGGGAAGTAAAAAATATTTTGATATTGAGCACATGAAAACTAAACCACTCGAAACCCACCAACGTTCAGCCATAAAATCCGTCGGTTACCGCGTGCTTAGCATAAGTGTTGATTCTGCGGTGGCATATTTTTTTACGCGCGACGTGGTTATTTCTGCCGGAATTGTTTTGTTTGTAAATACATACAGCACTCTTTTATATTATTTCCACGAACGAATTTGGGCCCACATACATTGGGGACGGCGGGTTTGACGGGTTTTTGACTCCTAGACCTATTTTCGGCAAAGATTTAAAATATATTTCTAAAATGTTTAAAAGCTAAATAATAAAACTTATGGCTACTGAAGAATTCAAAATTGACGGGGAGCAGCTTTTGGCGAAAGTGAAGGAACTCATACACGAAGGAAATATCCGCCGTATTACCATAAAAAACGAGAAGGGCGTTTCTTTGATTGAAATACCTCTTACCGTCGGGGCAATTGGGGCGCTCCTTTTGCCGGTTCTGGCGGCGGTGGGCGCCATAGCGGCGCTTGTTACCAAATGTTCGATTGTCGTGGAGAAGAAATAAAATTCATATAAATAAAAAACGCCCGCGAAGACGCAGGCGTTTTTTAATAAACTTTTTTACTGGACTACTAGCGTACCTTTCATTCCTTTCGCC
>CAYGDA010000002.1:91277-92526 GCA_964348515.1 uncultured Candidatus Saccharibacteria bacterium
GTTTTTTAATAAACTTTTTTACTGGACTACTAGCGTACCTTTCATTCCTTTCGCCCTGTGTTCTCCGACAGAACAGTAGTATTCGAATGAACCGGTTTTGTCAGCCGTGAAAGTTACGCTTGTTTCTCCGCCGGCCTGAATACGCTCGGTTCCAACGCCGTAACCTTCAATTATGAGGTCATGAAAACCGCCGGTATTTTTTAAAGTGATTTTAACCTGGTCGCCTTTGTTTACCGTCATGGAAGCCGGTGAAAAGGAAAAATCTTTACCGTCAACCATAAATTCCTTGGTCACAACAGTTTCAGCGGTAGATGTGCCCGGTACAGGCATTGAAGAATTAATACCCTCAATGTCCTGTGGCACTGATGACTTTGAACTGTAATACCAACTCCCCGCTCCGATAATTACTATTATAATAACCGCCCAGACAATCTTGTTGTTCATATTTTTTATTTTTTAGTTTTTAAATAATACCATATAGCGTAATATGATGACCACCAGTTATTAACAACAAACACATGCCTACCATCCTCAAAGCTCAAAACACGGAAAAATCCCTTAAAAAACTTGGTACCAAAGAGAAGGCAAAAAGTTCCGCCTGGTTTTTCAAGACGGGGAAGGGGCACTATGGATACGGCGATGTCTTTGTGGGGGTTTCCGTTCCTGAGCAAAGAAAAGTAGCCAAAGAATACAAAGGTTTACCCCTTGCGGAAATCGGGAAACTTTTGAAAAATAAAATTCACGAATGCAGACTGACGGCACTTTTGATTTTAGCGTGGCAGTTCCGCGCGGCTGATGAAAAGGGGAAGGCAAAGATTGCAAAGTTTTATTTGGCGCGCGCCAAGAATATTAATAATTGGGACTTGGTTGATGTTTCCGCCGGCGGTATTTTGGGCGAGTATCTTTTCGGGAAAGACCGCCGGGTTTTGTATAAATTGGCGAAATCAAAAAATCTTTGGGAGCGCAGGATTTCAATCGTGGCAACTTTCGCTTTTATAAGAAAAAAAGATTTTACGGACACGTTCCTGATTTCGGAAAGGCTTTTTTCAGATAAACACGATTTGATTCACAAGGCTGTGGGCTGGATGTTGCGCGAAGTAGGGAAGCAGTCCAAACCTGCCCTTGTCAGATTTTTAAAATTGAACGCCAAAAATATGCCGCGCACATCTCTCCGTTACGCCATCGAACGTTTTCCGGAGTCAGAAAGGAAAAAATTTTTGGGCATTAAAAAAAGCGCCTAGGCGCTTTT
>CAYGDA010000003.1:0-10300 GCA_964348515.1 uncultured Candidatus Saccharibacteria bacterium
TGCACACCAATAGGACACCGGCTGTCCTCCGTTACTTCAAGGGGCGTAAGGGTAACACCTAAACCGCTTACCTTCTGTCCGAGTGTTGTCCTCAAGATAATAGTGTCGCCGCTTCCCGAAGAATTGTCCGGCTCAAAGGCGGTAACCGGCTTACCGGCAAGAATTTGTTCCACCTCCTGATACCCCTCTGTATAAGCATAGTTATAGCGCGCGGGAAGAGCGAAAACATAACGGCTGTTTCGTGCCAGTTCGCTCGGATTAATCGGCGCCGCCCCAATATAGAACTTGTCCGCCTGAAGATTGTTCCACTCTGCAATTGTAAAAACCATAATGGGAATGTCTTGGTAAGTATTAACCCCAGTCCATTTTGGGTTGTGTATAGAAACCACCGGGCCACTGGCTACAGCCACATCTCCCAACTGGTCGCCAGAAGCATTACCAGTCCATTTATCAATAGAGACTGAATATCCTTTCCAACTTGCAGGCAGAGCAACACTTAAGCCATATCCCGCATTTCTGTATACGATTCCTTGCGGACACTCCGCAAATTCACACTTGGGACCCGAACGCCCCACGGCGCTTCCGTCAGGACAAATTTTCGCCTCCATGGTGCAGGCAATTCCCCCGCCTTTATCGGAGCCCGCCGCCTGTTTATCAATCTGCCAATTACGAATATAGACGGTCTGGCGCGTACGCTCCGTTCCGCGTTCAAGCGTAATATCGTACGCCCCCGGTTCTTCATATGAGTTGAAGGAAACAACCGTGAGAGCGTAGCCACGACCTACCGAATCCACAGCCATTTTAGCAGCCCGCGTTATATCCGGAGTCAGTTCAAACGCCCGGGTGCAGGCACCAACCGCCTCGTCAAAAGCGTATCCGCCTCCAGTAAGACACCCACGAGCATCTCTGTCCCCACCAACAAGCAAAGGAGTCTGCGACTGCCAGTACCATACGCCCGCTATAGCGATGAATACGACAATAATTCCTGATATGTAGGGTTTAAGTTCTGTAGCCATTTTTGAAAATAATACGTATTTGCCCAAATTTAGCACTTAAAGTACTATCCTAGCAATGAGAGATTTACGTAGTCCAGGAGATCAAGTAATGAACGGCTTCTTTATCGCATTGTGGCTAATTTCGCGTCCTTTTATTTGGACATATACATTCGCCCGATGGTTTATAGTTTCAGTGGCGAAAGAAACAAGTGGCAACTTGGTAAAAATTATCGGGGGATTAATTGCAGTAGGAATAATAAGCCATTTTCTCCAATTTTTTGTACGCTAACATTTATTTTTTATTTTTAAACCATCAATTGCCGACAAGCTTATTCAAGACCTTGTAAAGTTTTGGTCTTTTTAGTTTTTCATCTTTGGCTATCACATTAATTTCTGCAGGAGTTAAATTATGTATCTTTATTTCTGACTCAATAAATAAGTAGATATCTGATTCGTTAAGTTTCGAAATTTTCCATGTTTCTGAAACTTTTTTTGCTTCATTTATAAATAAATTCTGAATACTTTCTAAGGCATCTACATAATCAAAAACTTTTTTTTCTAACCCATATGGGTCTTCATCAAAGTAGATCAACCCTTTTGCGTGCGATGCATTGTTGCGATCTTCAATAAATTTTGATACTTCTCCAATAAAGTTATGGTCAGCTCCGGCTATTTTTAAAAAACGGAAAACTCCTTTTTCGTTCATATTAACAAACGAAAAAGGGGAATTTATTCCACGATAATGAGTCTCATCATCATTGTGCAGATGAAACAAAGAATGCTCATATGTTAACCTATAAATCTTACTTATTTTATAAAGTAAAAAATACACACCTGTCATGTATAACATATGAAAAGCTAGGAAAGACAGATGGTAATTCCCCCACTCTAAATTTTTTAAATAAGCATTCCACCAAAAGGCAACGTAGTCGCTTTCTGATGAGGAAGCATATTTCAAAGGCAAAAACTTGAAAATATCTTCTGGTGACTTAGTCATTTTATTCTTCCCAAAGTTTGGTGATTACCTCTTTAGTTTTTTGTTCGTAGATTTCAATCAGTTTTTGGGCGGATTCGACGAGGGTACGCTCGACTTCGATTTTTTCCACAATTTGTTTTTGAATTTCTAGAGGCGGAAGAGGGATTTCAAAATTTTTCAATGCCCCAACAGCTACAAATCCAAAAGTTGCTTTTCCGCTCATTCTTTCAAGTTCCCCCTTAAATAAAGACGAATACCAAAATAAATATTTTGGATTAAGTTTGTTTTTTTCTTTTACGACTAGTCCGTTGAATTGCTGATTAGTCGTCAACTTAATTTCAGAAAAAGCATACTCACCAATAGAAGCTGTACAACAAAGCAAAACTGTTTCTTTCGGCAATAACTTCACACTTGATTCTTTAAAGCCTTTCTTCGTGATTTTTTGTTCTGTTTTTGTTATAAATCTTCCTTGAGTTCTAATATCGTCAATAGTAAACCAAGGAATTGTTCCATTTTCCCAATATGTCGGCTCTGTTCTTTTTGGAGTTGAACCATTATAAATATCAACAACCTCCCCCAACTTCACCTTCTCCCATTCCGGATCGATTTCGATTTTTGGTTTCCAGTTTTGAGTGATTTGTTTGGCACCGGCGATGATACTTGTATAGCCGTCCAGCTCCGCCACGATTTGCTCTTGGATTTCAAGAGGTGGGAGAGGGATTTTCAATTCGTAAAAATGATCGTTATTCAAATTTTTTTGTGCTCCACCGCGTGCGCACATAAAAATATCTTCTTGACGACTTAGTAAAATCTTGCCAACAAAATCCTTATTTAACTTATCTTGATATTCTAGTTTGATTGAAAAAGTTCCACCTGAGTCCATCATCCAAAATTGACCCGCTACAAAGCGGACGCAATGTTCCGACATTGCAAAGCGTGCAATCACATATTCATTTTCACGATTAAATTCGTCTGTTCTAAAACTTTCTCCACCTCCTCCATAAACTGGGTACTTTGTACCTTGTTTATTGTTTTTTGTAATTCTTTCGCCAAAGTCCAAGTGAATAACCTCTCCCAACTCCACCATCGGCCATTTGGCATTGGTGTAATTGGTTGCTACGCGGTAGCGATCGCCCGAAAGATTATAGTCGCCATTTTCGGCAATTTTTGATTTTTCTACATATACCGCCAGCTTGTTTTCCACTTTTCCGCCCGTGTTCCGTTTATTTAAAATATCCAAAGCTGTTGGCAAATCGTTTTTACTGATTGGTCGTTTGGTCGCACCGAGATCAAAGCCGTCTTGTTCTATTTTTACAAACAAAATTTCTTTGCTTGTTTTTGCTAGTTCATTATTGAAAAGCAAAATGCTCGTTTTTACTCCGCTGTATGGCGCGAATACTCCTGACGGCAAACTAACCACTGCATAAAGACCATCCTCAACAAGATTCTTACGAAGTTGTTTGTGCGCAGTACCTGATTGAAAGATAATTCCATCGGGCACAATGATACCTGCGCGCCCTTTCGGCCGCAGATGGTTCATTATGTAGTCTACAAATAATACTTCCGAACGGCTTGAGCCAATTGTAAATTTACTATGGGGCTTCCCTGCCCCTTTCGGAGACATGAAAGGTGGGTTGGCAAGAATTATATCGAATTTGTCATTCCATCTATCTTCATCTGCAAGAGTATTGTATTGATAAATTTTTGGATTTTTGAATTGGTGCAAATACATATTTACTTGTGCAATTCTTTGCATGCCAGGGTCTATGTCATAACCTTCAAAATTTGCCATTAACTTGTTTCGTTCATCAGGTGTAAGCGGTTTTTCTTTTTTCTTTGGATCGTCCTTGCCGTCGTGTTGTTCCAGAATGTGCTTATACGAGCTGATTAGGAACCCGCCGGTACCACAAGCGGGGTCAAGCACTTTGTCGTCCTTACACGGGTTTACTATACCCACAATGAAATCAATGATATGCCGCGGAGTGCGGAATTGTCCGGCGTCGCCTTGGGATGACATTATAGAAAGAAGATATTCATACGCATTGCCGAGTTCTTCGGGATGCGAGTAGTCGAAATAATCAATTTCTTTCAGAAATAGACCAAGTGTTTCGGGTGAGCGATACGGCAAAAAAGCTGATTTGAAAATACCACGAAAAAGCTCCGGTAGTTGTTTTGCTTGAGAAAACTTAGTGAGCGCTTCGGAATACAGATTCATACGCTCTTGATTACCTATCCGTGAATCCATTAAACGCCTCCAGGCGTAACTCTCTAAATCACCAACAAAAAATGAAGGCTTGTCCCCTTGCTTGATTGCGGCCTGATCCATGTCATCCATGAATTTATATATGAGCGCGTTTGTAATCTGGTCTATTTGTGCAGTCGGGTTTGGGACAACACCGACAAGCACTTGACGCGCAGAATCTATATGACGTTTTGTTTCAGAATTCATCGTGTTACAAGTTTGTTAAATGATATGCATAATCCTGAACATACTGAGGAACGATTGTTTTATATCCATTCAGTTTTTGGTATTCACTAAACTGAAAAGATGATTCGGTATTAAAACGACCAGTTTCTCTAGTCTTAATAATCTCACGAACTACTTCATCTGCCACATATGCTTTGAAAAACATTTTAACCACAGCGTAATGCTCTTGATCAACTGGATTAACTTCCATAAATTTCTCCCACTCTGACTCAAGGAGATCGTCTTTCATTTCAAAAGTCTCTTTATCGCCAAAGGCTACCTGCAAAAATTCTTTGACGGTAATACGGCGATCAACACCAAAAATCTTTTTAATCTTGTCGAGATTGAGAAAATATTTGGGCTTATCAAAGATATTCTTTTTTGCAAAATCTTCTGCTTCTTCTATCTCGCCATTATTCCACATATTCTTAAGAATTTCGTTTCCGAGCACATCTTCATCCACAGCGCGTTTGAAACCTTCGCGGTCAATGCGCATAATCACGCCTTCCGGAGTTTCGGAAAGAGTGGCAAGCTCGTCAAAAGTAGCAAGATCAATCGGGCCTTTTGCTCCAGTCGGTCCGTCACCGCCTGGGCCATCTGTGCCTGGTCCATCGCCTCCAGGGCCGGTTGGTGGTGTTACATCAATTGGAGGAAGTGTAATTTTTTCATCATAATCAAACTCGTTTTCAAAATATTCGCAGGTGGCAAAGAAATCAAAAAACTTGAATTTTTCTTTTGGCTCGATGATGAGGTCATTTTTATAATCGTTGTATTCAAACTGCCATTTTCTAGTGCCTCGTCCTTTTATTTGTACAAAATCAGTCGGACTGAAAACTGGACGCATGAGTGCTACATTGAGTAAATCTTGACAGTCGTAACCCGTCGTCATCATGCCTACAGTAACAGCAACACGAGTTTTGCTGGTGTCATATCCTTCGGGTGAGTTTGTCTGTCCACCAAGGCGATTGTTGGCAAAATTGATTGTCATTTGCTGGGCGCCTGCAACTTGAGAAGAAACTTGCATTGCAAAATTTGATTCGCTGTATTGTTCTGGCCATTTTTCAAAAGCGATTTTGTTTAAGATATTTGTTAGTCGGGCGGCGTGTTTTTGAGATACGGCAAAGACAACCGTTTTTCCAAAAAGATCTATGTCAAACTGTTTAGCAACCGGATCAAAAAGTCCGTTATCAATCAGCGCCTTACACATAGCAATATTGGTTTCTTCGTTGAAAATTTTGCGCTCAAAGTGCTTTTCATTGAAAGTTTCGTCAATGGTTTCGCCACTCTCTGTGAGTGCGTGGACTGCATAACCTTCTTCTGACAGAAGTTCGGTTGTAATGTTTGTGCGAGCATCGACGAGTGTCGGTTTTATAAGATAACCTTCCTCTGCCCCTTTTTCTAGATCATAGGAGAAAGTTGGATTGCCGGATTCACATCCAAATGTTTTGTATGTATCAATTAAGAGGCGACGTTCGTATTCTCTTTGGCTATCTGCGCCTTCGGCATCAAATCCTCTGAGATAATTTTTAGGTGTAGCAGTAAGACCAAGTTTATAGCCGACAAAATATTCAAAAACCACACGACTGTTGCCACCGATAGAACGATGAGCTTCGTCTGAAATAACAAGTTCAAAATCGGTTGGCGAAAATTCCTTTTTATAACGATCACCGGCAAGAAATGTTTGGATAGTGGAGACGACAACACTGGCGTTTGCCCAAGAATCTTTGTTTTCTTTGTATATAACACTTCGGAAATCGTGGCCGAGATAGTGGACAAACGCTTTTTGTGCTTGATCCTCAAGTTCAAGACGATCTACAAGGAAAAGCACTCGTCGAGCATTGCCAGATTTAAGAAACAGTTTTATGACCGCGGCGGAAATAAGCGTTTTTCCTGTTCCGGTCGCCATTTCAAACAAAAATCTTCGGCTATCACTTCTTGCTGATTCTTGAAGTGCTTTGATTGCTTGTACTTGATATGGGCGAAGTTGCTTGAGTTTGTTATTTTTCAAATACTCTGCACGAGTAAATTCGTTCTGAAACGCTGGGTCTGTAGCAAAAGTTGGGATTTGTGTTGAAACAATATAATTTTCATCAACAATAGTCTGCGCAAGTTCGACAGGATTAGGAGTATATTTTTCGTATTGAGTAATGGAATCTTGTGTTGGAAAACGAGAAATAGTATCGGGATTCCCGTGTTTGGTGTCCCAAAAATAGTGGATGTTTCCATTTGAAAGAATTACAAAACGAGCGCCGACATTGCGGGCGTAGTTTCTAGCCTGCTCTTTAGCAGAAAGTGGTTCAAGGGCTTCACGTTTTGCTTCAACAACTAAAAGAGGCCGCCTATCTTTATCAAGCAAAAGAAAATCTATAAAACCATGTTTTTCATGTTCAAAATCATCACCGAGTTCTGAATATTTAACCCCCGGCTCAAGTTGAATATTAGCTTTACCTTTTTCGCTATCTTCAAAACGCCATCCTGATGCTTCAAGAAGTTTATTTATTTTTATTCGAGCTTGAGCTTCTTTTTTCTGCATCTATCTATTCAAAAACGTTATCGTAAGTTGCAAGACAGTAGCAAACGAAACCCAGAGTAAATACGGGATTTGGATGTAGGTTATCCAGCGGACACTTGGATACACGGCGACCATTGCCCAAATTAGCGTGCCGAGAACTAGGAGAATATCCAGCGCGGCCAGTTCATTATTCTTTAACCCAAACTGAACCCAGGTGAACGAAAGATTGAAAATCAAATTAAGTGCAAACGGCACGGCAACATAAAGCGGTATTTCTCTTTGCCAAACCCCCAAAAACACCTTCCCAAACGAAACCGCAATCAAAATATAAAGCACAGTCCACACCGGCCCAAACACCCACCCCGGCGGACTCCACGTAGGCTTTATTAACTCCTGATAATTTTGGTAATTTTCATTCATAATTCTCTACGTTCGCTTTGCTAAGCTCAGTACCTTCCAGCCAAGCTGTCGGCATATAGTCATACCAATATACTACTTTTCCTGCCTTCACTCTACTCATTAAAAAGCCGCGGTAATCCGCGGCGTATGATGCTGACTTCCCTCTTATTTCTTCCCGCCCTTGTGAACTCCGCGGGCGAGATTCGCATGCAAAGCTGTCTTCTTCACCTCCGGCTTCCAGAGGTCGTAGCGGACAATCTTGCCGTCGCCATTATCCTGAAAGACTTCGAGCTTCAAGTTGAACTCCTTGATTGCGGAAATTGCCGACTTCACTTCTTGGTCGTAGCCCCGGCAAATCCAGAGCTTACGCTTTTTGCCGTCGGCGCATTTACGTTCCCTGGAGTTTTCTCCATACTGCTCGCCTATTACCTTGGCTAAGTACTTGTTTGTATCCGGGTCGTCATTTCTCGCCCACAGATACCACTGCACTAAAAGTTCGGCCATGGCTTTCTCCGTTTTACCCGTCTTTTCCAAAACTACTCTAAAAGGCTCACGGGTGCAATCAAAAGCGCCGCGGTTTACCGCGGCGCTTCTTCAACCGTTTTCTTTTATATCCACTCCCGCGCAACCTGCAACTTTATTGCCGTAATCGAGCCAAGCGCAACGAGCACAGCGAGTGCCTGCGCAAGCCAGCCCAAAAGCGGTATGACGCTAAGGACTTCGAAAATAAAGACACCGAGAAGTATGGTCTTCCAGGAAACCTCCATTTCTCCCTTGGAGAAAAAGCGGTACACAACGCTCCCTATAATTATAGGAGCAAAAAACCAGGCAAACATCATCAAGGCCACAAACGCCACTAATCCCAAAATACCGAACGGTATGCCCACCACCGTCACAAACATAATCACCGACAAAACCGGAAGCGCAGCCATAACAATGAGACCCCTTCCGATTTCAAGCAAAGGACTCTCAACCGCCTTGAGAACAGCCTCTTTGCTGTATCGGCGGAAAATAAGACCAATCACAAGCGCACAGGCAAGAAGGGTAAGGAATTTTCCTAAGACAAAAAGTGATGCCAGTCCTGCCAGGAAAGCCCCCGAAAATTGTTTGCTCTTAATCGGTTCAAAATTGACAGTCCCGTTTACCACAGCCCCTTCTTCTTTTGTAAGCTCCGCTTTCGCTTTGTAAGTTATGTTGCCGTAGATTACCGCGGCGCTCCCGAGAGTCACTTTGTCCGCCCCCATTATTGTTATGTCCCCGGCAATTGGGGCGTTTATGTAAACATTGCCTCCCCCAATCCTCAAACTGCCCATAACCGGCGCGTCCAGGCGGATGACACCTCCCCCTATTACCACATCCCCGCCAACACCGGGGCCTCCGATTGTCACCTGACCTCCCCCGATTATTAAGTCACCACCAACCTCCCCCTGAATGACAATGTTGCCGCCACCCACACGCACATCATCTCCAACATTTGAAAGTATGGTGATATTGCCGCCACCCGCGATAACATCTCCACCGACATCCCCGCTTATAGTGACGCTCCCTCCAGCCGCCACAACATCCCCCGCCACAGCACCGGCGCTCTTTACGCTGCTGCCAGCCATGTAAACATCATTTGCGATATATTCGTCTTCCCTCACTGATGGCTGTTCCCCCGTACGGAATTCCGCGGCAAAAGACGCCACAGGAACGATAAGGGCTACAGCAGCTAATCCATACCAAAAAATCTTTTTCATAGAGATAATAGAGTTAACTATTAATAACGCCCATATTATACACCCTGTTTTCCTAGCATCAACCAAACAAAAAACCGCCCTTCAAGGCAGCCGTAAATTCACTTTCCATTGTAAGCGAGCTGTTTGCAGATGGGACACGCCGCAATACGCCCTCCTCCAAACGGGTGCAAGATAACACTCACCTGCTCGTGACAAGTAAGACAATTGACCTCGGTCTTTTCTACGAGCAAAAGCCTGTGCCCGGTTGCACTGCTGTTTTCTTCCGTCATTTTCTGTTTTCTCTAAACAACTTTTGCTGACATGTTAATAACATAAAAACAGCCATCCATCAAATAAACCGTCCTAGCGGATGCCTGTATCGCAAGAAATTGTCGTGGTAGCGTATGAACCCGGTAAAACAGTTACATTCGTTTCGTTACAACGCGGAAACTTCTCAACGCCTCCGGCGGCGATGACGTAGGAACCGGGCGGGAGCGTAAATTTGAACAACCCCTTAGCGTCGGAGTTCCCCGTCAAAAAAACAGAATTAACGCCGGCGTGACGCACAGCAATTTCCGTGGCGTACGGCCTGTCGGCACACTGCGGATCAGGCGGGTCACGCATTACCGGGCAAGTCGGGCCAAGCAGAACGATTCCACTCACGCCGGAATTATAGGGCAAAATTCCTGCGGGATTATCAATCTTTTCAAAGATAACCGGAATTTCCAGCGCATCATCATTTTGAGGCAACCCCGAAGGATTATCTTTTTTCAGTATTAAAGAACCGTTGTTTTTGTACGTGGGATTTTTAAACTCTAGTTTGGCGGTAAACGGCACAAATTCCGTTGTCATCCATTCGCCTTTGGCGGTAGCAATTCCCTGCGCGATTATGAGCCCATCCCAGTCGGTAAGCACCACAGGGAAACTTGCTTCAAAAAACCAGTTTCCTCTGGCCTCGCCTTCTATAACCAGGGGACTTTTTATAACCTGGTTCGGGCGGGGCGTATTAAGACGGATCAGATTTGTTTTATCCGGTTCATTTCCGATGTTTTCCGTGAATGTCTGACTTCCAAAACGGCACTGACGGGGATAGCTCTCCATTATCGGATTGCCCAAAGCGGCACATTCTTCAAAATTAGTGACTACGGGGATTTCTTTTTCACCGAACTGCCAAAAAACCACGCCCCCGGCAAAGATGAGAAGAACTATTATAGCTGTAAGTATTTTGTTCAT
>CAYGDA010000003.1:10400-68726 GCA_964348515.1 uncultured Candidatus Saccharibacteria bacterium
CCACGCCCCCGGCAAAGATGAGAAGAACTATTATAGCTGTAAGTATTTTGTTCATCCTGTTGTATGACGTGGTTCTTATTTATTTGTTACAGAGCACTTTCAACGCAGCCAGGTCGGCGGCTGTCGGCTTCTCCCCGGTGCCCTGATTTAACGGGTACATAATCGCGGAAGGTGACTCCACATGGTCAAGCCCGATTGCGTGGCCAAATTCGTGCTCAAGCACGCGGATTAATTTATTCATATCATTGTACTGGTAGATATCGATTTCTTTCCCCTCACTGCTCACAACATACTCTCCCTCCCTGAATTCAGGTTCAACGGAGGCGTTAATTGTGTTGTATTTATTTGCAACGGCATTATGACTTGCCACGCTGCCGTTTAATTCCGCCACGACTGAATTTATATTCCTGATTTCCGCGTTAAGGGCCGCCGCTTCCGCCTCCAGCTTCGCGTATTCCAGAATCAATTCCTCCTTGGCGTTCTGAAGGCGTTGGTACACATCCTTAGGAGCTCCCCCGCGCTTGTTCCAGGAATCAACTTCTTCGTTATAACTTTGCTGTACCGCCTCAACCCGGCTCTTGTGAGCCTCAAACTTGGCTTTATTTTCTTTGTACACGGCGGTCAAAGAATTAAATTTACTTTTCAATGCCTGATAATTGGCATCACTGCTGTCCAGAACCGTGTCCAATGTTTTTAACTGTTCCGTCACCTGCTGGCGCCTGTCATATTTAAAGTTAACAACCACTTCCCCTTTCGTGGCGTTATATTCCAAAAGGTTTTTGCCCGATGCTTTGTCCCACGACTCCGCGGCTTTATTGATGATAGAGAGCACGGCATCATGGGAAAGCTTAAATCGGGGATCAATTTTACCGAGGGTATAGATAACGGGTTTTGAACAGGGAGCACCATAAATAATGGTGCGGACCCTGTCACGTATTTGATCCTGATAGGTATAGGCAAAAACCCCGGCGATAATCACGAGGACAAGGAGAATAAAATCAATAATTTTTCGCATGATTTTTTATAACTGTGAATATTCCTCTTCCGCCCGGAGCAAATTTTTTTCTTTCTGGGCTTGCCTCAGCGCCCTGGCCGACTCTGTTTTCCAATTATGATTCCTTAACAACTCCAGCGCAAACTTGTAAAACTTTTTTCTGACTTCCGGATCCTCCAGATTCAAACCCAGCTCTTCCGCAACTTTTGCGCGTTTTTCAAAAAAATCTTCTCTGCCAAAATTGCTCACGTCTCCGTCTAAGGCATAGCCGATTTCACTTTGTTGTTTAAGCAAAAACGGCGACCCGTTTTTTACGATAACCTGGGTGTCCATTATATTTGCCATTACTTCCTCGCGTTTATCTTCCGACAACAGTTTATAAGCCTCGCTTTTCCTGAACAGTGTTACCGCGATGGGCTCGTTCTCCGTATCCTGTTCAATAAAGCCCACATCGTGCCACGCCGCCGAAACCGCCTGCTGTTCAACAACTTCCGGGGACGCCCCGTCAGAGAGCGCAAACAGTATGGTTTCCATTATCACGTCTTCCGTGTGTGCTTTTCCGTGATACCGCAAGTGCCTGGGGAGTTTTTCCAACAGAACGAGCGCCTCGGAAATTTCAGGCCTTTTTATAAGCTCATTATAAACAGCCAGAGCTTCATTTTTTAACTCTTGGCTCTCTGTCCTCGGATATTGCTCGGCTCTTTCCATAATTAGAAGATAGCAGATATGCGAAAATTATACATTCGTGAGGCCTTCACTCTCCGACACCGGAACTTCCATAATCAAAATACTGGCTTCCGAATCAGTTGAGATTTCGACTCTTTCCGTATCCCAGACTCCGACAGCATCCCGCTTTGAAAGATTTTGTCCGCCGACAATCGCGCTTCCTTCAATAACAAAAATATACACCCCCGCCTGTTCCGGCGGAGCATCCCCCCTTTGAATTAACTTGTATTCAATCGGCGACTTGCTGTCCAGAACGGCGTGGTAAATGTAAGCATCCTGATTTACGGTTAACCCCCCGCCCTTTCCTTCCGGAGAAACCAAAAGCGTAATGCCGTTCTCTTTACTCTGAAACCCGAATGATTTCTGAAAGTATCTAGGTTTTATCCCGCGCTCTTTCGGCTCAATCCATATTTGAAAAAGCGCGAGAGGCACGTCCTTTGACCCGTTATATTCAGAATGCGTAACTCCCGTTCCGGCTGACATTACCTGGACATCGCCTGCCGGCACAACTTTCGTATTCCCAATATCATCTTTGTGGGTAACGGCTCCCTCTCTCACGATAGTTATAATTTCCATGTCCTTATGGCTGTGCGCGCCAAAACCGGAATCAGGCGCAATTATATCGTCATTTATGACCCGCAATTTTCCAAATCCCATGCGCGCCGGGTCATACCAGTCTGCAAAACTAAAACTGTAGCGGGTTTTAAGCCAGCCGTAATCTCCATTTCCGCGTTCTTCCGATTTATGAATTATTTTTTTCATTTAATGCGCACAATCACAATAGCTCCCTAGGCAACCTCCAAATATAGATTCCCAGAACAAAAGAAATAACCGCCATAGCAACAAATACAGCCTGATAGCCGAAGTTCTGAATAATGATACCCCCTGTAAGTGCCGCAATACCGGTCATAATTGAAGAAATCCCTTCCCACTCTCCCCACTCAACTATTGAATCTTCTTTTGCGGTGTGACTGGCATATACAGAATCAAAAGCAGGGGTCCCTATGGCTGCCGCCACGCCCCAAAAAATCTGCGTAACAATAAGTTGCGGGATACTTGTCATTACCGCGTAACTTAAAAACACGCCCGCTCTTAAAATGTATCCGAGTGCGATTAGGAGTTCCTGTTCTCTCACTTTAAGCGACCAATTGGAAAAAAGAAGTATCAAAACCCCGGCGACTATGGAAAAAATTGCCCACGACAATCCGGCAAAGGCGATATTCCCGCCGATATTCTGTACAAAAACCGCGTAAAACGGGGCAAAAAGTCCCACTATAAAAACCAATATGGAGTTAGTGGTTATAAGAATGCGGAGACTGCGATTCAGGCGTGCACTAGGTAAGGCAACGGCTATTATTCTTTTTAAATTTTCCATTTGTTTAATTATAGACCAAAAATTTTCTTAACAGAACATATAATTAATAAGCTTGTAAAACTGTTATATAAAGCTATATTGGGTAATAAATTGACTCATGAAATATTTTATTGGAATAACCCCGCCAAAGGAAACTGCCCAAAAAATCGCCTCTTTTCAAAAAGAGTTCAAAAACAACAAACTCCCCGGGATGTTTGAACCCCACATAACCATAAAAACCAAAAACGGCCTGACCGAAGATCTAAGTTGGATAGAAAAAGTGCGCCCGGTCATTGAAAGCTACCATAAATTTGAAGTGAGTTTCACCGGCGTTGACACGTTCAGGGATGAAGTTGTAATACTGAGGATTGAGCCCTCAAAGGAACTGGTCGGACTTCACAAAGAATTATTCAGAACAATATCCCCCGACGAAACTGACACATCCAGAAAGTATTTCGAAAACGACAGGTTTGAACCGCATCTTACCCTGGGAATGTCTTCCTGGGGAATGAACAAAGAAGAGTTGGTTGTTATGAAAGAGGCCGCAGAAAAAGAATTTCCTGCCATTCCAAAATTTGAAGTTCCTTTCGTAAGAATCTACCGCCAAAAAGAACTTGATGAACTTTATGAAGAATTTCTTGATATCCCGCTAAATGAATAAATACACAGATACATCAGCCGGCATATACACTGACAACTATCCGATTCTTTCTTTATCCGGGACGGATTTTTTCGAAAACCGCAAAAACGATTTGGCGGATCTTCTGAAAGACTGCGCGTACTTTAAGTGCGCCGACCTAAAGGAGCGGGAAAACACGCTGTCTAAACTGGAGCTAATTCTAAACCTGGTGGAAGACGTGAAAATATTAACAAAAGAAAGATACCCTGATTTAGAAATAAGGCACATATCCACAGGAGGCTCATATCTCTTCAAGGCAGACGGAAGTAATGATATAGATTTCAATATTATCGTATCAGGCAGCCATTTCTCTTACACTGACATATTTGAAGTTGACGAAATAAACAGAAAACTGCCCGCCGGTGTAAGGAAGATATCCCTCATGATTTTTGGAGAAGATGATTTCTTAAGAAAAACCGGAGTGGATGATTCCATTGAGGTTGAAGATTATATTCACACCTCGCTTTGTCTGAGAGAAGGTCTGGTATTCCAAATAAGAAACGTTCCGATTTACGGGCATCTTTGTGTCCCAAAAAATCTTGATAAAAAAAATATCCTTATACGAATAAAACGACAACTATTCCACGCAGAACTGATGCTGGAGGATAAAGTTGACTTACACCGAAATATGGAGGCGCGATTACTCAAAAGCATCGGCAGAATATCAGAGGCCTACTTATACCTTTCTGCAGTTTTTCCGGAATTTGGAATATCAGCGAAAGAAGCTCAGAGAAAGGAACAGGATTTGTCTGAAACTTTGAACCGTAACGACATCCACGCTTGGCTTGTGAAAGCCAGACATTTTACTGACCCGTCATA
The DNA here is from genome assembly GCA_964348515.1 of uncultured Candidatus Saccharibacteria bacterium. Classification (GTDB taxonomy): domain Bacteria; phylum Patescibacteriota; class Minisyncoccia; order Phycocordibacterales; family UBA5272; genus CAYGDA01. Next base: position 14,973 of record CAYGDA010000003.1, read on the forward strand.
CGCCCTTAACCAAGTTCAACTTCTGAAGGCGATTTAATCGTTTTATCCCGGCTTCTCTACTGAGAGCTTCCCCCAGAGTTTTAACTTCCTCTTTATATACAAGTTTTACGGGACGGCGGATTTTTGTGTAGTGCGCCCCCGACTTTGATTCGTTGTGCTGTTTTAATCTTTTTTCAAGATTGTTGGTTGAACCCACATAAAGGGTGTTATCGGAACACTTAAGAATGTAGACGAAGTGGGACATCGGAATCATAGGATTTATACCCCCAGCTGGCAGACTTGGAATCGAACCAAGATTCACGGCTTCAAAGGCCGCTGTCCTACCTTTAGACGATCTGCCAGCTGGGGGTATAAATTTCAAAATATCTGACTTGGCAAACTTTAGATGATCTGCCAATTTATGGATGTCATTCTTACAGAAAAAACGGTCTTTGACAAAGAAAATGCTTGGAGTAGCTTTAAGTGCAGGAAGAGAAAGATTATAGGGGAGGCCGGGATGTTTACTGACACAATCAAGTTTTGGCTGGTTGCTTTGTCGGGTTTGTTCCTGTTCTTTGTGTTGTTTGACGAATGCGAAGCAAGCGGAGGTTTGCCGGCGCAGGAATACGAACTTCTAAAAACGGCTGCCGGTTACGATTTCAGCTCGGGAGTCGGTTCCCCGTGCGGAAAATATTTCGTCGATGCCGGTACCGTACCAAAGGCGGTCAGTTTCGCGGTCATCCTGCAATTTCAGAAGACGGCTGATGGCGGAGCAAGCGTCATAATTCATCCGGAGGTAATAGAAACAACGCGGATTGAAATACGCATAAACAACGGGAAAAACAGGCCGACGGCGGAGGTGGTAAAAAGAAAAGGCTTTACGGAAAAAATCATCATCCGCTTAAGCGACGGGGAGTTACAGGCTTCTCCGTGCCTGCCGCAACCAAAAAACACGTGACGCAAAAGGCGGAATTTACTTCCGTCTTTTTTATTTCCCGGAAATAATTTCAGTTAAAGCAAGTTCAAGCGGAAGTTCCGGAACAAACGAAGCAGAGTCTATTAAATGATACGCATCAATTAAAGACACGAGTGTTTTGGAAGAAATGCCGCTCTTTGCGTTCTTGGCAATCTTTTCCAAAAATGCCACGTCATCCTCGCCGAAAGTTTCTATCAGTTTCTTTTTTGAGTCCGGCGCTATGCGCAAAAGAAACACCGCCCGAAGTTCGGTAAGCAATAATTTAGCCAAAGTGCGCATATCGGAATTCTGCTCTTTTGCCTTCCCTACTGCCATTAGAGCTTTGCTTATATCAGCCTCGGATATTGCCTCAAGAATCTCGCGCACCACGCGCCCATTCGGCGCGCCGGTAATAGCTTCAATTTCCTCGCGTGTTACGGTTTTGTCTTTTGAATAAACAAGTACTTTTTCCAAAATACCGTAAGTGTCACGGAAAGAACCGTCCCCCAAAATTGTGACGAGTTCGATTCCGGCTTTATCTATTTTTATTCCTTCCTTCTTAGCTACTACCGTCACGAGCTCGCGCAGAACCGCTTCGGATGGCTTTTTGAAAGTAAAAGTCTGACAGCGGGAAATTATTGTATCGGGAACTTTATGAAGTTCCGTTGTCGCCAGAATAAAAATTACATGCTTCGGGGGCTCTTCCAAGGTTTTCAAAAGCGCATTAAACGCCTCTTTAGTGAGCATGTGCACTTCATCAATAATGTAAACTTTGTACTTTGAATCAAACGGGAAAGTTTTTACGGCCTCGCGCAGTTCGCGGATATCGTCAATACCGCGGTTGGAGGCGGCGTCGATTTCATATATGTCGGCCTCGCTTACACCAAGCTCTTTGGCAATAATGCGGGCGACGGAAGTTTTACCTGTTCCGCGGCTTCCGAAAAACAGATACGCGTGCGAAAGTTTTTTGCCTTCAATGGCCCTCTCCAAAACAGAAACTATATGATCCTGTCCCAAAACTTCGCCAAAATTTTTTGGGCGGTATGCCCTGTAAAGTGCCTGGTGTGCCATGGTGGGTTTAACTATACCAAAGTAGGGCCTTTTTTAGAAAATTAAAAAATCGGCCTTGTAATTAGCCGATTACTGCAGGCTCACAGCACGCCTGCGCTCTTTGAACGCGTATTTGCGCTGGGCAAATTCGTATTCGCCGAAATACGGGTTCATCTGACGTCCCACGCGCAGAAGAGACAGAAGATTGAAAGACGTGTAAGAGTACTTGAGTCCTCCAGCTGCGGTACGTTCGTTCACGAGACTGACGAGCCCCTGAAGTTCTGTTCTGGAAATCGCAGCGAACACGTACTTAATCAGGAGAAACGTAACGGCAAGAATGTTTGTGCCAAGCAAATCCTCCGAGATATCGCGCGGCAAAATAAGTTTCGGGTACGGCGACCGCGGATAACGCCTGAGAGCGTACGGTTCGTTGTCAAAGCGGTACGCATACAACAGATGGTCCCCCACAGTTCCATAATCGTCCGAAGGCTCTATGTCACGGCATCCGTTATACATTTCGTACAAAAGCTCATCCAAGAAACCGGCAGCCACCAGAACCCTGTCGTTCCAGGAAGAACAGTACGAGAGAACGCATATCCCCATAAGGTCTCCGTCCCCCTCAACAACTTCCTGTTTTTTTTCGCTCATATCCTTCACCTCTGTGAATGATCGGATAACCTATTGGAAAGTGTACGTTTTTAAAAAATCGTTGACAATACCCCTTACTTCCGCGGAATTTTTTGTGTCCATAAGTTTTACGCGCAGTTCTTTGGCTCCCGGAAAACCTTCGGCGTAGGCTTTGTAATGTTTTTTCATTATGGAAAAGTTTTTCTTGTCACCCAGCAGTTTTTCAAAAAGTTCCGTATGTTCAACCAAGACGAGGAGGCGTTCTTTAACTGTCGGTTGGCACCCTTCTTCAATTTCACTTGCCCGTGAAATTTCATCAGGATGCTCAACTTGGCGGTCGCCCTTCGCGCGAGCCAAGTTGGCAAATAGCCACGGGTTTCCGAAAATTCCGCGACCAATCATTATCCCGTCACATCCGGTTTCCAGCGCTTTTTGTTTTCCGTCCGCAATATCACGTACGTCTCCGTTCCCTATGATGAGTGCTTCGCTTTTTAATTTGTCACGAAGTTTAACCGCGCGTTCCACCGCCTCCCATCTTGCCGGGACTTTTGACATATCTTTTCTCGTGCGCGCGTGCACCGTAACAGCGGCAGGCCCGCACTCAAGCAAGACAGAAAGCCACTCCTCCAAAATATCTTTGTTGTAACCAATCCGTGTTTTTACGGAAACGGGAATTTTTCCGTCGACTCCTTCTTTTGCCGCTTCAATAACTTTGCGCGCAATTTCAAAATCTTTCATGAGAGCCGCTCCTGCCCCCTGCTTTTCTATGGTGCGGTCGGGACAGCCCATGTTTATATCAAGCCCGTCAAAACCGAGTTCTAAAATAAGTTTTGCCGCCGCGCGCATATTGTCCGGATTTGAAGTAAAAACCTGCGCCACAATGGGTCTCTCTGCTTCCGTGTATGCAAGATCAGTCATAAGCGCGGCACGGCCTTTGGGAGAAGCTAACCCGTCTGCGGAGACAAACTCAGTCCAAAAAACATCCGGGCCCCCGCCCGCCTTTCCGTGCAGGCTGTATTTGGCAATTATCCCGCGGAAAGCAATATCCGTGACATCCGCCATAGGCGCCAAAACAAAAAACGGTTTCTTCAGTTTTGACCAAAATCCCTGATTCATAATAATAGAATCAAAATTAGCAATTTTTGGCCGTTTTTGCTAACTTATTTAAAGATTCTTCAAATATACGGGAGAAAAAAGATGGTAAAGTTCGACCCCAGAGCCTTGGACGGAAAAACCAACGAGGAAGCAGCCTCGCTGGTTAACAAAATTTTTGAGCGCCACCCACCGCGGGAAGCAAATGAATGGGTAAGCGAATTCACCCGTCACATGAAAAAGCTGTGTCTCTCCGGGGACATTCCTCCGCAGTCTCTCCTCATAGCCTTCGTGGTAAGCCTCGAGGCAAACGAAGTTCTCCTGGCGGAAATGGCCGCAATGACTTCCTAACCCCACCCGTGGAAAAGCCCCAGGCTTTATCCACGGATTTTTTAATCCCTGAATTTGAAAAACACTTTGTTGCCGAAACGCACATCTATATAGAAAAGTTTGTCGCGCGAATTTGCCATCTTTGATTTCAGGGGGTCGGCCAAAAGCGCTGAGTTCAGATTGCTCAGTGTTTGCCACGGATCTTTTTTGTAATTCATTTCAATTTTTGCATCGGAGTTTTTGCCGGTACTGTCTTTAAGCCAGAAAAATACATCCGAATCGTCGCCAAAAGAAGCCGCGTACACCGGAATACCCAATTTTTCTATGCCGTCCCGCAGGCCCGTTACTACCCTGAAATCGGCCGCCGGAATAATCTGCGTGCTTATTCCTTTGGTGGAAGTCGCCCCGCCTCCGGAAAAACCGTCAAAGAAAACAAGATATGTCCCGGGAGAAAATTTATAAGGTTCAAAAATATAACCGTTTTCATCGGAAACAAAACAATCTTCACCACCTTTTGGAGCATCTGCCGAAGCGCAGTATGCGTATGCGGGAGACCGCTCTTTAACGTCTACGGACAAATTAAAAATTCCTGAAGATGAAACCTGCGCATCAGAAAGCCTTGGGTATGCGCTCATTAGAGAGGCCGCCATTTCTTCTTTCGGCACAAAAATAATATTCTTTTTTGAAATGAGATTACCGTAAAACCCGGACAGCGTATCTCCGATGCGGGCACGCAGAGAAATTTCCGGTACGGCGTTATTTCCGGAAATCAAAACGGAACGCACAAACAGATACGGGCTTCTGAGAGCCAGGGTATAAGAAACGGCTATAACCAAAATAAGTATTGCGATAATAGTAAACCGCTTGCGCTTTACTTCACGTCGGACCGAACTTTTGTGCGCAATGTTTGCCCGGTATTTTATTTCCCGCATGGCTTAACGGCTGATTCTGTCCTTACCCATAAACGGCCTCAATACTTCCGGCACAGTAATGGAACCATCCTCATTCTGATAATTTTCCACAATGGCAAGCAACGGGCGCCCGGAAAGAGCCGTATTATTCAAAGAGTGCGCGAAACGCAATTTGCCGTCATCGTCTTTATAACGGATATTCAGACGGCGTGTCTGAAAATCATGGAAATAAGAAGAGGAACCTGTTTCGCGGTATTTGCCTTCCCCCGGCATCCAGGCTTCAGCATCATATTTTTTTACCTGACCCTGCCCCAAATCCGCCCCGCAATTGGCTACCACATGGTGATGAAGCCCGAGTTTCTGCAAAAGTTCTTCGGCAAAAAGAGTTATGTCTTCATGATGCCTGACCGATTCCTCATGGCTCGCCTCGCAAAAAACAACTTGCTCCCATTTATAAAATTCGTGTACTCGGATAAGCCCTTGTGTGTCTTTGCCGTGCGCTCCGGCTTCACGGCGGAAACACGGTGAAAAAGAAATAAATTTGAGCGGCAATTGTTTTTTATCAAGAACCTCATCCATAAAATATCCCATAGTCGCCACCTCCGCCGTGCCCGCCAGATAATCGCCGTCCTGAGTCTTATATAAATCCTCTTCTCCCTGCGGCAAATAACCGGTGCCCATAAACACTTCGCGCTTTACCATGGAAGGAACAATCATCGGATTAAATCCCTTTTCCACAAAATGTTTCTGCACGAAATTCCAGAGAGCAAGGGAAAGAAGCACCGCATCGTTTTTTAGGAAGTATCCGCGGAAACCGGCCACCTTTGTACCGCGCTCGAAATCAACCATATCAAGAGCCTTCATCAGTTCTATGTGACTTTTGGGCTGGAAGGAGAATTCCGGCTTCTTCCCCCATTTTCTTACCTCAACATTGTCGGCATCCGAGTTTCCTTCCGGCACGCTCATATCAGGAACATTGGGGACATGAAGCATTAGCTTTTGCCAGGAGACAACTGTTTCTTTAAGTTCCTCTTCGTTTTTTTTCAAATCTTCTTTAACCGTGCGCATCTCCTCAATCAGGGTCGTACGCTCGGAGGAATCGGCAATCCCCGCTATTTTATCGGAAAATTTATTCTGTTCACCGCGTAAAGCTTCAACTTTTGAAAGCAGTTCAAGGCGTTTTTTATCAACTTCCAAAAGTTCCTCAACGTTAAATTCAATGTGCTTTTTCTTGGCCGCAGCTGAAATAAGGTCTTTGTTTTCGCGGATAAATTTAATATCTAACATAGATTATTTTATGTGGGCAGTGTAACAAAAATGATACAATGAAACAAATGGAAATTAAGGAAATCGCACGAAGCGCTTACCCGGAATTTCTCCTGCCCCTCCTTGAAATCCCGGAACCGCCGGAGAGACTCTATGTAACCGGAATCCTGCCAAAAAAAGACGGAATGAAGACACTCGCCATTGTCGGCTCCAGGCGGAATTCAAGTTATGGAAAAGAAGTCTGCGAAAATCTGATTGCCGGACTGCGCGGGTATCCCGTAATAATAGTCTCAGGACTGGCCTTAGGAATTGACTCAATTGCGCACAAATCAGCATTGGGAGCGGGTCTTATTACAGTTGCGGTGCCGGGCTCGGGGCTTGCCCCAAAAGTTTTATACCCGAGTTTTCACCGGCCACTGGCAAAGGAAATTACGGAAGCCGGCGGAGCGCTGATTTCTGAATTCGAACCGGAAACCCAAGCCGCGCCCTGGACGTTCCCAAAACGAAACAGAATTATGGCGGGATTGGCCGATGCGCTTCTTGTAATAGAGGCCGAGGAACGTTCCGGCACGCAAATTACGGCGAGACTGGCGCTTGATTATAACCGCACGGTTCTGTCGGTTCCGGGAAATATCACCTCCGAAACATCCGCGGGGACAAACAGGCTAATCCGCGAAGGAGCCGTTCCTGTTACTTCCCCGGAAGACATATTGCGCGAACTGGGATTTGAAATAAAAGAAGGAGAACAGCGCACTTTTGATTTTTCATCATTCTCACAAGCCGAGCAAAAGCTCCTTGAACTTCTCCGCGAACCACGGCACAAAGACGAGCTTCTTTCCCTTTCGGGACTATCCGCGGGCGATGCCCTTTCGGCACTAACAATACTTGAAATCAAGGGCGTAATAAAAGAAGAACTTGGACTCGTGAGAATCCTCTTAAATTGATACCTCTTAAGATGTGTGTTAGTTTAGCGCCAGGCACACACAAACAAAGGATACCAAACCACATGAAAGAACCCGCGCTTGCAGCGCGTCTCATTTTTTTGGGATTGCGCATAGCGGACAGGTATAAGTGGAATCTGTTCACGGTCTCCGCCACAATCTCGGCGGGAATCATATCCTCTTATTATCTTTCACATAAGACCGTGCCCGTGCTTATGTTCTTCGCGCACATACTGTGCTGGCTGGCTCTCTCTGCCCAGCTGATAGAGCCGCTCCTCATATTATCGTACGCCCCCATCAGGAAAATTTTCGGAAACACAAAGTACAGAACCGTGATGGCAAACTCGGCCATACAGTCGTCTGTCCTGCTGGTTTTTCTCCACTTTTTCCTGACACGCTGATACCCGCCCCGCGCGGGATTTTTTATTTATGCATTTGCCAAACACCGCAAGGTATACTATATATATGTGCGCAACACATACATGAAGCTTCTCATCGTCGAATCGCCTTCGAAGGCAAAAACAATTTCAAAATATCTTGGAGCGGGTTATGAAGTGCGCGCCTCGGTTGGGCACGTGCGAGACCTTCCAAAATCAAATAAAAAAGCAATCGACATAGATGGCGGCTTTATTCCCCATTACGAAGTTTCAAAAGGAAAAGAAAAAATTTTAAGCGAAATAAAAGCGGCGGCAAAGAAAGCCGGTGAAATATATCTCGCAACCGACCCCGACCGCGAAGGTGAAGCTATTGCCTGGCACTTGAAGGAAGCGCTGGGCTTAAAAAAACCAAAACGCATAGTATTCCATGAAATTACAAAAGCTGCCGTGGAAGAAGCGCTCAAACACCCGCGCGACATTGACGACAACCTTAAACTCGCCCAGGAAGCGCGCCGCGTCCTCGACAGGCTCGTGGGCTACGATTTATCGGGCCTCATCTGGAAAAAAGTACGTTACGGGCTTTCCGCCGGCCGTGTGCAGTCTCCGGCACTGCGCATAATAATGGAGCGCGAACGTGAAATCCGTGCTTTTATCCCTGAAGAATTTTTCGTACTGCGCGGTTCTTTTGATACCGACGCCAAAAAGAAAACCGTTGTACTTAATCTTACCTGCGAAGAAGAACCGCGGGACGGGAAAGAAGCCGAGAGAATATTGGAACTTGGACGCAAAAACCCCTGGCATGTGATTGATGTCGCAGAAACAGAAGCTAAGCGTTCTCCCCGCGCGCCGTTTATAACTTCAACACTCCAGCAGACGGCGAGTTCACGCCTCGGCTTTTCACCGTCACGCGCAATGTCCGTAGCCCAGAAGCTTTATGAAAAAGGTCTCATTACATACATGCGAACCGACTCCACGAATCTCTCGGCACAGGCTGTAAAAGAAATCGCCGGAGTCATCACAAAAAAATTCGGCGCAAATTATCTGGAAACGCGTGTTTACAAAACAAAATCAAAAAACGCGCAGGAGGCGCATGAAGCAATCAGACCGACAAGCGCGGCGGTTGAGCGCGGAGGAGTAACGGACGACGAGAAGAAACTGTATAAGCTTATATGGGACCGCACTGTCTCATCGCAGATGTCCGACGCCAAACTTCTGCGCACAAAAATATCCGCCACAATTTCGGGAGGCACAATCCCTTCGTTTTCCGCAACCGGAAGTGTGGTACTTTTCCCGGGCTGGCTTATGGCGGACCAGGGCGCCCGCGGAGAAGATGTGGAATTGCCAAAACTTAAAGCCGGTACTCCGCTTTACCTAATTGACCTCGAAAGCGAACGCAAAGAAACAGAACCACCGCCGAGATACACGGAAGCCGGTCTCGTTAAAGAACTTGAGAAACGCGATATAGGCCGTCCTTCCACTTACGCTTCAATAATAGGCACAATACAAACTAGGGGGTACGTGGAAAAAATAAACAAAGCTCTTCATCCAACCGACACCGGGGATGTTGTTTCAACATTTCTGGAACAAAACTTCGCAAGTTATATAAGCGACTCTTTCACGGCGGAAATGGAAGATAAGCTCGACCAGATAGCTGAAGGAAAACTCAAGTATCTCAAATTACTGCAGGATTTTTACAAGCCGTTCCAGAAAGAAATAAAAATAAAGGACAAGCTTGAAAAGGCCACGAATATGGGCACCTCTGACTTCAAATGCCCTCTTTGCGAAGGCCCAATGGTTATAAAGCTCGCGCGCTCAGGAAGATTCCTTTCCTGTGAAAATTTCCCAAAATGCACGGGGGCACGGAAAATCGACGGCACTATAATGGAAGGCCCGAAAGAAACGGGAGAAATGTGCCCGACCTGTAAAACCGGAAAGCTGTTGGAACGCGAAGGACGCTTCGGAAAATTCATTGCCTGTTCCAATTATCCCAAGTGCAAATATATAAAAGAGAGCCCCGAAGAAGAAGCCCGCAAAAAAACCGGAATACAATGCCCGGTCTGTAAAAAAGGAGAGATGGTTGAACGCCGCGGGCGATTTGGACTTTTTTATTCCTGTTCCGACTACCCGACCTGTAAGAACGCCATTAAAGCAAAACCAACCGGAAACATCTGTAAACTTTGCGGATCACTTATGATGGAAGGCACAAAGACAATACCCGAGAGATGCAGTAATAAATCCTGCCTCAACCACAATCCCCACAAGCTGAAAAATTCTTGACATAAACTTCGGGCACCTTAGTATGGGCTATATATGCATACGGCGCTCAAAACCAGCAAGAACCTGTTTTCTTTGCTCCCCCACATAACCGCCGAAGAAAAAACGCGCATTGAGCGGGCTCTTGAGATGGCTATGCACGCGCACGAGGGGCAGCTCCGAAAAAGCGGCGAACCTTATTTTAATCATTTGATAGGAGCCGCCGAGATATTGGCCGAGTTTGACATGGATACGGACACGGTGATTGCGGGAATACTGCACGACTCACTTGAAGACACAACGCTTCGTCCGGAAGAAATAAAAAAAGAATTCGGACCGACGGTTTTATTTTTGGTGGAGGGGGTTACAAAACTCGGCAAACTGAAATATTACGGGGCTGAACGGCACGTAGAATCTTTGCGAAAATTATTCGTGGCAATGGCCCACGACATAAGAGTTATTATTGTTAAACTGGCCGACCGCCTGCATAACATAAGAACACTGGAGTTTGTGCCGAAAGAAAAACGAAAGCGCATAGCTCTGGAAACCCTCATGATACACGCGCGTATAGCAGACAGGCTCGGTATGGGTAAATTGAAGGCTGAACTTGAGGACGGATCTTTCCCGTATGTTTACCCGAAAGAGTGGGCGGAAACAAAGAAACTCCTTGAAGAAAACAAACACACGAAAGAAGAACGTCTGGAAAAATTCAGCCGGGAGATAGCCAAGGACGTGGCGGAAAGCGGAGTAAAAATAATAAAGAAAGATTTCCGCGTAAAACATCTTTATTCGTTTTGGAAAAAACTCGGAGAGAAAAAAGGAGACAGTAATAAAATTTACGACCTCGTTGCATTGCGCTTCATAGTCCCTACTGTGGAAGACTGTTACCGCGCGCTTGGCGCAATACATGCTCGCTATCAGCCTCTTCCCGGACGAATTAAGGACTATATTGCCCTTCCAAAAATGAACGGTTACCGATCCTTGCACACAACCATCTTCACAGGAGAAGGCGGAGTTCTGGAAATACAGATACGCACCCAGGAAATGCATGATGAGGCGGAATACGGCGTTGCCTCGCACCTTACATACAAAGAAATAGGCAAAGGACTCGACAAAGAAACTCTGGAAAGAAAAACAGGGTGGACAAAGGAACTTTTGCGCTGGCAGGAAGAAGCGGCCCAGGCGGAAGAATTTCTCAAACACCTGCAGATAGACTTCTTCGAAGACCGCGTCTTTATTTTTACCCCGCGGGGAGAAGTTGTTGACCTGCCGCAAGGCGCAACTTCAATTGATTTTGCCTACGCGATACATTCCGACATCGGCGACCACATGGCCGGAACAAAAATAAACGGAAAACTTGTTTCCATTGAAACACCGCTGAAACAGAGCGACATTGTGGAAATTATCGTAAAAGATTCAGCGAAACCGAAACAAAAGTGGATTGATTACGCAAAAACATCCCTGGCAAAACGGCACATCAAATCATTTCTGGAAAACGACCGCCGCTTACGCCGTTAAAACTACACCGAGAAATTTTTAATATTATAAAGATCTTCTTCGTCTTTTTGTTTTTCGTCCAGAGAACGGTCATCCTCCGCTACCGCCTCTCCTTTATTTTCTTCATCTAATGACGCAAACACATTGGGGACTTTTTCTTTCAGTTGATTTAGAATCGCCTGCAATTCCTCCTGCGAGAAAAAATCTATCATTATTTTCCCGCCGGTCTGGCTCCGTTCAATCTGCACGCGGGTGCCGAGCGTCTCAGCAAGCTCTCCTTCCATTTCCGCCGTTTCCGGATCAAAATATTTTCCTTTTCTGCGTATCTTTTCAAAAGCAATATTGCGGGCTATGTGCTCCGCCTCGCGTACCGTCATTTTGCGGATAAGCATTTCCTGAAACAGTGTTTTCTGCTCTTCAGGCCTGTCTATAAGCATTAAAAGAGGTCTCGTGTGGCCTTCCGTGATTTTTCCCTCCACGATTCCCTGGAGCATGTCTTCCGGCAAAGAAAGAATACGCATGGTATTAGATACGTAGACACGGCTCTTCCCGATTTTTTTCCCAATCTGATTGTGCTTAAAACCGAACTCGTCCACTAAACGCTGAAAGGCGCGGGCGCGGTCAACCGGATTCAAATCCTCACGCTGAACGTTTTCAATAATCGCCAGTTCCAGCTTTGCCCGCGGATCATCTCCGACACGGATTATAACCGGCACTTGGTTTAGGTTAACCAGTTTAGAAGCACGAAGACGGCGCTCACCGGCAATTAGTTCGTATTCAACCGTTATACCGTCCTCTTTCTCTATTTCCTTGCGGGAAACCACGAGAGGCTGGAGTATCCCGTATTGGCGTATAGAATCGGCCAAATCACGCAGGTGCGCTTCATCAAACTCGCGGCGTGGCTGGTAGGGGTTCGGTTTTATCTTGTCCGTCTCAACCCAAAAGATGGAATTTTCGTACAAATTGGCCATTGGAAATTTTTTTCATTTTAACATCTTTTTACTGCCAGTGCATTGCGCTTATGCGAGACTTTATTTACAATAGCCCCGTATTTGCCGGAGTGGTGGAATGGTATACACGTGCGACTCAAAATCGCATGCCGTAAGGCTTGTGGGTTCAAGTCCCACCTCCGGCACAGAATAATCAAAAAACCCGCATATGCGGGTTTTTTGTTTTACACGGCTTATTTTTATTTTGTTTCGTCCACGCCCGTCTCTTCGTTTGATGGAGCGTGCCCATCAGTAACTTTACAACTGCCGTCACCCTCACACCCTTCACCACAACCGCCTCCCCCACAACATCCTTTTTCGGAAGAACCGCAAGCACATTTCTCTTCCCCCTCCTTGTCTTTACAACAGCTCATGATTGTTTATTTTTAAATTATTAAATAGATCTCAGATAGTCCGCCATTGTCTTCGCGTCAGAAACTTCGAACGGGTCGTCAGGACAATTGTCAGAAAAACCGGGTTCGATAAACGCCTTCTTGATAACGCCGTCGTCGGCATAAAAACTGTATCTCCACGATCTGTCGCCAAAACCAAGATTATCTTTTGTAACCATCATACCCATACCTCTGGTAAAATCGCCAGAACCATCGGGAATAAGTTTTACTTTTGAAACGTTCTGGGCTTTACCCCACTGAAACATGACAAAAGCGTCGTTTACAGAAAGACAATAAACTTCATCAACCCCAAGAGCTTTTAATTCATCATACGCGGCTTCATAACCGGGAAGATGCGTAGAACTGCAAGTGGGAGTAAAAGCCCCCGGAAGAGCAAAAACTACAACTTTTTTGCTCTTGAACAAATCTCCGGAGCTGACATCCTGCCAACGGTACGGATTTGATCCATCCACGCTTTCATCTCTCACTCGTGTCTTTAAAATAACATCGGGAACACGTTTCCCTTCCAATTGCTTGCTTTCCATAGTGGATAAAGATAAAAATTAAAGTTAATAAGAGAAAACGATTATAACCCATGATTAAAAAACCCGCCAGTAACTTTCCCAAAATACTTGTAATTGTGGGGCCTACCGCCTCCGGCAAAAGCGCTCTTTCTGTGCGCCTGGCCAAGAAATTCAATGGGGAGATTATCTCCGCCGATTCCCGGCAGGTTTACACAGGGCTTGATATTGGGACGGGAAAAATCACCAAAAAAGAAATGCGCGGGGTTCCCCACCACCTCCTGGATGTGGTAAATCCCAAAAAACAATTCAGCGTGGCAGAATACAAAAAGCTGGCCGACAAGTCAGTCGGGAATATTTTGAAAAAAGACAAAGTTCCAATAATCTGCGGAGGCACAGGCCTTTATGTTGACTCAATTATAAACGGAGCGGTAATTCCCGAAGTAGCCCCAAACTTAAAACTCAGAAAACTTCTTGGAAAAAAGCCCACGGAAGAACTTTTTAAACTGCTCAAGAAACTAGACCCGCGAAGGGCAAAAAACATTGACGCAAAAAACCCGAGAAGGCTCGTCAGGGCAATAGAAATTGCTAAGGCTTTGGGTAAAGTCCCGGACCACAAAACCCAAATCTCCAAATATCAACCGCTATGGATTGGGTTAACTCCAGACAAAGAACCTTTGCGGAAAAAAATTCACGCGAGGCTTCTTGCACGAATGAAAACGGGAATGGTAAACGAAGCAAAAAAATTGCACGAGAATGGGCTCACGTGGAAACGGATGAACGACCTTGGACTGGAATACCGATACTTGGCAAAATACTTAAACGGCAGCATAACAAAAAAAGAAATGTTGGTTTTGCTTGAAAAAGAAATCCGGAATTATTCCAAACGCCAAATGACGTGGTTTAAGAGGAACAAAAAGATAAAGTGGTTTAGTCCTAGTGACGTGGCAAAAATAGAAAAGGAGGTAAAAAAGTTTATAAATTCTTAGGTTTTGATTTCTTTCTTGATCCACTCGGCTGCTTTTTTAGAGATATTTGTTACGGGTAAAGATTCCAAAACAAAAGTTTCATAACTATGAAGTTTTTTAACCAGATCCTCTGCTTTTTTGAAATTGGAAACAATCGATTCCATAACAAGTAAAACCTCTCTGGCATTCTGTTTCTTACCTTTCCAAAGAAACGAGGATTGTACAGGGAAACACTTAACACAAATAACAATACGTTCTTTCAAAAGTGCATCGCCGATTTTTTTGGCTTCCTTTTGATTGGCGCAAGATAGGATAAAAATTGACGGTTTCATTTGAGCGGGCCCACCAGGACTCGAACCTGGAACCTCGGTTTTGGAGACCGATGTTTTACCGTTGAAACTATAGGCCCTTTAAACTTTGACACTATAACTAAAAACCCCGCTTTTGGCGAGATTTTTAGTGGGTGTTTGATTATTTCTTAACTTCTTTATGCACAGTCTGCGCGCGACAGGAATTGCAGAACTTTTTGAGTTCTATTTTGCGGGTTACAAGCTTTTTGTTCTTGCTTGTCCAATAATTAAAACGCTTGCACTTAGAGCATTGGAGCTTGAAGAGGCGGTCTTGGGATTTAGCCATAATGGACAGAAGATACTACAGAATAACGATAATTGCAACCACCTATCCCCTTTCTTTAAATGTGCGTAGGGCAGGATTTGAACCTGCGAAGCCCTATGGGCGACAGATTTACAGTCTGTTGCGATTGACCACTCCGCCACCTACGCATGTCGCCTTACAAGAAATAACCCTACACTATTTTATGCTTCTTGTTAAGATTTTTTAGACTTTTTCCAAATGTTCCTTCCCGGAGACTCCTATACCACTCGGAGCTTTCCCTTTCTTTATTTCCACTGTGATTTCTCCGTCCTTTACTGAAACAACAGCCGAACTGCCGGGCGCAAGTTTCTTGCCGATAAGAGTGGAAGCTATCGGGTTTAGCATTTTTGTCTGAATCAAACGCTTAATAGGGCGGGCGCCGTAGTGCGGGTCATACCCTTCTTTGGCGATTTTATCCACCGCCTGCGGGGAAACAGAAAGCTTGATTCCCTTCTCCAGAAGTCGTCCCGAAAGAAGCTCGATTTGAACCGAAACAATTTTCTTTATTACTTCAGTGGAAAGAATATCAAATACAACGATGTCATCGAGACGGTTCAAAAATTCCGGGCGGAAATGTTCCTTCAGGCTTTCAAACACTTTTTCTTTCATTGAAGAGTAATCATTTTCTTTGGTGTTGTTTGAAAAACCAATGGATTCCATTTTTTGTATGTACTGAGAACCCACGTTTGAAGTGAGAATTATTATGCAATTTTTGAAGTTAACCGTACGACCCTTGGAATCTGTAAGTCTGCCTTCATCAAGCACCTGAAGAAGTGTGTTGAACACTTCCGGATGAGCCTTTTCTATTTCGTCAAAGAGAACCACTGAGTACGGTCTGTGACGCACAGCTTCGGTAAGCTGTCCGGATTCTTCATAACCGACATATCCCGGAGGTGCGCCAAGGAGTTTAGAAACGGAATGCTTCTCCATATACTCCGACATGTCAATTTTAATGAGAGCTTTGTCGTCGTTAAACATAAATTCCGCCAGGGCTTTGGTAAGCTCGGTCTTTCCCACTCCCGTGGGTCCCATGAACATAAATGAGCCAATGGGGCGATTCGGATCTGAGATACCGGCACGCGAACGCCGTACCGCATCTGAAATTTTAGAAATCGCATCATCCTGACCGATAACGCGGCGTTTTAAATATTCCTCCATATGCGCTAATTTCTCGGCTTCTTCTTCAATCATCCGGTGAAGAGGAATTCCGGTCCAACGCGCCACAACCCCGGCGATGTCTTCTTCGGTAATTTCTTCACGCAAAATCCTTCGTGTCTTCTGAAGCTTCTTCAAACGTTCAAGTTTACCGTCCAAATCTTTTTTAAGAAGCGGAAGTTTCCCGTAGCGGATTTCCGCAACACGCCCAAGGTCTCCGCGGAGTTCCGCGTTTTCCCCCTCAAAACGCAAAGTTTCCATCTCCTTTTTAAGGGAGCGTATTTCCGTGAGAATTCCTTTTTCGTTTTTCCATTTAAGTTCAAGTTCGTGGGTCTTTTCGCGCAGGTTAGCGATTTCTTTATCAATAGTCTTAACCCGCGACTTGGTGGACTTCCCATCTTCGGCAATATCAAGATTCATCTCTTTAACAAGAGCTTCTTTTTCTATTTCCAAACGCATTATCTTGCGGTGAGTTTCCTCAAGCAACGGCGGCTTGTTTTCCAGTGCTATGCGGAGCGCAGAGGCGGCCTCGTCGATTAAATCAATCGCCTTGTCCGGCAAGAAGCGGCTCGTTATGTAACGGCTGGAAAGATTGACGGCGGAAAGGATTGCGTCATCGGTGATGCGAACCCCGTGATAAAGCTCATATTTTTCTTTAAGACCGCGCAACATTGCCACGGTGTCTTCAAGAGAAGGTTCTTCCACATAAACCGGCTGGAAGCGGCGCGAGAGCGCCTGGTCCTTCTCAATATGCTTCTGATACTCCCTTATGGTCGTGGCTCCGATGGCACGGAGATCTCCCCGCGAAAGAGCGGGTTTTATAAGGTTAACGAAATCGGCCCCTCCTTCTGCAGCTCCGGCACCGACAATGGTATGAATTTCATCAATAAAAAGTATCACCCGGCCTTCGGCGCGTTCTATTTCTTTTATTATTCCCTTAAGGCGTTCTTCGAACTCGCCGCGGTATTTTGTTCCGGCAATAAGACCGCCCAAATCGAGTGACAATAATTCTTTCCCCTTCAAAGAATCCGGAACGTCATTTTTGGCTATGCGTATCGCAAGCCCCTCAACAACAGCGGTCTTTCCGGTTCCTGCCTCTCCGATTAAAATCGGATTGTTTTTTGTACGCCGCGAAAGAATCTGCATAAGACGCATTATTTCATTGTCACGCCCTATGACAGGGTCAAGCTTGTCTTCCTGCGCCTCTTTAGTCAGGTTGCGCGTAAACTTGGCAAGTGCGCGGAATTTTTTCTGTTGTGATTCTCCAACGGTGTGGCTGCGCATTTCTTCAAGCACGCGGAGCGCCTCATCTTTGTTTATGCGGAAGCGCGCAAACAGTTCGCGGATATTGCCGTTCACATCAAGAAGAGCCAGAAACAAATGTTCCGTTGAAATAAAATCGTCTTTCAAAGATATGGAAACTTTATCGGCCAAATCAAGAGCCTGAACAAGTTCCGGCGTCAGATACATCTGAAACGACGGGGACATAACGTTGACGTTCTCCGGCGACTCTATAAGTTCAAGAGCAGATTCAGTGAGAAGGATTGTATCAATTTCCAAACGCTCCAAAATGGAAATAACCATGCTTTCATCCTGAAGAAGGAGCGCCGCCAAAAGGTGAACCGGCGTTACATGATTTTGACCACGTTCATTAGCCAGCACGTGCGCGCGCTGGATTGCTTCCCTGGCTTTGGTTGTATATTTTTGAAATGGAGGCATAAATAATGGTTTATAATAAACAATTTACAATAAAATAAATAAAAGTCAATGTTCAAAAAACCCTTTAATTGCTTGCCGCTGGAACCGTAACTCCCACAGCCGCTGTTCCCGATTCTGTTTTTCTCGCAGAAGAAGCGCTGGTTTCTTTCCCCTTAATGGCCGCCTGCAGAACATCCCCGGTGATTATCTCAGTTCTCCCGTGGAGAACCAAGGCAAGCCCAACAATGGAACCGTCAGTGCTGAAAATCGGAGCCCCCGAATCGCTTTCCCTGAGTACTATATCCGTTTTAAGGGAAACGACTGACCTTTCTGTGTTTACATTTACCTCGGTAATATTCCCAACAGTAAGACGGAATGCGGAGATACCGGAAATCACAAATACCTTTTGCCCAAGATTAATTGCTTTCGGGTCGGCAAAAACATCCTGCGTGTCTTTTTTATAATCTGCCGGTAATATTACTTTAAGCACCGCCGCGCCGGAATTTCCATGATATATAACTTCAGCCGGGACAATAACGCGGTCAGCGAGCTCAACTGAAACAGCTCTGCTTCCGACTTCCCCCACAAGTCCCCCATCCACAAATACCACGCTCTCCGAAGGGATCAAAAAACCTATTCCTGAATACTCGCGCGCCGCGACAGTAGTTGACGCTGAAGTACCGACCGGTAAAAGACGCACTACCCTGTCTTTTTCAGATGCGGCAATTGCGGGAATAGTTTCATCTTCCCTTATAACAATTTTGACCTCCTTGGTTGACGGTCCTGGTACCACTTTCTCAACGGTCTGCTGGACAACACGGTTGATTGTCTGAGTAATTGGTGTTGGCACCTGCTGCAGTAAGTACACAGTCAAAATACCAGTGGCAATTGAAGTTACAAAGCTCGTAAGGAGCGTCAAAATAATCAGTTGTGACTTGTTCAGGTCTTCTATATCCATTTCTTTATTCCAATACTATCACAGGGGAAAAAAGTAAAACATTACATCCTTTACCTACATAGCTCCGGAGAGTCTCTCCTCCACCGCTTCCCAGTCTATTGCCTTCATAAAAGAATCTATGTAATCAGCCTTCTTAAGACCGTAATCAATCATAAATGAGTGTTCAAAAACATCCATAACGAGAAGGGGCACCGCTCCGGCCAAATGCCCCGCATCATGCTCATTTACCCAAGTGTTGAAGATAATTCTCTTTTCCGGGTCGTATGACAATATGACCCAGCCTATCCCGCGCATAGCGCCGGCGGAAACAAAATCTTTTTTCCACCCATCAAATGACCCCCAAAGGTAGTTGAAAACTTTTCCAAGCTCTCCGCCGTCACTCAGCGCCTTGCCGCCGCTCACCATGTTGCCAAAATAAAGTTCGTGCAAACGCATACCGTTCCATTCCCAACCAAAGCGCCTCCTTACTTCCGCACATTCAGGAGTGCCTGATTCCGCGTTTTTCAAAAATGCCGCGAGTTTGTTTGTGTTCGTGACATACCCTTGGTACAGGGTGAAATGATTTTTAAGAAGAGCATCGGAAAATCCCGGCGTGCCCAAGAGAGAATCAAAGTTCTTCGCTGTGTATTCCATAATATTTGTAATAATTAATAATTATTTTATGAACGCTTCCGTAATTTGCTCTATGGAGGCAAGGAGCTCTTCAATGTCTTTTTTTTCAGTATGCCGTCCCGTGGTAATCCTAATGCTTTCTTTCGCCTCAGTCTCATTTCCTCCGATCGCCATTATAACATAGGAGCCTTCCTCATCCCGTGAAGCGCAGGCGCTTCTGGCGGAGACAGAAAACCCTTTTGCATCAAGGCGTAAAATCATTTCTTCGGCCAACATGCCGGAAAACGAAACGTTTATATTGTTTGGACTGCGCCCGGAAAGCGAACCGTTTATTCCGGCACTGGGAACCCGCCGCTTTAATTCCCCAAAAAACCAATCCCGGATAAGAGTGAGACGTTTGCTCTCTCTTTCCCGTATTCCGGCAGATTCAGAAAACGCTTCCGCAAATGAAACCGCGAGAGAGACGGGCTCTGTTCCGCTGCGTAATCCACCTTCTTGTCCGCCGCCAAAAACAACCGGTTCAAGCGGAACAGTCTTTTTTTTATACAAAAATCCAATCCCCTTCGGTCCATAAAGTTTTGCCGAATTGACACTCATTAAATCCGCGCGCAAAGGTCCGGGACGCAAATCAAAATAATTTCCGGCCTGGCATGCGTCTGTATGAAAAATCGGGTAAGTGCTTTTCTTCTCTCTCCGGAAACGTTCAACCGCCTTACCAATTTCTTTTACGGGTTCCACTGTTCCTATTTCATTGTTTACAAAAATTACAGACACCAAAAAAGTATCGTCTGTCAGGGCCCCGTATATATCATTCGGATTCACAAACCCGCCGGAGTCAACCGGCACGTATGTCACGCGCACACCTTCTTTTTCCAAAACATGCGCGGGTTCCATGAGTGATGGGTGTTCCACCGAACTCATGACTAAATGCGGGGTTTTGCCGGGAAATTTTTCGCGAAAGGCCCTTAGCGCCCCAAACAGGGCAAGATTATTGCTCTCCGTACCTCCGCTCGTGAATATAATTTCCGCCGGGTTGCAAAGGATAATGTCGGCAATTTTTTTTCTCGCGTTCTCCAACGCCTTCTTTGCTTTAACACCTTCCGCGTAAAGCGCGCCCGCATTGCCGCTGTTTTCTTTTTCGTTATTTATGAATGCCGACAAAGAACGCTCCGAAACCGGGGCAGAAGCCGCGTAATCCAAATAAATGCGTTTTTTACTTTTCCAAAACATTGAAGACAATCTACTCCCGCCTCAAAAAAACTACAACAAAAAATTAGCGGCGCCCCAAAACTATCGTAGGAATCTGGTTTATAAAAGTATTGACGATGGCGGCATTTCTTTGGGCATTCAGCTGTTCTACCTGAACTTTTATATGCTCGCCTAGTTTTTTCGCTTCCTGTTCGGCTGCAACCTTGAGGGCCGCCCTGTCTCCCGCGAATTGCCCCATGGCTTTGATTTTCTCCCCGTCCAGCCTTCCCAACGTGGCCATATCACCCCTTGCTTTAGCCTGATTAATTTGGGCGTCAAAAAAAGCACTGGTTCGCGCCTCCTTCTGCGCAATCTGCTGTTCCACCTGCCGGACATTCGCCTGCAGTTGTCTTTCCATGGCGGATCTTTGACCCTCGATTTGGCGTTTTTGCATTTCAGTATTTATACCGACCTGCATGCTTTGTACGGCAGGGGCGGTAAAATCTATGGCCTGGGCTTCAGTTGGCTTCATCCCCCCAACCGCCGCGACTCCCATCATGCCCGCCACGATTGCAGATTTCCCCAAACCCCCGGCCTTATGAAGCACACCATCAGCTACCTCTTCCACTCCGCGTTTGGCTATATTTATCCCAGCCAGAAAAGAAGCCAGCATAACGCGGGCAGTGCTCAATTTTGCCTCCCTGTTCCAGTTATTGGCAGGACCGTGTTTTTCTTCAAGACCGGCAACCCCTTCCGCCTGCATAGCCACGCCTTCCAGCGCCTCCGTTTTTACCAAAGAACCGTCACTCATCTCAATTGATGACGGGAGACTCTCAGGTCCCTGCTCCTGTACTTTTTGGAGAACTCCTCCTTCTTCCTGCTGATTTATTCCGCCTTGTTCAAGGTTATTCATAATTATGAGTTTAAATCTTTGGTAATTTGCGTAATATCTTTTTCAACAAGCACTTTAATCCTGGCTGAATCTCCGATTGAAGAGAGTTTTTCTTTAAAGTTTTCCACCAGGGCGGGCAATTTTTCGGCGTCCTCTTTGAAAACATCCACGAGAAGGGTGAGTATTAAGTGCCCGCAATGAGGCAGGCGTTCAAGGAAAAAATCTTTATCCCCCTGGGGTAAAGCAGAGTATTTAATCAATTCGTCCGCTTCTTTCCTCAACGCTTCTCTGTCATTCATAATAAATCAGATTATACACCAAAAACCCGCCCAATCATCACAAAAAACACAAACCGTGCCCGTGGCGGACAAACATTTTAAACACCACCATTCTCCAAAACGCTGTCAATGACGTTCCCTAAAAAAGCTTTGATAAATCGCCCCTTTGCGCTAGAATCCCTAACTATGAGTATCACCCTTTCCCCTACAGTTATTCTCATTGGCGCAAACGCAATTCTCATTATTGCCACGCTATATTTGAGTTATCGCCTTTCGGGACTTCTTAAAGGGAGGGGGGCCAGAACACTGGAAGACACATTAAAAACGGGTTTTTCCAAAATCACAGAACTCGAAGATGAAAACAGCACTCTGAAAGACCGCGTAGACACCCTGGATAAAAAAATGAAGGAAGCCGTGCGTAACGTGGAGACTCTACGATTCAATCCGTTTGAAGATGCCGGCAGCAACCAAAGTTTTGCCAGTTCATTCGTTAACGAGGAAGGTAACGGGGTCATTGTTTCCTCCCTGTACGCGCGCGGACAAATGAGTATATTTGCCAAACCCGTGGAACACTTCAGTTCCAAACACGAGCTCACGGGAGAAGAAAAAACAGTGCTTCAAAAAAGCCGCGAAAAATCTTCCCGCTAAAATGAAGACAGAAAATAATAATGACAAAAAATCCTACAACAGAAATTTCCGAGCGCCCGCCAGTAGTGGCGGTTTTGGGGCATGTCGATCACGGCAAATCCTCCCTTCTTGATTACATAAGAAAAACAAACGTGGTGGCGGGAGAGGCCGGCGGTATTACGCAATACATTTCCGCATACGAAGTAACGCACAAGAACGATGCCGGAACGGAAAAGAAAATAACTTTTTTGGATACCCCCGGACATGCGGCGTTTTCCGGAATGCGCGAGCGCGGAGTTGAAATTGCCGACATCGCGATTCTTGTCGTATCCGCCGAGGACGGAGCCAAAGCCCAAACCGTTGAAGCTTACAAAACAATAAAACAAAGCGGCATACCGTTTATTGTTGCCATAAATAAAATAGACAAGCCCGCGGCAGACATAGAACGCACCAAACAAAGCCTGGCTGAAAACGAAGTATATGTTGAAGGATATGGCGGCTCTGTTTCCGCCATGCCTATTTCGGCGAAAAGCGGTGCGGGAATACCAGAACTTTTGGACATGATTTTGCTTGCCGCTGAACTTGAGGGGCTTAAGGGCGACGCCGGTCTTCCCGGAACGGGATTTGTTTTGGAATCATTCCTGGACCCTAAACGCGGTATTTCCACCACGCTTGTGATAAAAGACGGTACGGTCGGACGCGGCGCTTTTATTCTGGCGGGAAGCGCTTTGGCGCCTTTCCGTATTGTGGAAGATTTTATGGGTAAACCTTTGGAGAGCGCATCATTTTCAAAACCAATAAAAGTAACGGGCTGGGACGGTTTGCCGGAAACCGGTTCCAGGTTTCTCACATACACCGATAAAAAACAGGCTGAAGAAGCCCAAAAGTCGGCAAAGGAAAAGATAAAAGATATAAAAAGCGAATCTTTCACTCAGGATGACGGGAGTATGGCAATCGTGCCTCTTATAATAAAAGCCGATGTGGTCGGAACACTTGAAGCAGTCCTCAAAGAAATACAAAAAATTAAAAAAGAAAATACTGTCATTAAAATAGTGTCCGCCTCAGTGGGCGCAATCGGCGAAAATGACGTGTTGCTCGCCTCCGGCGACAAACGCGCGCTTGTTGTTGGTTTTAACGTTAAGGTGGAGACTAAAGCCAAGGATCAGGCTGAACGCCTCAATATCCCAATCAACACTTTTGACATAATTTACAAATTGTCAGAATGGCTGGAAACAGTCGCCGAGGAACGCCGCCCGCGCGAGGAAGTCAAAGAAATAAAAGGTATGCTTAAAATTCTTAAAACTTTCAGCGCGGTAAAAGATAAACAAGTTATAGGGGGGCGTGTTCTTTCAGGCTCTATCGTAAATGGCGGAAACGTAAGAATTCTGCGCCGTGATTTTGAAATCGGTCAAGGAAAAATTATGGAACTGCAGTGCCAAAAAGTTAAAACCGGCGAGGTCCCGGAAGGAAACGAATGCGGGCTTCAAGTTGAATCAAAAATGGAGATTGCTCCGGGAGATGTTTTGGAAGAATTTGTAATAACCAAAAAATAATATGCCTTCCTCCAGAGACGAACGACTGAAAAAACTTCTGCGCGTAAAGGCCGCCGAATTTTTTGAACGTGAATCAAACGGCACTTCCCTTATAACCGTAACCAAATGCGACATTTCCCCGGACTGGAAACGGGCCACTATTTATATATCCGTGTTGCCGGAAGACAAAGAAGGTGAGGCCATAACTTTCATCAAAAGGCGTTTGCATGATTTCCGCGAAATAGTGAAGAAGGAAGCGACATTCAAAATTATTCCCTTCTTTGAAGTGGCTTTGGATATCGGAGAAAAAAACCGCGCCCGCATAGATGAGCTCCTACGTTCCGAAAATACCTAGAATTTTTCCTCTCTTTGTGTATAATCGTTCTAGTTTATCCGCCCATAGCTCAGCTGGTAGAGCAGTTGCCTCTTAAGCAAACGGTCGCAGGTTCGATTCCTGCTGGGCGGACAAGTTTAAAAGTTTGCGGGGCAAAGTTTTAAACTTGTCCGAGCCGCAACGAGCAGAGCGAGTGAGGCGGGGTCGCGAGTACTTAGCGCGCGGAGTGTTGCGAAGCAATACGAGCACGCTTAGTAACTCGTAACGACGAGAATTATTGCCGAGGTGGCGGAATTGGTAGACGCGCATGCCTTAGGAGCATGTAGGGAAACCTGTGGAGGTTCAAGTCCTCTCCTCGGCACCAAACAAAATACCGCCCATCTTAGACCGGCGGTATCTGACTGACTCATTTGGCTATCAACTTATAAATGGAAAAAGGCAGAAGCTCCAATATTTTTTCCCGCCTCCTCCAAATTTTAAGTGAGCGCACTCTTTCCTGGGTGGAGTTGCGGCAGAACCAGGAGTCTTCCGTATACTGTTCAATCTCGTCGCATGCGTGGATGATTATTTCCACCCCCAACTCAAGAACCGCCCGCCTCACGTCTCTGAGAACACGCCACAAATGGGGTTTTGCCGCAACAATCCAAAGCACTCGGAGCGACCGTTGCCGAGCCCACGCCACAGACGCGCGGGCAATGCGCAAAGTTGGAGGCGGTTTACCAGGTTGTTCTCCTGCGTATTGCACCTCAATACCCGGCTGAATCAAAACGTCCCGTTGGGTATATACCGGAGCGTCTAATTCACGGGCCTTCTGAGAAGCAATCTGGGCTATACGCCTGTTGGCAAGAATTGTGTACGGAGTACCAAAAGCGAAAGCAACTACGCCTGAATTTCCCAAAGGTTACCTCCCTTTCCCTGACATCAGCACTGCGAAAATAATTACTATCTTCCAAAACTAAATCACACATTTTGTACTTTGTAAAGAGTGGGAACCGAGTATTGTAATAAGGCCAACCTCTTTTTATTGTGCCCGGGGTGGGACTCGAACCCACAAGCCTTGCGGCAGAAGATTTTAAGTCTTCCGCGTATACCATTCCGCCACCCGGGCAATATTTTTGTGATATCAGGAACCGGTCACAAGTTACTAATTCGCAATGCTCATAAGTACTTGCGACCCCGACTCACTGTCGCTTTGCGACATGTTCCGTCTTTCGATTCCCGACGCAGGCAAAGCAGTTTGCCTGCTCCTTTACTTCTCCGAGTAGCATACTTCCACAGCATAAAACTGTGGAAGTATGCTACTTGAGGCGTAGGCGGGAATCGAACCCGCGCATGTCGGTTTTGCAGACCGAAGCGTTACCACTTCGCCACTACGCCAATGTGACGACTTTAACATAAAATTCCCCATATTAAAAAGTAAAAATCCGCACACATATGCGGATTTTTACCTGACACCTGAAGATTATTTAACTTGAGATAGTCCCTATCACGAAGTTCAGTATTCCCCACACGGAAACCATTATAGTCATACCAACGATCCCCCAGATTATATGACTGATACCCTGAGTTCTTTTTGCCGGATTATCCGAATTCTGCATAAATTCAATAACCCCCCAGAGAAAAAGCACCGTGGCAACCCCAAACAAAATCCTGGAAAGAGGATTAAGAATCGCGGTAGACAGGTTTTCCAAAAACTGCTGCGCCAAGGGCGACGGGGTCATAAACTATAATGAAGAAGTTCCGTTTTATCGGGGAACTATGGGAGTTGACGGGACAACACCTGAGTTACCAGTAGAAACTCCGGTTGTCGTAGCCAAAAACTGAACGAGTCCCCAAACAGCAACCATAACGAATATTCCGATAATACCCCATATCATAAGCTTTCTGCCCTCAGCCTTTGAATCAGCTTTGCCTAGATTGAAGATATAAACCAGGATGCCGTAACCAAAAACAAGCACAGCGGCGGCAACCACAACAATGGTTAATTTGTTGATGGTATCGCTCACATACACGATTACACTGTTAAGGCCGCCGGCGCCGGCATTCGCCTGAGCGAACACGAGACCGGTAGAAGCAATAACTGTTCCTAAAGTAGCTAACGTTTTTTTCATAATGGATTAAATATAGTAATTAAAATCGTCAACCGATTTGTATACAGTATAGCGGGAATGACCCATAAAAGACAAGGAAGTTTTGCACACATTGAAAAGCAATGCGGTTCACAAACCTTGCCGCGAATAGCCCTCTTAACGATTAAAATACCGGGGGAGTAGGACGGTAGGAATTACTAAAGCCAAACGTTTCTGACAAGAAGTAAATCAACCCCCAGACTGAAAACATAACGAAAAGACCTATAAGACCCCATAAAATGAAATCCCTGCCCTTTTTGCGTCCCGCATCGTTATCGGCATTTTTTATGAAGGTAAGAACTCCCCAAAGAAAGACTACAAGGGCCGCCGCTATAATCACCGGGATGATTTTGGTGTTCATGAGCGTAATGGCAGAATCGACAAAAGCGGAAAAATTAGTGGTAACAAAATCCTGCGCCATGGCGCTCACCGGGACTAAACTTAAAATAATTGCCCCGATTTTCAATAAATTTTTTTTCATAATTGTTTAGTAAGCTGTACCACTCCCCAAAACCACCCCACTCTAAGCATGAACACGGCTCCGGAAATTATTGCAGGGTCGGCGGAGTTGGGCGGTAAGTGTTATTTAAACCAAACGTGGTTGATAAGAAATAAATCAACCCCCAGACTGAAAACATTACAAACAAACCGATTAGTCCCCAAAATATGAATTCCCTGCCTTTTTTTCGTTCTGTGTCGTTATCGGCATTTTTTACAAAAAGGAAAACCCCCCAAAGGAAGACTATGAAGGCAAGCGCGATGATCACCGGGATGATTTTGGTGTTTATCATCGTAATGGCCGAGGTAATGAACGCGGAGGCGCTTGTGGAATCAAGGTTGCCGCCGCTTAAGCTTAAGGATATCTGCGCCATGGCGCTTAACGGAACCAAACTTGCCGCAAAACTCCCGATTTTCAATAAATTTTTTTTCATATAATTTTGCAAAATTATGTCGCGTACTGTCGATTGAAACGCGACGCTTCTTAATTAACTATAATCTGGTTAATCGTACCCGAAAGAATCAGCTGTAATCCCTTGGCCCCAAGTACAATGGCGGCGCCTAATATAGTGTACCAGAAATTGGTTTTGGCCTTTGCTATTTCGCCGGGATTCCCGCGCGCCGACACAAACTGGAAACCGACAAAAATAAGGGCTAAACCCAGCACCGGAATGGAAAAATAAATAACAGCGTTTAGCACGTCTCCTATTAGCTCCTGCACAGTAGTTGCTCTTATGGGATTTGGGATACCAACTTGAGTTTGGGCAAACAAGGTTCCAGGAAAAAACGATAGGGCAGCCAGGTAAAATTTTTTCATTTTCGACATTATATCACGCGTCATATAGCTAGCTATCTAAAGAAACTCCTGAAGGGTCCGCTCGCGGAGCCTCCGGGAACATCCCCCTGGAAATAAAGTGAATCTAAAATTAGTTTAACCACCAGCCACCCCGCCAAAACCCAGACCGCCCCCCAGAAAATCATTCCAAACATATGTTTGGCCTTGCTGTAAGCCCCCGGCTTATCACGCGAGATTACCATCTGAAATCCCGCCCAGGCAAAAGCCAACACCGCGACGGGAACAAAAACAGCGGTCATGAAGAAATTAATTGTCTTAGTCACAAGCTCAAAGAATTTATCCAAATTGCAGTCTGCGCCGTCACAGACAACAAACGGAGAACCCTGTGTTGCCTGAGCCAAAGAAACAACAGGAATCGTTACGACAAGAAAAGAAAGGAAAAAAGAAAATAGTTTCATAAGCGTCAGCGCAAAAGCATGGCTGAGAAAAGCGACTGGACGGCGCTTGCCGCCCCGGCCGGATTCAACCTGCCTGAGAGAACTGCCTCAACCGCGTCTTTCCATATTTTGTCGGTAGCCGCAGGCGACGGATCAAGAAAGCCCTGCGCAATTAACGCGGACTGATGAAGTACTTCCGACTTGGCATCCGACGGAGAAGCCACGGCTAAAATATCGCGACGCGGCGGAGGCAAATCAAGGGATTTGCTTATAGCCGAAATAAAATCGCCGGCGGAAAGAATCGTCAGGAGGTAAAAAGAAGTTGCCATATTCTTTGAGGTACGCGTGACTCCCAATGAATAGAGTCTTCCGTAAGTCGCTTTTATCCCGCTGTCCGCCGCAAGTTGCGGAACTACCGCCATACCAAAATTAAGATGGGGATTTTTTTCGGCAATCTCTTTGTATTCGGAAGAAAATCCAAGATACATTGCCGCGGTACCTCCTATAAACGCATCCCTGGAAGAAGGCATCGTGCGGTTCCATGAGTAAGTCGTCTTTGTCGGATTGGCAAATTCGGTGTAAAAACGTAAAGCCGATTCCGCCGGGTTAACTGACCCCTTCGCTATGCCCGGAACCGCACTCAATTTCCTCTGCAACACCCCTCCATCCGTCAAAAAACTTGACTTCACTATTGGGTTTCCGAGTTGGAACATAAGAAGCGAGATTATTTCCTTAGCGTGAGAAATATTTTCGTATTCTCCCAAAGGAAGACCGCTCTTCATCAGCGTGTTGTCCTTGTCTATGACTGTGAGTTTTGTCACGGTTGATGCCGCGTCAATCCACTTCGAGAGTGGTTCAGGTATGCCTGCGGCGTTATAAGCATCACGGTCGTAATAGAGAACCATCGGGTCAATCGCCAAAGGAACCCCCAGTGCTCCAATTGGAGTCAGAAGAATTGATGCCTCATCAACAAAGCGGCTTCGGAATTCGCTCTCTGAAAGAGAAGTAAACGGGAGGGGCATGAGCTTGTCCCCCTGACGCACAATAAGGTTTTCCGGGAAAACAATTGCGTCCGGACCGGCACCCGAAGCCAAAGCCTCAATCAGGCTTTGCTCAAAAGTATCTTCATTTTTTTCAACATAAACGGCTTTAAATGTTTTAACGGAGTTATTTATGCTTTCAAAAATCGGGTTTATGGCCGCGGCAGGAAAAGTTCCCCACACGGTAACCGTGCCGGTATATTGCGATTCATTTTTTCCTCCTATCGGAATGAGTCCCGAAAAAACCAAAACGGCGAAAACCCCAAAGACTATGGAAACTATGACCGCAATAGTTTGAAAATTAGACTTCACTTTTTATTACCGAAAATTATATCATTTTCTGACACTCCCAGGCTATTCCGTAGCCTGAGTACGCATTGCCAAAAAGGCGTAGTGATAGTCGCCGGCTGCTACGGGTTTCTCTATTGTGAAATGGTGCTTTGTAAAAAGTTCGCGGGCCTTTGCCTCCGGAAAAACCTGTTCCGGGTGCGGACCGACGCCGCCGAATGAGTCAGACCAATCGGCGACAAAAACTTTCCCGAATGGCTTCAGTACGCGCAGCATTTCTTTTATCATCCCGTCCTTGTCTTCAACCTGGAAAAGAATGTTGGCAATAATAACCAAATCCACGGTCCCTCCGCGCAGTTTGGTGCTTCCCTCTCGCTCTATGTCTCCCCAGATAACATCTATATTTTCAAGTCCCACTTTTAAACCTTCACTTTTTACTTTTTCCAGCAAATCGCGGTTTATGTCAATCGCGTAAACTTTGCCGTGTATGCCGACATCTTTAGCGGCGACGAACGTGTAGGCCCCGGTGCCGGCGCCAAAATCCGCCACTGTAGCCCCCTGTTCTACGTGAATCTCGTTCAGTTGTTCTTCCGGTGTTAGAAAAGCCATATTTTCATTATAACAAAAATTACCGCGTCAAGCGGTAATTTTTGTTATCAAATATTTTTTACAAACAGGTAAGTGATGCCAAAGTATCCCCATCGCGAAGTTTCATTATGCGCACCCCTTGGGTCTGGCGTCCTAGGGACGGAATAGTTTTCTGTTCTGTCCTTATTACTTGGCTTTTCTTGGAAATGGCGATTATTTCTTCTGTGTTTTCGGTGACAACCTTGCCCATGACAAGTTTTCCAGTTTTTGCCGTCACTTTAGCCGTCTTTATTCCGGACCCTCCTCGTTTTTGTATTTTATATTCCTTGAGCGGAGTCTTTTTACCGAAACCATTCGCGGAAATAACAAGAAGTTCGGGGTTTTGCACGGACTGACCGACAATATCGGCATTTATAAGATAGTCGCCTTTCTTCATTTTTATTCCACGCACACCGCCGGCGGCGCGCCCCATTTCCCGCACATCCGATTCCTTAAAGCGTATTGCCTGGCCTCCGGACGTCGCCAATATAAACGTATCACCCTTCTCCACAAACATTGAGGCCAGAAGTTCGTCCCCCTTATCCAGACGGATAGCAATAATTCCGCTTCTGCGCACGTCCTTAAAGTTTTCCGCCGAGACTTTTTTGATAACCCCCTGTTTTGTAACCATAGCCAGGGATAATTTTGCCTGTTTAATTTCTTTTGGCATAACCAAAATGGAAGTTACTTTTTCATCGGAACCAACCTGCAGGAAATTAACGATTGATTTTCCGCGCGTGGAGCGGCGCCCTTCCGGAACGTCATACATTTTTATCTGATAGGCTTTGCCGCTGTCCGTGAAGAAAAGAAGGTCGCTGTGCGTTGACGCAGTAAGAATGGTTGTTACAAAATCCTCTTCTTTGGTGTTCAAATCAACCACACCTACACCACCACGGCGCTGTACACGGAACTCTGACGGATCGGTGCGCTTAACATAACCGCCGGAAGTATAAACGAGCACAGATTCCGTGTCGGGAA
Source organism: uncultured Candidatus Saccharibacteria bacterium (assembly GCA_964348515.1). Lineage (GTDB taxonomy): Bacteria > Patescibacteriota > Minisyncoccia > Phycocordibacterales > UBA5272 > CAYGDA01. The sequence goes on from CAYGDA010000003.1 coordinate 45,842, forward strand.
TCAAATCTTCAACCGTCATGACAGAAACAGCACCTTTGACTATTCTGGTGCGCCGTTCATCCCCATATTTTTCTCTGGCTTCCAAAAGTTCCTTCCTGACAAGGGCCAAAATTTTCTTCGGGTGCTTAAGCAGGTCTTTAAGACTTTCAATCATCGCCTGTACCTCGCGAAGTTCATCTTCAATCTTCTTTCTTTCAAGTCCGGCCAGACGCTGGAGTTTCATTTCCAAAATTGCGGTCGCCTGAATGGAAGAAAACTTGAATTTCTGCATCAGGTTGGCGTGGGCGGCTGCGGTATCTTTGGAGGCTTTTATGAGTTTTATAATCTCATCAATGTGGTCCAGAGCTTTTTTAAGCCCGAGCAATATATGTTCGCGTTCCTCGGCGCGCCTCAAATCATATTCCGTGCGGCGGCGCACAACTTCCCGGCGGTAACCAACAAACTCGGTCAGTATATTTTTCAGAGAAAGCGTCTGCGGTACGCCATCTACAAGAGCCACCAGGTTGTAGTGGAAAGTGCTCTCAAGTTCCGTATGTTTATACAAAGTATTCAAAATGGTCTGCGGGTGTCCCCCTCCCTTAAGCTGGACGACTATACGGATATCTTTGGCGGACTCGTCACGCAAATCTTTTATATCTATTTTTTTATCGCGGTGAAGATCAGCTATCTGCACCAAAAGATCGGATTTGTTAACGCGATAAGGTATGGAAGTTATAATTATCTGGTAATGACCGTCTTTCACTTCCATTATTTCTGCCTCGCCACGCACAACGACGCCGCCGCGTCCTGTTGCGTAAGCGTGGGCAATATCAGACTTGTTGAAAGCAACCCCGCCTGTCGGGAAATCCGGCCCCTTAACAAATTCCAAAAGGTCTTCAGTGGTCGCTTCTTCGTTATCAATCAGGTGCACGGTCGCGTCCACAACTTCGCCTAAATTATGGGGCGGGATATTTGTGGCCATACCCACGGCAATACCGAGAGTCCCATTCAAAAGAACATTAGGCAGTGAACTCGGAAGAACAGACGGTTCCTTCTTGGTACCGTCGTAATTCGGACGAAAATCAACCGTATCTTTTTCTATGTCGCTCAACAGCTCACTTGCTATGCGCGACATTTTTGCCTCGGTATAGCGGTAAGCAGCCGCGCTGTCCCCGTCAATCGAACCAAAGTTACCTTGCCCAAGAATAAGCGGGTATCGGAAAGAGAAATCCTGCGCCATTTTCACCATGGCATCATAGACTGAAGCATCTCCGTGCGGATGGTAAGAACCGAGCACATCTCCGACTACGGTCGCAGATTTTCTGAACTTGGCGGAAGCAGTGAGTCCTTTTTCATGCATTGAGAAAAGTATGCGGCGATGTACCGGCTTCAGTCCGTCACGTACGTCCGGAAGTGCGCGCTGGGTAATGACGGACATGGCATAGTCCAAATAGGACTCGCGCATTTCCTTAACTATATTTACCGGCAAAACCCCGCCTACAGCGGGGCTTTCTGCCTCCTTTTTCTCCTCTTCTTTACGAGCCATAAGTTATACCAGTTTAGCACAAAAAGCCTTTTACATCAAGGATTTAACAGAAATTTAACCACTATTTAAAGTAATTTTGACCCGAAACAAAAACCCCCTCAAAGAATTGCTGGGTACTGTCCTTCGCTTTCACGAAAGAGTTCAAAAAACCGTTAACAGCCGTGTTTTCCGTGACCGGGGGATTCTCCCTAAAACGGTTAGGAAAAGTAAAGAACCAGAAAATAACAACGGCAGCCATGACCAAAAATGTCGTCCAGTATAAAATCCGATTCTTTTCGCGCACGGGTTTCTTTTTGAGACTGGAAAAAATCTCTTCCATAATTATGGATACATTATATCCTGGAAAGAAAGAACAGACCACAATTACCGGAGGACCAGTTACTTCAGATGGCTTGAGACGAGTTTAGTCATCTCAAACATTGTAACTTCGCCCTTGCCCCCAAAAACAGCCTTCAATTTATCATCTGCGAGAATATTCCTCTTGTTCTTGGGATTCTGAAGATTATTCTTTTTGATGTATACCCAAAGCTTTTTAACCACCTCAGTCCTAGGCAGTGGACCTTTTCCGATAACCGCTTCAAGTTCTGAAGAAAGATTGAGCGGTTTTGATAAAGCTGAATTTATTGCCATAAAATGAATATAATTTATATTAATACTGACTTAACCAACCCAGTATACAGCACGGGCGGAAACTTTGTACTCTGTCGCCTTTAGCACTACAGCTCTTCAAGCAACATCACTTCCCCGTCTTTACCGTCTATATCCTTGCGTTTTACTGTTAGCTTTTCAATTGGAGCCACTTTTTCGGCTCCGGCTTCGCGCAAAAAAAGCGGTAACGTTTTCTCGCTGTAGTTCATCGGTATTATTACTTTCGGCTCAAGCGCCACGGAAATCGATGCCGCTTCTCTGAAGGAATAACCTTCTCCTCCTTCCACCGGGACAAACAAAATGTCCACTTCGCCTATCTCTTCTTTTTGCTCGGCATCAAGTTTGCCGGAAAGCATCCCCAACAAACATATTTTTATTCCATCCAAGGTAAGCGTGTAAATGGTATTAACATATTTTTGTTTGTCTATCAGGCACTCAGAGAAAATTCCACGCACAATGACTCCCTTAACTTCATATTCTCCGGGACCCCTGATTTCGAACGGTTTTTTATCCCCATGGGCGACCTGTTCGAAACCGTTACATTCAATGGTGTTTACGGAGGAAAGAGCCACGTCCGCGCCAAAACGGGTGAGCCTGCCTTTTGAGTCTTTAGAAACAGGATTATAGGCAACTACGGTATCCCCGAGCTGAAGCTTAAAAAATTCCTTGCCGTGGTAAGTAATAATCATGGGTGGCAGTATACAAAAAAACACAGCCGGTTGGTAGTCCCCCTTATAAAAACAGAGTTTCTTGGCAGTATTGACAAGTAGCCTATTTATGTGGTATAATTAGGGGCAGATGGAAGGGGGTACAAAAAAACTCAATTCCTCTAAAAAAGTAGGTCCATTGAAAAACCAATCTTTAGGAGAATAGCCATGTTTAAGAACATCAAACGCATTACCCTCTCGGGTTTTTTCTTTTTGATGGCGTGCGCCATCGGCGGCGGGGCCCAAGCACAGGTACCGGGAACTCCACACTACGCGCAGGCCGGTTTTGATTTCGGCAGCGGCATCAACGCCTGGACAGAGGTCGCCGGTCCCAACGGGAACGGCAACCTGCAGTTCAACAGCAACCAAGCGCCCATCATTTCCTCTTACGCGTCAACTTCGCTCGGATCTGTTTCGTTCACGGCAACGCCGTGGGCAAACGGAAACGTCTCAAGCGAGAAAGGCGGCTCGGGGAACGTGAGCATGCAGATTACGGGGTTCGGCAATATCGGCCTCGGGAAGAACGATGGAAACCTGCAAAGCTTTTCCAACTTCCAAAAGTCGATGAATTTGTCGGCCTCGTCGAACGGAAACGGCTCGGCGAACATTTCCGGAGGCTTCACCGTCTACGGGAACATGGGCACATTCAACAACCAACCGAGAACGAAACAGTAACGAACCGCGGCGCCGACCGGTGCCGTGAAAAAAACAAGGAGACCCGATCATGCGAGGCATTGCCGTACTGCTTGTAATTGTTTCAAACGTGGTGTGTATGAGCAACGTCATCGCACAGAGCTCCTCCACATTCAACAACGACATGGCAATTCAAACTGGAAATTCCCAGGCAATAAACGGCACGGGAAATACCCAGAGCATCAACTTCTCGGGGGGCAATTCACCGCTCCCCTACGCCCCGCCGGTTGCTCTTCAACAAGCATCGGCGCCGGCACTTTTCCAGATGCTCCCCAACCAAGCCGGCCTTCCGGCGGAAGTAGTGGGGTGGCAACTCGACATGGCTTACGTGAACTCCTGCAAGCCGCGCGTCGGAAAAGGAAAACTGGCCGTAGTAAAACAGGAAGGAGATTCGGGAATGACGACTTTTGTTTTCTCTGGGCATCAAAACCTGAAGAAGCAAGGGGGCGCCATCCCCGAAATCGAGGTAGACCTCTCGGGCAAAGGTACTTTTGAGTGCCTCGGGAAAGTCACTATCTCGGCCACTCCAAAAGCGGCCAAAGAGTTCCCCCTGGACATGAGCGTGATAGTGAGCGATCTCATGAACTCCCTCGGAGAAGTACTCTCCGGTGTTGAAGGGCAAGTCGTCCTTCTCTCCCACCCAAGTTTTTGGGCGGGAGGAGTCGGGGTGTCGTCCGGAGCCAACGGGTTCTCTCTTGGTACCGGAATCTTCAACGCGGTAAGCGCCTTAACGGGTCTAACCGTTGCCCCCGGAATCACCAACACAAACGGTTCCTCATTTCCCAATGCAAAAATCGGGATGAGTTTCATCGTCGCAAAACGAATGAAACAGGGGGACCCTGGGGCGGTAGATATCAACATCAACCCCGCGCCCATGCAAAATGTACAACCGCTCGGCGGCAACGGAATCAAATCTGAAGCCAAGTAATGCCAAGCACCTTTAAACCCCCGCCCTGAGCTACAAGCCAGGGCGGTTTTTTATTTCTTATAAAAAAATTATCCCGGTCAGTTACAAACAAAAATCATTGCTACTCGTCAAATAAAAATTTATACTTACAACAAATCCGATGAAGAAATCCGCTATTTTATTTTTTACATTATTTCTCTATTTGCCGGCGCTTGTAACCGCGCAGGCTGTCTTGGGCGGCACTCCGGAACCGGCCGCCGGTTCTCAAGTTTCTTCCACCTCTTCAAACACCTCAAATTCTTCCTGTACGATAATAACCCGCGATCTCAGGTACACGGCCGTAAGCAGCCGGACCGGCGGTGAAGTAACGGTTCTGCAAAATTTTTTAAAGGCGAAGGGATATCTTAACACCGAACCTACCGGCAGATTCGGACTTGCCACTCTTCAGGCCGTAAGGGACTTCCAACTGGCTAAAGGCCTGCCGACGACCGGAAACGTCGCGACTCTCACGGCGGCAAAAATAAATGAAATTAATTGCGCGGGGAGCGCCGGTGCCACAAGCGGAACAACTTCCGGAACAGTATCGGGCACTCCCCAAAATACCGTGGTTACAAACCTGATTCAGGGATTCAGCGTTTTCCCTACAAGTATTGTCCAGGGACAATTGGCCACGCTAAGCTGGAGCTCCTCGGCAGACCACTGTGTTATTTCAAATAAAGTTGATTCCGGCAATTGGGTTCGCTCAAGGATTATAACTGAAGGGCAAGGTTCAGTAAGTGTAGCGCCGCAGGGCTCCGCCCAATACAAACTTTCCTGCTATGACAGACGCGACGAGGCCGGAGCCATAACTGAACGCGAAGTCTCCGTGGGTTCCGACGCTCCGCCAACAGCCACGATAAGGTCATTCACCGCGAGCCCGGCGACAACCGACCCCGGACAACTTTCAAAATTCAAGTGGGACGCTGTTGCGGACCATTGCGTAATATCAAACAAAGATTCCATGGGTAACTGGGCAAGAATAACTTCCATGTACGGACAAGCCGGTGAATATGTCACGGCTCCCATGAGTACATCAAAATACCGCCTGTCCTGCTTTAGCGATTTAAATGAAAATACCCCCCGAACCGACAGAGAGCTGACCGTTACGGTAAACGGAACCCCTGATCTTTCAGCTTCCAATTCAACTACCGCCATATCCGGCTCGTGTCCAACCGGGACAACGCTTCACGGAACTTCCTGCTGGTAAACCGGTATACGGCGCCCAAACCGCAAGCATTGCAAAAAACCGCGGTGCGTGTTACATTCACGCAATCGTTTGAGAACCTGTTTGAAAAATCAATACGATTATTAAAGTCTCTTTAGGACTAAACCCGCGTCTCTCTGTGAGTAAATGAGCCGGACACCTAAGGGAAGTGCGATTTTCGCCTCCTTTTGGAGGCAATTTTTGTTTTAAAATTTATGACTACTGTAACAGAACCAAAAATCGACGGGCCGAAAATGCTGCGTGTCGAAGAAATAGTGGAAGGACCGGTTATCGCAATAGAGCCATCGTCGGTTTACGTTGATCTTCCTCCATACGGAACCGGAATTATATACGGGATAGAATTCATCCAGGCTAAAGACGTTATCCGGAAAATTAATATAGGCGACATAATAAAAGCCAAAATAATTCTCCGTGAAAATGACGACGGTTATATAGAACTGTCTCTCCGCGAAGCCAAGCAAGCCCTCATTTGGAGCGATGCCGAAGCGGCCATACAAAACAAAACCGTCATCGATCTCGTTGTAAAAGAAGCCAACAAGGGCGGTCTTATAATGGAGTGGCAGGGGCTGAGCGGATTTTTACCCGCGTCCCAGCTTAAATCTGAAAATTACCCGCGCGTTGCCGACGGCGACAAGGACAAAATCCTGCGCGAACTTAAAAAACTTATCGGAAAGCGAATATCAGTTTGCATAATCGGAGCAACCCCGAAAGAAGGAAAACTCATCTTCTCGGAAAAAGATACTTCCCTTAAGGAAAAAACCGAGATTGTTTCCCGCTATACTCTTGGGGACGAAATAGAAGGCCCGATTACCGGAATCGTTGATTTCGGAGTATTCGTAAAAATAGAAGAGGGATTGGAGGGATTGGTGCACATCTCCGAAATCAGCTGGGCTCTCATTGACGATCCGCGCTCGCTTTTCAAGGTGGGAGACGTCGTCAAAGCCAAAATCATTGAGATTAAAGACGGAAAAATTTCTCTTTCCATCAAAGCCCTGACACCAAATCCGTGGAGCGATGCCGATAAAAAATACAACAAGGGCGACACAGTTAAGGGTGTTGTAATCAAGTTCAACAAGCACGGGGCTCTTGTCTCCATAGAAGAAGGAGTTGCCGGCCTTGTTCATGTTTCCGAGTTCGGTTCAGAAGCCAAACTAAAGGAAAACATAAGTCTCGGAAAAACTTACGATTTTCAAATCACATTCTTTGAACCAAAGGAACAAAGAATGACCCTCTCGTACGTAAAAAAATAAGAACAAAAAAAACAAAACCCCGCCCAAAAGCGGGGTTTTGTAACACACTAAAAATTTTAGGAGTTATAGAAACCAGCGCGGAGACAACTGTGGTCACAGCATCTCTCGCGGCACTACGAAAAGGAATCAAAACGTTGCAACAAAACAGGGCTCGTAGTATACCTCTTTTAATGGAGACACAATCGGATACAGAAGAACAAAATATAACTCATAAAAGAGATGAGGAAATTCTTTCCTTATCTCTCAGTCATCCCGCCCTCTACGAGGTCATAGTTGACCGCTATGAGGAAGCTTTCAAGCGCAAGGCCCGGAAAGTTCTGCGCACCGAAGAAGACGTCGAGGACGCCGTTCAGGAAACATTTGTGCGTATATACACCGGCGCACCGAGATTTAAGACAGTGGAAGGGGCAAGCTTCAAATCCTGGGGGTATAAAATACTGATGAATACGTGTTTTACACACTATCAGAAGAAAAAGAAGGAAGAAGAATTTTTCTCTCTTCTGGATTTGGATGATGAGTTTGCTGAAATAATTCCCGACAAGGACGAGTTACACAGAATGGAGGCGAAAATAAACGGTGAATTCGCCCTTTCCCTGGTCTCCAAGCTTCCGGAGATGCTAAAACGTGCCATAACGATGTATTTCATCGAAGAACGGCCGCAAAAGGAAATCGCCAAGCTTGAGGGAGTCTCGGAGGGGGTAATACGCACCCGCATACACCGCGCCAAAAAAGAACTGCGTAAAATTATGAACAGTCAAAATTAAAAATATAAATAATATGGAAACTACAAAAACAATAATAATGCGCCGTGTCACCCGCATATATCACATGCGCAGGGCTCTCGCCCTTCTTACGGCTAAACCCCTGTGGCTTATGGCTCTTGCTGTATTTTTGGCAAAATCGGTTTCTGTTGCGGATGTGCTCAAAAACCGCCCGGCTTGGTCAAGTGTTTCCGAGAACTTCTCTTTCTGGAGTTATGCAATCACGCATACCGGATATTCCGTGCAACTAATGGTTATCCTCTCTGTAGCAGTTGGATTGTTCTTCGTGCGTGATTTGGTAAAACTTTCCTTCCGCGGGGATTTATCTTTCTATCGCGTTAATTAGATACGCTCATTGCTTTTTCACGGCCTTCAGCGACAAGCGTCTCAATAGATTCCACGGCTCTTTTGGCGGTTTTCTTCAAGGTTTCAGTTTCTTTGTCGGAAAAATTCCCCAAAATAAAATCCTGAACTTTCTTCTCTCCCTGCGGTTTTTTAATTTTCCCGCCTGGAGTAACGGGTGAGATACCTATTCTGATTCGCACAAACTCCCGCGTTTTTAGCGCCCTGATTACCGAATCCAACCCCCTGTGCCCTCCGCTCCCGCGGTTAAACGAAAGTTTAAAACTGCCGGCCGGCAAGTCGAGATCATCATAAATAACAACAGTACGTTCAGCGTCTTTTTTACTCTTCACAAACCCCGCCACGCTCTTTCCTGAATTATTCATAAAACCTTCAGGCAAAAGAAAGATGAGCGAGTGCTTGCCGTGGCTGCCTTTGGCGGTAAGTGCCTTCATCGTTTTTTCCGTCTTCCACTCCGTGGCGTCAAACTTTTTTGCCGCCACAGACGCAACAATTCTTCCGGTGTTGTGTCTGGTATTTTTATATTCTTCTCCGGGATTTCCGAGCCCCACAATAAAATATTTCATTGAATGGAAGTATATCGCAATTTGTGGCGCGGAAGAAAAGGTGGAATAATCGGCTGATATGATGGAAAAAAACCCGGGCAGTAACCCAGATCACTCCCAAATAGAAACGAGTTCCCCCTTTATTGAATTTGCCCACAAGAAAGCTGTGGCATCTCTTGTGGAGAACGCCATAGACCCCAAATCTTTCAAAAATTACGGAGAGGCGAACCTGGCTGCCGATATGGCCTATGTTGAAAAAAGAAAGAAGCAATTTGAAGCTGACGAAAACAAAAAACTGGCCGACATATTTGAAGCTTTATTTATAGACGCGGGAGAACTGAATAACTGGATAGGAGACAAAACAGTGATAACAAAGACAGCTGAGTATGACGACATAGCCCACGGAATTGACGCCATAGTGGAGTTTGAAGAAACAGAAAACACATACGCCCACCTGGCTACGGCCATAGACGTTACCTTCAGCGGAATGAGCGTAAGAGAAAAACTGGCTTCCCTTCTGGAAAATATCAAAAACGGAAAGCTCGGAACCATAAAATATTTCCGTTCCGACCGAGACCGTTTTATAGGAGAAAAAAGGCAGGTGCCGCAGGCGATAATAGGCATTGAACGCGAAACTGTACTTGAACTGGCGGGGCTTTGGGTAAACCACAAAACAAAAGAGTTAGAGTCCCATCCGGTTCAACGTCTGATATTGGAAGAACTGCTCCTTCAGCTTAAGGCTTTCCGGGAATTTGCCGCCAAAGTCGGACAAAACGACCTCGTGCTGATATATGACCGTGAAATAAAAATACTGCGCAAACTCCTTCTGAGCAAACAGCACATAAGATTGGAGGGTCTTTCCGATGACAAAGTTTTATCTTCACTCAAAGCAGAACTCGCAAATATATAAGTAAAAACCGGTTGTTTGCGCCTCTCGATTCTTTCCTTTACAATACGACCACTATGAATTCCACTTTCGGACGTTTCTTAACAAAATTCAGGGAATGGAAAGGAACGCACGAGGATGACTGGGACGCGATACGTTTTTTTGTGATAGTCGCCGCGGTGATGTTTCTTATAGTACGCCCGTTTATAGTGCAGCCCTTCATCGTTGACGGCCGCTCAATGGCGCCGACATTTGATACCAACGATTATCTTTTAGTGGACAAAATTTCCCCGCGCTTCACGGAATTTAAGCGCGGGGACGTGGTTGTTTTTCTTTTCCCCAATAAAAACAAGGATCCCCGCTACGCCAACCGCTACTTCATAAAGCGCATAATCGGCCTGCCGGGAGAAGAAGTAAAAATAGACGGCGATTCAACTACAATTGTCTCCGAGTTTCATCCCGACGGAATGAAACTCTCCGAACCGTATGTAACCCTTCATGCTCTTAATATTTCAGTGGATAAAAAACTTGGGGCTAATGAATATTTCGTGATGGGCGACAACCGCGCGGAAAGCTATGATTCGCGCTATTGGGGACCTCTTGAAGAAAATTTTATTTCCGGCCGCGCGTTTTTGCGCCTGTTCCCGCTGACCGGTATTGGTATTTTCCCCGGAAATTTCCACTCTTATTAGAATAAAAAATGCCTATGCTGAATAAATTTAAAAAAATAACTTCGCTCGGAAAGGAAAAAGAAAACCTTATCCAGTCTCCCAAAGGAATGAGCGACGTGCAGGCTGACGAATACTATCAGCTCCAGGGGATGTTCGAAAAAGCGCAGGAAGTAGCGATATATTACGGATTCAAACCAATTGAAACGCCTGTACTTGAGTACGAACACATTTTTACCACAACAATAGGCGAAGGTACCGATATAGTGGACAAAGAAATGTACACACTGCGCACCAAAGGAGGAGACCATTTGGCTATGCGCCCTGAATACACCGCCGGGGTTATGCGTTCTTATATTGAGCAGGGCATGCAGGCTCTTCCCCAGCCGGTGATGCTCTACAGTTACGGCTCAGTTTTCCGCCACGAACGTCCCCAACGCGGGCGCCTGCGGGAATTCCGCCAGTTCAACCTGGAAATGATTGGCAGTGAAAAAAGCATAACCGACGCGATTATTATCCGCACGGTTATGACAATACTTGAGGAATTCGGTTTCAAGGATCTTACGGTAGACATAAACAGCATGGGAGACAAGGACTCCAGGGTTAAGTTTGTCCGCGAGCTTACCGCTTATTACAAAAAACACCTGAGCTCCATTTGCTCGAACTGCAAAGAACGCATTAAGACAAACCCGCTCCGACTTTTGGACTGCAAAGAAGAAGCCTGCGCGTCATTCAAAGAAGGGGCTCCTAATTCCATTTCATTCCTTTCCAGCGACTCAAAACAGCACTTCAAAGAAACTTTGGAATATCTTGAAGAAATGGAAATACCGTACCGGATTAATCACACTCTTGCCCGCGGACTTTCCTATTACACCAATACGGTTTTTGAAGTCATAAAAACGGAAACGAACGAAGACGGAACGACAAAAGAAATCACCATAAACGGCGGTGGCAGATACGACTACCTGGCAAAAACTCTCGGTTCAAAGAAGGACATACCGAGCGTAGGGTCAGCATTGGGTTTCGAACGCATCATGCTTTTCCCGGAATGCAAAAAACTTTCCCCCCGCATAATCAAGAAGCCAAAAGTATACTTCATACAACTTGGAGCCGACGCAAAACTGAAAAGCCTGAAAGTCGTGGAAATACTGCGAAAAGCCCGGGTACCGATAGTGCACTCACTTTCCAGAGATACCCTGGCAACCCAACTTGGTACCGCGGAAAAACTCGGAATTCCCTACACGATAATATTCGGGCAAAAGGAAGCCGTGGAAAATGCGGCAATCGTGCGGAATATGGAAAACCGCTCCCAGGAAACAGTAAAGATAGAAAAGCTCCAGGAATACCTTAAAAATCTGGATTAGAGCAGACAGAGACCGTTGCCAAGCGGGATTACCCGTGGTAGGATAGCCGACTATGAGTATCGCAAGCGTAGAAGTAAAGAAAGGTCAAAACGAAAATCCGACAAGCGTTATACGCCGTTTTCAGAAACGCGTACAAGAGGCGGGTATTTTGCCAAAGGTGAGAAGCGGCCGCTACGAGAACCGCCCTCTCTCCAAACTGAAGGTAAAACGCGCCAAACTCCTCAAGTTAAAGCGCAAGAAGACTTACGAGACCCTTAAACGCCTCGGTAAATTAAAACCTCAGGAACGCAGACGCTTCCAAAGACGATAAGCCATTATGGCCGCATCCACCTTCTCGGTAACTAAGTTAGATAAAGGCAAGCTTCCGAGCTTGCCTTTTCGCTCGCTTAAAGAGCAGGTACTGGGAAAACGTTACGAACTGTCGCTCGTGTTCGCGGACGAAGAAACGAGCCGCAAACTCAACCGAAAATTCCGCAAAAAAAATAAGCCGACCAACGTACTTTCCTTTCCGCTATCCGATAATTCCGGTGAACTTTTTATGCATTTGGCTTCCATAAAGAAAGACTCCCCTCTTTTTGACATGAAAGAGAAAGATTTTGTCCGATATATTTATGTTCACGGACTTCTCCACCTCAAAGGTCTGGATCACGGACCAAAAATGGAGTCTCTTGAGCGCCGTTTCTGTATCCCCGAAAAAAGGAAAATTTCTTCATAACCGCCGATTGTTGTTATAATAACGGGATGAAAAAACGCGTCACAGCGGGTATTGATATAGGCACGCATTCTGTGCGTGTTGTTGTGGCGGAATACAAACCTGACGAAGAATACCCGACCGTGCTTGGTATGGGACAGGCTCCATCGCAGGGTATGAGACACGGCTACATAATAAACACCGACGAAACGCGTGAGAGTATAAAAAAAGCCGTACGCGAAGCGGAAAAAACAAGCGGGCACAAAATAAACCGCATACTTCTTTCTTTGGCAGGCATAAGTCTGGAATCAAGAATCGTGAGCGGTACCACCGTGATTTCACGCGCCGACAACGAGGTGACTCATCTGGACATAAAAAAAGCGCGTCATGCCGGCGAGCGGACAATGGAAGATATTTCCAACCGTAAAATAATACATTCCATCCCCGTACATTTCCGCCTGGACGGAAAGGAAGTGCTTGGACGCGCCACCGGGATGACGGGCTCAAAACTTGAAGTGATGACTCTTGTTATTTTGGCGCTGGAACAGCACCTGCAGGACTTGGTCGGCGCGGTAAGTTCGCTTGGCATAGACATTGCTGATGTGGTGGCCGCCCCGCTTGCCGCGAGCCTGGTAAGCCTTTCAAAAAAACAAAAAAATGCCGGTTGTGTCCTTATAAATATAGGCGCCGAGACCGTTTCCATGATTGTTTACGAAAACGGAGTCCCGGTGCTTCTGCATGTATTCCCCATCGGCGGCACGGATATCACAAACGACATCGCTCTGGGTTTCAAGATTCCCCTTGAAGAAGCCGAGAATGTAAAAATCGGCCGCGACGGAGCCAATACATCAAAACGCAAACTCGATGAAATAATTGAAGCGCGACTCGCTGACATTTTTGAACTTGTTGACCTTGAACTTAAAAAAATACGCCGAAACAAACTTCTTCCGGCGGGAGCGATAATAACCGGCGGCGGTTCCCTTCTTCCGCAAATAGGAGACGTTGCAAGAAAAACTCTGGAATTGCCTTCAAGAGTTGAGACTCCCGACATCACTCACATCTCCAAAGGAAAAATCCGCGATTCACTGTGGTCTGTCGCCTATGGACTGACCCTACTTGATCAGGGAAACGAAAGTGATGAGGAAGACGGCTTTGGTGAAAAAATTTCGCGCTCCCTGAAAGATTTTTTACGCCAGTTTTTGCCCTAAAAACCCTTACCCGGCCCGTAACCGCCCCCGAAGGGACACTCCTTGCGTTCTTTGCCCTTTCCGCTATATGATACGAAAACCTTAACAGTAGCTAAGCGGAAAAACCATGCCAAAAGTAAACCCTGAAATTGAAGCCTTCGCGCGTATTAAAGTAGTCGGAGTGGGCGGTTCCGGAAAAGGAGCCTTAAACCACATGATTAATTCCAAAGTCCGGGGAGTCGAGTTTATCGCCATGAACACGGACACCCAGGACCTCCATCACTGCCTCTCGGACAAAAAAGTCCATCTCGGAAAGAACCTGACCAAGGGACTCGGGGCCGGAATGAACCCGGAGACCGGCAAACGCGCGGCGGAAGAATCCCGTGAACAAATTCAGGAAGCTCTTAAACCGGCAGATATGGTTTTCATCGCCTGCGGCATGGGCGGAGGAACCGGAACCGGCGCTGCTCCAATAATCGCAAAGATTGCAAAAGAACAGGGAATACTCACCGTCGGAGTTACCACAAAACCGTTTTTCTTTGAAGGTCAGCAGCGCATGCGCATAGCTGAGCACGGACTTGAAGAATTGGAAAAAGAAGTTGACGCAATTATAGTTATACCTAACGACAAACTCCTTTCGGCGGTTGATAAGACCACGAGCGTAAAAGATGCTTTCGCTCTCTGCGATGAAGTGTTACGCCAGGCAGTGGAAGGAATCTCTGAGCTCATAACTTTGCCGGGAATCATAAACGTGGACTTTGCGGATATAAAAGCTGTTATGGCTGACGCCGGTACGGCGCTTATGGGCGTAGGCCGCGCCCAGGGTGAAAACCGTGCCACGGATGCCGCCCTTTCCGCAATAAATTCCCCGCTTCTTGATGTGTCTATCCACGGGGCAAAAGGTGTCCTCTTCGCCATTGCCGGCGGAGATGACATGTCCATGTTTGAAATACAGGAAGCCGCAAAAGTAATTACAGAATCTATTGATAAAGACGCCAAAGTTATATTCGGAGCCATACGCGATGAAAAACTCAAGAAAGACGAAATAAAAGTAACTGTGATTGCCACCGGATTCCCTCCTTCCGGAAAGAAAAATCTTTTTACCGGAACATTTAAGGAAGAGAAGGAAAAAGAAAAAAAAGACACGCACAGTCTGTTTACAAGCGAGGAACCGAAGAAAGTTGAAGTTAAAGACATGACGGTGCCGAGCCTTGATGAAAACAACGACTGGGGAGCGGTTCCCGCGTTCCTGCGCCGCCCGAAGAAGCCGTAGACATTTGAAACTAAACCGCCCCTTTCGGGGCGGTTTCACTTTTTGGAGAACTCCTTATATAATCTGCAAATGCAAAACGAACTATTTGATTTAATTATCGTCGGAGGCGGTCCGGCCGGATGTGCCGCAGCCGTATATGCCGCCCGCAAACGCCTGAAAACGCTCCTTATCGCGAGGGAGTTCGGCGGACAGTCAATTGTTTCTCCCGACATTAAAAACTGGATAGGCTCGCCTTCCATCTCCGGTTTTGACCTGGCGGAAAATCTTAAAAAACACGTTTTTGAATACACGGGCGAAAACGGAACGCTCACTGTCAAAGAAGGATACGGCGCCAAATCAATAAAAAAAGAAAGTGAAAATTTTTCCGTTGAAACAGAGGATGGGATGAATTGGAACGGCAAAACAATTCTTGTTGCGGCCGGAAGTTCCAGAAGAAGGCTCAACATTCCCGGCGCAGACGAACACGAACACAAAGGTCTCACTTATTGCGCATCATGCGACGGTCCTTTGTTCGCGGGACAGGATTTGGCTGTTATAGGAGGAGGCAATGCCGGATTTGAATCCGCCGCCCAGCTTCTCGCTTACGCCAAAAGCGTTACTTTGATAAGCCGCTCTGAAAATTTAAAAGCAGACCCCATCACGGTTGAAAAAGTAAAAAAACACCCCAACTTCAAAATTCTGGTAAACGCGACCCCGACAGCAATAAAGGGCGATAAAACAGTAACTGGTCTTGCATACAAAGATGAAAAAACAGGTGAGGAAAAGGAAATCAATGTTACGGGAATATTCGCGGAAATAGGGCAAATTCCAAACACAGGTTTTGTGGAAGGGCTGGTTGAAATGGACCCTTACAAACGCATCAAAATTGACCACCGCTCACAAAAATCTTCCCTGCCGGGCATATGGGCCGCCGGGGACTGTTCCGACGTTTTATATCACCAAAACAACATTGCCGCCGGGGACGCCGTGCGCGCCGTGGAAGATATTTATCTCTATCTGCACGCGAAATAAATTTCATAAAAAATAAAAGAAGAGGTCCTTACCTCTTCGTGTTCCTGTGGAATGCCTACGGCGCATTCAGGCCGGTTATTTCTTCCCCTTCTTGGGCTTTTTGATGCCCCACTTGTAGCTCCTGAACCGGCCGTTCTTGGCGCCTCCCTGGCACTGTTGTCCGTGGTGGGCTTTTCTTCTCGGCATGACTCTCCCCCTCTCCGTTGAAAAACTTTTACTATTCTAGAATTTACTAAACTCGTACAACTTAGTCAATAAAAAATTATTTAAATTTTTTGAAATACGAGCGCAACATCGCCCCC
Source organism: uncultured Candidatus Saccharibacteria bacterium (assembly GCA_964348515.1). Taxonomy (GTDB): domain Bacteria; phylum Patescibacteriota; class Minisyncoccia; order Phycocordibacterales; family UBA5272; genus CAYGDA01. The sequence continues at coordinate 61,887 of CAYGDA010000003.1, forward strand.
ACGTGTTCCAATTCGTGTTCTTTCAATTTATATCCTACTCCTTTTATTATTTCTCCGGATTTATTAACCGGAATCAGATGGACGTGAAGATGCGGTACCCGAAAACCGTCAATGATAAAAGCTGTTCTTTTTGATTTGAAAATATCCCTTAATGCCGTGGCCATCTTTTTTGCCACCTTGGCGATTTCTAAAAAATCTTTATCGTTCATATCCAAATATTTATCAACGTGTTTGCGCGGAATCAAAAGAGTATGCCCCTGTTTTATGGGTTCTTTGCTGAGAAAAGCGATAAATTTTTTATCCTGCCAGATAATCTCGTGATGCGGTTTCCCTGTCTTTATTATTTTGCAAAATACGCAATTTTTCATTCTTTTTATGTATTTGGTGACCCTACCGGGAATCGAACCCGGATTTACGCCTTGAAAGGGCGCTGTCCTAACCGTTAGACGATAGGGCCGCTTAGCTAAACAGAACAGGCGTGATAGTACCATTTTTTGCCAAAAAATCAAAAAATGCTATGCTTTTTCGGTATTCGTGACCGGAAGGAAGTGTGGCTGAGTGGTCGAAGGCACCTGACTCGAAATCAGGCGTGCGGGAAACTGCACCAGAGGTTCGAATCCTCTCACTTCCGCAAAATTGAGTAAATGAAGAAACTTTCTGATATCAAAAACGAATATTCAAAGGCTATAAAGGTTGGGTGGTTTTTGGCGTTGCGCCAAATAAAACACTCCGGAAAAGGAACGACTGGGCTTATTATTTTCATAATGGTTCTAACTTTTCTAAATTTAGTTGTGGTATACGGTCTTCTTGTTGGACTTATCGCCGGTTCATTCAAACAATTCAGTGAAAGCTACGCGGGTGACGTTATCATTACTTCTTCCCCGGGATGGAATTACATAGAGAATTCCTCTGCAATCATCACTTTTTTGGAAAATAATCCTGACGTAGAAAATATTTCTCCGCGCTACGGGATAAATGTACAGCTTCTGGGTACATTAAACGATCTACCAAAAAAGAACGAGCGCACAAACAAGATAGGGATACGACTTACGGGGATAGACCCGGAAAAGGAGGAGGCCGTTACCCATTTCTCGCGCTTTATAAAAAAAGGCACCATGCTTGAACAGGACACGGAGGGATACATCCTCATAGGATCAAACATGATAAAAAAATATTCCAGTTTCGCCGATGCCAACATACCCGGCCTTGATTTATTGAAAGACGTGGATGTAGGAAGCCGTGTAAGAGTAAGCTTTTCGCTCAAAGACGGAAACATGGTGGCCAAAGACTTTATTGTGCGCGGAATAGTAAAAAGCAAAGTTGATGAAATATCAACCCGCGCGTTCATTTTAGACAAAGAACTGCGCAGAATGCTTCCGGTTAACCAAGGTGAGGTTCAGGAGATAGCCGTGATAACAGCCCCTGGAATGGCTGAAAAAGTAGCAAGCGATGCTAAATCTTTCATGGGAGAGTACAGTGCCAGAATACAAACCGCGACAGAAGCAATCCCGTCGTTTTTGCGGAACATTGAAACCACAATGACCGTACTTGGCAATGCGCTTTCTTCCTTCGCTCTGGTAGTTGCTTCCATAACAATTTTCATCGTTATATTCATAAACGCCGTCACCAAAAGAAAATCCATCGGTATTATGAAGGGCATAGGAATCAGTCCGCTGTCCGTACAATTTTCTTACGTATTCCAAGCTTTCTTTTATGGAATAACGGGTTCAGCCATAGGTCTTTTCCTGACTTTCGGCATACTAAAACCATACTTTGACGCTAACCCCATAAACTTTCCTTTCTCCGACGGCATTTTAATAGCCACTCCGGAAATAGCGGCAGTCAGAGTTTTTATCCTTCTTATCGTCACTTTGATAGCGGGATACGTACCGGCGAAAATAATTATCCGTAAAAATACACTGGACTCCATTTTGGGAAGAAATTAAAATGATACGCTCTGAAAAATTAGTAAAAAAATTCGGCGAAGGCGACTTGTCTCTCACGGTTCTCAAAGGAATAAACCTAGAGATAAAAGACGGGGAGTTTGTCGCCATTATAGGACCGTCAGGCGCCGGAAAATCAACCCTTCTTTATCAACTTTCACTCCTAGACGAACCAACTGGCGGAGAAGTTTTCATCGGAGACATAAAAACGTCGAAGCTTACCCAGCAGGAAAAAACGCTTTTACGCCTCCACAAACTCGGATATGTGTTCCAGGACTACGCTCTTCTCCCCGAACTTACGGCCCTTGAAAATGTTGCTTTACCGATGCTTATGCAGGGATTTTCATTCGGCGACTCAAAGAAAAAAGCGATTGACGCTCTCGCGCGTATCGGTCTTTCCGACAGAATGACAAATCTGCCGAGCGAACTCTCTGGAGGACAACAACAGCGCGTTTCTATAGCCCGCGCTATAGTTCATTCCCCGCGGGTATTGTTTGCGGATGAACCGACAGCAAATTTGGATTCCGCAAGCGGCCGGCTCGTCATGGATGCCTTCGAAAATCTGCACAAAAAGGACGGGCAAACAATAATTATGATTACCCACGAAGAAGAGTACGCCAAGAGAGCAGAGCGCATAATTTCAATAAAAGACGGGATTATAATAGCGGATGAAAAAGACGGGAAAGAAACCGCTTTTGAACTTCTCCGGGGATAAAATTCCCAGTATAAAAAACAAAAGATAATAGATTATACTAAAGTTTATGTATCCGTATCCGGAAAAAGACAAGCAGGGTGAACTCATATTTCTGACTGACACTGAAGGGTCCGGGAAACCCCAAAGGGAACCGCCGCGCGTAAACCGCGCGCTTATACCCCAAACTTCAGCCAGCGGACAGTGGCTCATAAAACACTCAAGTGGTTTTGTGAAAGACGAAATACAGGCGGCCATCATACTTTCTTTGGTGGCAGCCGCTTTACTTACCGTCTCCTTTTATCTGTTTTCGGCTGTTCTCGACGGGCCGATTAAGGCACCCAAAGGGTTCGGCGGAAACATACCCAATGATCCTGTTTATCAGAATCCCCCGCGTCCCGAAGACTTACGATGAAAATGCGACCCTCAAATAAAAAATTGAATCAGCGGGGATTCACTCTGATAGAACTCCTCGTAGTCATTTCCATAATAAGCGTACTCTCGGCCGTAGTTTTAACAACACTCACAAGCGCGCGCAACAAAGCCAGATACGCCAGAGCAAACGCGGAAATAAACGGATTCATCAGAATGGCGATAATGGCCCAGGGGGAAGGCAGTAAGACTTTACTCCAAATAACCGGTAGTGGCTGCAGTGACTGCGCCTGCCGGAGCATCGGGGACATAAAAAATATTTCATCGTCTCACGCATGCTACACCCAATGGGCAAGCGCCCTTACCAATATAAATACCGCCTCCAACGGAAATTACGCGGGACTCTTGGGAATGACCCGGGATCCATGGGGCAGTCCGTATCTCCTGGACGAAAACGAGCGTGAGAGCGGGCCTTCCGACTGCCGCAACGATACCATCCGCTCCGCCGGACCAAACGGCATTGCCTACGACGCCGATGATGTCGGTTATATAATTCCCTTAAGAAGCACCTGCCCGTAAAAGACGCGTATCTTTGATACAATCAGTCATATAATTATTAAACAAAAAAAATGATTACACTCGCACAATTTTGGCCGATACTTGCGGCCGCAGCGGCGGCTTTTTTATTCGGAGGATTTTGGTATTCGCAGACTCTTTTCGCCAGACCGTGGAATGAAGCCGTGGGAAGAACAGAAGCAGATATGCTGGAGATGAGTAAACACCAAAAACGCACTATGACGTACGGATTCTTGGCAACTGTTGCTCTCTCTTACGCCCTATATTCTGTCCTTAATTTTATCCAACCGTATACCCTTATCCAATCACTCCTAATCTCAACCTTAATATGTTTTGGATTCGTAATTGTAATTAAATTCAGCGACATGATTTTTGCCTCGCGCGAACCAAACTGGAGCCGCAAACCGCAGATGCTTTTTCTCATAGACAGCGGTTATTATCTGATTGCTTTCCTCATAATCACATCCGTTCTCTGGTGGTTGCGGTAAGTCAAAATTTAGGATAATTTTAATAAGTTCTTGCGCTTTTAGCTCAGTGGTAGAGCGTCACATTGACATTGTGAAGGCCGGAAGTTCAATCCTTCCAAGGCGCACCATATAAAAATCCACCCAATGGTGGATTTTTATATGGTGCGCAACGCAGGCAATTTTGCGAAATCGTGTCGCGTACCGTCCATTAAAACGCGACCATGCGGAGCATGTTTGTCCCCAACAGTAATAAATGCTAGTTTTGAATATCAACCAATGAAAATCCTTGCTATTGAAACAAGCTGTGATGAAACAGCCATAAGTTTGATTGAAACAAAAGGGAAATTATCATCCCCTTCTTTCAAGGTACTCGCAAATAATTTGCTCTCGCAAGTCCTGATCCATACCAAATACGGAGGGGTTTTCCCTAATCTGGCGAAACGCGAACATGAGAAAGCTTTGACTCCGCTCCTTGAAACAACCCTGCAAAAAGCCGACCTTTTAAAAAAAGTAAAAAAACCAAGAAAAATTTCCTCTTCGGTGATAAAAATACTGGACCGCGAACGATCGCTGGGCGATATTTTAATTCCTTTTCTAGGCGGCATAGAAATTCCAAAAATAGACGCTGTCGCCGTAACCGCTGGTCCCGGACTTGAGCCGGCGTTGTGGGTCGGAATAAATTTTGCCAAAGTTCTGTCAAAAGCCTGGGAACTGCCGCTTTATCCGGTAAACCACATGGAGGGGCACATGATTGCCGCGTGTCTGGAGAAAACCGGAACGAATGACTACAAACTCACAAACCTTAAATCTTCCGCCGTAGCCCTTCTTATTTCCGGAGGACACACGGAACTTATAGAAATAAAAAAATGGGGCTCGTACAAACTTATGGGAGAAACTCGCGACGATGCGGCGGGAGAAGCCTTCGACAAGACTGCCCGCGTTCTTGGTCTTCCCTACCCCGGAGGACCGGAAATCAGCGCTCTCGCGGAAAAAGCGCGTAAGGAAAAAATTGTCCCGGAAATAAAATTTCCGAGGCCAATGATAAATACTCCTGATTATGATTTCTCATTTTCCGGGCTAAAAACATCCGTTCTCTACGCTTCGGAAAAAATCGGAAAACTATCCGACTTCCAGAAAAAATCATTCGCTCTTGAGTTTGAAAACGCGGTAACAGAAACTCTGCTTTCTAAAACACTGCGCGCCATAAAAAACAAAAAGGCAAAAATTCTGATAATGGGCGGCGGAGTCTCTGCCAATAAACACATCCGCAATGAGTTTAAAAAAACCGCGAAGAAAAATAAATTTAAACTATGCGTGCCCGTAAATAAACTGTCCACCGATAACGCCCTTATGATTGCCGCAACCGCGTATCTGCACATACTGCAAAAAAAGAAACCTTCATATAGCTTCAAAGCATCCGGTAACTGGCAATTATAAAACCCGCCTAAGGCGGGTTTTATAATGGAACCCTTTTGTGTTTGCGTCCAAGGACGGCGAGCGGGGCTTAGCTCCAAAACAAATGTCTTTTGTGAGTGCAGCCGCTCGCCGTCTCTGAAAACAACGGCTGCACAGAATCAAGCGTATCGTATATAAATGTGGGGCGCAACTCTCAAAACCGGTTGCCCACAAACGCAAATCCCGCCTTTCGGCGGGACTTACGCAGACATTCGTGTTTTGAGAGCCAAAACACTCACGCCCCTATCTTAGCAGATTTTACATATTTGTCAACCCCGTGAAAGAAATCACGCCTAATTTGCTCATGCAAATATTTCACTGGGTTAATCCCTTACGCCTAAGCTGCATATATGCGTTTGCTCTGGCGACAAAAGATATCGGGACTGTAATAAAATTAACCGCTATAAGGAAAACCAAAACAACCTTGGGTAGGGCTATGGAAAACATCGCCATAAACACGGGCAGGAAATTTGAGAAAGAAATTAAAAAATAAACCAGGAGAGAAAACACGAAAAGCCTGATATTTTCCCCTTTAGTAAGAAAAAAACTCCTAACGAGAGACGATACTCCCTTTTCCTCGTCAAGTATGAAGAAACGGAAAAACTGCAGCCTCATTGAAAAGAAAAGGAGAACCACCGTAAGAACCGCAACCATAGACAGATAATAAACCGGGGAGGTAAGCAATGTGTTATATATAACCGCGCCAAACGGAACACCGTTCACAAAGGCATTGGCCTCTTCATACGGCAGAAATCTGAAAAGAACCGTGCCCATAACAACCACATACGAAAGAGTCATGGCCGGCAAAAAAACAAGACCGTACAGAATAAAACTTCCAAAAAATTTAAGAAACAGATGCGTGCGGTTTCGGAAATAAGGCAGTCCAATGGTTTCTCCCTTGGCGGCCAAAAGCGACAGCGCGCTTCCGGCGAATTCTATTACCGTATTGGACAAAAGCAGAGCAAGCTGCAAAAAAATTGTCAGGAAAGCGCCCAGTCCCACGACCCCAACTTTTGCAAAAAGAAACGAGAAAAAATTACTGACTGAAAAAGCCGCCATCACAAAAACAAGAAAAACAGACCAGTGAGAACTAACCCCGCGCCACCCTTCCGCAAACGCCTCCCTGATTGAAAAAGTATTCATTATTTTATTATGTCACAAAATTTCATGAGAAATCCTCCTTACCCGAGACAGGACCGGCCCGCACAAAGCTTCACTTACTGTGGTCACAAGTTTTTGCCTGCTGGCAAAACTCGCGACCCCGCCTCGCGCCGCCGCGCTCCGGCCCGCACAAAGCTTCACTTTGTGCGCGTGGAAGGAATCGGACCTTCGACCT
>CAYGDA010000004.1:0-4592 GCA_964348515.1 uncultured Candidatus Saccharibacteria bacterium
TTACCCTTACGCCCCTTGAAGTAACGGAGGACAGCCGGTGTCCTATTGGTGTGCAGTGTTTCTGGGCAGGAACGGTTAAAGTGAAGACAAAGACAGAAAGTAATTTAGGCGGGAGCGTGATTATTTTCGAGCTTGGTAAGCCGACAGTCACGGGGACAGAAGAAATAACACTAAGGGAAGTACAGCCTGTGCCAAAGGCGGGAGTAAAGACAAATAACAATGACTACATTTTTCAATTTGAAGTCAAAAAACGCTAAGGTTTATAGGGTTTTAAAATAACGAATATAATTGCCGGTCTTGGGAGCATTGACATTAAAGGGGTTTTCGTGTATTATACAGGGATAACTTAATCTCATTGGTTTTTGACTTTAGGGGAAATCCCCTGAAAAATCAGCTCTAAACAGAGCTTTATCTAAAAACTCGCGAGGTGTTCCAGCCGACTTTATTTTAATGGCCGGAGTTATAAGAGGTTTTTACCTCTACAGATAAAGTAATGTACAAAAAAAGTTTCAACACAGGAGGCGGAAAGCCTTCTCGCTCTTCGTTTAGTAAGAGCGGACCATCCCGATTCGGACGCAGTTCCGGAGGGGGAAATAGAAGCGCCGGCCGCGGTGGCGGACGGCGCTCATTCGGCGAGCGTATTGATTTCTCCCGCTTTATAAACAAAGCGGTGGTATCTACGGACAAAGCCGAACACTTCATACCTGAACACGAATTCAGCGATTTTGAGATTGAAAAAGAACTCAAAGACGCCATAATCAGCAAAGGTTACAAAATCCCTACACCTATTCAGGACCAGGCCATACCTCATGTATTACGGGGAGTGGACGTGGTTGGGGTGGCAAACACGGGCACCGGTAAAACGGCGGCCTTCCTTATTCCACTTATAAACAAAGTGCGCCTTGATATAAAACAGCAAGTGCTCATTATCGTTCCTACGCGTGAACTTGCCATTCAAATTGATTCAGAACTTAAAGAATTCACCAGAGGCCTTAAAACAGGCAAGAAGATTTTTTCCGTTGTTTGCGTTGGCGGTGCCAATATTGCACGACAGATGAAAGACCTTCAGTACCAGTATAATTTTATTATCGGTACACCCGGCCGTCTCAAAGACCTCATAGATCGCAAGAAAATCTTCCTCAACGAATTCCAGACAATCGTTTTGGACGAAGCAGACCGCATGCTTGATATGGGCTTCATCAATGATATGCGCTATGTAATGGACAGAATGCCGAAAGAGAGGCACACGCTTTTTTTCTCGGCCACGATTTCAGCCGAAATTCAAAAACTCATTAATGAATTTTTGAAGAATCCGGTAAAGATATCGGTAAAGACAGGCGACACGGCCAAGAACGTGGAGCAGGATATTGTTAGAGTAGGCGCGGGAAACAAGATTGAAGTCTTGCACGACCTTCTCAACAAGAAAGAATTCCACAAGGTCCTCATCTTCGGGCGCACAAAGCACGGAGTTGAAAGACTTTCCAAAGATTTGGTACAGCGCGGGTTTAAGGCGGAATCTATCCACGGGGATAAGAATCAGTCTCACCGCCAGCGCTCGCTTAAAAGCTTCAAGGAAAACCAGTCCCAGATACTTGTGGCAACAGATGTGGCCGCCCGCGGACTTGATATCCCGGACGTCAGCCACGTAATCAATTACGAACTTCCGGCGACTTATGACGACTATGTACACCGCATTGGGCGCACCGGCCGCGGAGACAAGATGGGAGTGGCGCTTACGTTTGTGTAAAGAGAGCCAGAAAGCCGATTAAAAACATGAAAAACAAACAAACTCCAATTGTTCCAAAAAAGAATGTAAGCCAGATAGGCAAATGGGTATACCGCCCGCTTAAGAGCACGATTCTTACATGTGCCTGCGGAAAGAAGTATATCTCTACTCGCCCGGGGCAGACCTCGTGCGTTGCCTGCATGGGCAAGAAGTAAAACCGCGCGGGGGAATTCCCTCGCGGTTTTTTGGTGTGGTAATGTTGTAATTTATGGCAAAAGCAGACAGCATAATATTTTTTGAAAAAGTGTCTTTTGAATACAGCCCCAACAAGCCAATTCTGGAGGAGGCTGATTTTGTCATACGCCGGGGGACGAAGATTACTTTAATGGGGCAAAACGGCGCCGGGAAAAGCACTATTTTTCACCTCATTACGGGCGACCTGAAACCCGGAGAAGGGAAAATAAACGTCGTTAACAATCTTTCCATTGCGCTCTCCCGCCAGGTTATTCCGCGCGAGGATATGAATCTTACAGTTAGGGCGTTTTTTGAAAAATGTTTTGATAAAAAGGTTTACGATATAGACCCGAAAATTGACGAAGTCCTGGAGGTGGTGAATTTGAAAGGCCACGAGAAATTGCACAATAGGATAGTGAAGACTTTTTCGGGAGGACAACAGGCGCGTCTTTTACTTGCCTCGGCTTTAATACAGGACCCGGATTTGCTTTTGCTTGATGAGCCGACGAACAATCTGGACAAGGCGGGAATTCTGCATCTCACTAAGTTTCTCGTTGATTATAAAAAAACGGTAATTGTCATTTCCCACGATGCGGAATTTTTGAACTCGTTTACCCACGGCGTTTTATATCTTGATTTGCATACACGCAAGATTGAGCAGTACGCGGGAAATTATTTTGACGTGGTGAAGGAAATCTCCGCCCGTATAGAAAAGGAGAACAGAAAGAATGCCCAGCTGGCTAAAGAAATACAGGCCAACAAAGACCAGGCCAACGTTTTTGCCCACAAAGGAGGGCAACTGCGCCTTGTGGCCAAGCGCATGCGCGAGAAGGCGGAGTCGCTTGAGGAAGAGATTGTGGATGTACGAAAGGAAGATAAAACTATCCGGCCTTTTATTATTCCTGCGCAGGACGGACTTTCCGGCGAGATTTTAAATATCAGTTCGTTTTCGGTGATTGGGAAAAATCACAAGCCAGTAGCGAGGAAGGCGAATTTTTCTTTGCGTCGAGGACAGCATTTGCTTTTGAAAGGTCCGAACGGAATAGGTAAAAGTACTTTGCTTGAGGCGCTGGCCAGCGGGCACGCAAAGGGGGCGACGATTACGGACGGAGTGAAAGTGGGATATTACAGGCAGGATTTTTCCACGCTTAATTTTAATGACACTGTTTACGATTCTTTGATGGCGGTAATGAAGGAGAAGGATGAACCCAAAATGCGCGGCGTGGCGGCTGGATTTCTTTTGGGCGGGGAAGTTGTGCGCACAAAAATCGGCAGTCTTTCCGAGGGGCAGAAAGGGCTGGTAGCTTTTGCGCGGCTGGTACTGGAGCGCCCGGGGCTTTTAATTCTGGATGAACCGACGAATCATATAAATTTCCGCCATTTGCCGATTATTGCCGCGGCGCTGGATAAATACTTGGGAGCGATGATTATTGTTTCCCACGTGCCTGAATTTGTGGCGCAAATCCGCATAGATGAAACTTTGGATTTAGAGAAGTAATATAAAGATATGAATAAGAAAGACCGCGAAAAGGTTATGGCGGAGCAGAAGGTGGAAGATGTAGTTGTGATTGGCGGAGGCCCTGCGGGTATGATGGCGGCCGGGCGCGCGGCGGAATTGGGACACTCGGTACTTCTGCTGGAGAAAAATCCAACTCTCGGCAAAAAACTTTTAATTACGGGAGGAGGGCGGTGCAATGTTACAAACAACAAGCCGGTTGTGCGGGAAATGCTGGCAAAATATAAAGGGAGCGACAAATTTCTTTTCTCGGCTTTTTCGCAGTTTGGAGTTAAGGAGACACTGGAATTTTTTAATAAGAAGGGGATGGCGACCAAAGAGGAAAATGAAGGGAGAATTTTCCCTGTTTCGGACAGGGCGCAGTCCGTGTGGAGTGTTTTAGAAAAATATATGAAAGATAGCGGAGTGAAAGTACGAACCGACGCGGAAGTGGAAGGAATTTCCTTAAATAAAAATACAAACAATATTTATATAAAGTTAAAAGACGGAGCAGTTATAACGGCGAAATCGTGCGTATTGGCAACGGGCGGTATTTCAAATCCCGAGACGGGCTCGACCGGCGAGGGGTTTACGTGGCTTAAAAATCTCGGGCACAAAATTGTAGAAAACGATTTAGCTCTTGTGCCAATTAAACTCAAAGATATTTGGGTGAGAAATCTAAGCGGAATACCTTTGACGGATATTAAGCTTACCGTTTTTCAAAAAGGGGAAAAGCGCGGAGTGGCGAAAGGGAAACTTCTTTTTACCCACTTTGGCATAAGCGGGCCGACGGTTTTAAACATGAGTAAGGAAATCGGCGAATATATACAATACGGAGATGTAAGAATTGATTTGGATTTGTTTCCAAAACTGGACCACGGCGAGCTCAAGAAAAAACTGCAGGAGCTTTTGACGGAGGAGAGCAACAAAAAGCTGAAAAATACTTTAGGAAATCTGGCCCCGGCGGCTCTTGGCGAGGCATTGCTTCAGATTAGCAATATTGACGGGGAGGCTTTTAATCACAGCGTGCGGAGCGAGACTAGGGCAAAGTTAGTATCACTTATGAAAGCGGTGCCATTAAACGTGAGCGGACTTATGGGCGCGGACAAGGCGGTTGTTTCGTCCGGAGGAGTAGCT
>CAYGDA010000004.1:4692-17418 GCA_964348515.1 uncultured Candidatus Saccharibacteria bacterium
CGTGAGCGGACTTATGGGCGCGGACAAGGCGGTTGTTTCGTCCGGAGGAGTAGCTCTGGAAGAAGTGGATTTTAAAACAATGCAGTCGCGGGTAGTGCCCGGGCTTTATTTGGTGGGGGATGTTTTAAACGTGGACAGGCCTTCCGGGGGGTACAGCCTTCAGCTTTGCTGGACGAGCGGATACGTGGCGGGAAGTAATATTAAAATATGAAGAAGGTTTTCACAGAAGCTGGGAGAGTGTATAGATTTTGAAAAATAAAAAAAGCCCGCCTTGTGGGGGCTAAAATGATGCCGGCAGGGGAATCATTCCCTTGTTGCGGAGCGAGCGCAGAAGATGGAATGCTCCGCCGTGGAAGCCCATGAGCTGTACGGCTTCGCCGTTTGCGCGCGTGAGCATCTCCCAGGCCTCCTGGTCGCCGACAGGGAACCATATTTCTTCTCCCGGTTCAGCGCACCACCACTTGGCTCCGCAGCTGCACTCGAAGCAATTGCTGGGGTATTTTCCGCCGTGGGTGTGCTTTTTCCAGTCAAAGAAAGTCCGGCCTTCTCTCAGGGCAGTATCGCGGATTGTCCGGCAAACGCATGGTCCTTCGTATTTCACGCGGGGACCCGCGTATTCATGGTAACCCGAGACGATTCCGGGCATTCGGTCCCTTGGGTAGCCAAAAAGCAAAAGCCCGTCGAGCTCCTCGGCTATGAACTCCTTCATCCCGGCGTTAATCGGCGAGCACAGGGTGAATAGCGCTTCGCCTTTTTCATCACGGAAACAGAATCCATCCTTTTCCTCGCATTTGACGACCCAGGTGTGTTTGTCTTCCGGGTCCGTTCGGGTAATTGCATGCCAGGAATGTTCACCGTCGCAGTTTTCCATATAGTCCATGATGATGATGGAGCCGCGGGCTTCTACCTCCCGCTCGACACGCGCCATTGATTCGACGGTGAAGAAAGTGATTGCGCAGGGCATCCCGCCAATCATCTGCTCGGGGCCTTCCCAGAGGAATATGCTCATTTGATACCTTTCCTTTATGTTGTGTGCCTGGGTTAAAAGCTACAACGAAACCAAATTAAGTCAATTCCGTCAATAGTGGAGGGGCGATATTTTAAAAGATGATATAATTTGAGAAATCAATTTTAAGCAGATAAAAAAACATGCAATCAGCCCCAATACCCGAAAACGAAAAAGAAAGATTACAAAAAGTAATGGGCCTCGGTCTTTTGGATACCAAGCCGGAAGAGAGGTTTGACGCGATTACCCGTGAGGCGACTGAGGTGTTTAATGTCTCAATGTCCACCATTACAATCATTGATGACAAGCGCGAGTGGTATAAGTCCTGCCAGGGGCTGGATGAGAGAGAAGCTCCAAGGTCCGCGTCTTTTTGCGCTCACGCGATGTTGGGCAGAGGGAATGATGTTTTTGTCGTTGAAGACGCTCTTAAAGACGAGCGTTTTTCCGATAATCCGATGGTTGTGGGAAAACCATTTATTCGTTTTTACGCGGGGGTATCTCTGCACAGCCCGGATGGTACAGCTATCGGCGTATTCTGCATCAAAGACTCATCACCAAGGAGCTTAACGACAAGCGAAGTCGCTTTGATGATTGATTTTGCAACGCGCGCGGAGGCCGAACTGAATAAGGGGAAATAAGTTTAAGCGGGGCCGCCGCGCTTCATGGCGCCGCATTCAGAATGATGATTTGCCGGGCGCAGACGATATTGTTTCGCTAAATCAAATGAGAAGAACAGTAACAATTTTTGTCATCCTCGCCATTGTCACTGTTATTTTTGGTACGTCATCGTGGCTTCAGTCCGGGTTTAGTTACACAGCCGATACGGTAAACGATTATATTGCCGTTCATGAAGTGACCGGGGTTGTTGCTTTTATCTCTTTTTCCGCCTTGTCGGCCATACTTTCGCCATTTACCAGTATTCCAACGGTGCCATTCGCCGTCTTCACCTGGGGGAAGGCGCTTACGTTCCTTTTCCTTCTCGTCGGGTGGCTTGTGGGGGGGATTGTTTCTTACACGGTCGGGCGGTACGGTTTGTATATTATTTTTCGCCGGTTACTGCCCATAGGGAAGATTGAAAGCTACAGGGAAAAACTTTCAGAACATTCCGAATTTATTTTGGTGGTGCTTTTCCGTCTGGCTTTGCCGGCTGAAGTGACAGGGCTTGTCTTGGGCAGTTTGCGGTATGATTTTTTGAAATATCTGGCAGCCACTGTCATATCGGAAATACCTTTTGCCGCCGTGGCTGTGTACGCCGGAGGGGCCCTGGCTCTCAATGACCCGTGGAGGCTAGCTCTTTGGATTGCCATAGGCGGCGCGATATTTGCCGGTGCGGCGGCAATTTTTGCCAGGAAGATACGCCTGGGAAATTAACTATGGAAAAGGAAAATAATGAACTCATAAGCAGTATGACGCATTTTGCCGGCGCGCTTTTTTCGGTCGCGGGGCTGGTGCTTCTCGTTGTTTTTTCCGCTATGTACGGGAGCGTCCCAAAAGTCGTGGGGTTTTCCGTTTTCGGCGCGGGGCTTATCCTTCTCTATCTTTCAAGCGCCGTTTATCACTTTATTTCGAAAGAACACCCGGCTAAAGCCATTTTTAAAAAGATAGATTATTCGATGATTTACGTGCTTATCGCGAGCACTTACACTCCGCTTATGCTTTCCATTCCGGAGAGAGGGTGGGGTTGGACGCTGTTCGGAGTTGTCTGGGGGCTGGCTGTTTTGGGAATTACTCTTAGAATTTTTCAGAAGACGGACGGCAATTTAGTTTCGTCTTCACTTTTTATTTTTATGGGATGGCTTTCTGTCATCATTATTCCGGTTTTGCTTCGGTCCGTTCCCCTTAGCGGCCTTTGGTGGCTTGTGGCCGGCGGTGTTTTTTACACGATAGGGGTGGTATTTTTCGCGCTGGAAAAAAGGTTTCCGAGAACCGGATGGCTTGGTATGCACGAAATATTCCACATTTTTGTTATGGCCGGGAGCTTTTCCCATTTTTGGTTTATGCTTAGGTATGTTTTGTACATGTAGCGGTTATGGGCGTGGATTTTAGAATTCTGATATAATTGGCGTGTTAGAGGCGGATTAATTTTATATTTATGGCAAAAGGAAACGCATCACAAAGAAAAGAGAAAAAGAAACCGAAGAAAAATAAGTAATTTTTTTTATTTTGTCTACTAAACAGAAAATTATTGTTTGGTTAGTAATTGCGGCGTTTTTTGGTGCGCTCTATTTTGTTCTTAAAGCCGCATACATCACAAACCAAGGTATGCAGATCCCGGGATACAAACCACCGCTTTTACAGAAAAGTAGCCCACTTGAGGCGACTTACACAATAAAAGGGGTGGATTACGCCCTCAAAGACGGAAAAATTGAAAAAGAAATTGTTCCGGGCTCCGCGAGTAAAGAGGTGGTGAGAATATTTGGCGAGCCGGTTTACGGAGATTTGGATGCGGATGGAGACGCTGATGCGGTAATGTATATACAGCAGGACATGGGTGGTAGCGGGACATTTTATTATGCTGCCGTGGCGGTAAACGACGACGGAAATTACAAGGGTACAAATGCGATGTTTTTGGGCGACCGCATTGCACCGCAGACTGTTGAAATTCATGACGGGCGGGCGGTCGTCAATTTTGCCGAACGCGCGGCGGGTGAGAACTTTGCCGTTGCGCCTCGTATGGGCAAAAGCGTCTGGATTCATTTGGATGTTGCGAGAATGAATATAGGAGAATGGATAAAAGATTTTGAAGGGGAGGCTGACCCGGCACGCATGACTCTTGGCATGAAAAAATGGGACTGGATTTCCACTTTGTATAATAACGACACGACGGTGGTTCCAAAGAAGGAAAAAGCTTTTTCTCTGACTTTTAAGGATAACGGAACTTTTTCCGCCACGACAGACTGCAATGCTGTTGGGGGTGAATACACGGCAACGGGGAATAAGATAACTTTTGGTAAAATGTTTTCCACAAAAATGTATTGTGAAGGCTCACAGGAAAGCGAATTTACGAAAATGCTGAATGAAATACAAAGTTATAAATTCACATCCAAGGGGGAGCTGATTTTTAGCCTGAAGTTTGACAGTGGTTCTTTTATTTTCCGATAAGCAATGAGAATTATTTCCGAGTGACGTTGTATGCTTAAGCAAATAATAAATTTTTTTGACAAACATTTGAAGGAGGTGGTGGCCGTTGTAATTGCTGTTTTTGTACTTATAATCACCATTATTTTTTCCGGCCCATACGTTAATTCCGTCGGGTTCTTTATGGTGGGGAAACAGGTATCTAAGGTTGATGATGTCGTCAAAAAGGAATTTGAGTATATTTCACAACAAAGGCAAGAAATCATTGAATCAAAAGTGTTTGATGATGCTTTGATTGAAGGCGACCCGTCAAAGATTCTGGACATAGCCCAATTTGAAGTAAAAAAGAGAGAGTTGGATTATATAGTTGTGACAGACAAAAATGGTTTTGTATTGGCCAGAACTCATCTGCCTAATCAGATAGGGGATAATGTTTTCCAGACTACCGCGCAGGGGGTTAAAATAGGCCGTGGTGAGACGGTAACGGCCGTTGTCCGCGGGGCAAAAAAACCGCTGGCTCTGTCGAGCGCGTCCGTTGTTTTGGATGAGGGCAAAGTCATAGGATCAGTCATATTGGGGTACCTCATAGATGATTCTTTTGCGAACAGGATAAAGGAAAAATATTTAAATCCTAATTCCCAGGTTATTTTTTATACAAGTAAGAGAGGATTGGTCGGTTCCAGTTTTAATGATGATGAAGTTTCTCGCCTGCTTAGTATTTTCTTTTCCGTGGGCTCCGATATCGTTACCCGTAAGGTGTCTCAGTTGGATGACGAGCTCAAGATAGACGGACGGTATTACATGACGCGTAATCTTGTTTTTCCGGGCATTGATAATCAAAGCCCCGGAGGTGCAATTGTTTTTCTTCCGGATAATCACAATTTGAGGGGTTTCATCTTTGCATGCTTTGCGTTTGTTGTCTTTTTGGCAATTTATTTGTTTTTGTCCGGTCTGAGGTCTTTTAGTCACCACAGACATAGACCCTATATTATTTTTATCGTGGGAATGGGTTTGTTTTTTGTGTCGTATGCGGCAAATTATGTGAGACTTGATATGGCCTCAATAGAGTTGAAGGATTCACCATACCCGATTTATAACTCTACAATCAGTTTTGAACCAAGTTCGGATATAATTCATCCTTCAGTAAAAACGACCGTCGCGATAAAAGTTCGTACCGGCGGTGAGGCAATAAATGTCGTGCGAGCCACAATAAAATATGACCCAAGCAAGTTGAAGGTGCTTGATATACTGACCGGCAGTTCTTTGTGCGGCCAGACCGGATTTTTGGACAAAAGCATAGATGATAAGGCCGGCTTGGTAAAAATTAATTGTGTCACTCCGAACATTAATCCCGGTTTTTACGAGCCGGAAGGAACAGTGGCAGAGCTTGTAATTTTACCGCTTACGGAGGGCGGAGCATCCCTTCAATTTGTTGAAAGGACCGAGGTTCTTGCCAGCGACGGTTTGGAGACGGATGTGCTTAGGGCTTCCACAGACGCTTTCTATCAGGTTACGCGCCAAGGCTTGATTACTTCAGACATCAAGGAAATAATTCCCGTATTTTCTTCCAGCCATCCCAACAGTAACGCATGGTACAGGGATAAGAGTGTTCAATTGTCCTGGCCTGCTCTGAATAAGGGAGTTTATTATTACGCTATAAATCAGATATCTGATTTTATTCCGCAGGAAAACGGAATTTCTACGCTGAACAACCGTCTGAATACAGTTCTTGGCGGAGATGGCATATATTATTTCCATATACGCGCCAAAAATGCCGGTGGAAAGTGGGGAGATGCGTCACATTTTAAAATTATGGTTGATTCAACTCCTCCACAGTCTCTTGTTATTAAAAGCAGTTCCGTGAGAACAGGAGGAGGGGAACTTGTCAGGCTTAATTTCAACGGCGAGGACAAAACGAGCGGTGTCCAGAAAAACTTTTATGTAAAATTCGACGAGGGCATATGGTTCCCGACGTCTTCCCAGTTGTACGCTCCGTTTTTTGACGGGAAGAAACATAATATTTATCTTCGCGTTTTTGACAACGCCGGAAATTTTAGTGACATGAGCAAAGAGATAATAAGTCAGTAGTCCGGGTGGTTTTATTTGTAATTGACATATACCCCCCTAGGGTATAGAATGGAGGGATGAGCAATAATAAGAAGAAAATTCTCCGCAGGCTTAAAATAATAGAAGGACAGGTGCGGGGACTCCAGGATATGGTGGAGAACGACAAATACTGCATAGACGTGATAACGCAAACATCCGCTGTTAAACGCGCTCTTTCGGGGGTTGAAGACGAACTTATGGAGGCTCATCTTGGTTCGTGCGTGGTGCATCAAATAAGAAAAGGACAGGAGAAAAAAGCCGTTGAGGAGATATTAAAGGTTTATCATTTAAAGAGAAAATAATTTTAAATATATGATGGGACTATATTACGGGGATTCATTCGGTTGGGGTTTTGGAGGGTTTATTATGGGTATAGTTATGTTCGCTTTTTGGTTTGGGCTTTTGTTTTTGATTGTGTGGACCATAAAAGAATTGGTGACCGGCGGGAGCCGTTCTAAGAAAGAGGATTCAGCCATGGAAATTTTGAAGGAGCGTTACGCGAAAGGAGAAATAGATAAGAAGGAATTTGAGGAGAGGAAGAAAGCATTGGAAAATTAACCGCGCTTACCACTTAAATGAACACTCCACAAACGTACAAAATCAAAGGGATGCATTGCGCTTCCTGCGCGGTGATTATAGAGAAGGCACTCAAGAAAGAAGACGGAGTTGATTTTGTGGAAGTTAATTATGGCACTGAGGCGGCGAAAATTTCTTTTGACAAAGAAAAGACGAGCCTTTCCAAACTATCGGAAAAAATAAAACCGTACGGTTATTCTTTTATTTCCACTGAGGGATCTACAGCCGCAGAAATGGGGATGAGTGAAGATGAGCATGCGGCACACTTGGGACTAAACCAGTCCAAGACAGGAAAACTGGCAGAACTTTCCGACATGAAGATGAAAGTTTTTTCCGCAATACCGCTGGCGCTTATCAGCGTTATCATTATGGGTTGGGATATTTTGGTGCAGTTCAAAATATCGCCGGCCATGCCGTACTTGTGGGAAGAATTTTTTCATCATCTGCTCCCGGTTATGGCAACGTACATGCTTTTTGTCGTCGGAAAACCGTATCTCCTGGGATTTTACCGGTTTCTCCGTTATGGCAAGGCCAACATGGATACCCTTATAGGGCTTGGTACTTCGGCTGCCTTTTTTTACAGTTTTGCCGTTACCGCTTTTGAAGAAA
Organism: uncultured Candidatus Saccharibacteria bacterium; assembly: GCA_964348515.1. Taxonomy (GTDB): domain Bacteria; phylum Patescibacteriota; class Minisyncoccia; order Phycocordibacterales; family UBA5272; genus CAYGDA01. The sequence goes on from CAYGDA010000004.1 coordinate 12,068, forward strand.
ATCTTAGACCGTTCATCAATGTCGGTCAGACCTATTATGACGTTACGATAATAGTTATTACTTTTATTACTCTTGGTAAATATCTTGAGGCAAGTTCAAAGTTGAAAACAGGCGATGCTATAGAAAAACTTTTAAATTTGCAGGCAAAAACCGCACTTGTTATTCGTGGCGGGAAAGAGATCGAAATTCCGATTAATGAAGTTGTTCATGGAGATATTATTGCGGTCAAACCAGCTGGAAAAATTCCTGTTGACGGCGTAATTATGGACGGGGAATCTTTTATCGATGAATCAATGATTTCAGGAGAACCGATTCCGGTGGAGAAAAAGGCAGGTGACCAGGTTGTCGGCGGAACAATTAATACCAGCGGGTATTTCACATTTAAGGCAACAAAAGTCGGTTCGGAAACCATGTTGGCTCACATTGTTAAAATGGTTGGGGATGCGCAGGGGTCAAAGGCACCGATTCAGGCGTTGGCGGATAAAATTTCCGGCATTTTTGTGCCGGTTGTCCTTGTTTTGGCATTTATATCCTTGGGGGCGTGGCTTTTACTGGGTTCACAGTATCTTGGCCTTTCACAGGCGCTTTCTTACGGTCTGGTTTCTTTTGTTGGTATTTTGGTAATTGCCTGTCCCTGCGCGCTTGGACTTGCCACGCCTACGGCGATAATAGTAGGTGTGGGGAAAGGAGCCGGCGAAGGAATTCTCGTCAAAGACGCCGCCACGCTTGAGAAACTCTATAAGGCCAATATTGTGGTAGTGGACAAGACCGGGACAATAACAAAAGGAAAGCCGGAGTTGGTTTCCATAAAAAATCTCTCCGATAAGAAAGACGACGAACTCATTTCAATTTTGGCGTCGCTTGAAAATAAATCGGAACATCCGATTTCACACGCGATAGTTTCTTATGCAAAGGAAAACAAAATAAATTTTCCTGCAACGGATAGTTTTGAAGCGATAAAAGGCAAAGGACTTTGGGGTGAAATTGGCGGGGTTAGATATTATGCGGGTAACACAAAACTTGCGGGAGATATTGGGGTATCATTTGACGTCGGGGCAATTGAGAAGGAAACTCTTGAAGGCAAAACTCCGGTAATTTTGGCAACAAAAGAAAAAGTGCTGGGGGTTGTCATGGTGGCTGACGCCATAAAGTCCGAAGCTAAGGAGGCCGTTTCGCAGCTTCATAAACTTGGAATAAAAGTGGTCATGCTAACAGGAGATGACAAGAATACGGCAGGATACATAGCCAAAGAAACAGGAATTGACCAAGTTTTTGCGGAGGTTTTGCCTGAAGAAAAACTTATTAAGATCAAGGAATTTCAGGTGCTTGGAAATATCGTGGTTATGGCCGGCGACGGAGTAAATGACGCCCCAGCCCTTGCCCAGGCGGACGTAGGCGTGGCAATGGCTACCGGTACGGATGTTGCAATAGAGTCAGCCGGCATAACTTTGCTAAACGGCGACATAAGCAAACTTGTGAAGGCGGTTAACCTTTCCAAAATGACCATGAGGGGAATAAAGCAAAACCTTTTTTGGGCGTTCATTTATAACATTGTAGGAATACCACTTGCCAGCGGGATTTTCTACCCTGTTTTTGGGTGGCTTCTTTCTCCGGTGTTTGCCGGGTTGGCTATGGCATTCTCGAGCGTTTCGGTAGTGGGCAATTCCTTAAGACTTAAAGCTAAAAAATTATAATGAAAACATTTATTTTTCACGTTAAAGGAATGCATTGCGCATCTTGCCCGATACTTATACGGAGCGAACTTTTGGAAACCGGAAAATTGTATGAAGTAAAAGCGTCTTTAAATAACCATACCGTACAGGTCACCGGTGATTTTGCAGACAAGGGCGCGGAGCAAGTAGCTGACGAATTATCAGGAGTTTTGAGGCCGCACGGGTACTCGCTTTCTGTGGAAAAAACAAAACACAGTATTGCCTGGCGCGATTTTAAATTTGCTTTGCCGTTCGCGCTTGCGTTCATAGCTTTGTTTGTAGGGCTGCAAAAGCTTGGCGTAGTTAATCTGATAAACGCATCAAGCGTTACGTACGGCACGGCTTTTGTCGTCGGTCTTGTTGCTTCTGTTTCAACCTGTATGGCGGTTGTCGGCGGAATAGTACTTTCCATGTCGGCTAATTTTGCCAAAGGAGGAGACAAAGTGCGGCCGCAGGTTTTGTTCCACGCGGGGCGTCTCGTTTCATTTTTTGTTTTAGGCGGTGTGATAGGCGCTTTGGGCTCGGCATTTCAGCTTGGCGCAACAGGGATGCTTGTGCTCGGGCTTTTGGTCGCGGCCGTGCTTATAATTTTGGGTATGAATCTGCTCGATATTTTTCCGTGGATGAAAAGGCTGCAGATATCTCTTCCGGGTTTTTTGGGACATCATGTGCGTGAACTGAAACAGGTAAATCACACACTTACACCCTTACTTGTGGGAGTTGCCACATTTTTCCTGCCGTGCGGGTTTACGCAGTCTATGCAGATTTACTCTCTGACTACGGGAAGCTTTTGGAACGGGGCCATGACGATGTTTTCGTTTGCCTTAGGGACGTTGCCTGTTCTTGCGATCCTCAGTTTTAGTTCACTTGGAATACACGAGAAGGCACGCTCCGGTATATTCTTTAAGACGGCCGGCCTCGTGGTAATATTTTTTGGGATCTTTAACCTAGTTAACGCTCTCGTGGCGGCGCAGATAATACCGCCGCTGTTTAACTTTTAATCTCAGGAAATTGATACACACCACGATTTCGCCAAATCACATGAAAGACACAGCAACAGCAACATTGATAGCAGCGATAATTATTGTTGGGGCTATCATATATACAAATAAGGATTCCGGAGTAGGGGCACTTTCTCGTGAGGATAAGGGTTATCAGGCAGAGCCGGAGGAGACGGTTAATAAAGATAATGTAACAGAAGAGAACGGCAATCAGATAATTAAGATTCTTGCTAAAGGAGGTTATTTCCCAAGAATTACCGCCGCCAAAGCGGATGTTCCTACGGTGTTGCGCATGGAGACCAAGAGCTCGTTTGATTGTTCCATCGCTCTCGTGATTCCCGCAATAAAGTACCGCGCTAATTTAAAGCCTACGGGTGTAACCGATATAACTATTCCGCCTCAAAAAGCCGGAACTGTTTTAAACGGCGTTTGTGCCATGGGTATGTATAACTTTCAAGTTGAATTTGATTAAAATAAAAGCGCAAACAAAAATCCCCCAGAATAACTTTGGGGGACTTCGTTTTAATCTTTTGTTAATTTAGAAACCGAAGATTCGCCCGAAGAAGTTTCCGAAGAAACCGGGGCGTTTCTCTTCCGGTGGTTTGGGAACGTTTGCCTGAACGAAAGGCCTCGCTCCCTGGTAGATGATTTGAGCGGCTTTTACGGAAGTTCCGTTTATTGTGCCCTGCACTATTATGCTGTCTCCAACAACCAAGCTTGAAACGCTGGTTGTGGCACCTCCTTTAATTATGTTTGCGTTTGCGGCATCCACCGTGTACGTTGCGTTCTCAACGTTCGTGATTGTTATGGAAGTTCCGCTTACTGAAGTTATTTTACCTCCGACAACCGGCTGACCATTGCCCTGGAAGAGAGGAACGTTTTGCCCCGGTTTTGGGCGCTCGTTCTTGTCGTCGTTCCCGGCCCAATTAGGAGGCATGTTAGGGACTCCGTCGCGGATTATTGTTGCGACGACATTTGTGCCAGTTACTTTACCTTCAACCATCACAGTATCGCCGACGGCGATATTTGATACAAGTATATTGTTGCCTGCTTTCAAAACCTTGGCGTTTGTAGCATCAACGGTGTAAGTAATCGGAGTCGTGGAAGTGCCCATTTTTGATGTGATGGTCAGAGTATTCCCGCTTATGGAAGTTACTGTGCCGAACACGCCGCGTTGCATCATTGGTATTTGCCCCACACGTCTTCCCATTTCATCGCCTAATCCGCGACCTTCTTTATTTCCTCTATTGTTTTGTTCGTTGTCGCTGTTCCCGCGGCCCCAATTTTTAAGAAAACTGAAGAAACCGGGGCGTTCATTATTGTTTCCGTTGTTGCTGGTATTATCCTGTGCAAAGGCAGTGGAGGTTGTGAATGCCGCCAAAAGCCCTGTTATTGCAATTAATTTTAAGTATTTTTTGTTTGTCATAAGTTATTTGTTTTGAGACAGAAGAAACAACCAGTCTCATAGTTATTATACGAGCAGGTGAAGCGTTTTGGTGCTATTGAAATAATTTATAAGTGTGGTGTCCTTGTTGACATAATTTACAGAGAAAATTAGTATGACCGGAGGCAGTAAATACGTTGTCGCTAACCAAGGGGAGAGTTTTCATGATACGTAACGCTCAGATTGGCAATTCGCAACGCAGGAAGGGACCCACGGCCGGACAGATGCGTTCTTCGGGGAGAAAAAGAGCGGCGCAAGAGAAGAAGGCGGCCGAACTTTCCGCGGAGGCCCAAAGGACGGGGCTTACTACCGCGCAGGTGGCAAAGCGGCGTTTCGCTGAAGTCGAGGCTATAAAGGCGCAAGAGCGGTCCCGGATGGAAAGCTACAAGCGCGCGCCCATTGTGGAACGGCCATCGTGGGGGTATCGGCCGTTTGGTTTCGGCTACTAAGGTCCGGTTGTTTTCAACAATATCGGGCTTTTTTATTTGGTATAATGCGAGTATGAATCCCGTTAGAAGCCGCGGTCACGGTGAAAAATGGGAACCAAAATCATATATGGGCAAAAGTCGAATAAATTACACATCTAAATTAAAAGTGGGCGCGTTGACCGCGACCTGCTTCTAACGGGATGAATACCTTAAAATCTTTATTGCGCCTACAGGCGCTTGTTATCGCGGGCGGAGTGCTTTTTTCGTGGGGAGCTTTAATGGGGCAGTTTGGCAGATTTTATGACATGTACGGCACATTTTTCAGATTCCGTGAATGCGTCATACCAAACCCGATGGCGACCCCGTGTTTTTACGGAGCCATGGCCTTTCTTGCCTCCTTTGTGTGGGCGACATTTTTAGTTATTAATTTCCGCGCCGGCAGCCAAAAATGGCTCAGCAGACTTCTTTTGTTTGGCGTGGTTTTCGCCCTTTCAGTTTTGAGTTACGAGTTTTTGCAGTATTACCATTTACTTGGCGGACCGATTATCAGCTGTACTCCGGGCGTGCCGCCATGGCAGACCCCGTGTTTTGTCGGGTTTCTGTTTTTTGTCGGCGCGTTTACAGTTTCTCTTTTTGTGATAAAGAGACAAAAAGTTGAAGAAACCATTGGGGAACTTGGCAAATAAAAAAGAGAGCGGGCGGCTCTCTTACAGGACTTGGACGATTTCGCGGAAGGAGTTTTTGATTACTTCCGCGCAGCGCAGGT
>CAYGDA010000004.1:17518-54633 GCA_964348515.1 uncultured Candidatus Saccharibacteria bacterium
AGGACTTGGACGATTTCGCGGAAGGAGTTTTTGATTACTTCCGCGCAGCGCAGGTATCTGTGGACACCCATTTTTTCCGGGTCTCGGAGCCCCCAGGGGGTATTTACGAGTTGGGTGTTCCCAAAACCGCGGCAGAACAGATGGCGCATGACTCTCCGGTTGGCACAGAAGATTACGTCGTAATCTCCCGGGTCGATTTGGGAAATGTGCCGCGAGCGGTGCCCGGATATGTCGGAGCCGCTTTCTGCGACAGCAGCCACGGCCATTGGTGATACGGGCCAGACTTGAACTCTGAGCACGGACAATGTGCCGGCGGATTCCACTTCAGCCCGCACACCGCGTTCTTTCAGCAGTTGGTTCAGGATAGCGGCCATCATTGGGCTCCGGCGGGTGTTGTCGGGGCATACGCATAAAAACTTTCTGGTTCCGTTTTCCAAGCGAATTCTCCTTTTTCGTCTTCAATGATGTTCTGTTTAAATTACTACACTTTTTAATGCCGTTACGCAAGAGTTTTTGGTTGAGGGTGGTAAAAACAGCAAAAAAAGTGTAGTTTCAGTATATAAATATTAAATACATATGCGGATGCAACCAATTAAATTTTCTTTTGTAAAAACAGGAGGCCTTTTGAAACAAAAAGAGGCGGTGAAAGTTTGTGTTATTGAGGGAAAGTCTGACGAGACTGTCCGTGAAGCGGGTGTCAGGACAATTAACGTGGGAGTTGAGAAAGGAAAAATCAACCGGCGTAAACTGGAAATTTTACCCAGAAAAATTATTTCTCTCGCGAAAGCGGCGAAGGCGAAAACTCTTGTTTTAAATCTCGGCGATTTTTTATTTAAAGGTACAGAACTTTCTCCCGAAGAAACGGCGGAGGTTTTGGCGACAAATTTTGAGTTGGCTAATTATCAGTTCGTGTCTTACAAAAGCAAACCGGAAGACGGCTGGAATTTTATTGAGAAAATTATTGTTGTTGGCGGGGATAAGAAATCGGCGCAGGATGGATTTTTGCGCGGACAAAAAATCGGGTTTGAGATGAATGCCTCGCGTGAGTTGGCGAATACTCCGGGGGGAGAAATGACACCCTCGCTTTTGGCTAAGGAAGCGGTTTCTGCGGCACGCGGCACCAAAGTCAAAGTTAAGGTACTCGGGAAAAAAGATATACAGAAACTCAATATGGGCGGAATTTTGGGGGTAGCCAAGGGTTCAGAAGAAGAACCGAAATTTATAGTTATGGAATATTGGGGCAGTTCTAAATCGGAAAAACCCACGGTGCTTGTTGGCAAAGGGGTTACGTTTGATACGGGCGGAATAAATTTGAAACCGTCCGATTCTCTTCTTGGTATGAATCTTGATATGGCCGGCGGAGCGGTTGTGATTCATACGGTTGTAGCGGCGGCAAAACTCGGAGTAAATAAAAATATAATTGGATTAATTCCCGCAGTTGAAAACATGCCTTCCGGCGCAAGTTACCGGCCGGGGGATATTTTGAAAACCATGTCCGGCAAAACCATTGAAGTATTGAATACGGATGCCGAGGGGAGAATTATCCTGGCGGACGCGCTTACTTACGCGGAGAGATATAAACCGGCGACAGTGATAGACGTGGCGACTCTCACGGGGGCGGCGCTCGTAGCGCTTGGGGAAAGAGCTTCGGCTATTTTTTCCAAGGATGAAAAACTGATAGAGCAATTGCGCGAGGCGGGAGAGATGGGCGGAAATTACGTCTGGCCGCTTCCGCTTTGGGATGAATACGAGGAGGACATTAAGGGTAAATTCGGGGATGTTGTTAATACAAACGTTACGCATTCGCGCTACGGCGGTTCCATAAACGGAGCCATGTTTCTTTACCAATTCGCAAAGAATTACAGATGGGCGCACATTGATATGGCCCCGAGAATGGAGGCCATAAAAAGCGATGTACTGTCAGACGGTTCAACGGGGGAGCCACTCCGGCTACTTTTGAAATTTTTGGAAAAATTTGCGTAGACATTAAAAAAATCCCGTAATGGTTTGTGGGATTTTGGTTACCAGCGGCGGTGGTGACTGTGATGACCGCCGTATGGGCCGAGGGTGCCGGGGTTGGTCCAGGCCGCGGGCGGCATGTATGTCGCGCGGACGCGCTGGCGCACGTAGTAGTTTTGAGTGAACACAACCGACGGTGGTTGATAGTACTCGTACGTTTGGGGATACGCATACGCCGGCTGAACAGGCATATATGCTCCCTGATACGAGCCCCATTGGCAAACGTACCCGGGAGTTGAGCACGTCGGCGCCATTTGCATCGAGAAATACACCTGGGGGGTGCTTACGACAACCGACTGTGCCGAGGCTGTGATTGCCGGGGCAAGAAAGGTAAATGCGACAGCAATGGCGGATATTAGCGATTTACGCATATTTGGGCCCTCCTTTGACCCTGTGATGCCTTTATTACAAAAAGACGGAACCTGGTTTTATAGTGGTACATCGGATAAATAATGTCAACGATAAAAATTCCCGGTCAAAAGGAATTTTTTGATTAGGAAAAATTAATATATTACCTACTGAGCTGTTGGTGTAGTCCCGTCGTAATCTATATTTTCAGTGCCTACGCCGGGGAGACCGTCTTTTTGGTAAAAGTACAGTCCTATGCCAACCAGAATCAAAGATATAACCAATATTATAATCACGTTTTTGTTTATCATCTCTTTGTTGTTCTAATAAGCATATTATAACCTACTGATTGGCTGTAGACGAAGCGGGAGAGTCTGAGGGAAGGGAAGGTCTCAGCTGCACACTTTGGGCAATCATGCTGCCGTCAGAATTTTGTGTTCCCACTACACTTACCTGAGCACCTACGGAAATATCAGCGAAAGTTCCGGCGGAACTTTTAAGGATTTGGGTTGTCTGCCCCATGAAGGCAATGCGCGAACCGCCGTCACGGAGCTTTATTGTGATACTTTTATCGTCCTTGGTCAGAATTTCTCCGCTTACTGCATTTCCTCCGCGGGCGAAACGTGCGCCGTTTTGTCCCATGGCACCGCTGAAATTTTGATTACCGCGCATAGAAACCGGAGTTTTGTTTTTGCTGTATATTGTTCCTGCATAAAAGGAGACTAAAAGAGCAGCTATACTTAATGCTATTTTTATATTTTTTTTATTTTTTACTTTTTCCATGTTTGTTTTTTAAAATGTTAAATAATTCTCTGAAGCTGGATTTTCTCATGTCCCACGCGTGAGATATTTACAAAAATTTCTATTCATATCTTAAAGCTTGTATCGGATTTAGGGATGCCGCGCGCCGGGCCGGATAATAACCAAAAATTATACCTATTGCCGCCGATACTCCGAAGGCGAGCAGTATTGAGGAGAGGGAAACTTGGGTTTGGAGTATTCCAAAATAAGTGAAGGTGAATGAAATAAGCCAGCCGAGGATTATCCCGGTTAAGCCTCCGACGAAAGTGAGCATTACGGCTTCCGTCAGGAACTGAAGCGTTACATCCCGGCGTTTTGCGCCCACCGCTTTGCGTAATCCTATTTCGCGCGTACGCTCAGTGACGGTTGTCAGCATCATGTTCATAATACCTATACCGCCCACAATAAGGGATATCCCCGCGACAGCCGCCAGAAGAATAGTAAAGGTTTGGGTTATGCTCGAAGCAGTTGCCACTATGTCGGCTTGGTTTAAGGTATTGAAATCGACCAACGTAGGGTCTGAAATATTATGCCGTGTCATCAATAAATCGTTTATTTGCGATTGGATTTCCGTCATCTGACTTGCGTCAGTGGCTTGTACGCTTATTGTAGTTACGTAATCATCGCCGGCAAGAAAGCGTTGTGCGCTGGTAAGGGGAATAAAAATCATGTCGTCTTGGCTTCCGAAGCCGGTTCCTCCTTTTGCTTTGGTTATCCCTATAACTTTGAACTCTACCCCATTGATGCGTATATTTTCCCCAACTGCTTCAGCCCCGATTCCAAACAGATCATCTCGGGCGGTTGGTCCCAGTACGGCCACTTTTGCCAGACCTCTGATGTTTTGATCCGTTATGAATGAGCCTTCTTCTATTTGGACGTTTCTCACATCGGGGTAGACGGAGGTTGTTCCGACCACGGAAGTGTTGGTGTTTTTGCCTTTGCTAGTTACCTGGTAACGTCCGGAGTTCTCAGGTGCTACGGCTTTGGCAAGAGTTACCGCCTGCGCTATGGCGTCGGCGTCTCCCTGGGTCAGGGTGCGCGCCGAACCGCGTCCGCCGCTTACTTGGAATCCCGGACCACGCTGTGCTCCCGGCATGACCAGTACAAGGTTAGAGCCGATTGACTGGATGCTTGATTGTATTGAACCCTGGGCTCCGGCGCCGATTGAAATCATGGCTATTACCGAACTTATGCCGATTACGATACCGAGCATGGTGAGTCCGGAGCGGACTTTGTTGGCGGAAAGGGAAATATATGTTTCTTCAATTATGTCTCGTGTTTTCATATTTTTTATCGCGACTGTCTTCGCTTATGATTTTTTGAATCGCTTACTATAAGACCATCGCGGATTAATATTATCCTCTCCGCGTGTTCGGCAACTTCCTGTTCGTGGGTTATTACGATGATGGTACGCCCTTGTTCTTCGTTTAGGCGTTGGAAGGTTCCCAAGACAATTTCTCCTGTTTTTGTGTCAAGATTACCCGTCGGTTCATCCGCCAAAACAATTGAAGGATTGTTCACTAGAGCCCGGGCTATTGCCACGCGCTGTATTTGCCCTCCGGAGAGCTGATTTGAGAGATGGTTGAAATGAGATTCTTCAAGGCCGGCGGAGAGGAGCGCTTTCCTGGCCTTTTCTTCACGCTCCTTCTCGCCGATTTCCGCGTATACAAGCGGAAGCACGACGTTTCGGAGTACAGTTGTGCGCGGAAGAAGGTTGAATGATTGAAAAACAAAACCAATTTTTTCGCGGCGTATATCGGCGAGTTCATCGTCGGAAAGGGTGGAAACATCAATGCCGTTAAGGGTGTATTTTCCGGTGCTTGGAGTATCAAGCGCTCCAAGTATGTGCATCAGAGTTGACTTGCCTGAACCGGACGGACCCATTATGGCTATGAACTCTCCCTCCTCAACGTTGAATGATACTCCGCTAAGCGCCTGGAAAGGAACGGTGTCCCCGTAAATTTTTGTGACATTTTTTACCTCAATCATTTTTTTAGCGTCCCGTTGTGGTTCTAACAGTATTACCGCTTCCTGTCCTTACTCCTGCCGCGTTAAGTATGCTCGGAGCCTGAGCCGCCGCTGTCGGGGCGATGGTGCGGGTTACTATCTGGTCGCCCTCATTAAGCCCGGAAATTATTTCCGTGTCCGTGTCGTTGGAGAGTCCTATTTCCACGGTCTTTTCAAGGGGAGCTGACGCCGACGGTGTCCCTTGATTTCCGACGTTTGAAGAAACCGTCAAAGGAGGATCGAAGTACTGAACGTAACGGCTTGTACCGCGTGATTTTATGGCGCTGTTTGGAACAGTAAGAACATTGTCCATGACATCAGTTATTATTGCAGAGGAGACGCTCATCCCGGGCTTTATCCGGCTGTCCTGCGTGTCAAAACGTATTTTTACTGAATAAGTCACAACCCCCTGTGTTACCGTGCCCACAGTATCCAAATCGGCAACTACGCCCGTTATGGCCAAATCTTCCACCGCGTCAAAAGTGACGGTTGCTTTTTGCCCTATTTTTACCCTGGCCGCGTCCACTTCATTCAATGAGATGGTAGCCATTTGCTCTTTTGTGATTAGGGTTGCTACGGCAGAGCCGGAACCGACAGAATCAAATTTTTTATAATTTATTTTTGCTATTGTTCCGCTAAACGGCGCGCGTACATAATAATTCGCCAGATTCTGCTGCGCGTCCAAAAGGGCGTTCTCGCGCTGTTTAACTGAAATTTCCTGGGAAGAAATATCGAGCGGGTCAGCGCCGCTCTCTAGTTTGTTCAGGGATTCGGTTTTTTCGGAAATTGTTTGCGCAGAAGAGATAAGAGTGTTCTGGATATTAAGAAGATCAGTAAGGTGGTTGTTTGTCTGATTTGTATAGGTGGACAGGGAAGTCTGGTGTGTGCTCAAAATTGCCGGAACCGGCTGGCTGTGCGCTATTAACCGGTCTTTGACGAAGTTCAGGAGATCGTTTGAACTTTTTACGGCATCGGCGATTGTTTTTGTCGCGGCATGAGCTTCATTTACCAGGGAAACTGTCGTCGTCGCGTCGGCGAAACGTGAAGATAATTTGTAATCGGCGAAAGCTTTATCATAGGAGGCGCGTGCCGCCTGATATTTTGTTACCACATCATTTTTGTAGATTGATACCGAGACCCCGTCGTCATAACGGGAAATCATATCGGAGTAAGCAGAAATATTATCCTGCCCAAGCTTGCTTACAGTTGTTCCATAGAGGATGTCCTGGAGTCCGCTCATTACTGACGGCAAATCAAGAAAGGTGTTGGAGACGGAATTGTAACCGTCATCGTAGGCCTTACTTTGATTCGATTTTGCCTGTGTAAGGGCGTTCTGGGTTTGTATCAGGGAAAGATTGTCAGCGGGTTGTTTAAGTTTTTGTAGAGTTAGGCGGGCGCTTTCCAGAGAAGTCTGCGCGTCGCGCACTGATTTTTGGGCCTCTGTTGAATCAAGAGACATAATAAGAGTACCGGCCTGCACTACGGCGCCATTTGGAACTCCCACATAGGTTACATCACCACCTGCTTTTGGCTTCAGGTCTATTTGACTGAAAGCTGAAACTTGCCCTGTACCGGTGAGAGACGAGACGAGGGTTCCTTTTAAGGCTGTCGCCGTTACGTATCGTATTTCCCCGGCCGTACTTGTTAGTTTCCCGTACGTATAATAACCTCCATACAGAACTAAGACAGCGATTACCGAGGTGATTACCGGATGAGCCTTCCCATAGACGATTGCTTTAGCGGTAAATGGAGGTATGTTCATATTTTTTATTGGGCCGTTGGTGTGTTTGCGGAGTTCCGTTGTGCTGAAGATTGGGCAGGCATCAGTCTTATCAGTTTTGCTTTTATTTTTCCTTCCGTGTCCGGTTCTCCTATGACCATCACATAATCGCCGGCGGCAATTTCCGAGGATTTTATTGTGTTATGAAGTTTTCGTACTTGAGTTTCGCCGGAAATGACGGCGATTTTCTCGGCGTCACCGGCGGAGTTTCCCGCGATGGTGATTTCAGGGAAATTTACAGAGATTACTGTGCCGACAGCCCCGCTTGCCGGGAGATAACCCATCATTCCAAAATTGCTTCGCCGGCCCTCTTTGTTGAGACCGCCCATCATTCCGCCGAAATTTCTTTCGTAGTTGTTGCTCCAGCGGTATGAGAATGAAGCTTTACGGTAACCTACAAATACTCCTCCCTGGAATATAAGAATTACGGCTATTAATATTGCCAGACCCATAAGGGAGCGGCGTAATATTTTTGAATGAGGGAAATCCGGTATTTTTATGTTCATGTTTTTTATTAAGCAATTTTTGTAACAAGGGTCAGGTTGTGTTTTTCCCGGACGGCGGCGGAGAGCGAGTATAAGAATATAAATACTCCTGTAAGTAACGACGCGGTCTCCAAGGCGGGGAATGTTTCCGCCAATATAAGAGCCATGTCCCGCCACAAATTAATAATGGTGTTGCCGTCCGAAAAAATTACGGAAAGATACTGATAAAAATCTGAAGCCAGAAACGCGGGGAAGAAAGACCAAGACCCGGCAAGCAGCCCCGTCGCCCCAAAGACCGAAACCGCGGAAAATACGGCAAATCGTAATCTGGCTCTGCGGAATTCGGCGTTGACGATGATTTTTTCCACGCGCGAAAAAAGCCCCGCGGGCATTGTTTGCCCGGGGAGTATTTCAAATAATTTTTCAAAATCTTTCCTCATGTTTATGAATACGTCTTGGGGCCGGTTTTTGGTGCGGGCCCACTCAGAAACCTGCGTAGCGAGTGGGTGCCCCTTCGGTGCCAGCTTTTGACGGTGTTCATGGGCCGGTCGAATATCTCGGCTATTTCTTCGAAAGTTAGGCCTTCGCTATAGTGTAATGTAAGCGTCGTGCGGTAATTTTCCGGCAGTTTAGACAGGGCTTCCGACAGAAGCGCCCCCAGTTCGGCTTTTTCAAAAAGTTCATCCGGTAATGGTTCTTCCCCGGGGAGGTTTTCAGAGAACAAATCTTCGCGTCCGGTTTCCATCTGGGAAAAGGGAACATCTTTCTTTTTTCTCAAGTGGTCTATTAACGCATTTTTTGCTATCGCATATATCCAGAAACGGAATTTTTTTTCAATTTTGAACTGCGGCAGATTTTTCCAGGCTTTCAAAAAAATTTCCTGCACTACGTCCTCAGCTTCGTCATCCGACGGTAAAGAGCGCCTGGCAAAGCGGTACATTGGTGAAAGATAGCGCCGCACAAGCTCGGTAAAGGCTTCCGGGTCGCCGTCGCGGTATTCTTCTATAATGGTTTCGTCGCTTTTCATCCGTTAATATGGAACTTCCCCTAGCTTTTTAAGGTTATACGATGTTATAAGACTTATACGTAAAGACTATACTTAAGTTTATGAATTTCAAACTTTTTTCACAGGCATTTTTGTTTGCTCTAGGAGCCGCCTCGTATGTTTCAGTTGTCGGGGCTTCTATGTACGCCATGCCAAAAGTTAACCTTACACCGGGACCCCTCGGTCCCGTGGCGGTCTTGATGCTTCTGGTTCTTTCTGTTTCTATGATGGGGTTGTTACTTTTTGGCCGTCCGGTTTATCTGTATTTTGAGGGGAGGAAGAAGGAAGCGGTCGCTTTTGTTTTGTGTACCGTCGTTTCATTTGCTTTCATCACACTTTCCGTTATAGCGTTTGTATTTTTGAATTACGGACCGAGGGTTTTTTAGCGAGCGGAGACTTTATTGTTTTAAACCCAAACCTTTGCGCAGCAGATACAAATTAAGAGAGACTAAAACTACAGCAAGAATAAAAAGAACAAGGAGACTGGCTGAAACCGATACATCGGATACTCCAAGGAATCCGTATCGGAATCCGTTTATGAGATAGAAAACCGGATTAAGGTGCGTGATTGTTTGCCACCAGGCAGGAAGTGTCTGCACCGAGTAAAAAACACCGCCGAGATAGACGAGAGGAGTCAGCACGAATGTCGGCACGATATTTATTCCGTCGATTGATTTGGCGTATATTCCGTTAACAAGTCCAGCGAGCGCAAAAACGAGCGAAGTGAGTAAACCGAATCCGAGGATGATAAGGGCATTTGTTATCGGCAGGTTAAGCCCGGTGAAAAACAGAGCGACAATAAGCACAAGCGCGCCGGTTAGTACTCCGCGTACCACGCCTCCGCCTATAAAACCTGCAATCAGAAGCCATGGAGGGGTCGGCGATACGAGAATTTCGTCTATGGAACGTGCAAAGAATTTTGATGTAAAAAATGTAAATGAAGTGTTGGCGTAACTTGTTGTTACAATGGAGAGCATTACAAGGCCGGGAACGACGAATAGCATATAGTCCACTCCTCCGACTTGTCCTATTTTGGAACCGAGCACGGTTCCGAATACCAAAAAATAGAGAACGGATGTCATCACGGACGGCAGGAACGTCTGCACCCATATTCTGAACATGCGTACTACATCTTTGCGAACCATGGTGTAGAACGAAATCCATTTTTGATACGGTGTCATGTTCTATTTGTTGTCTTCGCCCGTTAGCTTGATAAATACTTCCTCCAGCTTCCCACCACGGTACCCATCCTTCACCGCGCCCCCATCATCGTGCATAGCCAAAATTTCGTCCATGGTACCGTTGGCTATTATTTGACCCTTATTAATAATGGCGACGTGTTTGGCAAGTTGCTCTGCTTCTTCCAGATAGTGTGTAGTAAGTAAAATTGTTAGCCCCTGTTTTGTCAGGTTGCGCAGATATTCCCACATGCTGCGACGCAGCTCCACATCCACACCCGCTGTCGGTTCATCCAGAATAAGAAACTTTGGGTAGTGCACAAGCGCCCGCGCAATCATCAGGCGGCGTTTCATTCCTCCCGATAGGGCCATTCCTTTTTGATTCATCTTTTCGCCCAACCCCAGATCTTCCAGAAGTTTTTTGGCGCGCGGGATGGCGACACTGCGTGGTATGCCGTAGTAACCGGCCTGATTAACCACTATGTCCAAAGGTTTTTCGAACGGATTGAAATTTATTTCCTGTCCCACGAGTCCGATTTGCGCTTTGGCGCGCTCTGGATCTTTGTCCGTGTCGTAGCCAAACACCTTAACTTCACCGGCACTTTTATTTACCAAACCGGTAGAGATACCTATTATTGTTGTTTTACCGGCGCCGTTTGGCCCTAGTAACGCAAAGAAGTCTCCTTCAGGGACTTCAAGCGAGACTCCCTTCAAAGCCTGGGGTCCTCCCGCGTAGGTTTTCTCGAGATTTTTTATTGTCAGAGCGTACTCCATATATTTAGAGAGAAATTAATGTGCCGCCGCATTGTATCTTTTTATCCGCCATAAATCAAAAACGGCATACAAAAATAAGATATTTTGCTACAATTTAAGTATTATTGAAATTGTTGAGGTTGGCTGGTTTGGCATTTCTGAAAATTACCGATTTTATGGAAACTAAAACTCCTCCCGGAACAATTGCGGGAAAAGAAATTAGGCCTAAAGCGCGCGTGGGAGTTGATGACCGCCTATGGGTTTTGTTTGACCTCGTTCTTATATTTGGCGTCGCCGCCGCCTTTGTTTCTTTTTTCCTGCTTAATATTCCGAGAACCGCGGTAGCTTTTCCGTTTATTGCGGCGGCGGGACTATTGCCCGTACTTGCAAGTGCTCTGAGGGCGCTCGTGAAGTTTGAACTTACAATTGATTTGCTGGCAAGCATAGCGCTTATTTTTTCTTTCATATCTCACGAATGGGTTTCGGCAGCGTTCATAACTCTCATGCTTGCTTTCGCACGTCTTTTTGACCACTGGACTGAAGGCAAGGCAAAGAGTGTTATTGCCAGCCTCATGAAATACCGTCCGGATACGGCACAGGTTTACCGCGAAAAAGATATCGTAACTACTCCGGTGGAACATCTTCGTGCCGGCGACATTGTTTTGATTGAGTCGGGCGGCAGAGTGCCTATTGACGGTACAGTCATGGATGGGGAGGCTGAGTTGAATGAGGCATCTCTTACCGGAGAGAGCGAACGTGTAAAAAAACAAAAAGGAGACCAGGTCTACACTTCCACGCTCTGTGAGATGGGCTCCCTTACGGTGCGCGCCGACCGTGTCGGAGCCGACACCCGGCTTTCAAAAATAATCACACTTGTTGACGAGGCCAGCCGCAAAAAGTCGCACGTTGAGGGTATTGCCGCGACTTTTACCCAATATTATATCCTGACTGTTTTTTCGGTTTCAGTTGCCATGTACGCGGTGGGTGTCTCGCCGTCTTTCATTCTTTCCGTTCTTCTTGTTGTCTGTGCTGATGATATTGCCGTAGCGGTCCCGCTTGGGTTCACCGCGGCCATCGCGCACGCCGCGCGCAGAGGCGTTATTTTAAAAGGTTCACAGACGCTGGAGCGTCTGTGGGGTTTACGTTATATTTTGACCGATAAAACAGGCACGCTTACCTTTGGCCGTCCGAAGGTGATTGACTGCAAAGGGTTCGGCGGATTTTCAGACGATGAAGCTTTTAGAACTTTAGCCATGGGGGCCCTGGGTTCCCAGCACATAGTGAGTCGCGCGATTCTTTCTCTGGCGAAAGAACATGACATAAAATTGGATTCCCCGGAGGCTTTTAAAGAAATGCCGGGACAGGGAATGGAATTTTCTTATGAAGGCAAGCATTTTCTTTCCGGCAGGTTGGATTTTTTGGAAGCGCGCAAAGTGCCGATTTCGGATGAAGCGCGCGCGGCAATAGACGGGGGAAAGAAAAAGGGATACGGGGAGACTTTACTTGCCAACCCTGAAAAAGTTCTTGGTGTTCTTTCGTACAGCGATGAACTGCGGCCTGAAAGTTACAAAATTATAAAAGAAACGAGGAAATACGGGGTAAAGGAATGGCATATGCTTACCGGGGATAATGAACAGGCGGCCAAGCTTGTGGCTGACGAACTTCACCTGCGCCATTATCACTCTAACCTGCGTCCGGAAAGCAAGTTTGCGTTTGTGGAAGAGTTTAAAAAACAGCACCCGAATGAAGCGGTTGGGATGATAGGGGATGGAGTTAATGATGCGGCGGCGCTTTCCCTGGTTGATGTGAGCTTTGCCATGGGGGGTATCGGTTCCGACGCGGCAATTGAAGCTGCAGACATTGCTCTCATGAAAGATGATTTGTCCCGCGTGCCGGAAATAATCGCCCTAGCGCAGAAAGCAAGACACGTCACGCGGGAGAATTTTGCCATTTGGGCGTTTACGAACATAAGCGGACTTGCGCTGGTCGGGCTCGGGGCGCTTCAGCCGACCGGGGCGGCCACGTATAATTTTCTTACGGATTTTATTCCGATAGCGAACGCTCTGCGTTTGTTATTTTAAAAAAAGACCGCTCTCGAGGGGCGGTCTTTTTTAAACCATGCTTACTACATCTGCCCGGGCATAGGAGGCATGCCGTCGTCTTTTTTAAGGACGAGCCAAAGTCCCACTGCGGCAACTACAACCATAACCGCAATGCCGGCGGTACCGCCGTAGCTGTATTGGTAAGCTCCTCCGGCGGCAATCAAACCGCCAACCAAGAGCACCCATCCGAGAATTTTCATAAGAAAGTATTGTTTATTTATATTAAAGCCGACCGCGTGATACTCTATCATTATAGAAAAGCCCGGAGTTATGGGCAATCGCGATATTAACAGCGCAATCTTTACGAAAAATGGCCTATATAACAAACATAGAAAGAGAGACTCTTGATAATGAAAATTTCAGAAAGGTTTTGTATACGGCAAAGCACAGCCAGCTCGTTGTCATGTCAATTTTGCCCGGTGAAGAAATAGGGGAAGAGACCCATCACCTGGACCAATTTCTCCGCATTGAGGCCGGTGAAGCAAAAGTTATTTTGGACGGGGAGGAAAGTATTATCGGCGCCGACGAGGCCGTCGTTGTGCCGGCCGGAACCAGACACAATTTTATAAATATTTCTGAAACAGAAAAGCTTAAACTTTACAGCATTTATTCTCCGCCGGAACATAAAGACGGAACAATACATGTTACCAAAGCTGACGCTCTGGCCGACAAGCACGACCATTTTGAAGAATAATTATGACTAAACTGAGCGTGGGACACAAAGCCCCCAAGTTTTCATTACGCGACGGAGACGGACACGCGCACTCGCTTAAGGACTTTATCGGCAGAAAGATTCTTCTGTATTTTTATCCGAAAGACGACACTCCCGGGTGTACCGCGGAAGCATGCGCTTTGAGGGATTCTTTTACTGATTTTGCCGATAAAAAAACCATGATTCTGGGTGTCAGCGCGGATACGGAGAAAAGCCACAAAAAATTCTCCGAGAAATATGATTTGCCGTTTCCTTTGCTTTCCGATCCGGAAAAAGAAACGATAAAGGCCTATGGAGCCTGGGGTAAGAAAAAATTTATGGGGCGCGAATATCAGGGTGTTTTAAGAATGTCTATTCTCATTGATGAAAGAGGAAAAATTGCTAAGATATATGAAGAAGTGAAGCCGAAACTTCATGCGAAAGAGGTTTTGAATGACCTTGATAATAAAAAAAAGAAAAAAGCGTCGCGTTTCAAGCCGCGCCTTAGTTGACGGTGCTCGACGTAATTTCTCTAAATTAAATGAAAATAATACTTAAAATATTTCTTTATGTGGCGGCGGTGCTTGTGACAGCTTACTTTTTACCCGGAATAACTATTTCCGGCAGTTGGACGACATTTGAGGGGTGGAGGATAGCGGCTTTTATGGCCGTAACTCTCACGGTGCTTTCTTTCACCATAAAACCGGTACTTTTTGTTTTAACACTCCCGATAAACATAATAACCTTCGGTCTTTTTTCCTTTGTTTTGAACGGGGCCATCTTTTATCTGGCGGCGCGTTTTGTTACGGGATTTTCCGTCTCTTCTTTTTGGGTTGCCGTACTGGGGGCTATTGTTATTTCTTTGTTCCACTGGTTTATAAACAAAGTGCTTGATTCTGCGGAAAATTAAAAAACCGCGGCTAAAAGCCGAGGCGGGGAACGCGCTGCAAAACCAATATGTCGGAGGGCCTTACCGTGAGGTGCACGGTATGTTTTCCGGGAACGGACCTCCTGATTTGGATCAGGTTAGGCGAGGGGGAATTCCCGCCGTAAAACCCTGCGATGTGGTAGTAGGGTCTTCTTTCCGGCCAGGAAAATGTTTCGGCCGTCAGACGGCAGATAACTATGTCCCGCAGGCGGAAGTAACCCGTGCCGTTCCGTTCTTCGATATGCCGGAAGTTTTTCAACTGTTCGGAGTCCCGGAGTTTTATCTCGGGTCTTTTATAAGCGCGGGCTGTTGCCATCTGTTTGGTCTCCTGTTCTCTTCTGTCTAAAAACTACAAGAAAAACCAGCATTGTCAAATCGGCGTTTTTACAGTACGGTAATCTATACTTATGAACAAAGGAGTTACTGAGGAGTTGGTGCGGAAAATATCCGCCGATAAAGGTGAACCGGAGTGGATGTTGGAGAAACGTCTAAGCGGTTTTTCTCTGTTTAAAAAAACCGAGATTCCGGTCTGGGGCCCCGATCTCTCCGGGCTTGATTTGGAAAAAATTACATACTATGTGGATTCAAAAGTGTCGGAAAAAAGCGATTGGAAAGATTTACCGAAGGAAATCACGGAAACTTTTGAAAAACTTGGCATACCGAAAGCAGAGCGTGAATATTTGGGTGGAGTGGGCGCGCAGTATGATTCCGGGGTGGTTTACCACAGCATAAAAAAATCTCTTGCGGACAAGGGGGTAATTTTTGAAAACATGGATGTTGCCGTAAAAAAATATCCTGAACTTGTACAAAAATATTTTATGGAGCAGTGCGTGCCGGTGAATGATCACGTATTCACAATGCTTCACGCGGCTGTCTGGAGCGGCGGGACGTTCATCTACGTTCCCAAGGGCGTAAAAGTAACCATGCCGCTTCAGGCGTATTTCCGCATGAATCTGGAAGGGAGCGGACAGTTTGAACACACGTTAATAGTGGCGGATGAAGGATCTTATGTTGAGTATATAGAAGGATGTTCTGCTCCGCGCTACAACGCTTCGTCGCTTCACGCCGG
Organism: uncultured Candidatus Saccharibacteria bacterium; assembly: GCA_964348515.1. Classification (GTDB taxonomy): domain Bacteria; phylum Patescibacteriota; class Minisyncoccia; order Phycocordibacterales; family UBA5272; genus CAYGDA01. Next base: position 32,725 of record CAYGDA010000004.1, read on the forward strand.
ATGTGTGGAGTTGCATGTTTTGCCAGGAGCAACAATTAAATATTCAAGCATAGAAAATTGGTCAAAAAATACCTACAATCTGAATACGAAAAAAGCGCTTGTTTACGAAAACTCGCGCGTTGAATGGCTGAACGGACAAATGGGTTCGTGCGTGACAATGCTCTATCCCTCGTCGGTCCTTTTAGGACGCGGGGCACAGTCGGAGAGTTTAAGTGTTGTTTTGGCGGGAGAGGGACAAATACAGGATACGGGATCCAAAGCAGTGCATTTGGCTCCCGATACAAGTTCTATTATCCGTTCCAAATCAATTTCAAAGGACGGCGGGGTGTCTAATTACCGCGGTTTTGTACGCATGGGGAAAAAGGCCGGCGGTTCTGTTTCCTCCGTAATCTGTGACGGCCTTATTCTGGACGATAAATCGGCGTCAAACACGTATCCTACGTTTAAGAATGAGGGGGAAGGCAACACGGTGTCTCACGAGGCTCGCGTTGGAAAAATCGGCGAAAATGAACTTTTTTATTTGTCCTCCCGCGGGTATACGGAGGAAGAAGCTTTGCGTCTTGTTGTTTCGGGGTTTGTGGACCCTGTGGTCAAATCTCTTCCGCTTGAATACGCTCTGGAATTGAATAAGCTTATTGATTTGGAGATGGAAGGTAAAGCTGTATAAAAAATATGCCGATTCTGATTTCAAAATTTGAAGAAAATAATATTCCCGCCGGACTTTCTCCGCGTGGACTTTTAAAGCTCATAGAAAAATGGAAGGAAGAAAAAAAATACGGGCTCTCCATCCCGGTAATTGTGCCTGAAAATATTTCTTTGCCTCCTGAACCGGCGCGTACAGCGTATATGCAGTTCGGAGGTGCGGGGGAAGTTTCCCTGGAGGAGGAATTTGGCGCTAACGGCACGGTTGTTGTGGATATCGCACAGAAGGCGGAAATCAGTTTTGTCTTTAACCCAAAGGTTTCGCGGGAGGTTTTGATTAAAATAGGAGAAGGCGCCAGAGTTTCGTGGAAAACAAATTACAGTGATGTTTCGACATTCGTGAACTTAAAAGCGGAACTTTATGGGGACGCAAAATTTGACTACGTTTCTGTTTCTTCAGACGGATTTGTGAAAGAGGAAATTAATGTATTTCTGAAAGGAATACGTTCTGAGACAAAAGCCGTAAGCATAATGAACACGGCGGGAAACGTGGTTTCTGATATTACCCAGAATATTTTTCATGAAAGCGACGAAACAAGGAGCGAAATTTTTACCCGCGGGATTGCGCGCGATTCTTCAAAGATAATTTATCGCGCAGGTGCCGATTTACCGAAAGGACTTAATAACATTTCAGGGCATGAGGACGCCAGATTCCTGGCTCTTTCTGTGGGTGCGGAAATTGACGCTATACCGATACTTCTGGTTGCGACGCCCCACGTATCTTCTTCACATGCGCTCTCTATAAGTTCCATACGGCCGGAGGATTTGTTTTATGCGGAATCCAGGGGGCTCACGGAAGATGAATCAAGGTCTTTTATAACGGAAGGATTTTTAAATGTGTAAGTGTATAATTACTAATTCCCCATGTTTAATCCAAAGACAATACGCAAAGACTTCCCAATTTTTGGAAACTTCGAAAAAGAGGAGGGAAGGCCCCTGGTCTATCTTGATTCATCGGCCAGTTCGCAAACCCCGCAGAGCGTGATTGATGCCATGAACGGTTATTACACTGAATTCAGGAGCAATATTGACCGCGGCACCGGTAAACTTTCATCGCGCGCCACGAACACATTTGAAGAAGCCCGCGCCCTTACCGCTAAGTTTATAAATTGTTCCCCCGAAGAAATTATTTTCACGCACGGCTCGACCGACGCGGCGAATATCGTAGTGCGGATGTTGGCGCAGAAATTGCGCCTGGGACCCGGGGACAGAATCGTGACTACGATTGCCGACCACCACTCAAACCTTTTACCGCTTCAGATACTCGCTAAAGAAACCGGGGCGGAGCTTGTTTTTGCCGGACTTACGCCAAATAACGACCTTGATTATGAAGAAGCGGAAAATCTTATAAACCAAAAAACAAAAATTGTTTCTGTTCCTCTCGCGAGTAATGTGTTGGGCACTGTTTTTGACGTAGGACGTCTCGCCCACAAAGCCTTCCGTTCGGGAGCCCTCGTGTTGGTGGACGCGACGGCGGCGGCGGGACATATACGCATAGACGTGAAGGAGCTTTCAGCCGATGCTCTGTATTTTGGGGCGCACAAAATGTGCGGACCGACCGGAGTCGGAGTTCTTTATGTGCGCAAGGAATTGCTTGAAAAAATGGAACCGGTCACTTACGGCGGGGGGGCTATTATGCACGTTACTAAAGATGACGTTACTTGGCGGAAAGACGTAAAGCGTTTTGAGCCCGGAACCCCTAACATTGCTGGGGTAATCGGTTTTGGAGAGGCTCTGCGCTATCTTGAATCTCTGGGTATAAATATCATAAAGACGTATTTGCAGGATATAGTTAAATACGCAATTGATGAGCTTAAAAAAATTCCGGGAGTCATTTTATATGCGGAACAGGATCCACGCAACAATGTCGGTATAGTTTCGTTCACGGTCAAGGGAATACATCCGCACGATTTAGCCGAAATACTTTCCCGTGACGGGATAGTCATACGCACAGGACACCATTGCGCGGAGCCTCTTATGGAAGCGCTTGGGCAGACGGCGCTTGCCCGCGCCAGTTTTTATCTTTATAACAACCGTGAAGATGTTGACGCGTTGGTTGCCGGCATTAAAAAATCCAAAGAAATATTCGGATTGATACGCTAAATTTTTTATCACCATGGACGATCCATTATACAGAGAAGAAATACTCGAACATTCAAGAAATCCGCGTAATAAGCGGGTTATAGAAGGGGCCACAATTTCCGCCCCCGGAAGTAACCCAAGTTGCGGCGACTCTCTCATTTTGTATATGAACATAGAAAATGGATTGGTAAAAGACGCGGCATTTACCGGAGAAGGCTGCGCGCTTTCACAAGCCAGCGCCTCAATGCTTACGGAGCACATAAAAGGGAAGACTACCGGAGAGCTCAAATTATTGGTGCCCGGAGATGTTTATTCGATTTTGAATGTTGATATAGGTCCGGCACGCGCCCAGTGTGTTTTGCTTTCATACGGAGCGCTTGAGGAAGCCCTGAAAAAAATATGACAAAGCACACAATAATATTTAAATCAGTTTCCGCGCGCGCCGGCGAAAAGACGGCTGTAACCGGCGCCAATATCTCCGTTTCTTCGGGAGAACTTGTTCTTCTTATCGGAGCCAACGGTTCAGGCAAGAGTACGTTCGTTAACGCTTTTTTCGGGCACCCGCGCTATTCAATAACAGACGGAGAGGTTCTTTTCGACGGGGAAAATATAACAGGACTAAGCACCACAGAGAAAGCGCGCAAAGGAATGTTTCTTTCAATGCAACATTTGCCGGAAGTCCCGGGCGTAACACTTTTTCAGTTTCTTTACAGGGCGCACAAGGCACTGACCGGCGAGACAATTTCAGCCGTGGCTTTTCACAAAAAGATAATTCTGCTTGCCGAAGAAATAGGTCTCAAGACTGATTTTCTGGATAAGGAAATAAATCATAAATTGTCCGGAGGTGAAAAAAAACAAAGTGAACTTCTTCAGCTGGCGGTTTTGTCTCCCAAGTTTGCTTTTCTGGACGAGATAGATTCAGGAGTTGATGTTGAAGCGGTTAAAGCCATTTCCAAGACAATAGAACACTTGCGCAAGGGTGGTACGGGATTTCTGGTAATAAGCCATAATCCCAATATTGGTGATGATCTTTCTCCGGACCGTATTTACCATATGGAAGACGGCACGATAAAACAAAAATGATTACAGAAGAAAAAGTACGCGAACAGCTTAAAACAGTGGCAGACCCGGAACTCGGGATAGATATTGTTACTCTTGGTTTGATTTATGGAATACGGCTGGGGCCCGTTGGAGCAGACGACGAGCGCCACGAGTGGATAGAAGTTACGATGACCCTAACAAGCCCGTTCTGTCCTTTTGGGGAAAAGATAATTGAGGACGTGGAAAATGCCGTAAACCTTCTTGGTGCCGGAGAAGCCCGCGTTGAAATAACATTTGACCCGCCCTGGCAGCCAAGTGTGGATTTAAAACGCGAACTGGGAATCTAGGTTAATTGTCCCCCCCGATTATTTATTTGCCCGTAGCTTCTTTCGTGGCCGAATCTACTATGGATTGAGCGGCTTTTAATGGTTGTGCTCCGTTTATTGAAGCGAATGGTTCGTAATTATTTCCTTTTTTAATAAGAACTATTGTATTTGGCGTGCCATTAACCCCCGCGGCAACACCGTCATCTATTTGATCTTTCACGAATTTTTCGAAAGTACCGCCGGATAAACATTCGTTAAATTTGTTTTCATCAAGACCCAGTTCTTTGGCTGTGGAAGTGAGGAGCGCCGGATTTAACTTATTGTTTGATGGTGTGATTTCAAAAATACGGTCAATATAGAGCCAGAACATGTCTTTACCACCAAGAGAGGCGGCACATTCCGCGGCCTCAGATTCTTTTTGCGCCAGGGGGTGTATAGGAAGCGGGAAGTGACGGTAAACCAGCATTACGTTAGGGTTGTCGGCCGCCAGTTGTTTTGCGGTCGGGTGGAACACTTTGCAGAAAGGGCATTCAAGATCTGAAAACTCAACAAGCACCACGTTAGCATCACGGGTATTTCCCGTGACATGATCGGATGATGTTATTGGGGAAAGAACAGGGTCTTGTCCCCCAAGGACTATTTTGTCGGAGTTTTTGGCGGGACTGCCCAAATCTGATGTGCCGCGTACCGCGTCACCAAAAAAAATTCCGAGCCCTATTAAAACACCGGCTACTATTATGGCCTGGGGTGTTGTGATTTGCCTACTTCTGGGCGCATGTTCCGTGTGCGTGTGCGTTGTGTGTTCGTGTTCCATAATATGATTATTTTAATATGCTTCCCGCATTGCTGTTATATTTGTATACTTTGGTATCTTACCAAATATGAGACAGCACTACCATTTGCTCAAAAAACATCTGACTCGGGATTTTATGGCTCAGATAATAATTGAGTTTGGACCAATTCTCGTATTTTTAATAGAATTTGAAAGACGCGGTTTTATAAAGGCGACGAAGTTCCTTATAGCTGCCACGATACTTTCGGCTATTTTTTCTTATTTTCGGCACTCGAGACTTGCCCCTTTTCCTGTCTTTGTTCTTTTACTGACCTTGTTTTTCGGCACATCGGCGGTCATTTTGGAAAATCCGCGCATACTCATTCTTCGCGACAGTTTTTATGATATTACATTTGCCGTTGCCATAGTCGTGGGACTTCTGAACAAAAAACTTCTCCTTAAGTATTTGTTTTCATCAATTATAACTCTCTCGGATCGCGGTTGGCGCACGGTCTCTGTCCAATGGACAGCTTTTTTCTTTTTTGCCGGAACCATAAATGAGATTATCCGGCGTTTTGGTACCGAAGCATCGTGGGTTTATTTCAAAGTGTTTATAGCCGTGCTTACGCCGCTTTTTATCTTGTTTCAATTTTTTTACATAAAGGACGAACATCTTCCGCACAATCCCCATACCCATAAAAAACTAACGGATGTGAATTAAAAAACGCCGCAAATTGATTATTGGGGCGTTGGTTGTTTGCCGTCCGCGGGCTTGCGCAGCAGGAGAAAAATCGACAGAAAGGCAAGCATGACAATTATCACCGCGGTCACAACGTGGATGAAGGCAATGATTATGCACTCTAGCCACAATGGGTTTTTTTCATCCGGCAGAGGGGGTTTGTAAAATCCGCAATCGTCGCTGTCGTCGTTGGTCAGGACGTCAGCCACAGCGGAGAGGCAGCCGCACAGGAAAATTCCGGCGGCAAACCACAAAAGGGACCAGATGGAGAACACGCTCAGCTGGTTGCCACGCAGCCCGTACGCAATCGCCAGAAGTATGGTAATCATCCAGACCACAAGCGCCGCGGGTACCCATTCCCAGATTTTGGAAGACAAAGATTTAAAAGAATTCACGGTGTGCCCCTCCCTTGTTGGTGAATCAGTAGAACCGCTCTGGCATTTAAATTACAATTTCCCGCAGAAAAGTCAAATTAATATTTATGTGTTATAGTTTTTTCACATGCAAAAGAAAGCGCTGAAAATCCCAAAAACCGGCGAAATTATGGAAGGACGCATAACTCTGACTTCCAAAGGGAACGGCTTTTTCCGCAATTTTGATATTGAGGAGTCAATAGAAATTGACCACGCTCATTTAAACACCGCTCTTCAGGGAGACACAGTTGAGATAATTGTCGGCGGGAAAAATCGCTATGAACAGTTTACCGGTGAAGTGAAAAAAATAATTTCCCGGGGTAAATATGCGCATGCCGGAGTGATAGAGGAGGACAAGGGGGCATTTTTCTTAAACCCCCAGGACCGCAAAATGTACACGGATATTCACATCCCGAAGGAAAGTTTAAACGGAGCTAAACCGGGCGATAAGGTTGTGGCGGTAATAACTGAATGGAATGACCCAATGAAGGCCCCTTGGGGGGAAGTCGCCGAAATTTTGGGGAAGCCGGGGGACAACGATGCCGAAATGAGGGCCATTGCCCTTGAGCGCGGGTTTAGCGAAAGATTTCCGGAAAATGTGCAAAAGGAGTCCAGAGAAATAAAAGAAAAAGGAATAGCAGATATTGATATAGACGGGCGCCGCGATTTCAGGAATGTTCTCACTTTTACGATTGACCCGTCCGATGCCAAGGACTTTGATGATGCTTTGTCTTTCGTGGAATTACCGGACGGTAATTTTGAAATAGGCATACACATTGCTGATGTGTCTTACTACGTGCGTGAGGGGACGGAGCTTGACCGCGAAGCGGAAAAACGCAATACATCTGTTTATCTTGTTGACCGGGTTATACCGATGCTTCCGGAAGAACTTTCAAATGATTTATGCAGTCTGGTTGAACGCAAAGACAGATTAACTATGTCCGCTGTTTTTGTGATGAATAAAAACGGGGACGTCCTTTCGGAGTGGTTCGGGCGAACGGCCATAAACTCCAATAAGCGTTTTTCGTACGAGGAGGCTCAGGCGATTTTGGATAAAAAACAGGGTGACTTCAATAAAGAGCTTTTAATGCTTAACAGCATAGCCAAAAAACTTCACGCCAAACGTTTTGCCAAAGGCGCTATTTCACTGGAACAGGAAGAGGTTAAGTTCATTTTGGACGAGAAGGGAGTTCCGATAAGTGTTTATACAAAGGTTCGCACGGATACGCACAAACTTATAGAAGAGTTTATGCTTTTGGCCAATGAACACGTGGCTGAATATGTAGCCAAAAAAGAAGATAAGGTTTTCGTTTACCGCGTCCACGGCGAACCCGACAAAGACAAGATGCTTGAGCTGTCTATTTTTTTACGTAATCTGGGATTCAAGGTGCACCTTAAAGACGGGCTTATTCCTTCGGTTGATTTAAACCGCGTTACGGAAGAACTCGTGGGGCGTCCCGAGGAAGATACGGTACAGACACACATTGTCCGTTCAATGCAGAAAGCCATATATACGACGGAAAATATTGGGCACTACGGTTTGGCTTTTGATTATTATACCCATTTCACCTCGCCCATACGGCGCTACCCCGACGTCTTAGTTCACAGGCTTATGAATACGTATCTCCGCGGGGGAGATGTGCCGAAAAATAAATGGGGGGCTTTTGATAAGAAATGCGATTATTCGTCCCAGCGCGAGAAGGAAGCGGCGGATGCGGAACGCGGTTCAATAAAATACAAACAGGTTGAATATATGTCTTCGCGCGTAGGTCAGACTTACGACGGAATCGTCTCCGGTATGACCGAGTGGGGACTCTATATAGAAGAAGCAGAAACCAAATGCGAAGGAATGGTTAAACTCCGCGACTTAGGCGATGATTTTTATTCCTTTGATCAGAAAAAATATCAGGTAAAGGGGGAACGTACGGGGAAGATTTTTGCTCTGGGCAATAAGCTCAAAATACGGGTAAAGGGGGCGGATTTGTTTCTGAAAACGATAGACTACGAAATAATAGGGTAATAACTTGTTGCCCGGTTGCCACCCCGATTATTTTCTGTTAGTATCCCACCCATGTTAAGAATCAGATTACAGCGAACAGGGCGCACGAATGACGCCCATTTCCGTCTCATAGTTACTCCTCATACCCACAAGCCGAAGACGGGGAAGTTTTTAGAAATTCTCGGAACGTATGACGTCAAGCACGGGGTTTTCGAAGCTAAGGCCGAGAGGGTCAAATATTGGCTTTCTGTGGGGGCAAAAGCGTCACCGACAGTTCACAATCTCCTTATTACGAAAAAAATAATTGAAGGGAATAAAATAAACGTTTTACCTAAAGCCAAGAAGAAAGGAAAGAAGGAAGAGGCTAAAGTTTCCGCGTAGAAAACCGGGGGAAAACAGGATAAAACCCATTCGTTTGACCGCAGGGTCTCACTCTTTGTATACTCTACTTACGGAGGAAGTTCGGAAGTTACCAGTTTAGAAAGCACAATTACAATGGAGCAGGACAAACAGTTTTTGGAATATGTTATTAAGGCGTTGGTTGATCATCCGGAAGACGTGCATGTGGACAGAAAAGTTGACGAAATGGGAGTCCTCATGACGCTGACGGTTAATCCGGAAGATATGGGCAAGGTAATAGGGCGGCAGGGCAATACCGCCAAAGCCGTACGTACAATATTGCGTGTGGTTGGAATGAAGAACAATGCCCGCGTTAACCTGAAAATAAATGAGCCTGAAGGCGGAAACGGAGGTGGAGAGGCTAGGCACTACGGCGCAACAGTTGACGAAGTTATGAATGATTTGAAGAACAGTCTTTAGAAAAAAACAAAAAACCGCATTTGATGCGGTTTTTTGTTGCTTGCATTATTCCTTTATCAGCCATAGTCTGATGGATACAGACAATTTTATGCATTTTCATGTTCTAACAATTTTTCCTGAGATGTTTGACTCATACCTGAGAGAGTCTATTTTGAAACGCGCCATCTTGGCTAAGCGCATTAAAGTGTCAATTTTGAATATACGCGATTTCACCCGTGACAAACACAAAAAAACAGACGACCGGCCTTATGGGGGCGGACCGGGAATGGTGATGTCGGCAGAACCTATTTTAAGATCGGTAAACAAAATAAAAAACAGCAATAAGCAAAAAACGAAGATAATTATTCTTTCTCCTTCCGGGAAAAAATTTACTAATGTTGTTGCTAAGGCATTGCAGAAAAAGTATACCGATATAGTTTTGATTTCAGGGCGTTACGAAGGAATAGACTCGCGTGTTAAAAAAATTCTGAAGGCGGATGAATATTCCATAGGGGATTACGTGCTTACCGGAGGTGAACTTCCGGCTATGGTTTTGATAGATTCCATATCGCGTCAGATACCCGGGGTTCTCGGAAAAATTGAATCTGTGGAAGAAAACCGCGTGTCTACAAGCGAGGTTTACACAAGACCTGAGGTTTTGGAATGGAAAAAGAAAAAATACCGTGTTCCAAAGGTTTTACTCTCGGGACACAAGGCTAATATTGATAAATGGAAAATGAAGTGATTAATTTGTTTTTACGGTGTTTTTCTCATTGTAATAATATAAGTCCTTATACGGCATCGTGGTAACACTCTTCTACAGTTGCGGGTTTTGGGTGTTTCTGGTACACTCTTTTGCAACACCTTTCGATTGAGTTTTTCCTGGCGTGTTAGTGAAAATTTGCTTTGTATACAAGGAATTCTTGGTATAAAGTGATACATACAATCGATTATTAGGATACTTTCAAGCAAAAAGAGGAAGTGGGCTTTTCCTCCTTTTGCTTTGTTTTGGTTTTTTTACGGGACTTTTTAATGTCCCAAAAAAACAATTTAAGGAAGCGTTTATAAAAAATTCATTTTATATGGCCATACACAAAGCGACCCGGGAGAAAAAGTATTTTTCGAAATACAAAAAACCTCTGGCAAAACTCCCGCACTTGGTGGAGAATCAGATTGAATCTTATAAAAATCTCATACAGAAAGGACTTAAAGAAGTTTTTAAGGAATTTTCCCCGATACGCGACTACTCGGAGAAAAAATTCGAGCTGGAATTCACTTCTTTCGATCTTTCGGAACCAAAATACGACGAATATTTCGCAAAGGAAAATAAACTCACTTACGAAGCCCCACTGCGCGCGCGCGTAAAACTCACGAATAAAACTCTCGGTTCTTCCAAGGAACAGGAAATCTTTATGGCCGATTTCCCCCTTATGACGCCTCACGGAACGTTCATAATAAACGGCGTTGAACGTGTTGTTGTGCCCCAGCTCGCCCGCTCGTTCGGGGTCTTTTTTGATTCCCAGGAAGTTAAAGGTAAGGAATATTTCGGAGCCAAAATTATCCCAGGACGCGGCGTTTGGATAGAAATCCAGACCGATTCCGACGGGGCGATGTATGTGCGTATTGATAAGAAGCGTAAATTCGGCGTGATTTCGCTTTTGCGCGTTATGGGACTACACACGGACGAAATGATTAAGAAAGAGTTTTCTTCTTCGGATGCGGAGCAAAAATCTATCGCGGTTTCCCTTGAGAAGGATGCTAAGACTCTTCATGACGCTTATATAGAAATTTACAAACGTCTCCGTGACGGTGATTTGGCGACTCCTGAGAACGCCAAAGAATTCGTTGATACTCTGTTTTCACCGGAACGCTATGACCTTTCTCCGGTCGGCCGTTACCGCTTCAACAAGCGTTTCAGCAAACCCCTTGAAGGAAAAGAAGCGGAACGCCGTACCCTTTCCAAAGAAGATTTGGTCATAATTTTAAAGAATGTAATTCTTTTGAATTCCACTCCGAATGCGGAGAAAGATGACATTGACCACTTAGGATCGCGTCGTGTGCGTTTTGTCGGAGAAATGATGCAGCAGAAAGTGCGCGTTGGAATGACCCAGATGAAGCGTAATATTCAGGACAGAATGTCCGTTATTGATGCCGATACCACTCTTCCTATTTCCATTATTAACCAGCGTCCTCTCCAGGCTCGCATAAAGGAGTTTTTCACCACAAACCAGCTTTCCCAGTTCATGAACCAGGAAAACGTGCTTGCAGAGCTTGAACACCTGCGTACGCTTTCCGCGCTCGGCCCAGGAGGACTCACCAAAGAACGCGCCGGTTTTGAGGTTCGCGACGTGCACACATCTCATTACGGACGTGTTTGCCCGATTCATACTCCTGAAGGTCAGAACATCGGTCTTATTTTGCGTCTCTCAACCCATGCCCGCATAAATGAATTCGGTATTATTGAAACTCCGTATATGACGGTTAAGAAAGGAAAACTTACGGATGAAATTGTTTTCCTGAATGCGCTCGAAGAAGAAAAATACGTTATCGCTCATGCCGGCACAAAAGTAAATGAGAAGGGTGAAATTGTTGAAAAGAAAGCTGAATGCCGTGTCCGTACTGAACCGGGTCTCGTTGACCGCGATGAGGTTGATTATATTGACGTGGCAACGACACAGCCGTTTTCCATTGCGACGTCCATGATTCCGTTTTTGGAACACGATGACGCCAACCGCGCGCTTATGGGTTCCAACATGCAGAAACAGGCGACCCCTTGTGTTGTTCCTGAGGCACCGCTAGTGGCGACGGGAATTGAGGAAGAAGCTGCCAGATACACAGGGAGACTTGTTATTGCCGAAGAAGAAGGCGTTGTAAAAACGGCTGACGCCAGACACATTATTGTCACTGGCAAGAAAGATAAGGAATATCCGCTTGTTAATTTTTCACGTACAAACGGGTTTACCCTTTTCCATCAGCGCCCGATAGTTAAAAACGGAGACAAGGTTAAGAAAGGTCAGGTGTTGGCTGATACGTCCACTACAGACCAGGGACAAATTGCCCTCGGTCAGAATGTTTTAACGGCATTTATGAGCTGGAACGGTGCCAACTACGAAGACGCCATCATCATTTCAGAAAGACTGGTGCGCAATAAGAAATTTACGTCGGTTCACATTGAAGAATTTACAATGAATGTGCGCGACACAAAGCTCGGACCTGAAGTTACTACCTGCGATATTCCGAACGTTGGAGAGACTAAGCTCAAGAACCTGGACGCGGAAGGAGTTATCCGCATCGGTGCCGAAGTTATGCCCGGGGATATTTTAGTCGGTAAAATTACTCCCAAAGGCGAAACGGAACTTACTCCGGAAGAACGCTTGCTCCGTTCCATATTCGGTGAGAAGGCCCGCGACGTGAAAGACAGTTCGCTTCGTGTTGAGAACGGAAAGCGCGGACGAGTAATAGGCGTTAAAGTTTTTTCACGCGAGAAAGGTGACCAACTGGATTCCGGAATAATAAAACGCATCCATATTGAGGTTGCTCAGCTTCGCAATATATCCGTTGGAGACAAACTGGCTGGACGCCACGGAAACAAAGGTGTTATTTCCACGGTTCTTCCTGTTGAGGAAATGCCTTTCATGAAGGATGGTACTCCGATAGACATAATTTTGACCCCGCTTGGTGTTCCTTCCCGTATGAACTTGGGACAGATTCTGGAACTTCATCTTGGTCTTGCTGCGCATACGCTCGGCTATCAGGCCATTGTTCCTCCGTTCCAGGGAGCCACGGATGAAGAAATAAAAGGGGAACTTAAGAAAGCCGGTTTTCCTGAAAACGGAAAAGTTCCGCTTTACGACGGACGTACAGGGGAGAAATTCGACCAAAACGTATCTGTTGGGTATATGTACATAATGAAGCTTCATCACATGGTTGAGGATAAGATTCACATGCGTTCAATCGGTCCTTACTCGCTTATCACCCAGCAACCCCTCGGAGGTAAAGCTCAGGGCGGAGGTCAGCGTTTCGGGGAAATGGAAGTGTGGGCGCTTGAAGGATACGGTGCGGCATATACGCTGCGTGAAATGCTAACCATTAAGTCTGACGATATACAGGGACGCTCTCAGGCGTTTGATTCAATCATAAAGGGTGAAACTTTGCGCGAACCGAATGTGCCCGCTTCTTTCAGTGTGATGTTAAACACTCTCCGGGGACTTTCATTGGACATAGATCTTCTCAAGGTTCGAGAGAAGGATGACATAGATGAGGATGAGGAGGCTTAATCGTTAAAAAACTTAATCAACATGAAAACAATCAACACAAGCGACTTTAACGCAATAAGCATAAAACTTGCCTCCCCAGACCGTATTCGCAGCTGGTCTTACGGAGAAATTCTTAAACCGGAAACCATAAATTACCGCACGGGACGTTCTGAACGCGGAGGTCTTTTTGACGAACGCATATTCGGACCTGAAAAAGATTTCGAATGTTATTGCGGAAAATACCGCCGAATCCGCTATAAGGATATTGTCTGTGAGAAATGCGGAGTGGAAGTAACGCGCTCAATAGTGCGCCGCGAGCGCATGGGTCACATTGAACTTGCCAGTCCGGTTGCTCATATTTGGTTTTTACGCGGTGTTCCTTCCCGTATCTCCCTGCTTCTAAATCTTCCGCTTGCCCAAGTGGAGAAGGTTGTCTATTTTGCCGGTTACATTGTGACGGCAGTTGATGATAAAGCTAAGGCTGAAGTGTTAAAGGATTTGGAAATTGAATACAAAACAAAAGCGAAAAGCGCCACCGACGAAAAAACCAAGGAGCGTCTTAAGGAACTTTTTACTCAGGCCAAGAAAGAACTGGAAGATTTGCGCCCGTGGAAAGTTTTGGATGAAGCCACTTATCACAAATATGTACTGCGCTACGGAACCTCATTTGAGGCCGGCATAGGCGCTGAGACTCTTTACGAAATTTTCAAGAAAATAAATCTTGAAGATATGAAGAAAGCCACGGAAGAACTGATTGAAAGGGCCAACTCACTGGAGCGCGAAAAAGCCGAAAAACGTCTCTCACTTCTGCGTTCGATGATTGCCTCAAAAATAAGGCCTGAATGGATGTTCCTCATTGTTATCCCCGTTATTCCGCCGGGACTCCGCCCAATGGTTGCTCTTGAAGGTGGGCGTCACGCAACGTCTGATGTAAACGATCTTTACCGCCGTGTCATAAACCGCAACAACCGCCTTAAGAAACTTAAAGAAATCGGTGCTCCCGATGTCATCTTGCGCAACGAAAAAAGAATTTTGCAGGAAGCAGTTGATTCTCTTATAGATAACTCTGCCCGTCACGGACAGGACGCCGTTATGAGTCAGTCACAGAAGCGCAGCCTTAAATCTCTTTCTGAGAACTTAAAAGGCAAGCAGGGACTTTTCCGCCAGAATCTTCTCGGTAAGCGCGTTGACTACTCAGGGCGTTCCGTTATCGTTGTCGGTCCCCAGCTGAAACTGAATGAATGCGGTCTTCCGAAACACATGGCCTTGGAACTGTTCCGTCCGTTCGTGATTTCAAAGATTCTGCAGTCGGAGCTTGCATACAACATTCGCGGGGCCAACAAACTCATTGAAGACCGCGTGCCGGAAGTGTGGGCGATTTTGGAAGAGGCGATTAAGGGAAAATATGTTCTCTTAAACCGCGCTCCTACGCTCCACCGTCTCGGTATTCAGGCTTTCAACCCGATTCTTATTGAAGGCAACGCAATCCAGCTTCATCCGCTCGTGTGTTCGGCTTTCAATGCCGACTTCGACGGTGACCAAATGGCCGTGCACCTTCCTCTTTCTGAAGAAGCACAAACAGAAGCCCGTGAAATTATGGCCGCGGATAAAAATATTCTTAAGCCCGGTAACGGTGAAGCTACTGTCACCGCTAAGCTTCTTGATATCGTCTTAGGTTGTTATTGGATGACTAAAATAATTGACGGCTCAACCGGCGAAGGAAAATTCTTTCCCTCACCGAACACCGCAATTACCGCGTACGATTTTGGTCTGGTCGGTTTTCGTTCCAAGATAAAAGTTCTTCCTACGGGCAGCGCCAAATACGCGCAGTTCGGAGGGAAAGTTTTTGAAACTTCCGTGGGGAGGCTTCTCTTCAACAGTGTTTTGCCGAATGACTATCCGTTCGTGAACAAGGAAATTGAAAGAAAATCCCTTTCAGCCTTGATAGACAATCTGATTGAAAAGTACGGAGTCGGGCGCATACCCGTAATTCTGGATAAACTCAAAGACTTCGGCTTCTCTTATGTGTCCCGTTCCGGAATTACCTGGGGTATTGATGACGTTAAGGTTCATCCTAAAAAAGCAGAGTATGTTGCAGAAGGAAGAACCCGCGCCGAAGAAGTTCTCGGACAGTTTGAAGAAGGTCTTCTTTCGGAAGAGGAACGCCGTCAGAAGACTATTGAGATTTGGGAAGACATAAAGCGCAAAGTTGAAAAACTTGTGCCTGAAAGTCTGGAAAAAGACGGTCCGGTTTACGACATGGTTTATTCTGGCGCCCGCGGTTCTTTCGGCCAGGTGGGACAGATGTGCGGAATGAAAGGTCTCATCATCAACAATACAGGACGTATTATTGAATTTCCGGTTATTCCTTCATACAAAGAAGGTCTTTCCCCGATTGAATACTTCATTACGACTCACGGAGCCAGAAAAGGGGCATCTGATACCGCCCTTAACACCGCCAAAGCCGGGTATCTAACAAGAAAGCTCGTTGATGTGTCTCAGGACGTCACTATCAGCGAAAAGGATTGCGGAACGAAAGAAGGAAGACATGTTCACCGCGGTGAAAGCGCTTCCGGAATAGAAGTTCCCCTTTCCAAAAACATCAAGGGCCGTGTTCTTGCTGAAGAGGTAAAACTTTCTGACGGGACTGTGTTCAAGCGCGGAGCGCTTATTACCAAAGAGGATGCCTTAAGAATTGAACAGAACGGTATTGAGGAAGTTGTCGTGCGTTCTCCTCTTACCTGCAAAACTATCCAGGGAATTTGCCAGATGTGTTACGGGATGGATCTTGGACGGGACAAGATGGTTGGTCTTTGGGAAGCCGTAGGTATTGTGGCCGCTCAGGCTATTGGAGAGCCGGGAACTCAGCTTACAATGCGTACTTTCCACGCGGGAGGTGTCGCCGGTGTTGATATTACCCAGGGTCTCCCCCGCGTTGAAGAAATATTCGAACGCCGCGCTCCGAAGAATCCGGCAATAGTTTCGCAGTGGTCAGGAGAAGTTATGGCCATAAGAGAAGAAGGGAAAGAAAAAATAATAGAAGTACTTTTGGCCGAAGGTGAATTTAAAGGAAAATCAAAAGACAAAACAGCCGAGTACACCGTTCCTTTCCGCCGCAATCCAATAGTCAAAGTCGGGGACAAAATAGCGAAGGGAGACCTTCTTACAGACGGTTCCGCCGCGCTTGATGAACTTTTCAAGTTTGCCGGTAAGGAAGCGACAGAAAATTACATTATTCACGAAATCAATAAAGTCTATGAACTTCAGGGGGCCTCAATCTCACCGAAGCACATGGAAGTTATAATCCGCCAGATGTTCGCCCGCCGTAAAATAAGGCAGGCAGGGGACACTAACTTAAGCGTTGGAGATACCGTGGAGCATGCGGCTCTCATTAAAGAGAACGCCCGCATGAAAGAGCTTGGTCTTGCGGAAGCAAAGGCAGACCAGTTGGTGCTTGGAATTACCGACGCCTCGCTTTCCACGCAATCGTGGCTTTCCGCGGCGTCGTTCCAGAACACAACGAGAGTATTAATTCAGGCATCCGTGCGCGGTTCAATTGACACACTCCGCGGGCTCAAGGAAAACGTTATTATCGGACGCCTGATTCCCGCCGGATCAGGTGTGCGCGGAACCGAGGAAAAGAAAAAGGAGGAATAGTCGGCAATTTCAGGTGCGGTTTCGGCAGGGACGGTTGTGGTTAATTAAACACTTACTCAATGACTCCAGTCGAAGAAATAAAAGAACGGTTATCCATCGAAGATGTGGTGGGGAGTTATATTAAACTTGAAAAAGCAGGAGCGCAGTACAAAGCCAATTGTCCGTTCCATAACGAAAAAACCCCGTCGTTCTTTGTTTCGCCGTCGCGCGGAAGTTTCTACTGTTTCGGATGCAACGTGGGAGGAGACATATTTACGTTCGTTGAGAAAATTGAAGGGATTGATTTCAGGGAGACGCTGAAAACTCTGGCCGACAGAGCAGGAGTTACTTTGACTGCGGTCCGAACAGCGGATGAGACTCCGCTCCTTCAGGTGATTGAAGCAGCCGCTCTGTTTTTTGAAACGGAATTGGAAAGGAACAACGAGGCAAAACTTTATCTGAAAGAACGCGGGTTTTTTCCGGAGACCGTTAAATCATTCCGTTTGGGTTACGCGCCGGATGACTGGCGGCTTCTTACTAAACACCTGACAAAACTCGGGTTTGATGAGGGTTTGCAAAAACGCTCAGGGCTGGTAATTGAATCTGAAAAAGGTCTGTATGACCGCTTTCGTTCCAGAATTATGTTTCCGTTGTCCAATTCTTCCGGGAAAATAGTCGGTTTCTCAGGGCGTATACTGCCGTCTAAGGCCAAAGAAAATGAATCGCTGGGAAAGTATGTGAATTCCCCGGAAACGGAGCTTTATCACAAATCCAGAATTCTTTTTGGCTACGACCGCGCCAGGCGCGCCATACAGGAACGCAATCTGGCTGTGATAGTTGAAGGACAGATGGACTTGTGTCTGGCACAGCAGGCGGGCACGGTAAACACGGTTGCCGTTTCCGGCACCGCATTGACCGGGGAACATTTGGCTCTTTTGAAGAGATTTACCAAAAATGTGGCGTTTTGTCTGGATAATGATGCGGCCGGATTTGAGGCTCTAAAACGGTCGTCTTCCATAGCGCTTCTTTCAGGAATGGATGTGCGCGTTGTGCCGCTTCTTGAAAAAGATCCGGCGGATACGATACGGGCCAACCCGGACGAGTGGCATAAGTCCCTTGGACAGGCGGAACACATAATTGTGTTTCTGCTTAAGGCCCTGAAGAAAAAAGCTGCCGATGACCGTGAATATGGCAAACTAGTCGGGGAAACTGTAGTGCCGCTGCTTGCGCTTATACCAAATGCCATAGACCAATCGCATTTTGTACGGGAAGTTGCAGAGGCGCTTAAAATCCCCGAGGAGTCTATTCGCACGGAACTTCGCAAAGTTCATAGGGTACAACCCAAAGAAGAAGTCCCAATTGAAAAAGAAGGCAAAAAACGCGCTGCGCGCATAGTTGAGAAAATTCTGGGACTGTCGTTTCTCAAGGCGGGCAATGTAAAAGATATCCCAAAAGAAATTTCTGAGAAAATTTCCGATTGGGAAGCAGACCCCGCACTTTTGCCGGATTTCCCGGAAGAAGTGCGCAAGAAACTTCTTTTTGAAGCTGAAATGTACGCAAGCCCGGGAGCTGAGCTTGAAAAGGAGATGAAACTTCTGTACCTTTTTTTGGAGGAGGAAGTTTTGAGAGAGAGGCTCGAAAAAATAACTATGGGGATAAAGGAAAAAGAAAAGGAAAAAAAAGACGCATCCGAGGAAATGTCGCTATACCACAAGTTCTCAAAACGCATGCACGAAATAAAAGAGGAGCTACGCGGGCGCCCGCTCCCGGCGTAGGAATAATTTTTAATGTAAATTAGAAGAAAAATCGCAGGAAACAATTATGAAGAAAAAAACAGCAAAAAAGAAAAAAGTTGTGAAAGCAAAACCTAAAAAGAAAAGGAAACTTTTGAAACGCGTAAAGCCGGCTCCGAAAAAGAAAAAAATCGTTAAGACCAAAGCGAAGAAGGCTGTTCGCGTACCCAAGGCTCTAAAAGCGCCCAAAATTCCAAAGAAAAAGCCGACCAAGAAAGAGGCGCAATTGAACAGGACGGCGCACGACCTTATAGTAAAAGGCAAAGGACGCGGATTCATAACCTACGATGAAATTTTAAAATCATTTCCCAACATTGAGAATGACGTTCTTTTCCTGGACGAACTTTATGAAAAATTGAATTCTGCGGGAGTGGATGTGCTTGAAGGAGGCAATCTTCTGGATCTTGATGATGAGGGTACTAAGTCTCTCGGCCGCGAAGATGGTTCTTACGATTCTATTCAGATGTATTTGCGTGAAATTGGTCAGTATCCGCTTATCAATGCCAGCATGGAACGTGAACTCGCCAAGCGTATCGCTTTGGGGGACAAGGAAGCTAAAAATATTCTGGCGCGTTCTAATTTGCGTCTTGTGGTTTCGATTGCTAAAAAATATGTCGGCCGTTCTCAGGACCTGACTCTTCTGGATCTTATTCAGGAAGGTAATCTTGGCCTTTTCAAGGCCGTGGATAAATTTGACTGGTCAAAAGGTTTTAAGTTCTCAACATATGCCACGTGGTGGATTCGCCAGGCTATTACACGCGCTTTGGCTGATCAATCCCGTACAATACGTATACCGGTGCATATGGTGGAAACTATTGCCAAATACAAACAGGTTTACCGCCGTCTTTCCCAGGATTTAGGGCGTGACCCGCTTCCGGAAGAAATTGCCGCGGAGATGGGGCTTGAAGTTGAGAAAATTCATAATATTGAAAATATTAACCAGGATACAGTATCGCTTGAGAAGCCTATAGGTGACGGTGACGAAGACAAGTCAACTCTTGGAGAATTTATTGCAGATGAAAAAATTCTTTCTCCGGATCAGGAGTCATCGCGCCGCATTTTATCCGACCAGATAAAAGAAATTCTTAACGACCTTACCCCAAAAGAACGCAAGATCGTTGAGATGCGCAATGGACTATTGGACGGCGTGATGCACACTCTTGAGGAAGTAGGACAGGAATTTGGCGTCACCCGCGAACGAATACGTCAGATTGAAGCCAAAGTGCATGAGAAAATACGCACCCACGAAAAAATAAACCGCCTAAAGAATTACTGATGAATAAAATAATCACTCACAGCGAAAGTTTTCACGTTGACGATATGTTTGCCGTGGCAACACTGACGCTTATTTTGGGTGAAGGTAATTATGAAATTGTGCGCACCAGAGACGAGAAAATTTTTCCTACCGGCGATTATGTTGTTGATGTTGGAGGAATTTATGACGAGAAAAAAAACCGGTTTGACCATCATCAGGAGGGTGGAGCGGGGAATTGGGAAAACGGGGTTCCATACTCATCGTTTGGTTTGGTGTGGAAAAAGTTTGGGCTTGAGATAACAAAAGATGCTGAAATTTACGAAGGGATTACAAAGAAACTCGTTCTCCCCATCGATTCGATGGATAACGGGATTGATATATATGAACTTAAGGGTGAGGTGGAACCGTATACAATTGATAATGTAAGGCGGACATTTTTGCCTTACGGAGAAGAATTGAAGGACGCAGATGCTTATGACAAGCGTTTTTTGGAGGCGGTAAATTTTGCGCGCAGGGTATTAGAGCGGGAAATTTTTAGAGCAACGGCAAAAAAAACAGATGAGCAAATTGTCGCGGAAATATATAAAAATTCGGCGGAAAAAAGATATGTCGTGCTTGAAAGAGAAATGTCCATAACAAAACTTTCAGAAGATAATCCCGGGATTCTCTTTGTTGTTTCTCCGCGTTTCGGAAGTTCAAATTGGGGGATTCGTAAAATTGAAAAAAACAGAGGCTCGTTTGAGGCAAGAAAATTGTTTCCGGAATCCTGGGCGGGTAAATCAGGGGAGGAATTTGAAAAAGTAACCGGAGTTAAGGGGGCTAAGTTTTGCCACAACGGCCGCTGGATAGCCGTTGCGGGGAGCAAAGACGCGGCGTTACAACTTGTTGAGATTGCCCTAAACTCGTAATCTAAATATATGTTATTAGACGAAGTTACATTAAAAATAAAGGCCGGGGACGGAGGAACCGGCGTAGTCCGCTGGCGCCATGAAAAAGGTATTGCTAAGGGCGGGCCTGCCGGAGGAGACGGCGGCAAAGGCGGAGACGTTTACTTTATGGCTGTGCGCGACGTACACGCTCTTTCAAATTACAAACGCAAGCGCGATTTTAAAGCGGAGAATGGGGAAGCTGGCGGTTCTAAAAGTCTGCACGGGAAAAACGGAGAAGATTTAATTTTGGAACTCCCCCTTGGTTCTGTTGTGCACAACAATGAATACGATATTGATTATGAATTTACAAAGGAAGGAGAACGGGTGCTTATATTAAATGGAGGCACAGGAGGCCGCGGTAACGAATATTTTAAGAGTTCCACAAACCGTTCACCGCAGGAGGCGGAACCGGGTACCCACGGCGAAAGCGCAACATTTAGCGTGGAGCTTCGTCTTATTGCTGATGCCGGGCTGATTGGATTTCCGAACGCGGGGAAGTCATCACTTTTGAATGCTTTGACGTCTGCTCATTCAAAAGTCGGTGATTATCCATTTACTACCCTTGAACCAAATTTGGGCGAAATGTACGGATATATTTTGGCTGATATACCGGGTCTTATTGAAGGGGCCAGCGAAGGCAGGGGGTTAGGACATAAGTTTTTGCGTCATGTGCAGAGAACTAAACTTTTGGTCCATCTTGTTTCTGCCGATAATGAAAGGGTGGCGGATACATACAAGGCGGTGCGGACGGAGCTTAAACGTTTTAATCCTGAACTTGTGGACAAGGAGGAACTTGTTGTTCTCACGAAGTCTGATATGGTTGACGGGAAAATTTTGGCTAAAAAGAAAAAAGAACTGGAGAAAGCATCTGACGGCGAAGTGACCACTATCTCTCTTTATGATGATTCCGATGTGAAGGCTTTTATGGAGTTATTGCTGGCAATTTTGCAGGGGAAAAAGACCATAAATAAAAAAGTTTCAAAGGTTCATGCGGCTAAAAAAACCGTAAAAAAGACAACTGTCAAAAGGGTTACAGCTAAAAATACAAAGAAGAAATAGTTGGTATTTTACGCGGTTGAATCCAAGTGTCTTCACCTGTGGTTTTCCACAGCCAAATTCCCATAAATAGGTGCTAAAATATAGCTAAGATGAAATCAGGCATCCCTGT
>CAYGDA010000005.1:0-42376 GCA_964348515.1 uncultured Candidatus Saccharibacteria bacterium
GAAACAAGGTGCCAGTACTCCAGCTGATTCGGGTAGAGCCAGATGTGGGTAAAGGTACCTATATTTTCTGCTATCCAAACAAATAGCGCCGTCAAAAACACCGTCAACAAGAACGGCACGGCTCGCTCTTTGCGGTATACCTCAAAATGCACCTTAGTTTTGAAAAAGATTACGAGCACATATAAAAATAAAAGATACCGAATGTCGTAAAAAAAGTGGTGTGTGAAGAAGTTAAGGTATATGAGAGTTGCAAGTATCCACGTGTGATAATAGGCCGGAAAGTGTTCGTATGTGAGTTTGAGAAAAACAAAAGCGCGCGAAATATAACTCCCTATGCTTGAGTAAAGAAAACCCGAAAATAACGGCACAGAACCAAGCGCGAAAATTGTGCTCCCGACGCCCGGATACGTCCATGATCCGATAGCGGGATTGGTTTTGAACAATTCCATGCCGGTTGCCAATATATGAAAAAGGAGGATAACAAAAAACTCCCTCAAATTTTCAAACCGAAATACGAGCGCGCACACCTGATAACCTACCGCCACGAGAAAAATGAAATCGTATCGGCTTATGAGCGGAACAGTAATCATTTCGGTCAATAAAAATACCGAGAGCAAAAACACGCCAAAATAGCTTGCCCGCAGGTTGGCAACAAAGAAGTGCAGAAGCTCAATGAAATATGTCCGCCACATGTTCATAAGGTATTACTCAAATATAACTGATTATTTTTAAAATAGGTTCTGACGTCGGTTGGACCAGAACCCCCACAAGCAATTGACATTAAACCTTACAGAGGTAATGTTACGCCAGTGTAAATATTGTCCTACGGAAAGGAGAACCACGATGGAAACCGCCGGTCCACATAAGAGCGTGGAAAGATTGGATCAAAGGGACATCAACGGACTTTGCATGATAGTGTGCAGAGTTTGCAACACTTTTGCGCACGCCCGTAGTCACCAGGCGGCCCTGGTAGACTTGGCTGTAAATGCCAGTTGTTCCCCCAACTGCGTGAATTGCAAAGATCTGCGGAAAAGTGGAAGCCATGGTCCCGCAGTACCGCTCGGCGGGTCTTGCAACGACAGGTTGCATATTTGCCCGAATGACGGCAACTGGTGGTGGCAAACGAACGGACACTTCCATCACTGGAAACAGGTCACGGAAAATGAAGAGTGGGCCATTCTCAACAGGCCGCAAATGTCTTCGGAATTTGACGACGACTAACCTTCCGCCCTCCTAGGCGGGGTTTTTAATTCAATTTTTTGTTGGTGACGCGGAAAAAATTTTGTAGTAGAGTCCTCTTTAGGCACTTTGCTATCAATTGAGGAGGTCTGCCATGTTACAGCGCCACCCGCTCCAAAACCCGTCACTTGCGCCGTACGGATTTGTTTTTCCGTATTACAAGACCCGACTGGAATTCCAGCCAAAAGAGCACCCGTTCTGGGTAAACGAGGAAAAAATCGCCGGAAGGGTCTGGGACAGATGTAACCGCGCGAATGCTCCCAAGCCTCTGCCCGTGCAGACAATCATCCACGAAATATTGCCCGGGCAAAAGAGCGCCAACCGTATCACTGCCGGCGACTTCTGGCACGATGGTTTGCCATACCAGGCGCGCGACATTTTGATGCTTTCAACGGCAGTGCAGTGGTTCGGCACAAACTGCGGCAGGTGTTTTCTGGAAACAGACATTTCGGGCGACTCCATACCGGGCTTCCATCCCGAACGCGAGTTCCTGATAAAGCTCGCTAAGGAACATTTTGACCTGGCTGCTCACCTGGCGCACGAATGTTCCGAACGCTGTAAAGTCCACCGACTTTTCGCCCGCTACGGCTGTTATTTTGCCGAAAAAGACGTAACCCCGCGCGACCGTGCTGTGTTAGACGGCTTGATGCGTTGGCTCGGACGTAAACCGGGGCGAGCCTTCGCCGTTGAGTTCACAAAGCGCAAGAAAAACGCCTGGGCAGATGCGCATAAGCGGATGCAGGCGGCATTTGAAAACAGCCGCAAACGCTACATCATAGCCACGTTACCGCCAGGCGTCACTCCCAACATGGCGTCTGCCTGACGCGGCAACCCAACCACTCTTCACGGGTGGCTTTTTAATTGCCTATTTGTAAAAACTCAAACCTTGACAGAGCACTAATATCGTTATATTGTAAAAAATAATTCAGCTCGTTTAGATTTCAACCGTATAAATTTTTTGGGGAGGTAATGCAGATGAAAAAGACACCCTTGAAGAAAGACGACGCCCGCAGAAAATGGAGGTCGTTCAAGAAGAATGCCGGGGTGCTTCTGCGCCCATTCATCCTGGCGATACTTACAACCGGCCTTTGGGCCAAACTCCACCCTTACGGATACCACTTCCATCACGAAGACACTTCTGTCTTGACCGAAGGAGGGATTGCGACATTGGCGGTGCTCTTTGGCCTCATTGCCGCCGTGGTACTAAACGCCATTTGGGAAAGGTATCGGCAGATTGTTGTCGCAGTTCTCAAAAAAGACCGTGAGACATTTCTGCTTTACCGCGATGAGCGCATCCCGATAATGCTGCACCTCCTTCTTCTGTCCTTCTCGCTACCCCTTTGGTGTATTATTGTGGCGCTGGAATACCGGAGTCTCTGGAGCGGGAGCGCCGTGGTCTTCGCCGTAACATTTAGCCTGGCCCTTTTTTGGGTGGTGGCGACGGAGTTGGAAAATCCCGCTCAAAGCCCCTGGTTCGCCGAGCGTATACCACAGGATTGGCTCAAGGTTGATATTGATAAACACTTTGAACAAGGGCAGGAATAAAAAGCCTTTGGTTTCAAATACTACAGCTGTCTCTCGGGATAGCTTTTTTAATTTCCCATTATGCGAAACAATTATTGACTTTGTTAATTTAGTGTGTCAAATTGCTTTCAGAGCACATCACCAATCACACAGCGAGGAAACAATGCCTCAAGCCCCCGAACAAAATCTCAACCTCAAGATTTCAGCCAATGCCCTGCCGGCACTTGGCCGCGCCAGCCAACTTTTTCTCAGCTTGAGCCTCCAAGTACAGGGGGTCGTACCCATCGTTGGGTACGACCAAATCATCACTGAACTTCAGCGAATGCGTCCTTTCCTCGGGCTTTTCGGAAAAATCGCCGAACACTTCCACTGCAAGTCCCCTGTGGAAGTTCTGGACCTCATGGCAAGAAAAGAGCACGGAAATATGGTCCTCAGAATGCAGGCGCTGCTCTATTGCACGGTGACAGCTCACATGCTCCAGTTACTCCTGGTGCATTGCCTGCACACGAAACCGGAAAAAGGGTCATCCGAAATAAAAATAGATCCCAAAAAATTACACTGAGACGCTGGCTCAAACCGGCGAATACCGGCTCAGTTTAAAAACATTACAGCCACCCTCTTGGGTGGCTTTTTAATTGTATCTCTGCAAAAATTTATTTAACAAAAACAACTCAATCAGTTGTTCTGATGACCTTCGCTTTAAGAGTGGGCCAACTTTGGTTCACGTCCAAAGTGCCGCTCACACTTATGATACTTCCAGGATGAATATCCCATATAGTTATTACCTTTCCCTTAGAATCCAAAAATCTGGTACCGAAATGACTTTTTTCGTAATACGACTCGTTTGTATTAATAACCCACTGAAATTTTGTAACATTCCAGGAAGTGCCGACTATTATAGTCGTACCGTCAACAGACAGAACGCTGGCCCCCCGTAAAAAAACTGTTCCGTCATTGGCAATGTTCACGGCCATAATAGGCTTATCAACAGGCGGGGCCCATCCCAACTCTTTAGCTGTTACAACCTCTGTTTGGGGCAATAAATAAGTAAACACAAAAAAAGAAACGGTGAGTATAAAAGTGGTAACAGACAAACTCAAAAAAGCTGCCAACCAGGGACTTCTTTCAAATATCGGGAACGCTTTTCTGAGAGACATCATACCCGCTATGCCGTTGGGCCACTAAAAGAATTACGGAATTGCAGCTAAAAACAAACCCCGGGGTTACCGGGGTCCAATCTGCCTACCAGAAAACTTTATTGCCGGTTTCGTCATTACTTTAACGCAATACTTTTATTCACAAGCAAAGCAAGCTTAGCTTGTGTGTTAGGTATGTCTTTAACGGCGATTTTCCCCACTACACGCAAATTTACTTTACAGATACCCATAACGACAGCTGGGTTTGTGTCTATTCCCCCCACACGTATAACATCTGTCTCGTCAAACATAACGTCAATTTGTCTGTGTTTGCGGGAGTGCGTGCTGTCGGCAATGACACGGTAACCTATCAGGTGCTTAACTTCTTTATAACCGCATGAATTGGCATTATTAGGAGTCTCGAGCGCAATTATTGTTCCATATGGCAAATGGCCGCCCAAATCCGGGGAGCGGGCCGCAATAACTGACGGATTTGAAGAAGCTCCGGAAGCGGTAATTTCAGGATTTTCGTCGGTCTGTTCAGGCACAGCATTATATCCAGTAAGGCGGACAGATAAAACTTCCTCCGCAGAAGCGGTGGTTGTGGAGGCAATGGTTATTGTATTTGGCTGAGGAAAAACTACCGGTAAACCGGCGGCGCCAGACCAAACAAAAAAGCCCGTTAGGACTATATTAGCTATACCTGTCATTTATACCGACATGCTAACATTATAATGTCAACTTGTCAATCAAAATTATTTGACTTATCAAATAAAATGTGATACTATATAGGGCATATCGTTCCCTCTGCGTCATAGCAGACTTTGAAAAACTGTTTTGAAGGAGGATTCAGGTGGATAACGTTCTGAAAGACAGACTCATGCTTTTAAGCGGAGTTCTGGGTTTTATCATCCCCACGTACTTCGCGTGGACTCTGTACGAAAACAACACGCCGCAAAATGTCGCGACGTGGGGAATGGTCTTGGTTCTTGACGGGCTTGGACTCATCCTGGCTTTTAAGGGCGGAAACGAGAAACCTTATCTCCAGCTGGGTTGGGCAATGGCGGCGCTCTGCATCTTTGCCGCCGTTCTCTTAAACGGCAACCGGGTTATGTGGGGCTGGACAGAATCTGTATCCGTACTGCTTTGTTGTGCCGCCATCGTGCTATGGATTACCAAAAGCGCCCTGGTTGCGCAGTGGACATATATGGCCGCCATGTACATATCTTTTGTACCTCTCATGGCGGACTACTGGAAGGAACCCCAGCCCGAAACTTTATGGTTGTGGCTCATGACAATAGTCTCGTGCCTTCTGGCCGTTCTTGGGGCAAAAAAATATAATTTTGCAAATCTCTTCGTCCCCGTGGCCGCGACAGGATTGAATGTCATCATAACCTTCCTTTGCCTTCTTTAACTCGCCCAAAGCAAAAACCTGCTCCGGCGGGTTTTTTAATTTACTTTGTATATGTCTGTGCATATTACCCATATTGATTGACATAACACAAATAAAATGGTATAAACAACACACCGTTGTTCATTCAGTTAACCAAAGGAGTTCCCTGTCATGAAGACTTTGCTTCCGCTTTTCCCTATGTTCCCGATGTCGCGCAGAATCAAGGCCGTCGCCTCAGTGGCTTTGCTCTTCATCACTTCGTTTGCCTTCCTTGCCATGCACGAAACGAAAGGCACCGCGCTGAAAGCGGCGGAGTTCACCGATGTTTGCTTCTCTCTCAACGCCGCCCTCATCGAACGGGCCAGTAACGCCCCGAAAAACGAGGCCCTGAAACGGGTACGCCGGGTAGCCGTGGAATTCAGCAAACCTTACGGCGACGGGCCAAATCCTATGGACGACCCTAAATCCCTGGCCAATGAGGTCATGAAAAATGACTTCGAGTACGCCTACAGTCTCACGCCGGAACAGGCCAACAAAATGGTGAGCGAAAAGAAACGCGCGGCCTGCGCGGTAATCACCGGCAAAATAAAAGCCACGTGATAAGCCATGCACAAACTCAAGCGGGTACGGAAATGTACCCGCTTTTTTAATTCCCAGCTTGAAATACCGGCCGCACCTTAATGGACGATTGCGCGGCACAATTTCGCTAAATCGCATGCTAAAATAAGCCGATGCTGAAAGATTTTTTTGAAAGAAAAGTTTCCGCCGGAATATTACCGGTCATTTTGGCCGCAATAATGGTCATTGGCGCATTTTCATATTTGGCATACCGGTACTACTACCTGCAAAGAGATTTTATACACGCAAAAGAGCAGTTTCAAACAACTTCCCAAAATCTGCAAAATTCAATAACAGACCTTGAGAGACACTTAGCAAGCACCACGGATGAAAACATATACCTCAATGATTTTCTTACCGTGCTAAAAGCGCGAAATGCCGATTTTCAAAATGAAGTTTCCGATATAAGCCAGAAGATTTCCTCTTTGGAAAAACTTAAAAATACCGATCCTCAACTCCTGCAAAAATATTCCAAGGTTTATTTCCTTAACGAAAATTATATCCCTTCCGACCTCGCTCTTTTGGAACAGGATTTTGTTTTCAGCAAAACAAAGCCCATACAAATACATACAAAAGTAAAACCACATCTGGAATCCATGATTCGCGCCGCCCGGGCCGACGGAATTGAAATAAGCGCGCTATCCGGCTACCGCTCCTTCGGCACGCAGGCAGAGCTTAAATCACAATATTCCGTCATCTACGGGGCAAAAACCGCCAACAAATTCTCCGCCGACCAAGGCTATTCTGAACATCAACTGGGAACTACTATTGATTTGACCACAAAAAAGACAGGCGAAGCTCTTACGGGCTTTAATTCCACCCCTGCCTATAAATGGCTCTCCGACAACGCCTATAAATACGGCTTTATCCTTTCCTATCCCCATAATAATTCCTATTATATTTTTGAACCGTGGCACTGGAGATTCGTGGGAACTAAGTTAGCCGGCTATATGCACGACCAGACGAAAAATTTTTATGACTTGCCACAGCGCGATATTGATTCCTACCTGATAAATTTTTTTGACTGAACGCCGGAACAAATTTCTACTTTTTTTTGTTTTTTAGACAGGTGCCGCACCTGCATCCCTTTGGTTTTATGTGCTCATCAAAATATTCCGTATCGTAATCGTAAGTCAGTTCCTCCCCTTCTTTTATCTTTCGTAAGGCCATTACAAAAACGCGGTTCCTGTAAATTTCTATTTCACAATTGGGCTTACAGGAATGATTTATATACCCGGCTTTATTTATGCGCGGCCGCCCATCAATCGTCAGCTTGCTGTTTATTTCAAAAAGATACTTGCTTCTGCTCGTATATTGTTCCTTTTCCGGCACTACTCTCCCCACATATTCAATGACACAATCTCCCTTAGAAATAGGTTCACCGGTAAAAAGCCCAAGTCCGGTACTGGAACGTTTTACCAAAAGTTTGAATTCTCCCGGCGCATATTTACCTTTTTTCTTTTTCGCAATCACAGCCACAAATAGTATCACACAAATCAAATATGCAAAGACAATTCAATTGACTCTTTGACCGCGTGGGTCTATATTCCTGGAAGCCACTGAACATTATAGGAACCAAAATGAAACCGAAACTTCTTGTGTTTGCGTCAGGTACGGAAAACGGCGGGGGCTCCGGCTTTGAAAAGCTCGGGGCTTCAATGGGCAAGGTTCTGAACGCCGACATCGTAGGAGTGGTGTCAAACCACGAACACGGCGGCGTGCGCGAAAAAGCCGATAAACTCCGTATTCCGTTCATCCATTTCCCCGGTCCCTGGACCAGGGAAAAATACCGGGAAATAGCGGAAAAAACCGGCGCGGATTTTTTCGCCCTGTCCGGGTGGCTCAAGCTTGTTACCGGGTTGCCACCCAGAACAACTTTCAACATCCACCCCGGTCCGCTCCCTGAATTCGGAGGCGCCGGAATGTATGGCCACCATGTCCACGAAGCCGTTATGAAAGCCTTCCACGAAGGCAAGGTAACTCATTCCGCCGTCACAATGCATTTCGTGACCGAAGAATACGACAGGGGGCCCGTGTTCTACCGCTTCCGGGTCGCGATACGCGAGAACGATACACCCGATTCGTTGGCAAAACGCGTAAACATGTGGGAACACATATGCCAGCCCTCAATCACCGACGAAGTGGTGAACGGGTACATAAGCTGGGACGGGAAAAATCCCGACTCTCTGAAGGGCTACAAAGAAGAATCCGACTGATACCACAAATCTCCGAACGGCACGGGGATTTTTTACTGCAAATAATTCGTGGTACACGTGACACTTTTATGAGATAATTTCATGTACTTAGTAAAGGGAAATAATTTATCCGCACATGACAAACACTGCAAAAATAATAATGGTGCTTATCGCAACCGCTTTGATAATAGGGGGCGGATATTATGCATTTAAAAAAAGAGCAACTGATGAAGCCGCCAAACAAACCGCACAGGAAGTAACCATTAACCCGGTAAACGGGATCACTGTCGGCGAAAAAGTTCCGGAAACAAACCCTTTCAAAACTAATGTGAATCCGTACGATTCTTACAAGAACCCGTTTAATTAATAATCCGTTACAAACAACAGTTATTTATGAAAAAAATAATCCTCTCTCTTTCAGCCGGACTTTTTGCCTTAAGCGCTTCATTTGCTCTGGCTCAGGGTTTAGAAACAATCACTTATCCCGTATCCGAACTTGGCAACTGCCAAAACAAAGAAGCCTGCAAAGCCTACTGCGAAATCAAAGACAATATGTCCGGCTGCATTGATTTTGGAACAAAAAAAGGCCTGGTATCAAATGAGGAAGCGGCTGTTGCAAAAAAAGCTATTGAAAAAATACGTCTCGGCGAAACCCCCGGGAAATGCCGTGACCGCGAGTCTTGCTCTAATTTCTGCCAAAATGATGCGGGCAGCCTGAAAAACTGTATTGCCTTCGCCAAAGAAATCGGTGTGCCCCAGCGTGAAATAGACGAAGCGGAACGCGTATCAAAAGCGCTTGAAGAAGGAGCAAAACTCCCCGGCAACTGCCAGGGAAAACGCGCATGCGAAGCTTACTGCAAAAATATTGAACACATAGACGAATGCCTGTCGTTTGCTGAAGCGGCTGGAGTCCTTCCTCCAGAAAGGCTTTCTGAAGCAAAAAAAATAGCTAAGTTTTACAAAAGCGGAGAAATGCCGGGGCGGTGCACAAGTAAAGATGAGTGCGAGGCATACTGCGGAGACGATTCACATTTTGAAGAATGCATAAGTTTCGCGAGTAAGGCTGAACTTATTTCCGGCGACGAAGCAGAAATAGCACGGAAAACCGGAGGAAAAGGACCGGGCGGCTGCCGCAGCCGCGCTGAATGCGATTCGTACTGTAATACGGAAGAGCACGCCGACGAGTGCGTAAACTTTGCCGTGGAGAAAGGGCTGGTAAGCGGAGAAGATGCCAGGAATATCCGCGGAGGCGGAGGCCAAATTAGAGAAGCTCTCGGAAATGTGCCGGCGGAAACACGCCCCCAAGTAGAGGCGTGCCTTAGAAACATATTCGGCGAAAAATTCGAGGCCATACTTAACGGGACACAAACAATAATAAAAGCCGAGGGTGAAAAAATAAAACTGTGTTTTGGAGGAATCGGAGAAATAATGCGGGAAAACGCCGGACAAGGACAGTCTGAAGCCACGAGAATGAATCAGGGAGATATGGAAAAATATTTAAAAGGCGCACCCAAAGATATCCAGGAAAGAATCCGCGCGCAAATGAGAGAATCGACAGATGACGTGAGAACTCCACCTCCTTCTTTTGGGGGCGGAACCGGAGTAAAAGTCCCGCCAGTAGGAATACAGGGAGCCCCGTGCAGTACACCGGAAGAGTGCCGTGCGATGTTTGGCGGAGGTACAATCCCTGTCCCCGGCGTTCCTCCAAAAGTACCTTCCCCCGCTCCTCTAAACCCCGCTATGCCGGCCAATATTCCTCCTCCGCCTATTATGGTTCCATTTAATGTCTCCTCAACGACCGTTATGCCTCCACCAATTAACATACCCATACCACCGGCAACAAGTTTACCAGCACCTCTTCCGCCGGACACAAACGGCATTCCTTCCGGAACACCTCAATAATTAAATGTCCGGTCTTTATAAATCATTTTTGGATGCACTGAAAGGTCTTTGCACTGTTTGGCGGGAAGAACGGAATTTCCGCATAGAAATCACAATCGCCATAATTGTTATCTTTATTGCCGCGGTAAATAATTTCTCTCTTGTTGAATGGCTGTTCATTCTGACCGCAACTACCATAGTGCTCACCGCCGAAATAGTTAACACTTCCATTGAAGATTTGTGCAATAAAATTGAACCCGGAGAAGATGTTGCCATAGGTAAAATAAAAGACACTATGGCGGCGTTTGTCATGGTAAGCACGGCCGGGGCCGCAATCATTGGGGTAATAACTTTTACCAATCACTTCGTTTACTAAAAATCACAATCAAAACATGCCGAATTTACACACCCTCAAAGAAGGATCTCAGGAAACCGTGGTTTCAACGGAAGGCGGAACAGTTGAGAGTTGGAAAGTTGGCGGAAAAGATATTTTCTTTCCCAGACAAAAAATCGGCGACAAAACACGCGGCGGGATGCACCAGTGCTTCCCCAACTTCGGTAAAATTTCCGATGAATTTGGCCTTCCGCCGCACGGCCCGTTGCGCAATACCGAGCTTACAACCACAAATACCAATGGTTCGTTAATAATGGAAACCAAAAGCGATAAACTCTTTGGAAAAGAAAATATTTTAAGCGCGATAAAAATAACCACCAGTCTCGTAACTTCCGAAAATATACCTTCTCTTGAATATTGCCTGACCGCCAAACTTGAAGGGGGGTCTCCGGAGCACGCCTGGGTAAATCCGGGATTCCATCCTTATTTCAACGTACCAGAAGAGACCGCCATTATTATGTACGGGCGGGAAAAGCTTGTCTGGAAATGGGACGGTTCACTGGATTTAAAATATCTTCCGTTAACGGAAGATGACCGCCGTAATCCCATTGTCATAAAAATCCAAGGGCTCTGTACCGTAACAATGACAATGGGCTCTGCTTTCACTGAAAGCCCCGCCGCGGGTATCGTTATATGGAGTGATTCCTCAAAATACGTCTGTGTGGAACCGGCATCCGGCCCGTTTGAAAGATACGGGAAAGACGGTTGCCAAAAACTGCCGAAAAACAATTCCATTGATTTCAAGTGTACTTTCTCTGTTATTGAAATATAAAAAGAATATAAACTCTTTCCTCCCCCGCCGTTTGCCAGCGTAATCTTTTTGTTGTAAAACTTCGTCAGGCACAAATTCATTGAAAGGGGCGCACAAATGACACAAGATTCCACTCTGCACCGTAAAGACCAGGAAGCAACGGTTTCTTCCTTGGGCGGAACGGTTACCCGTTGGGGAGTGAACGGGAATATTATCATTTATCCTCAACACCGTGTCGGAGACAAAATACGCGGCGGGATGCACCAGTGCTTCCCCAACTTCGGCAAAGTGGCAGATAGTTTTAGTCTGCCCCAGCATGGCCGCCTGCGCGACTTGGAAATGGGGCTTATGAAAGGCCACAAGACCAAGTGGGAAAGCGAAGTAACCACCCGCCTGGAAAGCCGTGAACTTTTCGGAAAGGAGAACCTCGTGTGCGCAGTGGAAACGGGGACGACTTTATTTTCCTCCGCCGGCGGTGCTCCTTCCCTGCGCTATGTTCTGTCCGCATATTTGAAAAGCGGACCCAAAGAACACGCCTGGGTAAATCCGGGATTCCATCCCTATTTTTATGCGCCTCGGGGAGAAGCGTTAATACGATACGGAAAAGAAACATTCCGGTGGAGTTGGGAAAGACGAACAAACCCCAAATTCATTCCTTCCAAACGCGAAACACGCAAGGGTCCGGTCTCAATAGAGATATTGGGGCTTTGCACGGTAGAGATGGAGCTGGACTACGAGTTCCTGGGTAAACCAACAACCGGCGTTGTAATCTGGAGCGACTCATGCAACTACGTTTGTGTGGAACCCGTTCTTGGCACGCCGGGAAAATACGGCCAAAAAGGCTGCCAGAGGCTCCTGCGAACACGCGCGCTCGACTTCGGCTGCACGCTCCGCGTGACAAATATGTAAGCACCCGCCGCCAACACGGCGGTTTTTTAATTATTTGGACTGGTTGTTGGAATTATGCTTCTTGTCTTTGGCTATAAAATATATGTAAACGATTTCAAGTACTCCGAGTGTGTTGATAAGAAGAATTAAGATAAACCAAGCCAGCTCTTTGCGCCTTGCCGCAATCCACAGAGCTCTCCCCTTCCAATACAACGACCAGGCCAAAACCGCCAAAAACACGATAACCCCGACCAAAACAGCCACACCGGCAAATGCCGCCGAAAACCCCGGCTGCCCGGCAAGCCCCACAACATTAAATTTATCCATATGATTTTGCAAAATCACGTCGCGCAATGTCAATTGAAGCGCGACGTTTTTTTAATTATATTACGAGACGCGGAAATTCTTAAACTGCCAAGGATCGCTTTCATCAACTTCCTGCGGGAAAAGCGGCAAATCTTCTTTTTTCCTTTTCTCAAGCGGCGTCCAGCTGGTGTATTCCCCCACAATTTTCCCCAAATATGGTCTGGCAATTTCAAGTATTCTTTCATAATCCATTTCGTCAGCGTCGACGACCCCCATCTTTGGATTCTCCAGAGCCCAGATAAAACCCCCTAACACGGCGGCGGTAACCTGCAAGCTTGTCGCGCTGTTGTGCGGAATCAATTTGCGCGCCTCATCAATTGATAGCCTTGAACCGTACCAATAGGCATTTTTTTTGTGCCCCATTATGAGCACCCCGAGCTCATCAATTCCGTCGGTGATTTCGTCCGTAATCAAACGGTGGTTTTCCTGAAGTTCTCCGTTATTGCCCGCGACCTCATGGAGAGATAGTATAGCTCCGTCACATGGATGATACGCGTAATGAACTGTAGGCCGGTAAACAGGCTCTCCGTTTTCTCCCCTTTCCGTAAAATAATCCGCAATTGAAATTGACTCATTGTGGGTGATTATAAAACCATGGTATGGCCCTTCAAGCGGTGTCCAGGAACGCACTCTTGTCATAAGCCCCGGCTGTTCCAGATATATCGCGCTTTTGCATCCTTTCTCATGAGTTCTACCATCTTCGGGAAAATGTTTTTCGTGCGTCCCCCACCCCATTTCAGACGGTTGCGAACCCTCGCTGTAAAACCCGTCAACAGACCAGGTATTTATAAATTCGCCGCGCTTTTTGGGAACAGCTGAAGTTTGTGTATCACGCTCAGCAATATGTATGACTTTAACTCCGAGATTTTTGGCAAACTCCGCCCAGCCCTCGCGTGTTTTCGGGACAACACAATCAAAACCGACATCTTTAGATATATTGATTAATGCCTCTTTAATAAGATGGGAAATAACGCCGGGGTTAGCACCGTGAGCGATAACCGCAGTTGGCGCGTCATCCAGAGACCGTAAAGCGCGCGCGCTTTCACGAAGGGAATAATTTGTTCTTTCCGACATAGGAAAACCGGGGTCTGTATATGTTCCAAGCCACGGTTCTATTACTGTATCCAAATATAAAATGTTTTTGTCTTTACAATATTCAATAAGAGCGACAGACGAGACATCAACCGATAAATTAAGGATAAAGTCTCCGTCCCCGACATATTTGGGTATTAAAGAAAGATAATTTTCCCTTGTAACAGGCTCTATTATGAAATTAATTCCGTATTTTTCCGCAACCTCCTTACCCCGGTCATCGGCGGTAATTATGTTTATATTTTTAGTCGAAACATCCACATGGCGGAGAATGAGCGGGAGAACCCCCTGCCCTATACTGCCGAAGCCGATGAAAAGTATCCGGCCTTCAAAATTCATTTTTTCCATTTCTTAAGTTTTCACGAGAAAGCCTCTGTAAATCCCCACACTAAACTAAAGTTCCGTGTGGGGGCGAATTAACCTGTAATTGATTTTAGTGTATAGAAAAGTATCACTTTTATCAATGTTTGCATACCCCAATACAAAAAGAGAGTACTTTTTCCGGCAATCCACACAATTCTTTGCGTAAAAAAGAACCTCATGTGGTAAAATAATATTATCTCTGTCATGGAAGAACAGCGCCTTTCCCATTACGAGCGCCAAGAGCGCCCGTGGGGACAATTTGAAAGATTTACATTAGAAGAGGCTACAACCGTCAAGGTTGTTTCCGTACTCGCCGGAGCGTCCCTCAGCCTGCAGAAACACGAAAACCGCGACGAATTTTGGCGTATTCTCTCGGGAGACGGTGAAATAACTTTAGGCGAGGAGAGAAAAAAAGTTACACAAGGCGACGAATGTTTTGTAGCCCGTAAAACAAACCACCGCATATCAGCCGGCGAAAACGGTCTCACATTTCTTGAAATAGCCTTCGGTAATTTTGATGAAAACGACATTACCCGTCTGGAAGATAAGTACGGCAGGGCATAAAACAAATGGATGTAAACAATCTCACAGCCGCAGCTCTAACCGCCATTGAAAACAACCAGCAGTTTTTTTTGAACGGCGCGGCTTTTATTTTTTTTATAATAATTCCTTTTGCCCTAATAATTTTTTTCCTGTTCTGGCGGCTTTTCAGACAGGCAACTCACCCTTTAATATCACGCGCGCGGCAAAATCCAATACTTGAGCCAATTAAAGAAAATCCCTGGGAAAGCGAGGCCGTTTTTAACCCGGCCGCCATACTCCACAAAGGGCGCATCCATCTTTTTTACAGAGCGTTAGGTCAGGATGGGATTTCGCGCATAGGACATGCGTCAAGCGCTGATGGCGTACATTTTGATGAACGTTCACCGGAACCTGTTTTTGTTCCAGAAATTCCAAAATCAGCCAAGTTTAAAAACCCATTCTCTTCTCCGGCGCGTTTGCCGAGTTACAACCGCGCTCTTTATGCTTCCGGCGGCGGATGGGGCGGCAGCGAAGACCCACGCGCGGTTTCCATTGATGAAAAAATTTACATGACTTACTCGTCGTTTAACGGCTGGCACTCCATAAGGCTCATGGTGACTTCCTTAAACCACGGATACCTTTCAAATCGTGATTGGCGCTGGACCTATCCGTCATTTCTTTCTCCGGCAGGACAAGTACATAAAAACTGGGTTCTTTTCCCGGAAAAAATAAATGGGAAGTATGCCATTCTGCACAGTATTTCTCCTGAATTACAAATAGAATACGCGGATGAAATAGAAGGAGCCGAAGAAGGTCTTCCCATTCAAAGCACCTATCATCCACGTTCCGAGAAACGCAAAAATCATTGGGACAAACTGGTACGCGGAGCCGGCGCCCCCCCCATAAAAACCAGCAAAGGATGGCTTCTCTTTTACCACGCCCACGAACCTCACGAATCCCACAGGTATAAATTGGGGGCCATGCTTCTTGATTTGAAAGACCCGACACGTGTTTTATACCGTTCAAAAAGACCGCTCCTTGAACCGGATATGCCTTACGAAAATGATTGGAAACCGGGCATAGTCTATGTCACCGGCGCCGTAATAAAAGAAGGTATTCTCTACCTCTATTACGGGGGCGGAGATAAAACAGTAAACTTAGCCACTGCCCCGTTGGATAAATTCCTGCGGGAACTAACGGAGGAACACCACAAAGAAACAGAACATCATAACTAAAATATGTACACAGTTAAACGAAGCGATAATAATCCACTGATTACTCCGCACAATGAGTACCCGTGGGAGGCAAAAGCGGCCTTCAACGGTTGCCCGATAAAATGCGGAAAAAAAACTCACTTACTTTACCGTGCACTCAGTCATCCTGATCTTCTCATGGCTCCGGGCGGAATTTCATCAATAGGAATGGCTATATCCACAGATGGAGAAAACTTTAAAAACCACACGCAGCTTATTTCCCCGGAGGAAGATTGGGAAAAATTCGGTTGTGAAGATCCACGCGTGACTTTTTTTGAAGGCAAATACATAATTTTTTATACGGCTATCAGTGATGTTCCCTTCAATTCAAATACAATAAAAGTCGGAATGGCTATTTCCCGCGACCTTAAAAAAATAGACGAGAAACACCCGGTAACTCCTTTTAACGCCAAAGCCATGATGCTCTTCCCCGAAAGAGTCGGCGGAAAAATAACCGCAATTTTGACCGCCCATACTGATGAACCCCCAGCACACATGGCGGTTGTCCAATGCGACAAAATGGAAGATTTGTGGAATCCTGTTTTTTGGGAAAAATGGCATGCAAAACTGCCGGAATATGTTATAGACCCGCGAAGAAGCGACCGCGACCATGTGGAAGCGGGGGCACCACCGATAAAAACCAAAGACGGATGGCTTTTTATATATTCCTATATACAAAATTATTTTGGCGGAGGCGACCGTGTTTTTGGAATTGAAGCCGTTCTTCTTGATCTGAAAAATCCGCGCAAAATAGTCGGCCGCACGCGCGGGCCGTTTCTTGTTCCGGAAGAACCCTATGAAAAATACGGGACTGTACCGGACATCGTCTTCCCTTCCGGAGTAATTCTCCAGAAAAACGGAATGTTGGACGTCTACTACGGAGCGGCCGATACGGTTTGCGCGAAAGCATCACTTCATTTGCCCGACCTTCTGGACTCAATGATTCCCGAAAGAAGGGAGAAAATCGCCAAACGGGCTCCGGAAAATCCTATTATCGCTCCAAACCCCAAAAATTCCTGGGAAAGCCGGGCGACATTTAATACGGGGGCTATAGAACTTGAGAAAACAATATATCTTCTTTACCGCGCAATGTCTGAAGACAATACTTCCGTATTCGGACTGGCCACAACAAAAGACGGCGTTAAAATAAGCAAAAGGTTTCCCGAACCCGTATACAAACCGCGGGCTGAATTTGAAATGAAAAAAGGAAATCCGAACGGCAACTCCGGCTGTGAAGATCCGCGGCTCACCCAAATCGGTTCAACTTTATATGTCGGCTATACGGCTTATGACGGCGTGCGCTCTCCGCGCGCGGCTCTTTCTTCCATTCCGGTTAAAGATTTTATAGCCCAAAAATTCAGTTCCTGGGCGGAACCGCAACTCGTGACTCCGGATTACGTTGATGACAAAGACATGTGCATCTTCCCCGCTAAAATTAAGGGTAAATTTTTGGTCATGCACAGAATCTCCGGCCAGATATGCGCCGACCTTCTGCCTACTTTGGATTTCAGCTCAAGGCGCATTGACCGGTGTATAGAAATCATGGGGCCGCGCAAAGGAATGTGGGACAGTGAAAAAGTCGGCATAGCCGCCCCCCCGATTAAAACAAAAAAGGGTTGGTTACTTATCTATCACGGCGTCTCCAAAACATCCAACTACAGACTTGGCGCGGCGCTCCTTGATTTAAAAGATCCAACAGTGGTTATTTCAAGAACCGCTGACCCCATATTTGAACCCGTGGAAAAATACGAACTTGAGGGAGAAGTGCCCAGAGTCGTTTTTTCCTGCGGTATAATACCGCGCGGCGACAACCTGCTTATTTATTACGGAGGTGCGGACAAAGTGACGGGTGTTGCCAAATTATCAATCAAAAAGCTATTATCCATCCTGTCGCCAAAAACTATTTCTTCCTTATAAAAATGACACCGAAACTGATTGCCTTCGATTTGGACAGCACCCTGGCTGAAAGCAAGCAACCTCTATCCTGGAGCATGGGAGAACATCTCGTCCGTCTTCTCGAAAAAATGCCGGTCGCGGTTATGTCGGGCGCCGCGTTCCACCAATTCGAAGGCCAATTTCTGGCGGAACTCCCCGGAACCGCGCGTTTAGACAGGCTATATATATTCTCGGTAAACGCGGGACAATGTTATACGTGGGGTGGCAACGGATGGAAAATTATATACGACCATAATTTTAAAGATGAAGAGCGTCAAACAATCCTGCGTGCCTTGGATGAAGCCCTTAAAAAAACCGGTCTTTACGAACAGCCGGAACAGGTTTGGG
Organism: uncultured Candidatus Saccharibacteria bacterium; assembly: GCA_964348515.1. Classification (GTDB taxonomy): domain Bacteria; phylum Patescibacteriota; class Minisyncoccia; order Phycocordibacterales; family UBA5272; genus CAYGDA01. The sequence goes on from CAYGDA010000005.1 coordinate 17,899, forward strand.
GTGAAAGAATTGAAGACCGCGGCGCGCAAATCAGTTTCTCCGGACTTGGGCAACATGCCCCACTTGAAGCCAAAAAATCGTGGGATCCTGCCGTAGAGAAACGCCAATCCCTTCATGACGCTTTGGTTCCGCTTCTTCCGAATTTTTCCGTAAGCATCGGCGGTTCTTCCACAATAGATATAACCCAAAAAGGAGTGACTAAAGCGTATGGAATTGAGCAGCTTTCAAAAATAACAAACATTCCCATACCTGAGATGCTCTACGTCGGGGATGAATTGCGCGAAGGCGGAAATGATGCCGTTGTAATACAAACAGGAATCCCCACAGCCGCCGTGAACTCCCCCAAGGAAGCCATGGAAATTATCGAGAAAATCCTTGCGGAAAACAGATAATAATAGTTTTCAACACCTTGTGCACATCTTTGTAAACTTTTTAGTGTTGACTTAAAACAACCAGGGTAAATAATTAGAGGTAAGCTCATTCCAATGGAGGATTTCTAGTGAGTGATACGGGCCCTAAAACATGCCGATCCTTGGATCAGCAGAAAGGGTACCACTTATAACAACGAGAAAATCACTCCTATGGAGTCGAGCTTGGCCTAAAAGAAGACCTGCGCTGTGAGCGCGGGTTTTCTTTTGTCCCCGTCCAAAAATTACAAAACCGCCGGGGCTTTCCGGCGGTTTCGTATTGCTTTGATTATACTACATCGCGCCGCTGTTTGTACCCATACCGCAGGCTTTGCAATTTCCTTTGTGTGTCACAATTTCGAAAATTGCAGCAAGGCCGACAAGGATATAAACACCATTCATTACCTGTTCATTTGAGATAAACCTGCTTAGTTCATATCCCCAAACGTGACCCATCCAGTTAAGACCGCCAACAATGAGAAGGATGGACGAAACAATATGTAATGCTTTCATGTTTCCTGTATTTAAACTGATAAAATCGACGCTTACCTTATATTATCCTAGGAAAAAACCCCGAACGCCAGCGTTTTTCCACAAAAAAAAGACAGCGGTTCTTTATCTCTCATTTACTTCTTTTTTATAGTATTCCGCCCGCCATCCGACCATATTGCTTGTGACCTGCGTGAATGAAGCCAGCCCCGAAACAGTAAGTATGACCATAAAGAACCAGGTTACCCCCGGGAAAAAGGCGAAGCCCGCAAAAAGGGTAAGCGCGACCCATGGCGCCACACACCACGGACAATCCAAAATATCTGAAATTGTGCGCCTTACACCAAGACGCGGTTTTTTGAGGAAAAATACTCCTTCATCATTATCTCCCTGCATAAATTCTTTATCCAAAAAAAGGTCGCGCAACCATTGGCTGACTTTGTCGTAAACAAAAAGTCTTATCAGGCGGAAAGTCGCAAAAACAAAAAGAAGGAAATCGGTAAACTGTATGTTGGTGACATCAATACCGCGCGAAGAAGCAACTCTTAAAAATACCAGGACTATTACGGGATAAAGTATAAAAAAGAATAAATTCCAAAGATTTTGATTTGTGCGTTCCATATCCAAAATATAATCATTAGCAGACGTTATCCGCAAGCAACGCCATCTCCATCATCTCGTCAGACAACATGACCTTGACTGCAATTACCGAATCCGGCACGTTTATGTTCCCTTCCGTAGATCCAGTATGGCGCAAGTTCTCTTCAGGGGAAATTTTTATGCCGATTCCCTGTAACCCCTCCAAAACCCGCTCTCTTATTACGGGAGAACGCTCCCCGGCTGTTCCTGTAAAGACCACCGCGTCAACACCACCAAGAACCGCCATATAAGCGCCTATATATTTTTTAATGCTGTAAGCAAAGCTATCAATGGCGTTTTTAGCCTTTGAGTCTCCTTCCCTTTCCAAAGAAAGAAGTTCATATATATAAGAACTCTTCCCGGAAAGAGCCAGGAGTCCGGACTGTTTTGAGAAATAACCCATAAGCTCCTCTTCCGAAAGCCCCCTCTCTTTGCCCAAGAAAAGGGCGGCCCCTATGTCTATGGAACCAACTCTCGTCCCCATGGGAACTCCTTCAAGCGGAGAAAAACCCATTGAAGTGTCCACGGAAACACCGTCCTTTATGGCTGTAATTGAAGAACCGCTGCCCAGGTGACAAACTATTGTGCGCTTTGGCACACCGCCCTCCTGCCCTGATAATCTGCGCACAACAGATGATATGGAAATTCCATGGTAACCGTACCTATAAATTCCGTAACGGTCCGCATCAACCTCCGGTATGGCGTAACGGGAAGCCAAAATAGGCATATCTTTGTGAAAAAAACTGTCTGATATGCCTATAAAGCGCACCCCGGGGAAAAGTTCCTTTAAAACACTTATTTCTTTAAGTGTGGGGTTTGCGTGAAGCGCCACAAACTCACTTGCCGCCTGAAGTTTTTTTATATATTCCTCGTCAATTTCACAGTGCGTTCTGAAAAATTCCCCCGGGGCCACTATCCTGACGGCTATTAATTCCACTGCTCCGGCCGAAATAACTCCCCGCTTCAAAGCTTCCTCAAAAAAAATTGACGAGGCCCTCTCGTAACCCGCTTCAGATACAGGCTCCCTGTTTTCCGGCTGATCGCTGTAAACAACAAGATGCACTGAATTATCTTTCTCAAAGTGAGCAGAAAAAACAGCGTGGCCGCCGGAATACAAACCGTATCTCTTGGAGGCGCTGCCCATATTAACCACCGCTGTTACTTTTTGTTCCATTGCCATTTTTCTATTTCATCAGTATCGACACCGTGCTCCGCAATATATTTTTTATGTTCCCTTATTTTTTCTTCGTACTTCTGCTTTACTGCATCTGCTTTTTCTCTTGATACTACTCCCCCGTCAGCCAAAAAATTAAGTGCCTGCATGACCAAATGATAACGGCTCGTATGATTTCTTATGTGCATGTCAAACGGAGTAGTTGTAGAACCATTTTCCAAATAACCGCGCACGAATACCTTGCGCGGCTTGCCTTCAATGTGGCTAAATATGACCTGCTTTAATGTTTCCGGATAACCGTGGAAATTAAAGATAATCGGCTTGTCCGGAGTATAGTAACTGTCAAAATCAAGCGGCACGCGGCAAGCCTGATTCCCCACGCCTCCAAGAGCACAGATTTCCATAATGTTAACAAAGCGTACTTTTGCCTCCGGTGCTTCTTTCTTTATAAGTTCAACCCCCGCCAAAGTTTCCTTGGTTAAATAGTCACCTGCCGCGGAAAGTACAATATCCGGATTTTCATCGCTGGCAAATTTCCAAATTGAGAGGCCTGTGGATAATTCCGCTTCAGCCTCTTCGGACGTAAGCCAGCGTGGTTCCAAAGTTTTTCCCGCAACAATAATGTTTATTTCATTACGCGAAGAAAGTACGCGTTTAAGTACTGCGAGTGTGGAGTTGCCGTCCGGCGGGAAATAAACATGCACATAACATCCGTGCTTTTGCAAAATGTTATCAATAAAGCCCGGGTTCTGATGAGAGAAACCGTTATGTTCCTGTCGCCATCCTGAAGAGGTCAGGATGTAGTTTAATGAAGGTACTTCCCCGCGCCATGAAGTTTCTCTGGCAATTTTTATGAATTTTGCATACTGGTCAACCATACTGGTTACAACCTGTATAAAAGCTTCATAGGAAGCGAATATAGCGTGACGCCCCGTAAGAACATATCCCTGAAGGAGGCCCTGAAGAGAATGCTCCGAAAGCATTTCAATAACCCGCCCCCCGTAAGAAATATCCTTGTCCCATGATTTGTGGGGCCACACAAACGAGCGCTTAACCGTTTTAAAAATCCCGTCCAGTTTATTGGAGTATGTCTCGTCCGGAGAAAAGAAACGGAAATTTTTTGCCCCTTCGTTGTCCTTAAAAACATGCTCAAGATAAAGCCCTGCGCGGTTCATACTGCTTGAACCCATAAAACCCGGATATGGAACTTCCTCGGCAAACTGTTTTGATTCAGAGAGCTTTAATTCTTTTGTAACGCGACTTCCGCCGTGTGCGTGCCTCGAAAGTCCCATTCTGAGTTCTTTAGAAGGTACAAGATCTTTTATACTGTCTTTAAAACCGCTTTCAGGATTAAATAATTCTTCAAATTTATAAGAACGCAGCCACGCTTCAACCGCTTTTCTTTCAACTGCGCTGTTTTTTGCTTCCGGCGCCACGACCTGGTGCGCCAAAAAATTACCTTCTATTTTTTCGCCGTGCAATTTTTTAATACCCGTCCAACCTTTGAGCGTTTTTAAAACGATCATGGGGAAACGCGGGGCATAAACATCTTCTCCGTCACGCACCTTTTTCTGTATGGCGCGGATTTTTTGGTATGCGCTTTCCATGGCTTTATGCATGCGTTCATAAATGGCGCCGTCTTTGCCTTCCACTATTATTGGTTCGTAACCATACCCGGAAAACAAAGACTTGAGTTCTTTGTTTGTCATGCGTCCAAAAACAGTCGGCCCGGAAATTTTGTACCCGTTCAGATGAAGTATTGGAAGCACTGCCCCGTTCCCCCTCGGGTCATTAAATTTATTCAAATGCCAGGCCGTCGCGGTAGCCGCGGTTTCGGCTTCCCCGTCGCCGATGAGAGCCGCCACTATTAAATCAGGGTTATCCAAAACGGCGCCGTAGGCAGTAGAGAGCGCGTAGCCCAGTTCTCCCCCCTCAACTATCACGCCGGGTGTTACCGGGGAAGAATGGCTGGGAAATCCGTAAGGCCAGCTGAAGTTTTTTGTTATATAGGCAACTCCGTCTTTATTTTGCGTGGCAAGCGGATAAAACTCCCCCAAAGAACCCTCAATAAAAAGATTAGCCTGTACCGACGGGAAACCGTGTCCCGGACCCAATATAAACATCATCTCCGCGTTGTGGCGCTTTATAAGTGCCTGAAGATTCGCATATACAAAATTTGCCCCGGGACAAGTCCCCCAGTGACCAAGTAACCGCGGTTTTATGTGCTCGGCGGAAAGTTTCTCCGATAGAAGAAAATTATCCTGTAAATAAATCTGAACCGCCGAGAGGTAGTTCGCAGCGCGGACATACTCTTTTATCTGTTCAAGTTCGCTCATTGTTGGGCAAATTATATCACAATGGCGCATTTGACCGTTATGGCATAAGGGGTTGATTTTTCCTGCAAGTATGATATAATTGACCGCATGTAAGTTTCTCAGTGTAGTGAGAGTTCGCGCGCGAGGTTTCTCGGGAAGCGTTTCAAACGAGTGAGAAAAGACCGCTTACATTCAAAAAGTAAAGGTCAATAAAAGTAATGGCAAGTAAATTGTATGTTGGAGGCATTCCTTACACTTCAAGTGAAGATGACCTTCGTGCTCACTTTGCACCTGCAGGTAACGTCACATCGGCCCAGATAATCAAGGACCGTATGACAGGCCGCTCAAAGGGCTTCGGATTCGTGGAAATGTCCACAGCCGAAGAAGCACAGAAAGCGATAGAGCTTTTCAATGATAAGGAGTTCGATGGACGCCGTCTTACGGTGAACCTCGCTCGCCCCATGGAAGAGCGCCCAGCGCGTGATAACTTCAACAACCGCGACCGCAGAAGTTTCTAAAGTCCGGATGTAGAAAGCAAAAACCCTCGGTTTAAACCGAGGGTTTTTGTATGCCCGGATGCCTTACTTTTTGGAATTTTTCTTCTGCCTGGAAGAAATTTTCACGGCGGTGTTTTTCACAGCCTTACTTTCTTTTTTCTCAGTGATAAATGCTTCTTCTTTGGTCTCTGTTGTCTCCGGCTGATTATCCGTTATATCCCTTTGTTTTTCTTCTTCCGGCGCGACCGATTTTCCTTCCTCTATATGCTTCTCCAAAAATACTTCAAACTCTTCAATCAGATTAACTTTCCTCTTCCACGGAAACATGGCATTAACTTTTTCACTGTAAGAGACGTAGGCCGGGTCACGGGCATACTTCTCTTCAATTTTCTGTATGCGCAGCAATATGAGAACGGTGGCCAGAATTGTGGAGAGCAAAACTGTGGGCCAATATATGGTGCCCACAACCACAAAAAACGTTCCCCAAAAAAGAAGAGCTTCGCTGAAAAGTTCCGGGTGGCGGGAAAAACGCCGGAGGCCTGTTTGTCCAAACCCGGGCCAATTGCCTACCTCCTTAAGGAAACGTTCTTCACGCCAGGCCTGCAGTTGGTAAACAAAAGCGACCAGAATCAAAACTACACCCAGACCGTTAGAAATATAAAATCCTCGACCGCCAAAGCAGTTAATTACATATATCGGCCAAAAAAGAGCAAAAATAACCGCTCCCCTATACAGATAAAAATAAACAAAAACCGCCACTAGATGATACCTGCCGACCTTTTCCTTCCATTCATCAAACGGAAAACCCTCGGTATTTTTATCCAAATGTTGGGCTATGGCCATCCACGAACCATAAATCACAAACAGCAAAGTAAGCAGAATTGTGCGCGCGTCAAAATTGTGAAAAAAACCAAAGGAAAACAGGGTCAGAAGAATTACTCCGACACCCCAGCCGATCCGCGTAATCCGCCACTCCCTGCGCTTGAAAGTAAAGTAAAAAACCACCAAAAGGTAGAGAAGAAAAAATATGGCCGCGCTGATTAAGAAAGTGAGCATAACGCCTGATATTACGGGCAGAATAGCATAAAATTGCCTGAATTTGAACTTTCAAAACTTCCGTAAACCCTTGTTTTAAAGCATCGGGAAATTAAAAAACCGGCGCGCGTTGCGTGCCGGTTGCGTCAGCCCTTAGGCTTGGGTTTGCTTACCGTGAACTTTCTTTCGTAGCCCCGGCAAAAGCTTTCATGGCGGGCGAAAACGTATTCGTAGTGGCGCAGCAGATCCTCCGCTTTCTCTACGCTTACCTTTTCTCTGACGAGCTCGCAGAATTTCTGGATGGCCGCTATCGCGGCGTACAGATGATGGCTGGAGCCTTCGGCCTGTGACATCTCGAAGATTGCCTTTTCCGCGTCCATGAATTCGAGCGGAGAAAGTATGTCCCCGTCAGGTTCCGTCTTTTCCCCTTGGCGGAGACTGCCCCGGAAATCCAATCCCATGAAAAAGTACTTGTCATGGGGCTCGAGTCCCGGCTTGTGCATGGAAACCTGCAAAAACGGCTCCTCCTGGTAATGCGGGTGGAAATCTTTTCCGCCGACTTCCTGTATTGCCTCCCTTTCCAGGGTTTCGTGGATTTCTTCCATTCTCCAGTTTTCCCCCGGTCTTGGATCCCGGATTGACTTACCGCCGGGAAACGAAATCTTGGTAAACTGGGTTTTTCCTTTCGGCTTAGTGCGGATAACGCCGAATTGGATCAAGTCCTTCTCCGTCGTTATGCACACCCATCCGCAAAAGTGAGTACAGGAACCACCTGAGTCCGCCATGGCGAACCTCCATAAGAAATGAAAAGGTGGCACAGAACTGCATGCCTAAACATATAACTAACACAAAATTATAATAAAGTCAATACAGCATAAAAAGCACAGGAAAGTGTTTATTTTTAGTCACCGAATTGCTAATATCAGGTTAGTAGCACAAAAAACACAAGATTTTCCCTAATCAAGCCCGACGAGGAGAAGATTATGCCCACAAGAACCCCGGCCGAAAGGGCCCTTGCAGTAATCGGTGATGAATCCGCGGGAGAACAGCGCCTTGGTGAAGCTTTGGAGATGGTTGGCATCGTCGGCAACCGCCACGAGCAGACTATCGCCGGCATAAGCGAGACAAAACGCCGTTCCGGCGCAAAGGAACTCAGCCAGGCCTTGGCGACAATCCGCGCCATCGGGACTGACGACGAACACTTTGGCGAAGCCATGGAAATCGTCGCCTCCACGGGCAGCTCGGACCAGCAGGCGCTCGCCAGCGCACGCGAAATCTCGCGTTCACAACAACACCGTTCGTAACCGCGAAACATTCCCGCTTCCAAAACACTGGAGCGGGTTTTTAAATGCCTACTTCTTCTTACGGGAAACAGGCTCCCCTTTCAATACTTTTATCTCATCACGTAAAATAGCGGCCGTTTCAAAATCCAGCATCTTTACCGCCTCGTTCATCTGGCGTCCTTTCAGCTTCACCAGTTTCTTCAAATCCTTTCCGAATAGCAGTTTATCCACGGCAAGGTCGGCAAAAACAGCTTTGTCGTGGTCACTTTTCATTTCACTTGTAATATCTTTTATATTCTTTTTAATCGTCGTCGGGGTAATCCCGTGTTTCTTGTTGTAAGCAATCTGAATCGTGCGGCGGCGGTTTGTCTCGGCTATAGCCCTATCCATCGAACCCGTCATGTTGTCAGCGTACAGCGTCACCCGTCCCAGAGAATTTCTGGCGGCACGCCCTATGGTCTGAATAAGCGACGTTTCGCTCCGGAGAAACCCTTCCTTATCGGCATCCAAAATTCCTATAAACGAAACTTCCGGTAAATCTAGACCCTCACGTAAAAGGTTTACCCCCACCAGACAGTCAAATTCGCCGCGGCGGAATCTCGTCAAAATTCTTATGCGTTCAATCGTCTTTATATCGCTGTGCAGATATTCCGCGGCAATTTTCTTGTCTTTAAGATAGGCACTCAAGTCCTCCGCCATTCTTTTGGTAAGAGTTGTTGCCAAAACACGCCCGCCTTTTTTAATCTCTTTTACGGCGTCTTCTATAAAATCCTGAACTTGGCCTTTGTACGTACCTTTTTCGGAAATAGGCTTGACCGTAAGTTCAGGGTCCAAAAGCCCTGTCGGGCGTATTATTTGCTGCACAACGGCATCGCTAAGAGCTATTTCCGTCTTTCCGGGAGTTGCGCTTGTATAAATCACTTGTCCTACACGCTTTTCAAATTCCTCATAACGAAGCGGGCGGTTATCCAGCGCGGACGGCAGACGAAAACCGTACTCCACAAGAGTTTCTTTGCGGGACTTGTCTCCGGCATACATCCCGTTAAGCTGAGGCAAAGTAACATGTGATTCGTCAATAACCGTAAGAAAATCAGGTGTCCCGTCTTTTTTGTGGGGAAAATATGAAATTAAAGTATCGGGGGCTTCGCCCGGCTTTCTCCCCGATAAATGCCTGGAGTAATTTTCAATGCCGGAACAAAAACCCATTTCCCTTATCATGGCTATATCATAGGTCGTCCGGCGTTTTATGCGGTCGTACTCCAGCGCTTTCTTTTCTTCTTCAAATTTTTTCAGCTGTCCGTCCAGCTCAAGCTTTATGCTTTTTATTGCCCGTTCACGGGCATCTTTCTGGGTTATAAAATGTTTAGCCGGGAAAATAAAAACGTCTTTCTCTTCCCGCAAAATTCTCTGAGAAACCGGGTCTATAATCTGAATTGACGCCAACTTTCCCTCCTCCAAAGTAAAAGCTATGGTGTAAGTCTCCGAAATAGGCATAACTTCAAGCCGGTTACCCAGAGAACGGAATTTACCCGGGGAAAGATCCGCATTCGTACGTTCAAAAAATATCGCCACTAAACGCCTCATAAGTTCCGTCTTCGATATACTTTCCCCGCGGGAAAGTCTCATGTTTTCCTTCTCATATTCTTTCGGACTGCCCAAGCCGTATATGCAGGAAACTGAAGCGACAATAATAACGTCGGGGCGCGTGAGAAGCGCCTGAGTGGAAGCATGGCGCAGGCGGTCAATCTCCTCATTTATCATCGCGTCCTTTTCAATGTAAGTGTCAGTGACCGGCAAATAAGCTTCAGGCTGATAGTAGTCGTAATAAGAAACAAAATAATGCACGGCCGCGTCCGGAAAAAATTCGCGGAACTCCTGGGCCAACTGCGCCGCCAGAGTTTTATTGTGAGCTATAACAAGCGTGGGCTTTTGTATTTTTTCTATAATGTTGGCAATGGTAAAAGTCTTCCCCGTGCCGGTGGCACCAAGCAATGTCTGTTTTTGAAAACCTTTACGGAGACCGGTCAAAAGCCCTTCTATAGCATCCGGCTGGTCACCCGCGGGCTTAAATCCGCCTTTTAATATAAACTTATTTGACATGGTAACTAGGGAATGCTACCATGCTGGCTCGTCTAAAACAACGAGGAGGAGTGAGAAATGGCGTCATTTGCCCACTGGGAACATCCCCACGAGCCCCTAGACCCCGACTGGAAAGAGTGGGTAGAGAGCCTCGCCAAGGCAACAGCCGCGCGTAAAGCGCTCGAGCGCTTCTACGAGAAGTAGCAACCCCCCCACCCGGCCTAACAGCCGGTTTTTTATTTTGACCCTCAAATTGACAAATACTCAAAACACCGTAGTTTTATAGTAGAGAAATTGCACACTTGAAAGGACTGGAAATGACGCGAGTCAAAGATGTTAGTGCCCTCGGCAAAAAATTGCACCAAAAAACATGGGCAGGAAAATTCTGGGGAATGACGGGAGCCATTCGTCTTGCCCAAAAGATGGCCCGGACTCTTATATTTGAAAGAGGAACTCTTGGAGAAAAGGAAGGTCTTTCCATACTCTCTTCCACTTACTACGCCGCCGCCGGCAATGCCTCCGGACATCAGGGTCCGATTTGGCTTTTCCGGAAAAACTGGTGCGGTTTCCGTGCAGTTTGGCTTTCAGACAGGCTGGAAAAACTCTGCGGCGGGAAAAATAACATGATGGCTTCCTGGCTTGATGTGCGCGCGTCAATTTTGCGCAAAGCAGGTAGGGAGGAAGAGGCGAGGTCGTGCATTATGGTCGCCCTGTCTCCTGACTTGAAGATTCCCAAAGAAACACGGGCACTTCTGTTTGCCAGTCTGGCCCGCGACAAAGGGTTAAACCTCCGGGAACGGATGGTAATCCTCCACAGTTTGAAAGGGCTTGCGGCGGAAATACGCGAAGGAACGGTACTTGTGCGATTGTACCGTGCAATAGCCGAGGTCATGAAGGAGTTCCACATGAGCGACTACAGATTATTCGTGTATAAAGCCGAGGAAATCGCGCATAAAGATTTTCTGCACGACCAGGAACTGAAGCTCCGGGTCGTCTTCCCCGAACTCTACTCATCCAAAACGGTCTAGCGGCCGTTTTTTTATTTACAACAAAAATAACGGCAAAACAGTTATATATGCAAGAAAATAAAAAGGAGAAAAACATGGAATCAGACGATTACAGTTCCATGACTGATTATCAGTTCTTTGGACTTGTTTCCGCTTTTCTGGAAAAGAAGGCCGTTTACTCCCCGGCTGTAAACGAGCTCTTAGCGCGCGTACGAAATCCGTACGAAGGAATGAAATGCAAAGCAAGCGAAGGAGAAGCAAAAGCGCGGATGTTCCGCTTTACGACTCTCCTGTCAAACGGACAAGTGTTGGATTTATGTGAAAAACCGTTGGGAGAATTGGAAAAAAGTCTCCGCGAAGAGCTCGTGCGGAGGATACACGGCGAAAACGGCTTCCGCCCGTTCTCTCACCTGGCAAACGTTTGGTTTAACGAATGGGAACAAATATACCTTCACTAAAAAATCTGAAGGTATTTTATTTTACAAACAAAAACCGCCCGAAACAGGCGGATTACGAAGCGACAAACTTCTGAACACGCTTCTTGAGCAGGGCGTATGCTACATCTAAATCGTCGTTAACGAGGAGGAAATCGCACATTGAGGCCTCCTTCATTTCACCCGCTGCATTTTGAAGACGAACGCCCAAGTCCTTCTCAGATTCCGTTTTCCTTGCGCGGAGACGCAATTCGAGTTCACGCAGACTCGGCGGAAAAACAAAAACCGAAAGAATGCCGCCTGGTATCACTTGGCCAAGCGCGCGCAGACCGTATACGTCGCTGTCGTAAGTTGGAACCTTACCGGAATTCCAAATTCTTTGGATTTCGCTCCAAAGCGTACCGTAGGAATTTCCGTGCACTTCTGAGTACTCGACAAAAAGCCCGTTGAGGATGGACTTCTTGAAACGCCCCTGACTCCAGAAAAAGTATTCTTTTCCACGGACTTCTTCCGGACGGCGTTTACGCGTTGTGACGGAAACCGGATATTCAAAGCCGGGACTTAAGTCCACGTCTGCTTGCAACCGCAAACGAAGGGTTGTTTTGCCGGCGCCGGAAGGCCCGACAAACAAAATCATTTTATTATTTGGATTAAGCATCAAATCCTCCTGCTTTAATCAAAATTTGAAACTGCTCTTGTCTATTAATACAATAAAATATGTTATCAGTCAATAGCTATACGCAACAGGGCGCGGCGGTTTAGATCCGGGGTTTGTTAGTTATTACTGTAATTACTCAGAAATTCTTTTTTTAATTCCGAAAAATTCCCGTCTATAATTGACCGCCTGATTTTCTTAACCAAATTCACTATAAAATAAAGATTGTGAATTGAGCCCAAAGTAGGTCCCAACATCTCCTTTGCCCTGAATAAATGCGCAATGTAGCTCCTGCTAAAATTTTTACACGCATAACAGCCGCAGTCTTTTTCAATCGGACTCATGTCTTTCCTGAATTTTGAATTCTGAATTATTATTCTGCCTTCATTTGTGTAAAAAGCTCCGTTTCTGCCGAGGCGGGTCGGGGCCACACAATCAAAAGTATCACAGCCGTTTTCTATTCCCAAAAACAAATCCTCAGGTTCTCCTATGCCCAACAAGTGTCTGGGTTTGCCTTCCGGTAAAATTTCATTGACCCATTTAACGGCTGTCGCCATATCTTCTTTAACAAACGAGCCACCAATGCCAAAACCGTCAAACGACTTCCCGTTCGCTTCCAGGCCCGCCAGTACTTTTGCGCTTTTCTTCCTTAAATCTTCAAATCTCCCGCCCTGCACCACCCCGAACAATGCCTGTCCGGTCTTGCTGTGCGATTGCAAACAACGCTTAGCCCAGCGGTGAGTTCTTTCCATTGCCTGCGACTGATATTCCCGCGGGGCCATCGGCGAAGTGCATTCATCAAAAGCAAAAATAATATCCGCCCCCAAATTCTCCTGTATTTCCATTGAACGCTCCGGAGTAAACCGGTGTTCGCTTCCGTCTATGAAAGATTTAAAAGTTACCCCTTCTTCATCTATCTGCGCCAACTTGCCTCCAAAATTAGGTTCATCCGTGTATTCCGCAATTTCTTCTCCGGTGGCAATTTTACCCACACTTTTCCCCATGGCCGCGCCCAGCGAAAAAACCTGAAACCCGCCAGAATCGGTAAATGTCGGTCCTGGCCAATTCATAAATTTTCCTAAACCCCCTGATTCTTTTACCAGACTTTCTCCGGGCTCCAGATATAAGTGATAAGTATTGGCTAAAACCGATTGTCCGCCCAAATCAATAACCTGCTCCGTCGTAAGTGACTTTACGCTCCCTTTTGTTCCAACAACAATAAAAGCCGGAGTTTCTATATCCCCATGCGGTGTTTTTATGGTGCCGGCCCTCCCCAAACTTCCCGGAATTTTTTTTTCTATAGAAAAAGACATGAGTGTTACCCTAGCGCATTCCCGCCACACGCGCCAGCTCTAAACTAATAAGTGTGCCTGTTTCGTATAAGAGTGTATACCAAGTACACAAACAAAATAATCGCCCCATAAAATAAAATCTTGTATATGAAAAAGAACGCTAAAGTCGCAATACCAAAAAATGTAATATAAGAAAGGGGCGAAGCATTTTTTGTTTTTGGCGGAAGTTTGTTGCGAAGTTCTTCCCGGTAAGTAATCAGGCGTGTTGCTATGGACTCACGGAAAGAATTGGAGTTTTCGTAAAAAGACTGGCTGGCGTCTTTGGAAACAGCCACGGTCTCAGTTCCGGCGGAACCGAAAAACGACCGCGCCCACCCTCCCGTTGTTTTTTCAAAAGCCGTATCCGTCGTCAGAAGAAAAACCGCGAAAATACCGACAAGTACAAGTGATATAAGTTGCCAACGCATGAGTGTATTGTACCAAGCGAAACCCCGGCGACGAAATTTTTAAACCGTGCCTGCAAAAACTTTATAGAAATGCGCGTATCCGTCCGCGATTGCCTGCACTGCCTCATCAGCCGAAAGCTTTCCTTCCACAAAAGCTTTAAGTGGTTCGCTGAAAATTGTCCGCCCGACTGCAAATCCTATTACTCCCTGAACTCCGCGGGCTGTCTGTATCCATTTATCAACTTTATCCTTACTTTCTCCCCGGCCCAAGACCACCAGACCCACTCCGGAACGGTCAATTTCAGGAGTTGAAATCCTGGCATGGGTGATTATGTTCACATAACTGTCGCGTTTTTCCAGACCTTCTATTTTCCACACATCAACGTCTATCACATCAGTCTGAAATTCCTGAATAAGTTTTACCATATGCGCCGGCCTTATGAGCGTATCAAACAGTTCTTTGTCTCCCCCCGTAGTATTGGCTTCACTGGCTGTCGGTGAAATTATAGGCTCCAGTAAAAACTTTATCTTGTGGGAATGGCAAACATCGGCGAGTTTCTTTAGCTTCTCGCGCTGACGCTCATTTTTGTCGATATCATCACTCGGGTTGTAGCGTATAAGTGCTTTCGCAAAGTCAGGCTGTAAATCAATGAGGCGCTTTTCGAAGTCATCTCCCGCGTCAAATTCAAATTCCGTACCGCCGCTTTTTTCCATAGTAAGAAGAGTGACAAGCTTGCGCTCCTTGGCATCCTGTATGATTTCTTCCCCGTATTCCCCGTCCACAAGCACCGCCGCCCCGTCTTTTGGAACAGCCCCGGCGGTTACCGCCGACAAAAGCCCGTTATAAACAATCGTTTTTAATTCGCGTATTTTTTCTTTTTGTTCAGGGTTTAATTCCCCCTGAACGCCAAGAAAATCCCGCGACATGGTGGAACGGTGGTCAAACGGCAGTATAAAAAGAGGCTCCGTATATCCTATCTTCATCCCAAAATTATATCACGCGTGTTATAATTTTACGCATGAGTAATATTGATTTCTTGGGCGTGGGAGACGTGGTTACTGATGCTTTTATAAGGCTCAAAGACGCTCACATACACTGCAAAGTCAACAAAAAAGACTGCGAACTTTGTATGTCCTTTGGCTCAAAAGTACCGTACGAATCAGTAACCGTCTGCCCGGCCGTAGGAAACAGCGCCAACGCCTGTGTTGCCGCCGCACGCCTGGGCCTTTCTTCAGCCCTCGTTTCAAACATAGGCGACGACTACTACGGAAAGGAGTGCCTGGAACAGTTTAAAAAAGAAGGAGTCTCCACAAAATTTATAAAAACGCATAAAGGAGCAAAAACTAACTACCATTACGTCTTATGGTACGGGGATGACCGCACTATTTTAATAAAACACGAAGAGTTTCCTTACGCCATTCCTGAAATAGGCTCACCCAAGTGGTTTTATCTGAGTTCTCTGAGTGAACATTCTCTCCCCTTTCACAAAGAAATACTTTCTTACCTGAAAGCCCATCCGGAAATCAGACTTGCCTTTCAGCCCGGCACTTTCCAAATGAAACTCGGACTGGAAAAATTGGAGGATCTTTACGCAAGAACGGAAGTATTTTTTTCCAACGTTGAAGAACTGCGCGCCATTCTCGGCGACTTTCAGACAGAACTTACCGAGTGCATGAAAAAACTGGCCGGGTATGGCCCAAAAATAGTCGTGACAACAGACGGAAAAAACGGAGCATATCTGTACGACGGAAAGGACGCGTATTTTATGCCGCCATATCCGGACAAAAACCCGCCTCTTGAACGCACCGGGGCGGGAGACGCTTTTTCATCCACTTTTGTCATAGCTCTGGCCCTTGAAAAAAATCACGAAGAAGCGCTCAAATGGGCTTCCATAAATTCTATGGCTGTTGTGCAGGAAATAGGGGCCCAAAAAGGTCTTCTGACGCGGGGGGAAATCGCCGTCTATTTGGAAAGCGCCCCAACCGACTTCAAGTTGAAAAAGCTCTAATCCGGAGTAAGATAGAGGTATTAAACACCTAATATAAACATATGCCTCCAACACCAAAAACATCGGTAATTTTAAAGTGGGCTTTAATTTTGGGAATCGTCATTGTACTCAATCTTTTCTTCCAATACGCCATTGATGTTTTCTACAAGGCTCCGGCTTATGAAAACTTCTGTAAGAGCGAGCAGGTTACAATTATCCCCGACACAAAGGATAAATGCGTAACGGAAGGCGGACAATGGACGGAAGATCCTGTACTGCGCGCACAACCTGTGGCCGTCGATTCATACGGGAAAACAAAACCCCTCGTCGGTTCATGCAATATTTACTTCACTTGCCAGAAAGAGTTTGACGGCGTGCAGAAAGTTTACAACCGCAACATATTCATAGCCCTCATTGCCTTGGGTGTAATTTCTCTCCTCGGCGGTTTTGCCCTGGCCGTCTACGAAGCGGTCTCTCTGGGATTTTCTCTTGGCGGTGTCCTTTCACTGGTAATAGCCACAATCCGCTATTGGTCAGACATGGACGACCGCCTGCGCGTAGTCGTGCTGGGTTTCGCCCTTGCAACTCTGATTTACGTGGCTGTCAAAAAATTCAAGAACTAAATAATAGTTGCCTCTCTTTCAAGAAGTAGTACTATATCGGGCAGGTACAAAAAGGAGGCGTGGATGAACCCTCAAAAAGAGCTGGAGAGTTTCTTTGTGTGGCTTCTGGACAGTTTTCTGGGGAGACTGCCGGAGGCAACCGGGGTGCTTTTGGGCGCGGTTTTCGTGCTTGTTGTAGCGCGGGCAATCGGGACTTTATAAGCCCCGATTTTTATTTGGTTGTTTGGCGAACTTTGTCTTTAATTGCGCTGGCGTCCATCTTATAGTGAGAAATCAATTCCTGCGGCGTACCGGATTGTCCAAATTCATCCTCTACTCCAACAAAACCAATTTTTGTCGGCAGTTTTTTTGCCAGAAATTCAGCAACTGCGCTTCCCATCCCGCCGGCAATCTGATGTTCTTCAACTGTGACAAGAATTCCGTATTCGCGGGCAAAAGAAAGTACACCTTCTTCATCGAGCGGTTTTATATTGGCAAGATTCAGTACCCCAACAGAAAATCCTTCGGATTCCAGTTCGCGCGCGGCCAGAAGAGCATTGTGTAAAAGCGCCCCACAGGCAATTATTCCGACTTTTTTATCACCGCCTTCACTTTTGTAAAATACCTGCGCCTTACCTATTTCAAACGGCGTATCTGCAGTTGTCATAATGGGAGTCTTTTCCCGCTGAAGTCTTATGTAAACAGGACCGATGTGTTTCGCCGCGGCGCGCGTTGCCTTTTCGGCCTCTATTGAATCGCACGGGACAATGACCGTCATGCGCGGAATCACACGCGTTATGGCGATGTCTTCAAGAGCCTGGTGCGTCCCCCCGTCCGGACCAACTGATATCCCGGCGTGAGCCCCTATGATTTTTACATTAGTGTTGTTGTAGCAAATTGTGGTGCGAATTTGCTCCCAGTTTCTTCCGGGACTAAACATTGCGTAGCTGGCCATAAAAGGGACTGCCCCCGCGGCCGCCATGCCGGATGCAACACTGGCCAAGTTTTGTTCGGCAATGCCAATTTGGAAAAATCTGTCAGGAAAAGCTTCGGCAAAAAGATTAGTCCTGGTGGATTCCGTAAGGTCAGCGCACAAAGCGACTATGCGCTTATCTTCTTTTCCCATGGCTAAAAGTCCTTTTCCGTAGCCTTCCCTTATCGGCGCCTGTTCTACGTCTTTATCAAAAATCTTCGGATTAAGTTTTGCGTTTTGATTCAGCATTTTTATTGATGCTCACTTCTTATTTGTCCGCCCAGAGTCCGGAGTGCCTCAAGCGCGCGCTTTCCCTCTTCTTTGTTTGGCGGCTTGCCGTGCCACCTATAATCACGCTCAAATTCAGGAACACCTTTTCCGGGAATCGTGTGGGCTATTATGACGGACGGTTTTTCAAAAATCGCCTGCGCCTGCGAAATCGCCGAAATTATCGCGCGCATATCATGTCCGTCTATTTCCTGCACATGCCAGTTAAAACTGGCCCATTTCTCATGAAGCGGCTCCAGAGGCATTATGTCTTCGGTATAGCCGTCTATCTGAATATTATTGCGGTCTACAATCGCTATAAGATTATGCAATTTATACTTCCCCGCCAAAGCAATCGCCTCCCAATTCTGCCCTTCATCAAGTTCACCGTCCCCCGTAAGGCAATAGATAAACCTGCTGGAAATTTTTCCAAGCGGGGGCCGGTCAATGAGTGCCATACCCACCGCCTGGGATAATCCCGAACCGAGCGGACCGGACGAAGTCTCAATAGCCGGCAAAAAATCACGGTGGGGATGGCCCTGTAGCCGACTGCCGAATTTGCGCAATGTCAAAAGTTCTCCTTCAGGAAAATATCCTGAATGCGCCATAGCCGCATAAAGCACGGGACAAATGTGTCCATTTGAAAGAACCAACCTGTCACGCTCATTCCATCCAGGATTATCCGGCTTATGATTAAGCGCGTGAAAATAAAGCGCGGTAAAAACATCAGCCATCCCCAACGATCCCGCCGTGTGCCCCGACCCGGCTTCCACAAGCATCTCAATTATAGACTCGCGTATGTCATTAGCCTTTTCTTCTAACTCAAAAATCTTTTCCTCAGTAAGGGGCTTCATTAAGATACATTGTACCAAACAAAAAGCCTGTGTGCGTACACAGGTTGTGTATATCCGAATAATCGTCCTATTAATTAAAGTAATGCCTCAAACTTCTTTAGCATACCGGGTACATCCCCGCTTAACATAAGCGCCGAACCTATGACAAAACGGTTTGCTCCCGCCTCCCGCAAACGCGGTAGAGTATCCATATTCACTGAGCCATCAACAGAAATATCCAGTTCGGGAAACTGACCGCGCAGTTCTTTAATGCGGCCCAAAACCCTCTCGTCAAAAGGCTGCCCCTTAAATCCAACATTGGCTATTCCCATAAACTGCACGAACGGTTTAATCCCCAAACCTTCCAACTTCATAATTCTCTCTTTCAATACGGCCATATCTATATCATTAGATGAAGACAATCCAACCATCAGTTCTTCATCGTGTGCTTTTTCCGCAGCTTCAATAAGTCCGTCTTCGTCCGTTGATTCAATATGAAAAATCACCCGGGACGGATTCATTTCCATATAGCCGTCAATACTCTTTTCAGGGTGACGGGCCATAATGTCAAATTCGTAATCAAATTCTCCCGGAAAAGGAAGTTCGGTGTCAGCCGAAGGGTGCTCGCCGGAAGAATACGGCCACGTTTTATTCCCCACAAAAAGACCGTCGCAGAAATCGATTTGGACAACGGGACAAAGTCCCCTCACATAAGAAACCAGCTTGGTAAGTTCATCATAATCGGCGGTAAGAACAGTCGGGATTATTTCAAGCTTTGGCATTTTATTTTTTATCTGCACTCCTCGTCTATTTCCTTAATACGGCGCTCGTGCCGCGGCTCTTCGGAAAACGGTGTTTCCAAAAAAGTTTTTACCGCCTTTTTGGCTTCATCAACTTTTATGAACCGCGCGCCGAGTGACAGCACATTTGCGTCATTATGTTCCCGTGTTTTTTTGACCTCCTCCAGAGCGTGTCCGTAATATACCCCCGCGCGCACATGCTGGAAACGGTTGGCCACTATTGCCTCCCCCTGACCCGAACCGCCGATAACAATTCCGAAAATTCCCTGACCGTTATGCCGGCTTATCTCATTGGCGAGCGGAGCTATCATATCCGGATAATCATCTGATTCATCAAAGCTGGCCGGACCCATATCAACGACTTCGTATCCAAGCTCGTCCAAATACGAAACCAGCGTGTTTTTGAGTTCAAATCCGGCATGGTCTGAAGCAAGTAAGACTTTCATTTTTAGTTGTTTGGCGTTACTTCTTTATTTCCGCAAACCTGACAAAAAGAAGCCCCGTTCATTGTAAGATTGTTACAGCTGTGACAGGTGCGCTTCAGTGTAAATCCGCAAATGGGACAGAATGTCATCCAGGGATTTATTTTGTTGCTGCAGCCCGGACACTTCTCGTTCTTGAAGGCCCTCATCATAACCGCGTTCTTATTGTAAAACTTCTTCTGGATAACGTAGATGAGAAAGCCGAAGAACAGCGGGACTAATATGAAGCCGAGCCAGTACAGAGTAATAAAGATAAATTCAAATTGACGCAGAAAATTCCATATTTGCTGGAGAAGTTCATATGGAATAATTCTGTAGACAAGCACGCCTAAAACCTGAGCCGCAAGAATGGATACTATAGCCGCAAGCCCGCCCCAAATAATCACATATTCTGATCTGTTTTTCTTGGAAGAAAAATATTTTCGCAGAACCAAATAACAAAGCGGGAAAATCAATACCGCCGCCAGTAAAAATCTCTCAAATTCGGTAACCAAAACTTCCCGCCTGTATTCATCCGCGGCGGCCTGGAATTGCTTCGTGTGTTCCCCCAGCGTTTCGTCTATTCCTGCTTCTATTTTTTCTTTTTCTTTGTTTAAATTGCTTAATTCCAGTGAAAAAGCGTTGATGGCCTCCTCGTTTGTAGTAATTGACTGTTTAACTGAATTTGTGGGAACAATCCCTTTTTCATTAGCTATTTTTTCCAAAAGACCTACGGAATATTGATCCAGGCTTTGGCGGTTATTGTAACGCAAATCATTAATCTGTCTTTCTATGGCACTTATTTGTTCCTGCAGTTTTTTGGATTTTGTAAAATCCGCGCTGAGTGCTTCAAAGATAGTGTCTATTCCCAGACGTGTTTCTCTTTGCGAATATGATGATTTGCATTGTTCCGGATCTACACTCCCGCTATATCCGTAAGCCGGATATCTTACATACGCGGAAAAACCGGTCTGACCAAAAGCGTTTTTTCCTGTGTCTTGGCCGCTTGAGATTCTGGATAAAGCCGCCATGGTGCAATAACTGTTCGGCTGAGGATTTGCAATCTGTTGCTGTATCGCTGAAAGCAAATTCTGTCCCTGCCAAATGCCGGTAATAACCATAACTACCAAAAAGAAATATCCGAGAGTTGAAGTCTTTTTTGATTCTATTTCCTCATAGGGAGCATATCCTGCGGATTCGGTCTGAGGTTCCTTCCTCCAAAAAAATAAATTCATGATTTTTAAGTTATTTTTTAAATACTGGCTCCCGTCTTTATAACGTGGTCTACCAGCGTATGCGTGTACCCCATTTCGTTGTCATACCAGGCTAACACTTTCACCAGATTCCCGCCAACTACCCGTGTCATAAGCAAATCCGCCACGGAAGCATGGGTTTCTCCGATTATGTCCGAAGAAACAAGCGGCTCCTCAGTAACGGCAAAAACTTTTTCCCAGCGTCTGTCACCCGCGGCCCTCTTCAGTATGTCATTTACCTCATGGGCACTGGTCTCTTTTTTTGAAATAAAAGTTACGTCCACTATTGAGCCGCATACAACCGGGACTCTTATGGCAACCCCGTCAAAAAGCCCATCCAGCGCAGGAAAAGCTTTTGTGACGGCAATGGCCGCCCCTGTTGAGGACGGCACTATATTTTGCGCCGCAGCCCTGCCTTCCCGCGCGTCGCGCTTGTTTGGCCCGTCCACTATTCCCTGGCTGGCCGTATAAGCATGCACGGTATTCAATATTGCTTTCTCAATTCCAAGCGCTTCATGAAGAATGGCGATAAGCGGACTTGCCGCGTTTGTGGTGCACGAAGCGTTGGACGTAATTTCGCACTTACCAAAACGCTCTTCGTTTACCCCCATTAGTATGGTCTCCCCTTTTACGGGACCACCTTCACCTTTAGCAGGAGCCGTAATAACTACGCGTTTGGCACCCTGGTCAAGATGGAATTTAGCCAATTCATAGGAAACAAAAAGTCCTGTAGATTCCACAACCACATCTATGTCAAATTTTTTCCACGGCAATTTTGACGTGTCCTTCTCGCTCACAAAAGCGATTTTTTTACCCCCAACCACTAAGCTGTTCTCCTCCACGGTCACCGGTAATTGGAAATTCCCGTAAACACTGTCGTGGCGCAAAAGGTAGGCAAGATTGTTGATGTCGCCTAAATCATTTACGGCCACAACCTCAATTTCGTGTTCGTTCATTGCGAGCTTGAGAAATGCCCTGCCAATCCTCCCAAACCCGTTTATAGCTGCGCGAATTTTTTTCTTATCCATAAGATTTTAACTCCAATAAGTATATCATTTTCCTGTTCTGGAGAAAGGTTTTTTCTGATATAATCCCTGGAAATATGGCCGAATACACGACTACAATCGGACTGGAAATCCACGCAGAACTGAAAACCGCATCAAAAATGTGGTGCGGTTGTAAAAATGATCCTGAAGAAAAAAAACCTAACACGAACGTCTGCCCCGTTTGTATGGCCCATCCGGGGACACTGCCCGTAGCCAACAAAGGCGCAATAAAAGAAGTGATACGCGTCGGGCTTGCTCTGGGTTCAAAAATTGCCGACTTCACCGAATTTGACCGTAAAAATTATTTCTATCCGGACATTCCAAAGGGTTATCAATTGAGCCAGTATAAACTGCCGATTGTTCTGGGGGGTTCATTAAATGGAGTTGCTATAACCCGCGTCCACCTTGAAGAAGACACCGCCAAATCAACCCACGACAAAGGCGACACCACCCTTGTTGATTTCAACCGCTCCGGAGTGCCTCTTATGGAGCTCGTAACCGAACCTGTTGTAAAGAGCGCCAAGGAAGCCGGGGACTTTGCCCGTGAACTTCAAAGGCTCCTGCGTTATCTGGGCGCCGGCGAAGCTAATATGGAAAAAGGGCAAATGCGCGTGGAAGCAAATATCTCAGTTTCTAAAGAACCGGGAAAATACGGAACAAAGGTTGAAGTGAAAAATATCAACTCTTTCCGCTCTGTTGAACGCGCCATCGAATACGAAGTTGAAAGACAAATCGGGGTACTGGAGAACGGCGGAAAGATAGTACAAGAAACACGCGGGTGGGATGAAAATAAACAGGAAACCTGGAGTCAGAGAAAAAAGGAAAGTTCGCATGATTACCGGTATTTCCCCGACCCAGACCTCCCTAAATTTTACCTTTCAGAAATACCTGAATTTAATCTGGAAAAACTTAAAAAAGAATTGCCGGAATTACCATGGCAAAAACGCGAACGTTACGTTAAAGATTTTGAATTGAAACCTGAATTTGTGGAATTCTTCCTGAATGACCCGGCCGCGGCTGATTATTTTGAAAGTGTCATAAAAGGCAAAGACAAGACTTTCATACTGCTCGCGGCAAACTACCTTGTAAGCGATATTTCAGGACTCCTTAAAAAGGCGGGGCGTGAGTTCAGCGTGGAAGTGCTCCCCGACCCAACATACTTCCGTGAACTCGTAACAATGATAGAGAAAAACCTGCTGTCTTCACGAAGCGGGAAAGATATCCTTTCAATACTCGTGGAAGATACCCTTTCCCAAAAGCCGCTCAAAAACCCGCAGATAATTGCCGAAGAAAAAGGCTTGCTTCAAAAAACCGACGAGGGGGCACTCAAGCAAATAGTGGAAAAAGTAATTTCCGCAAACGCGTCAGTAGCCGCGGAATATAAATCCGGTAAGGAGAACGCTCTGCAGTTTCTGATTGGACAATGCATGAAAGAAGCTAAAGGTTCAGGTAATCCCGGTATTTTTATGAAGCTTCTGAAGGAAAATCTTTCGTAGAATGAAAACCAATCCGGACAAAAAGACTTCCTGGGGAAAAGTGGCTTCTTGGTATGAAGAAGTGGTAGGAGACAAGGATTCCTACCAAAAGACGCTGATAGCCCCAAATATACTCCGCCTTCTGCCCGACATAAAAGGTAAGCGCCTCTTAGACATCGGTTGTGGAGAAGGGTTTTTCTCGCGCGTTTTTAAAGAGGCAGGCGCCGTTGTCACCGGCACCGACATCTCTCCGGAACTTATAGAAAAAGCCAAAAAAGCCGAGGAGCGAGGGCGACAAGGTACTGAGCCCAGCAGAGCGAATGTACGGGATTCTAAAATAAACTACGTCGTCCACAAATCAGGTGACTTGCGTTCAATAGGAAACGTGTCATTTGACGCGGCTATTTGCGTACTGGCACTGCAGAACATACAAGAACTGGATAAAACCATAAGCGAAGTATCGCGTGTTCTTAAACCCGGCGGGCACTTTTGCATAATTTTAAACCACCCGAGCTTCCGGGTACCCCAGCACAGCGCCTGGGACTACAGTGAAAAAACAAACCGGCAGCAGAGAACTGTGTGGAAATATTTAAAAGAAGCCACGGTAAAAATAGACATGTATCCTGGTAAAAAACCAAGTGTGTTTACGTATTCATTCCATCGCCCGTTACAGACATACGTAAAAACTCTGGCCAAACACGGACTTCCCATAGTTAATCTTGAAGAATGGGCGTCGCATAAAAAAAGTGCCAAAGGCCCGCGTGAACGCGCCGAAAACGAAGCGCGAAAGGAAATTCCCCTCTTTCTTGCCTTGGTGGCTAAAAAGTAAAGCTATAAGACCGGAGTTGTTGTGGTGCCGGTATCCGCAGCCGGTGCTGGAGCAGATGTGTCTGTTGTAGTTGCTGTAACCATTGTCGCGCTCGTGTCTGTTGTTGTCGTGCCGGTTGGCATACTTGTATCAGTAGTTGTTGACACGGTTGGTTCGGGGGTCACAGAAGAACTTGGCGAAGAAACTGATGCTGTCCCGA
>CAYGDA010000006.1:0-35985 GCA_964348515.1 uncultured Candidatus Saccharibacteria bacterium
AGATTACCCACCCCGCCCGTGTCGTTTCGCGTAAAAGCCATGGCTGTTAGTCTAAATTAGGATTACTGTAGCGCGTTTTAGTCTTATTTACTATAACCTTTCAGCCCCCGCTAAAGTTAGTATAATGATGATATGTGCGGAATAAACGGAACCCTGGAAAACTCAAAAGATGCTGTAGAGAGGATGAACGCGGCGACAAAACATCGCGGCCCCGACAAAAGCGGGGTCGCTGCTTTTAATTCCCTCTCCGTGGGCAACAACCGCCTGGAAATCATCGGTCTTGGGGAAGGCGGAAATCAGCCAATGACGTCGGCGGACGGAAACTGCACAATTGTTTTTAACGGCGAAATTTACAACTACAAAGAACTGCGCGAAGAGCTGACAAAAGAAAATATTTCTTTCCGCGGACATTCGGACACGGAAGTGATTCTGGAAGGATACGCCCGCTCCGGAAAAACATTTTTCAGCAAACTGCGCGGTATGTGGGCTATTGCGGTTTATGACAGAAGTAAAAACACGCTTCTCCTTTCGCGCGACCCGTTTGGAATAAAACCGCTCTACCTTTACGACGACGGCAAAACAACCGCCTTCTCCTCGGAAATACGCGGAATTCTGGCGCACCCGAATATAAACAAAGAAATGGATGAAAATGCCGTGCGAGATCTTTTCACCGTAGGCCACGTTCTTGCCCCGCGGACAATTCTTAAAAACGCCCGCGCGCTCCTGCCCGGAGAAAATATCCTGATTGATTTAGATAAAAAAACCAGAGAAAGCGAAATTACCGGTCTGCTCTACGCGGAAAACCGTCGGGAACCAACCCAGACAGAATTGGAAGCTGTTATTGAAGATTCCGTACGCGCGCACCTAATTGCCGAGGTCCCCGTAGGGCTTTTTTTCTCCGGCGGAATAGACTCAACAATAATCGCCCACTTTCTTAAAAAACTCGGAGTTCCGATGCGCGCATACCACCTCTCCGTAGATTCCCGCGACGACAGCTGTTATGCGGAGTCCGTTGCTAAATCAATGGGGCTCTCTTTCGTTTCCTCCTCCATAGAAACAAGTCCGAAACAAAATATCGAACTTTTGGCAAAACATATGGACCAACCAACGGCCGACTCCTCTTTCCTGCCGACGCTCAGCATTTCCGCGCGCGCCGCCGAAGACGTGAAAGTTGTGCTTTCAGGAGAAGGCGGGGATGAATTTTTCGCCGGGTATCATTATTACCGCCACGCGCGCGAACTCTCAAACATTTCAAAGGAACAGCCCGCGCTCGCCAAAATGTTTTCGTCTGTGTCCGATATTCTTCCCGCGTCAATTTCAATGCACCCGCGCGCAAAAAGCGCAGGCAAAGGAATTTCAAAACTGACCGGGGATCCGATAGGGCTGTATATGTCGGAACGCTCCATAACTCAAAATTTCGGGGAACCGAAAATGATACGCGCCGCGATAGAAAACCGGCTGAAAAACCGGGAGACACCGGACGGATTTTTGGCTCTGGACCGTCTTATATTTTTGCCCGATGATTTACTCATGAAAATAGATGCCGCGACAATGGCACACTCCATTGAGGGACGCGTTCCACTGACTGACAAAAATGTGTTCTCAGCAGTGGGAGCTTCCCCTTTCGCGTGGAAATACGGGGCGGGCGGAAAAGAACCTCTTAAAAAAATTCTGCGCGGACACCTTGACCCGTCCTTTTTTGAAAGAAAAAAAACGGGATTCAGCATGCCTCTCTATAATTACCTTTTTAAGGGAAATGAACGGCTGATTTCCCAAGCCGCGGAGTTTTACCTGAAAAACTTTCCCAACCTGTCTCCAACCTTCTCTTCACTGATAAAGAAAAAGTTGCGTGACGGAAAATTCAGCGAATTTATAAAAGAAGCTCCATATGCTTCTTATGCAATACTCACTCTTTTCCTCTTCGCGGAAAAAAACAAACTCGGCATATGAAAATCAGTTATATAGCAAACGCTAATTTACCAACAGAAAAAGCCCACGGCATACAAATTATGTCCATGTGCCGGGCGTTCGCCAAGAACGGCAACGACGTGGAAATAGTAACGCCAAAAAAGAAAAACATTTTGTCCCTGTCCCCTTTCGCATATTACGGAACAGAAGAGAATTTTCGGATACGGAAAATTTTCACTCTGGATCTGACAGCTTTAGGAGCGCGGGGAAAAATCCCTTATTTCATAGAACGCCTGGTGTTCGCCTTGTCCGTGCTTTTTGACGCGTACAAAAACACGGCCGGACTTTTTTATATCCGCGACCAGTTCTCGTTCATACTGCTGTCCAACGCTGGTTTTCCTGTGGCTTTTGAAATACACGCCGTTTCAAAATATCATTTTCTGTACACACGAGCCTTCAGAAAAACCCGCGCTATAGTGGCAATCACCCAATCCATAAAAGACGAACTGGTAAAGGAAGGATTTCCGGAAGACAAAATACTCGTGGCGCCCGACGGAGTTGATGTGGAAAAATTTGATAACCCCGGCGAGGAAAAAATAAACGAGTGGAGAAGAAAACTTAATATAAAGGAAAAAACCGTCGCAGTTTACACGGGGCAGCTTAGCGCATGGAAAGGTTTCCCTTCAATTCTTGAAGCGTCGCGCGGACTTGAAGAAGTAAGAATATTGGTCGCCGGAGGTAATGAAAAAGACATAAGCAGGATAAACGGACAGATAGAGCGGGAGCATCTCCCCATAACTTTAACGGGACACGTGCGTCATGATGACATTCCGGCGCTTTTGGGAATCTCCGACATGGTGCTTGTGCCAAATTCTGAAAAAAACAGAATGTCCAGATATACGTCTCCGCTTAAAATATTTGAAGCAATGGCGGCCGGGAAAGCAATAATAGCCTCCGATATACCGGCTATCCGCGAAGTGCTAAATGGAGATAATTCATACCTCGTGCCGCCCGACAATCCGGAAAAATTGAGAGAGGCCATTTCAGCGCTCGGTAATAATCCGGGACTCCGGAAAACTCTGGGAGAAAACGCCAGGAAACTATCGCCCCGCTACGCTTGGATCTCGCGCGCGTCGGACATAATAGACTTCATACAAAAACAAAAGTGATTTTGCTAAAAGTTGGCGTTGTGAGAAAATACGCCCGATATTCATGAAAGCCTCATTATTGCCATATCTTTCCTGCCCCGAATGCGGCAGCGGACTAAACCTTGAAGTATTCAAAAGAAAAGAAGAATCCATAGAAGATGGCATCCTTCCCTGTTCTCATTGCCCCAAAAAATACCCGGTCTGGAGAGGAATACCCCGCATGGTTTCCAACGACCTAATCCCCGATATTTCCCTTTTCCACAAACTTTACCCCGCAAAACTTCCTTCTTCCCCGGAAAAATCTGGACCGGAAGATTTGTCCGAACTGAAGAAAGACACAATGAAAAGCTTTGGCGACGAATGGAAAACCTGGTCGCGCTTCGGCTGGGACAACCATTCAACAATGGAACAAACCGTCGGAATGTTTGAATACAAAGTTCTGGTAAAGAAAGGCGAACTTAACGGGAAACTCGTATTGGATGCAGGATGCGGAAACGGACGTTACACAAAAGCCGCGGAAATGTATGGGGGAGAAGTTATCGGCGTTGATATATCCGACGCTGTGGACGCGGCATACGAAAATACAAAAAACGAAAAGAAAATACATATTGTCCAGGGGGATCTTTTCAAGCTTCCGTTCAGAAAAAATCTGTTTGATTTCATCTTTTCAAACGGGGTGCTTATGCACACTGGAGATGCGCGGAAGGCTTTCCTTTCAATATTGAGCCATCTGAAAGATGACGGGGCCATCACCATTCACCTATACCACAAAGGAAATTTTATTTACGAATTTAACGATCGGTGGCTGCGCCTCATCACAACCCGGCTGCCCATTCCTTTAATGTACAAAATATCCAATATAATTACCGGCTTCGCCAACCTTTTTCCTAAAAAAATCGCAGAATACGGATTTCCTCTGTTTGTCCATCTGGAAAGGCACTCCCATTACAATTTCGACTGGTATATAGCCCCCATAGCCACTCACCACACTTACGCAGAAGTTTACGGCTGGCTTAAAGATGCCGGACTTTATCTTGTTAAAGACCACAACATAACCCGCCACCCCTGGAGGAAATTTATACTTCCCTTCTTTTTCCTGACCGTCAAAGCCCAGCGTAAAAACTCGGGTATTCCGCCGGAACATACTCTTTCATAAAAATAATCCCTTATTTTTTCTTACGCAAAACAAAATTGCCGAGGCAAAGGGCATCCATAGGAGTAGACATAAAACAGCGAACCGCGTCTTTAGGAGTGCAAATAATAGGCTCGCCGGCATCATTAAAGGAAGTATTCAAAAGAACCGGAAATCCTTTTATTGCCTCAAACTCCCTGAGTAATTTATACGCCCGTTCGTTCTGAATTTTGGTTACCGTCTGGATTCTGGAGCTTCCGTCAATATGCGTGATGGCGGGCAATTTGCTCCGCCATTCTTTCTTCACAAAATAAGTCAGCAACATAAAAGGGCTTTCCTTGAAATCTTCAAAAAACTTTCCCCCGTCTTCAAGCGTAGTCACCGGCGCAAAGGGACGCCATATTTCGCGGTGCTTTACCCCGTTTACCCTGTCATTCATTCCCGGAACCGAAGGATCAGCCAAGACAGAGCGGTTACAAAGAGCGCGCGGTCCTATTTCCATTCTTCCCTGAAACCATCCTATTATGTTCCCTTCCGCCAAAAGGCGCGCCGCGGTTTTCTCTATGTTTTCCGAATGCTCATAAGAAAGATTTGATTCCTTTAAAAGTTTTTCTATTTCCGCGTCACCGAATGACGGCCCGAGGTACGCAATCTGCGGAGGGAAAGACAGTTCTTTTTCAACGCGCGCCGCCGCAAAAAGCGCCGCCCCCAAAGCTACCCCGCTGTCATTTGAAGCCGGCTGGACGAATATTCCGTCACAGAAAGACTCCTGGGAAATTCTGCTGTTGGTATTGCAGTTAAGGGCCACTCCTCCCGCCATGCAAAATTTTTTTATGCCTGTTTTATCAAAAGCTTCGCGGGCAAGATTAACTATTGATTCTTCCAGGGAATGCTGGAGGCTGGCGGCAAGATTTTTGTGCTCTTCCGTTATCGGATCGTCTTTTCCACGCGCCAGATGCGGATAAAATTTTTCCACGTTACCGCGTTCTACAAAAAAATCGTCGTGCTTTTTTATTGATAAAATTTTGGAAAAATCAAAAGTTGGGCGGCCGTAACTCGCCAACCCCATCGTCTTTCCTTCCCCGTGAGTTCCCAAATTTAAAAAATTGGTGACCCTGCTGTACACGAGCCCGATGGAATTGGCGTTTTTTCTGCCGCCGAAACGTGCCAGCGGTATGTCCCAGATTTTTTTAATTTCTTTTCCGTTTCCTTCAAAAAAAGAAAATGTTTCCGTCTCCCCCGCCCCGTCAACGACAAGAATATTAGCCTGGCTGAAACCGGACGGGTAGAAAGTGCTGGCGGCGTGAGCCGCGTGGTGGTTTACATATTCCAGCCTGGCTTTCGGGAAAAGACGGCGCAGCTCTCTTTCAAAATATACAAACATGAGCAGGTTGGCGAAATGCCGGGCAAGAAGAACAGGATGAAGGTATATGGACGGGCTAAAAAGCGCCTTATAGGGGTTATACGCTATGGCCACTATATCAACGTCGGATGCCCTTAATTTGCCCTCCTTGAGGCAATATTCGACGGATAGCTTGGGATACCCCCTTTGGTGCCTAACCCTGGTAAACCGCTCTTCCTCGGCTGAAGCAACCAAAAAGCCGTCTTTTACTAAAGCGGCGGCGCTGTCGTGAACCCAGAAAAGCATCCCGGGAACCTGATTAATACCTAATATATTCATATGGAAAGACGGATTGGATTATCATATAAAAACGGACTGACGGCAAGAATCCGGGATTCTCTTATACTGGTCTGTAACACCTCATAAGGACAAAAAATTACCCCACGGCTACTTAGGTATGCCGGTAAACCATTTTTTAAAAAGCGCTCCCGTTAATTGGATAACCCCGACGGCATTATAGCGGTGACGTTCCATTTCCACCGAAAAAGGCATATGCGTTCCGCGGCAGGTGAAAATATTTCGCACATAACGCGAAGCATAAAGAACAGATGCTTTTAAGGCGGTATAAAATGCCTTTGCCACGCGCCTTGCCGTCACAGGCTCTCTCTCAAGCTCAATACCAAGATAAAAATCCCATTTGCGGCGCATATCCGGAACGGAAGTATTAAACGGTATATACATAGGAACTCCCAAAATAGCCGTTTTTTCACCGGGCAAAAGTTCTATGCGTTCGTGCACCGCCTTAATGAACTTTTTTGCGTGCCCGCGGTGGAAAAGACGCATCTGACGGTTCGGATATGTGGCGGCGCAATCAATTACCTTTCCGTCTATGACGTATTTGCGCGGCACCCAAAAGGCAAAAACCTCCGCCTCAGAAATTATTTTTTGCAGTTCCAAAACAAAAGGCGGTTCTACATATTCATCAGAATCAATAAAAAAGAACCAGTCTTCTTTTGCCGCTGAAAGCGTCTGATTGCGTATTCCCGCAAAATCTTTTATGCGCCCGTCAGGATAACAATAGTTTTTGCCCTGCGGAATTACCCTCGCCCCGTAAGATTTGGCTATTTCCAAAGTTCCGTCAGTGCTTCCGCCGTCGCAGATGATTATGTCGGAAAAATCTTCCACGGAAGAAAGGGTCTTGCGCAGAGTTTTTTCTGAGTTGAAAGTAAGAACCGCGGCGGTACATTTTACGGATTTCATATGCGGGTATTTTTTAACAATACTGTCGGACGCTTCGCCTTTGCTGTCCTGTAAACCAATGCAAATCCCGGAAACAACGCGCAAAAATCTTCAACTGTCTTTTTGATCAGATCAACGTGCAATTCCCCCACTGCGTATAAAACTTTCGGCAATCCTTCAAAGTGGGCAAAAACTTCCTCCTCGGCTCCCTCTATATCAAACTTCAGAATATCAATGCGGTTTATACCGTGCTTTTTTATTTCCCCGTCCAGTGTGACGGCGTTACAAACAACTTTTTTCCCGGTCTTATCCTTACCGGCAAAAAGAGACGACGACCAGGGTTCCCCCGAAACAAAAAATTCAACTTTTTCTTTCGGTGTTCCAACAACCGCCGAATCGGAAAAAATCACGCTGTCTTTAAACGGCTCCATGTTTTTTTCAAAAATATCTTTGTTATTGGGATCCGGCTCATACGCGAAAATCCTGGCTTTCGGATAACGCAATTTAAAAAATAACGTGCCCACGCCAACGTTGCTGCCTAAATCAAAAATAACCTCCGGTTCTTCCGGCAAATCTATGTCGTACTCGCCTCCCAGAAAAATTCCCTCCAACATATAAAAATCAGGCAGACCACGGAAATAAAAAGGTGTCGTTTCCCCTCGGAAATAAAGGCGGAAAAACTTAGGCGCCCGGGAAGCATAATTTCCGCCCAAAAGGCGAAGCAGAGAGAAGAAAAAATAACTCCAGATTATAAGAGCCTTATCGCGCGCCGAGAACCCAAGGCCGGAAAGTTTCCACGCCCGCCTGAAAAACAACCATATTCTTGACGGTATTTTTATTAAAGACATTTCTGAAATATTTTCCACAATAGCACATGGTAAAAAACAGCGGAAACCCGGCGCTATCCGGAAAACGCGGCAAAAAGCCTTTCCGTAAGAACGCCCAGGCTGTGGCGCTCAACGACGTAATTTCTAAGCTCTTTTCTGTTTTCATCCTTTTCCTTTTCCGTAAGAGCACAGACCGCGGAAAGTTTAGCCGCTAAACTTTCCGCCGAACCTTCTTCAAACAGAAATCTTTCATCTACTTCCCCTCTCAAATCTTTACTAGAAGAAACAGCGAGCGCCCCAGAAGCGTAAGCTTCAAATATCGTTTTATCAAACATCCCGCTTTTGCTCGTGTTCACGAAAATGTCATGGGAAGAAAAAAGGTCCCTGGCAATGTCATTGGAAACACCGCGGTAAAAAGAAATATTCTCCGAAAGACCACGCACCGAGACTATACTTTTCAGCTTCTTATAATAACCCTCATCCTTAGGCAACGGGTCGCCGTAAAATCCGGCTTCCGGCCTCTCCCCTGATTTTTTAAGAATAGATATGGCCTCAATCAGAATATCAGGATTTTTTGACGGAGCCATGCGCGACAAAAAAAGAATGCTGTCTTTTTTTCTGACTTTTGCCTGCGGAGAGAAAAAATCAGTGTCTATGCCGACAGGCATACGTGAAGAGTTGGTAAAACGCGCCGTGTAAGAATGAGCCGAGGTATAAAAAACACGCGTAGAAAGAAGCGCGGCCAAATTAGTTTTCCATGAACCGTCATAGTGATTCCGCCAAAGAAAAACATTCTTCCCCATAAGAAACCAGAAGATACCGCCAAGGAGAACGTATTCCTCATTCATATGCACAAAAACCGCATCGTAATCACCCCGCAAAGAAAGGATGTAGCGTAAAAAACGGAACAAATACACCATTCGGGATTTTTTATTTTCCTTGCCGAGGGAATACACGCGCACACCATTCGGCAGCGAACTTTCCCCTTTATACAGACAAATTACCGAAGTGCTCTCCGCGCGTTTTGAAAAAGCCTCCACCCACCTGTGAAAAAATCCCAGTACCGGATCTTTTTTATCAATAACCTGGGTAATAATTAATATTTTCATTTGGTTTGCCGCCCTGTTAATCCTTCCGGTTATTATAGTTCAAAAAATAAACTATTGTTTCGGTTCATCCAAAACAAGCACCCAGCTCTTGTTATCCAAAAACCAGCGGACGAATTTCTTTACCACCGTTTCAATTTTTGTCTTCGGTTTGAAACCGAGTTCTCTCCTGGCTTTTGACACGTCGGCCATGGTCTTTTTTATGTCCCCCTGCTGCATGGGCAACGACTTAATTATCGCCTTTTTACCGAGTTCTTTTTCCATCAGCCTTATAAATTCCATAAGCGAAACCGGATTGTCTCCTCCCAAATTATAAATATCGTACTTCAAATCTTTCTTCTTCAAAATAGCCATTACCCCCGAGACTATATCGTCTACGTAGGTAAAATCTCTCATCATCTTTCCTCCGTTATAAACATTGATTTGTTTTCCCAGAAAAATATTCCTGGCAAATTTAAAAATGGCCAAATCGGGACGGCCGTACTCGCCGTACACTGTAAAAAACCTCATAACAGCGGTTTCTATGCCATAAAGATGATAGTAGGAATGAGCCAAAACTTCATTCGCTTTTTTGGTGGCGGCGTACACAGAAATCGGATTATCAGTCCTGTCGCTCTCTTTGAACGGAACTTTCCTGTTTGACCCGTAAACTGAAGAAGAAGACGCCAGCAGTACGCGTCTTATTTTATTATTCTTTGCGCATTCAAAAATATTAAGCGTCCCCAGATTATTGGAACTTTCATAAGCCCACGGGTTAAGCAGAGAATAGCGGACCCCCGCCTGCGCCGCCAAGTGCACAATGACTTCCGGCTTTTCTTTTTTAATTATTTCTTCCAGCTTCCCGTAGTCTGCTATGTCAGTTTTATAAAATCTGTAATTTTTATATTTTTTCAGAATATCGTTGCGTCTTTTTTTTATGCGAACGTCATAATAGTCGGTAAAACAGTCTACCCCCGTGACAAAAATCCCCTTCTCAAGAAGTTTCTTTGCCAGGTGATACCCTATAAAACCGGCTGTACCGGTAACCAGAATCTTTTTATATTTCACGTTAAATTTTTTTTACCATATACGTTCCTTCCAATTCATAACCGTTCTTTCTGTAATACTCGCGGGCTCCAACGCCGGAAATAATGGCAACCTTTCCAAATCCGACCGACTTGGCTCTTTTTTCCGCCTCCTGTAAAAGACGCCTCCCGAAACCCATGTGCTGGCTTTGCGTCCCTTTTTCATCCAAAGGAATGAGTTTGCCGTAAGTGTGAAGCTCCCGCACTATGGCCGCGCCGCGAAGCGGTTTCAATTCTTCCGCTTTAAATTCAAAATTTAAAGGTCTGCCCGCCGAGGCGCTTGGCAAACGCAGGCGCAAAAACGCCGCCAGCCTGTTTTCCTTATCGTCGTCAAAACTCAAAAATACTTCTTTGCCGGAACCCGTTTCGTACTCAATTACGGATAACTCATAATCGGCGGGGTTTATTACCGCTCCGCGTACTTCTCGTGCCCGGATTTCCCGCTGTACAAAACCGCGTTTCTTCTGATATTCATCAACCATCTGTCGCATATTTGATTTCTTGCTGGAAGCAATTATGTATGTTGCCGGTATGTCGCGGATCATGCGTATCACACGGACGTAAGCCGGAATTTTCTCCTCGCACTTTGCCAGCGTCTCTATGAGTTCAGTATCCGTATAGGGTTTGTACCCGCCTCTCGCCCAAATTTTATAAAGAAGGCTTTTCCTGAGCACAACACAAGGATAAACCTTGAGCATGTCCGGCTGAAAATCAGGTCCCGAAAAAAGTTCTTCAAACATCGCCACATCCATCTCCGGAGTGGAACCCGGTAAATTAGGCATCATGTGGTAAACAACTTTAAGCCCCACAGAACGCATGAGTTCCGTCGCTTTTATTATTGTCTCGCGGTCCATGTTGCGCCTGTTCAAGTCAAGAACTTTCTGATCAAGATGCTGAACACCGATTTCAACTTTGGTGACACCAAGACGGCGCAGATTGGCAAGCTCTTCTTCGTTTATATAATCGGGGCGCGTCTCAATGGAAAGTCCTATCAGGCGCACTTTGGCGGTCTCATTTTCCTTTTGTAATTCCGGGAGAGTATTCTCCCCTTTCTTTTTCTTTAAATCTTCCGGCAGGCCGAAATTATTGCAGGCACGAAAACACTCGGACACAAACTCGTCCTGATAATCAGGCTTATAAAAACTCCATGTACCTCCTATAAGAATCATCTCAACTTTGTCTATGGGGTGCCCGTTCATTGAGAGCGCTTCAAGCCGCGTCGTGACCTGTTTATAGGGATCAAAATGATTCATCTGGGCTCTAGCCGCGGCCGGCTCCTTTGAGAGATAGCTCTTGGGCATACCTTTTTCCGTCGGACAATAAATGCAACGCCCGGGACAGGCATACGGCTTGGTAAGCAAAGATACGACCGCGACACCGGAGTCGCTCCTCACCTTCAATTTGCGGAGGATATCCAACACTTCCGCAGACTCCGTTTCCTCTCCTTTTTCTATAAGCTCTTTGTACAGAAAAAGAAGCTCGGCGTTTGTCGGCATCTTTCTGGCTCCGCCTATGTAGGGAGAATATATTCCAAAGGGAGTTGTGTGACGCTTTGGGTCTGTTAATTTTTTGCGTATACGAAGAACCTCCCCGTAGAGGGTCTCGTCCTTCATAATGCGGCGTTTAAGCAAATCCACGCTTTTTTCTGTAGTGATGCCGGTAAATAGCATGAGAATGACTATAGCAGAACAAGCGTGGACTGAGAACAAATATGGACTTTAGGTGACCGCCGTGGTTCAATCCGCATATGGATAAAGAGCAGGAAGAAAAATTAATAAATCTTACACAGACCGGCTATGAAAAAATAGCCGGTGAATTTTCCGACACGAGACAAAAATTTTGGGAAGAATTTTCCCCGTTTCTGGATTATTTAAAATCAGGAATGAATGTATTGGATGTCGGCTGCGGCAACGGCCGGTTTTACACCGAAGCAAAAATACGCGGGCTTAAATATGAAGGTGTGGATTTTTCTCCCTCTTTAATTAATCTGGCCAGGGAAAAACACCCGGACGGGAATTTTAAAATTGCCGAAGCCAGGTCTCTTCCATATGAAAACGGAATTTTTGACGCGGTGGTATCTTTCGCGGTAATTCACCATCTGCCGGGGAACACACAGGCGGAAGCGCTCAGGGAAATTAAAAGAGTTCTCAAACCGGGCGGCATAATTATTGCTTCAGTCTGGGATTTGTGGGCCACAAAGAAAAAAGAAATTATCCTGTCCAGGTTAAAAGACGTTTTAAGTAAAAACAAACTTCCGCTTGGTGATATTGTGCTTCCTTTCGGAGTCCACCAAAACGCCAGATATTTGCACGCCTTCAGAAAAAAAGAACTGGAGAATTTGGCAAAAAATGCCGGATTTGAAAGCGTGTCCGTAAAACAGATAAACATGAAGGGACTGCAATCCAACCTTATTCTCACCGCAAAGACTTAGCCGCTTTCTCCCAAAGGTCCGTCACTTTGTCCGGATATTTTATATCAGATTCTGTAAACTCTTTTTCTACAAGTGTCTCCGCGGCAAGCGTAAGTTCCTCGCGCAAGCCGTTATTTTCTATAAGTCTCACAATACTTCTCGAAAGACACTCTCTGTCCCCCACGGGACAAACGAGCGCCTCTTTTCCGTCTCTGAAAAGAGAACCCATTATTCCGACTTCCGTGGCCACTATCGGTATGTGGCATGCGGCCGCTTCAATGAAAACCAACCCGAATCCTTCATAAAAAGACGGCAGAAAAAAAATGTTCGCCCCTTTGAGGTAGGAAATAACATTTTCAGCATATCCCATGAAAAAAATATTCCTGTCCAAAAGCGGTCCTGCGCACTTTTCCAGCCTTTCCCTCAAACTGCCATCTCCCACTATGACATACCCGACAAAAGGATACCGCGATATTATTTCGCTCATAACAGAAATTGCCGTCTCGATGTTTTTCTCCTTTTCAAGACGCGCCACCGTAACCGCGAAAAAATGAAGTCCCGCGAATCTTTCCCCGAATCTGAACACCCGTTTGGCCCCTCTGATTTCGTCCAACGGCACGGCAATAGGAAGAACTTCTATCTTTTCCGGAACAGAAAACCCTCTCTCTGTTATCTCCGTCTTCAGGCGCGAAAAAACAACCCTGACTACATTTGCACGCGGAATCACACGTCCTACAAATAAAAGTCTCACGCGGTTAATGAAAGAGGTTCGCCTGAAATACGGTGAGAATAAATCCGTATGCACCTGGACTTCAAAAGCCGTTTTAAAACGGCGTGACAAACGCATCCCCACGAAACCGGTTTCAAAAGGATCCTGCGCGGTGACAACGTCAAAATGGTCGCCCAGCATAATATTTCTTGCCCGCGCAAACAAAGAAACCGGTCTAAATAAACGGGACGACGAGCGTGCCGGGAAAACAGTAACTTTTTCCGAAAGAGAAACCGCCGCGCCGGGAGAAGAAAAATCGGAACCAACGACGACAACGAGACGCTTTATTTTGTCTCCATATTCGCGCATACGCGAAGCCGCGGAAGAACCGGGATCCAGAATTGTCCGGTCAGTGGAAAGCATAAGAATTGAGAGATTTTTTTTATTCATTTTAATATTCTCATTAGCCCTTCCAGCATATTTTCCCTGGAATAACGCAACGGGATTTCTTTAGCTTCAAGAGCCATCTGCTTTGCTTCTATATCGTTCTGAAGAAGACGCAAAATGGCCTGAGTGATTGCTTTTTCATCATTATACCCGACAAAAACCCCCGTATGCCCGTCTTCCAACATCTCCCCGTTCCCCCCGGACGGAGTTGTAATTACCGGCGTCCCCTGGGCAAACACCTCCAACAGCTGATGGGAGAACCCTTCATAACCGGTATTTAAAACAAAAAGATCAGCCGCCTTTACTCTGGAGAGCATTTCTTCTTTCGGTAACGCCCCCGTAAAAATAACACTATCCTCAAGCTTGCTCCCAGAAACAAAATGGACTAACCCGTTCATGTCGGGACCACTCCCTATTATCATAAGTTTCGCATCCGGAAAACGCTTGCGTACATCCTGAAAGGAAACAATCAGAGACTGAAATCCTTTCCACGGAACAAGCCGCCCTACGGATACTATGAGTTCGCCGTGAATATGGAGTTTCTCCCGTAAAGTTTCTTTTGATTCTTTTACTTCAGTGCCGTCAAAAATACTGTATATGACAGAAACACTCCCCTTTTGCACACCCCACGATAAAACAATCTTTTTTAAATACTCACTCGGTACGATAATTTTATCCGCACGCGAAGCCACGAAAGACTGCATCTGTTTAAACACGCGGATAATAAGCGGATAATCTTTCCTGTTTATAAAATCATCAAGCAATTCTTTAACTCCGAAACGCTGTACGCCCTGTTCCCAGGCATAATCGCCCCCGACACGCAGATAAAAACGTCTGCGGAATAACTTGGCGGCAAGCATGGCCGGGAGTCCTACTGAGACAGAATCCTGGGCGTAAACAATATCGGAGTTAAAAGCCCGCCCCAGGCATAAAACAAAATAACTTACGTGCCGCAGTATTTTTGGGAAATTACGCACTTTACTAAACGGCAAAACGGAAACCGAAAAACCACGTTTGGGAAGTTCCTCCTCCAGAAGCTTTACATAAGTCGCCGGACCGCCTATTTCCGGGGGGTAGACACCGGCCGCGATAAAAATCTTCATCCCGTTAGAGGCAGGTCGCGGTCAGTAGACCCCTGCTTAATTTAAATTTGTAATTTGTTTGACCTTTTTTCATATATAACTTATGGCTTCTGTTTTATACCGTGACCGCGGCCTCTAACGGGATTTGTTACAGCGTAGCAGAAAAAACTAGCTTTTACCTTTCCAAAGAGGGTCAAAAACATCCTCCTTCATTTTCTTGGCTATAATACTCCAATCATAACGCAGAGAAGCCATTTTCCTTGCGTTTGCAACAATTATTCCCATTTCTTTCGGGTTATCGATAAATTTCTTTACGGCCAGCGCTATTCCCTCCGGGTCGTGAGTTTTAACCGCGCGACCCGTCGGAGGCACATCAGAATTTTTTTCCGGGTCATAAAGAAAATCGGCTATACCACCCTCTTGAGTGGCAATAACCGGAATACCGGCGACCATAGCCTCAATAAATGAAATACCAAAACCCTCTGAAAGAGACGGCCTTATAAATATATCCGAGGCCTTCAAATATTTAGGCAATTCCGCGTGGCTTATCTGACCTGAAAAAAACACTCTGTCCTCCACCCCGCAGTCTTTGGAGAGTTTTTTAAGCATCTCTTCATCAGGGCCAATTCCCAGGATTAAGAACTTAACATGCAGAGGCAAAAACTTAAGAGCCTGTATAACATCTTCCGTGGCGTTCTTTTTTACAAGCCGGGAAGCTGTAACCAAAAAAATATCTCCGTGCTTTTTGCCGAGTTTTTTCTTCAGCTCATCAAGTTCTTCCGTTGCGTACTCACGCGAAAAGTGTGAGGTATTTACTCCATTCGGAACAATTACCGCCTCTCCTGTGTAACCCATACTGCGTATAAAACGCTCAAGATAGGTGGACGATGTAAAAGCGCGGTCAGCCTTTGTAAAAATTCGCCGGAAAAGCGGGGAAATAAATCTCGTGCGTTTCAAATAATAATCCGTCGGATCGCCGTCATCCGCTCGTACAACATATTTAACTCCCGGAAAAATGTATTTAAAGAACAACGGAGCAAATGAGGCGTAACTTGTCATTACTGAACAGACGGCATCATATGGTTTGCGCCGGTGAAGAACCGCGGCATAAGCAAACGCCCAAAACGGATACAGATACTTCATGAGGACAAGCGGGAATTTCTTGAGGTCGTTTATTTTTGCCCCCGGACGGGCGAATCCTATGCGGAAAATATCAATGTTCCCCACCCTCTCAAACTTCGGCAAATCAGAATCAAACCGGAGTGTTATCATGTCGAAACGATAATTCTCCGGCGAAATACGTTCAGTCGTTTCCTTAATGGCAATTTCTGCCCCTCCAATAAATGGATGGTAAGTAAGGGAGAAAAATAAAATACGCTTTGCCATAATTATCTTATCCAGTCAGCCGAGACTATATCAACATTTTTTCTTGCTGATTGGATAGTTATCATTTTGGCATATTTTTTGGAAAAATTTGCCACTGTGTGGCGCTTGCCTTTGTCATCAACAACCAAATCACCGGTTTTCATTTTTTTACCTTTCTTCTTAAAAACAAGTTTATTTTTTTCAGATTCGGAAAATGATTCACTTTCTATATAAAAAATTTCGCCCTCAGTAACAATCGTCATTTCGTGCAAATTTTTGTGTAAGTGGAACGGCTGTACGTGTCCAGGTGGAATTTCTGTAATTATAACCCTGTAAGGAAGTCTCTCTTTATCTGCCTTTATATCGTAATAGTCATGACGTATCTCAAAAAAATTTTTCTTTGCCAAATTCAAAACACCGGACAAGTTCTTAAATGAAGCGGGAAATGACCGATATTGGTCTTTCTCCCCGTATTCTTTCTTGGGATTAATGATGGCGACTTTTACAAAACCAGGCTGGCTTATTTTCATGTTTTGTTCACTTTAGCAGAATATCGTTTAATTACTAACTAAAACAAACCAGCAGCGTTAAAAGTTTCTTTTTTAGTAAATTAAAAAACAGCCCTTGCCGGCTGTATTATTCGGGGGTGATAAAGCCCTCCTGCGAAACTCCGTTTCTTTCGGCATAAGCCCGGCGGAATTCTTCTGTGTTTTGAGCCTCCAGATACCGGCGGAAGAAATCTTCCTTCGCCTTCCCCGAATCAAACATGAGGAGAAGCGCCTCCGGATTATCCTTTACCTGGTCAATGCGCGTCGCATCGACCAGCACAGTCACAGGCCTCAGCCCGTCCACAAAAAGGGGTAATTCCGTATCTACCGCCGCGCCGCGCACTTTGTCCGCCATGACGATTTATCTCCACTATTTTCACCTGACCAAAAACTACAACAAACTGAACTTATGTCAAGCCAACTATTTGTATACTTTTCTTCCACAATCTGCCGGCAATTTTTTCATCTTTTGATTCTGAGGAAGTTTCCGCCTCTCGGCAGTTAACAAAATACTTACCGGTTATTTTTTCAACCTCCGGAGAAACCGCCAAATATATGCTCGTAGCTGCTCCTTTTTGCGGGGTTATCATGCGCGCAGAAGACAGCAAGCGCGCCAGTTTATTTGAAAACGCTCCGAAAGCGAGCTCTGTTTTTACCCAACCCGGATGAAGCGCGTTTACCGTAATTCCGGTTCCTAAAAGATTTTTTGCCAGACTCTTGGTAAATAAAATGAGCGCCAGTTTTGAATTTCCGTAAGCACGGTAGCCGTCAAAATCTTTTTCAGATTCAATGTCGTCAAAATCAATGTGCCCTTCCGTGTGCATAGTTGAGGAAACATTTATGACGCGTGCGGGAACCCCATTTTTTAGAAGAGGCAAAAGTAAATTTGTAAGCAAAAAAGGCGCCAGATAATTTACCGCAAAGTGCATCTCATAACCGTCTTTGGAAATTTGTCTTTCTTTTGTCAGAACTCCCGCATTATTTACAAGCACATCCAGATATTTATGTCTGTTTGAAAAATCCCAAACAAATCTTTTTATTGAATCAAAAGAAGACAAATCGCAAACATAGCCTTCAATACGGTCGTTCCCTGTCTTTTCGGAAATTTCTTTTCCGGCAGTATTTATTTTTTCTTTATCCCTGCCGAGTATCGCCACGCGAAAACCGGCCTTAGCCAAAACCAAGGCGGTTTCCTTACCAATTCCGGAGGAAGCTCCCGTTATAAGACAAATTTTTTCTTTTGTTTGTATTCTCATTTTTCCTCTTTGTATTCTATTATTTCATATTCATCGGCTTCAGACTCCGCTGTGACTAAAACTTTGCGGCGCGGTAAAAATATCATACCGGCTCCGGTAAGCACAACGAACCCGAGGAGCCCGGCTAAAAAAGGCGTGACCGGCGTATCTCTTGCCTCCGGTGTCACTCCCACCGCTGCCGTAAATTCTTCCTTTCCGGCTTCTTTTGGAAATTCTTCCTTCTTTGGTTTTGGAACAAATGCGGTCACTTTTGTTACTTTTTCCTGCGGGGCAATCGTGGCCGCAGTGACCGGTTCAGTCCCCCGCGGAGATTCTCCCCATCTTAGTTCCGAAACAACAACTCCGTTCTGGTACAAAAGAGAAACCGCAGACGTTGTCGCCATAATACCTATAACCTCTTCAGGGAAAATAAGTTTTTTGCCAGGAAGAATATATGTGTACTTTGGTATTACAAAAATACCTCCATTGTTTCTTTTTAACTGCATTCCGCCCAAATTAAGTTCCCTGGGCGCGGAATTGTTTATCTCGATATAACGGTTAGTACTGTCACCCAAAGATGTAATGGAAAGTGACGGCGGCAAAACTTCAACAGACAGTCTGTCGGAAGCGGAGAATTCGCCTGAAGAAACTTCCAGCACCGCGACATATTTGCCCGGGTACCTGTAAGAATGTTCAACCTTCTGCCCTTCTTTTTCTCCCCCGTCACCAAAAATCCAAAGATATCGGGCATTATCCAACGGCTCTTTTTTAAGTCCCAAACTTTTTCCTTCAAATGACACGCTGGCTCCGGAAATGGTCATTATATCCTGTCCGGCAAAAGCAAAAATGCGAGGTTCTGTTGGAAAATTCTTTTGGGGTAATGTGGCTGCCGCCAAGTCGGCACCGCTTACGGTCGGGGGTTCACCGGAAACACTCTGGCTGCCTGAACTCTGCGCCTCAGAACCGGTAGAGTCATTGCTCCTACCGGGAGTTGGCGAGGCTGACGTCCACCCC
This sequence comes from uncultured Candidatus Saccharibacteria bacterium, assembly GCA_964348515.1. Classification (GTDB taxonomy): domain Bacteria; phylum Patescibacteriota; class Minisyncoccia; order Phycocordibacterales; family UBA5272; genus CAYGDA01. The sequence continues at coordinate 18,577 of CAYGDA010000006.1, forward strand.
CCGCCTATTTTTTGCAGACTCGTGCCGTCACCTCCCGCGCCAATCGAGGCATCATAGGAGACATTATCGGTGACAACTCCCGCATCATTTTTAATGGCCAGACTTTCCCCGCCCGTGTTTATGAGGGAAAAACTGGAATCAAAAATTATTCCCGTAAATGCCGGGTAATCCTCAAGGAAAGTTTCCTTCTTCTGAACTACTACGGCATAACTGCCAGAAGATAACATAGCCGAGGACGACGAAGCAAGACTATGATTTACATTTGCTTCAAAAAATTTCCATTTGGTAAAATCAATGTCCCCGCCAATGTTGTGCACTTCAATCCATTCGCGGTTAGTGTCGCTGCCGGATGGGTCATACATTATTTCGGTGATTTCAACTTGGGCTGAACTTATGTTCGTAAACAAAAATAAAATTAGAAATGGGTAAACCCGCTTCATTCAAGTATTTTACGCAAAACATCCTCCGGTATCTCCCCGGGATGCGCCGCGGAAGAAGGCGGCGGAGCATGAACAATCTCTTCAACTACCTGTTGTGCCTTTCCAATATTTTGATTTCCAACACTCTGATTTTCTTTTTGGGAATTTTTCAGGGCTTCTTCAATAGCCTCTTTAAGACCCATTCTGTGCGCCGATCCTTCAAATGTTTTCTTGGGAGAAAGTTCACTGAGCGGAATAGTCTTGGGAATTTTTGGTTCAGCCGGATGTATCTGCTCCTCCTGTGTGGAATAATTTATATTTGGGATATCTCTTGGGGGTCTCCGCTGACTATCCCTCTCTCCCCCAAAAGGCCGCGCCGGAGCCCTTCTTTGGCGGGATTCCCCTTCCCGCGGAGAATCTGAGCGCGGATAGTCCGAACCTGATGATACTCTTGGTTTTCTTTCTCTGGGCGGTTCCACCGGACCAACCGGTTCATACCATTTCCTTATCTCCTCTTCCACCCCTTCCTTGGGGCTGGCATATGTAGTCCTGCAATTTTGAATTATTTCGGCAACATAATTTTTTGCCGGTGGCGGAAACGCAGGCAGTGTTTTAGCCGAAAAAGGCCTGGAGCCCATACCGTCTATCATCAGGCGCAAATACACCTGGGCAAAATCAAGATTAACAAGGTCGTCCATTGTAAAAACCGGGGCAAATTCTTTTTCCAGAATTTCCGCATCTGTTGCCCCAACACGGAATGAAACTAGTGTGCCTACGTTCCCGAATACCGCCGCCCTTACTTCGTCTTCCATCTGTTCTATATATTGATGCGTGATTGTAAGGGAAAGTTTATATTTGCGCGCTTCGGAAAGAATATCGGCAAAAGACTCGTTGGCAAACGACTGAAACTCATCAACATAGAAATAAAACGGCGGCAAATCTTTGAGATCTCCGCGGGTAACGTCCGCCCGCGACATGGCCGCAAGATAAATCTTTGTTACCAACATTGAACCTATGAGATTAGTATTGCCTTCCCCGAGCTTCCCTTTAGAAAGGTTCATAATGAGAATCTTTCTTTTATCCATAATGTCTCGTATATCGAAAGATGAATGTGGCTGACCAATGATGTTGCGGATAATCGGGTTGGAAACAAATTGTCCGACCTTGTTCTGAATGGCGGGCGCCGCCTCCTGGGCAAAACGATCGGTATATTTTGCATATTCTTCATTCCAAAAAGCTTTGACGGAAGTGTCGGTAACATTATCGACAACCTGCTTGCGGTATTCCTTATCTATCAGCATACGGTTCACCCCAAGAAGAGTGGAACCGGGTGACTCAAGAAGCGCCAGAAGTATATTGTTCAGAATATATTCCATACGCGCGCTCCATGCGTCTATCCATATTTTTTTGAAAGCGCTCATAAGCCCCGCCACAACCAGGTGCCTTTTATCCGCGCCCACATCTTCCATAACGTTAAAGGAAATCGGAAAATCGCGGTCAAACGGCGCGAAATAAACCACGTCTTTTATCCTGTGCTCAGGCACATATTCCAAAAGTTTCTCGGCCGTGGAGCCATGCGGATCAATGAAAGCAACACCTTGGCCGTTTTGTATATCCTGAATGGCTAAGTTTTCGAGAAGGGTAGATTTACCCATACCCGTCTTCCCAATAACATACATATGCCGGGCGCGATCCTCTTCTTTAATACCGAACTTTGTTTTTTTGTTGCGGAAATCAGTCTCCGCGAAGTACGCAATATAACCGCTCATAGAGTGCTTTGGCTAAATTATACTACACAAACAAAAAAACCCGACGCGGGTAAATCCCTCATACGGGTTGATGGAAAATATCTCCCCTTGCAATCCTCTTCCTCAAGAGAATGCCGAGGTAGTCACCCAAAGTAGTGCCTTCCAGGCCTTCAGGAACCATGCCCATTTCAAATTGAGAGATCTGTTCGATTCTTAAATTCCTCGTTGCCTCTTTAATTTCCCTGTCCAAATCCGGTAATTCGGCCATGCCCACCTCCTTTTTTCTGACTGAACAAATACTAGCCCCGTAGACTACCCTGGTCAAGACTTCAAATTTACAAAAAACAATTGCCCACTATTCTTCCAGTGCCCCCCGCGTATATTTATTAGCCGGATCCCAAAGCATCCAGCTTGTAAGTCCTGTATCATAAACGGCATTCATCTGTGCCCTCACTTCCGGAGCGTTATAAATACCCCCGTAATCGAAATCCTGAAGCCACGGTCTTAATTTAAGTGGCGACGTACTGGCTGCAACCGCCCTATCAACAGCTTTATCCATGGAAAAATACACCACATCATACGGATATTTATTGGGGTTACTCCACCCGTTAAAACGCGGTGGATAATGTGACGGGTAAACCATTGGGGAGACAAAGTCGAAATAAGGAAGCGTATTTTCCAAAACCTGACCAATATTCAAATCGTCCGTGTTTGTCGTAGTCATCCCAAAAAGATCGGCTGAAGTGACGATTCCCTCCGGATTAAGTTTACCGTGAAGATACGCGAAGAAGTTTTTCATCATAACTGCTTTCGTGGTTGTGCCGGTACGGGTGAAGGAAATATCCTTCATGTTTCCGTCCGACGGAAATCTTATGTAATCAAAATTAAGTTCATCAAAACCGATGCGGTACGAATCAATTGAAAGGGCCACAATTTCGTCCCAATATTCCTTGGCCCCAACGTCAATAAAATGAAGTCCCTTAAAATCACTCCAGATTCCCCCGTCTGAGAGCCTGCGCACCGCCGTCTCCGGGTGAAGCCTGGTATACAGAGGGTCCTGAAAAACCGTAATGCGTCCGATTACATAAATTTGTTTTTTGTGCAGCTCCTCCACAAAAGCCGGCATATCGTGCGCCTTACATCCCTTCCCTTTTCCATCCCTGAATGACGGCACCGTCGTATCAAAAGAAACCGTGCCGGAAAAATCTTTTATATCTATGACCACGGCATTCAACTCAGTTGAGTCAATCAAATCCTCAATGTGTTTTCTTAAAGACGGTGTGGCGGCGGCGCAGGCGCTCATATAAACCGCCTTAACATATTCCGGGGTCTTTATGTGGCTAGCCGGAGGAGGAACCACCGCGGAAATTTCTGCGGTAGTTGAAGCCATCCTCCTTACGTTTTCAGTTCCTCCGCTCCCGGCAACGAATGTATCGCGCGAAAGAAAAGATACCACAAGCACAAAAACAGCCAAAAAAAGCGCAATGATAATATTGCGCGCCATGTGCCTTCCTTCTTTATTCTTAATAATCTTCATTACGATGCTTCCAGGCGACTACAAAGAAAAATATACCGGCCCCCATAAAAAACATGATTTTAAGCCCTTCAGGCAAACCAACAAAAGAAAAAGGCATCAGGAACAGAAGCGCTGCCACTATAAGTTGTATGCGTCGCAGTTTCATATGAGAGCAGTATACACGAACCTTACGCCAGGAAAAAGAAATCCCGGAAAAGCTATTTGGAAGATACCATAACCACAAATTCCCCTCGCACAGTATCCTTATTTTTATTAAAATGATCCCTGATAAATTCCGGGGTGCCGCGTATCACCTCTTCGTGAATTTTTGTGAGTTCCCGCGCAATCGCAACATCTTTTCCGGGGACAAATTTCACAAGGGATTCCAAAGTTTTCAAAATTCTGTGCGGGGATTCATAAAAAATAACCGTGCGCTCTGACTGCTCAATTTCCCGGAAAATAGTCTCCCTGCCTTTCTTGTGGGGAAGAAATCCCAGAAACACAAAATCGTGAACCGGAAGCCCCGCAACGGAAAGCGCCGCCGTCAAAGCCGATGGTCCGGGTACAGACTCTATTTTTACAGAATCGCCGAATTCATCTTTTATCTTTCCAACAAGCGCCACTCCCGGATCGGAAATACCGGGCGTACCGGCGTCGGACACAAGGGCAATGTTTTTCCCATCATTGAGTGATTCAAACACCCTGCCAGCGTTTATTCCGCTTTTTTGGTCATTGTAAGTGCCGAGTTTTTTACCGGTTATTCCGTAATGCTTAAGAAGTCTTTGTGTTACGCGCGTATCCTCGCACAAAATCAAATCAACCTCTTTTAAAATACGGACAGCCCGGAATGTGATATCTTCCAGGTTTCCGATTGGAGTGGCAACGATATAAAAGGTGGACATAATGGAGCCGCCTCGCGGATTCGAACCGCGGACCTATGGTTTACAAAACCATTGCTCTAGCCAACTGAGCTAAGGCGGCAAACAATAAACAATCTACAGGCAATAAATACTTTTGTTAAGTCTTACAACTTACTCTCCCCTTTGTCTTCCCTTTCCTTTTCTATCTGCGCTTTGTATTCCTTCAGATGATCCCAAAAGAATCCTACTGATTCCCTGTTCTTTACGGCGTTCTTCAAAAATTGATTGCGGGCTGAGGCATAAAGAACGTGAGAAAGATCACGCCAGGCAGACAGTACACGAACAAGAAGGTGAAAAAAATATTGAGCACCGAGCTTCCACAAGCGCACAATACGAGCCCATAATTCCATAGCAACTTTATCCAGGAAAATCTTCGTCTCCAAAATCCCATCGTGTCCTTCCGATGGCACGATGGTCCCTGTTCTTATCAGAACCACCCTTCTGCCTATAAAGTAGAAGGTCAAAAGCAGTGGTAAAAGGCCGGCTATCAGATATGAGACCATATTTCCAATGTTAGCGCGTGGAATCGAATCGCGCAAAGCGGGCAAGTACTATATTCTCCCCAAATTTTTGCACGGCCCTGTGAATAAGGTCTTTTATGGTGACTTCCGGATCCTTAACAAAAGGCTGTTCCAAAAGGACTGTTTCTTTGAAGTAATTATTGAGCTTCCCCTCCACTATTTTGGCGCGGACATTTTCAGGCTTTCCCTCTTTAACCGCTTCTTCTTCAAAGAAAGCGGTCACACGGACTTTTTCAGTTTCCGGTATTTCTTCTATGGAGACATACCCCGGCTTCATCGCAACGATATGCATGGCAATGTCGCGGGCCAACGCGCGGAACTCCTCGTTTTTCGAAACAAAATCCGTTTCTGACGAGAGTTCCACCATGGCTCCGGCATTTCCGGTTCCGTGTATATAGGCCGTGATGGCGCTGGAACCGAGCGCGCGGTCGGATTTTTTGGAAGCCGCATCGGAGCCTTTTTTACGCAGAATAAGGAGTGCTTTATCAAAATCGCCGCCAGCTTCTTCCAATGCCTTCTTGCATTGAATTATAGAGACCCCAGTCTTCTCACGCAGTTGTTTTACGATATCAATAGACATTAACTTGATTTATTATTCCTGATCTGTTTTCTTTGCGTCACTTATGGCGCGCCCTATTTCTTCAAGAAAAACTTTTATGGTGGCAACGCTTGAGTCGTTTGCGACTACCGGGTAATCAATTCCTTTTATATCCCCGTCAGAATTGGAAAGGGCAACAACCGGAATGTGGCAGGCGGAAGCCTCCGTACGGGCAATATTTTCGTAACGCGGGTCAACAATGACCAGAGCCGCCGGCAAATTGGTGAGGTCTGAAAGACCGCCGAAGTTTTTGTCCATTCTGGCAATTTCGCGGTCAATAAGAAGACGCTCCTTTTTTGTGTGGCTTGCGAAATCTCCGCTCTCTTTCTTTTTAAGAAGATCGTGGAGTCTTTCAATGCGCTTCTTTATCTCAGGAAAATTAGTGAGCGCTCCTCCTATGAAACGGTCGGACACGTAAGGCTGACGCAATGAAAGCGCTGCTTCTTTAACCAAAACCCTGGCTTCAGGTTTAGAACCTACAAACAAAATATATTTACCCTCTTTGGAGAGACCGGCTAAAAATTCCTTGGCTTTATCAAGCTCCAAAACTATCTCAGCCGGATCAAAAAAGTCTGAGCGGCTCTTGGTTTCCTTTACGAAAGGCTTGATTGAAGGGTGGCGGCGGCTACGGGAATAACCATAGTGGGCTCCCGCCTCTATAAGCTTATTTATTCTTTGGGCTGTATCTTCTGTCGTCATAATAATATCGCGGTATACTAGCAGAGAAATTCTTATATATCAAGCGTTTTCGACTTCATTGGAGGTCTTTGTCTTTCCCAACTTTTCGCTCATAGCCTCCACTATTTCGTCCAATTCTCCTTCTAAAATTACCGGCAAATTGTGCCATGACTCGTGTATGCGGTGGTCGGTTATCCTGTCCTGAAGATAGTTGTAGGTGCGCACCTTCTCGGAACGGTCGCGGGAGCCCACCTGGGCCTTTTTCTCTTCCGACCACTCCTTCATCTCCTCTTCCTCTTTCATCATGCTAAGTTTTGCCTGAAGAAGAGCCATCGCCTTGTCGCGGTTCTTCAGCTGACTTCGTTCGCTTTGACAGCGCACCGCAATGCCCGTCGGTTTATGTATAAGGCGCACGGCCGTTTCCACTTTGTTTACATTTTGCCCGCCGGCACCTCCAGAACGTGACGTCTCCATCTCAATATCCGCCGGATTTATTGTCACGTCTTCCGCCTCACGAAGGGGCATGACTGAAACCCCAACGGTGCTGGTGTGTATACGCCCTGATTTTTCCGTCTTTGGAACCCGTTGTACCCGATGTACTCCTGTTTCAAACTTAAGCATGTCATATGCGTTTTTACCGCGCACTTCAAAAAGAACGCTTTTATACCCTCCGGCTTCCGCTTCCGAACTGTCCGTCTTTACCATAGACCAACCTCGTCTTGTGGCGTACGCCTCATACATCCGCGCTAAATCATAGGCAAAAAGAGAGGCTTCTTCCCCGCCGGCTCCGGCTGTAATTTCCAAAATTAACGACTTGGGTGATTTTTCCTCTTCCTCAACTTCACGGGCGATTTCTTCCATTTGCTTCCACAATTCTTCTTTGCGAATCTGGAGTTCCCGCAAGTCCGTATCCGCCATTTCTTTCATGGAAGGATCCGTGGCGAGAGATTTCAAATCGTCCTCCCCTTTCAAAAGAGTCTCATAGCTTTCGGCCAGATATTTCGTCCTGGGATTTTTTTTAAAATCGTCTAGCGTCATACAAGAGAAAAGACCCACACTTGTTTTGCGTGAGCCTTCTCGGAGTATCTACTTCTTTTTTGCCGCAGGCTTTTTGGTAACTGAAACCGCCTGGCGTTTCTTGAAACGGTCAACACGTCCGGCCGTGTCCATCAATTTTTCCGTACCTGTATAAAACGGGTGGCATGCCGAGCAGATTTCGACCGAAATTTTTTCCTTGGTGGAACCGACGTTAAAAGTAGCCCCGCAAGCGCAGGAAACCAAGGCGTTTTCGTAAAATGTGGGATGTATATCCTTTTTCATAAGGTCTTTACCATAGCACACCAAAATCAGCCCTGCAATAGGTTAATTTTGTTTTGTTGTATGTCTTGAGCCTTATAAATCACCTGATTTCCATAGGTGGAAGCCGCCCTGGAAGAAGCACAGCTTTTTCCGGAATAGTACCGACAGGCGGCATTTTTCTCAGAATAATCGGTTTGTCCACCGGCTCCAAGGTCAGCCAAATACATTGCGGATGCCATAATCGCGTCGCGCGGACTCCATGGATCCGGTGTGGAAATCCCGAGCGCCGCCGCCAGGCTTTTCTTTTTTAATTGCCATGTTGAAGGTATAAATTGCGCCGGGCCCATTGCCCCGCCCCAACCGATAGCCTGAGGGCACGACACAAGCGTCCTGTAAGGATTGCGGCCTACTTCCTGCGTTATTGAAAGAAATGCACTGACGTCGCGGGTCGGGTTCATAACTTTTGAAATAGAATTCCCGGTCTTCGAACTTATCCCCGCGCCGGTAGCCGTATCCGTCAGATAACACGATCCTGTGTTCTGCCCTAAATTAGATTCCTGGGTGATGATAGCCAGAAGAAAAGCCGGACGGACTCCAGTCTTCTGCGAGGCCACCAACGCATATTCATATGCCTTGCCGAAAGTAATGGCTTCGATATCACGAAGAGAAAACAATTCCGCCCTTATTTGTGACGCCCTGGCCTCTTTTTCAGCAACGATTTTACTGTACTGGCTTTCTTGCCCTTTGGTTTCCTGTAAAATTGTAGATTTTTCCTTTTTGTTGGACTCAATCTTTTTCTTTTCTATTTCCTGAAGGGTTTTTAAAGTAACCTGTTCTTCTTTCTTATCCTCCAGCTGTACCTTCTCTTTGTTTGTCTCGTCTATATCGCTGCGCAGTTTTGCAAACAGGTCAATGGTTCTTTTCTGAACCTGTTTAAAATCATCGGCATCGGAAAGAAAGGTGGACAAACTGTCTGCCTGCAAAATAAACTCCGGTAGTGAACGGTTGTTCAGTTCGTTTAAGCGGCGCATCATCTCCGCCAGTGCTTTCTTCTCCTGCTCAATCTTTTCATCAAGCGTCATTACATGCGCCGTCTTTACTTTTATCTCCCCGCTTATGACTTTTATGGTCGTCTCGTGTTTTTTTATCTTAAGCTGGGACTGTTTTATTTGGCCGTTTAAAACTCCTATATCCCGGCTTAGTGACGCCGCCTGAGCCCTTTTCTCCTCAAGTACCCCCCGATTTTTAGCTATATCGTCCTCAAGCTGCTTAAGCTCAGCCTCTAAAACCGCCCTGCGCGCCAGGGGGTCATCTGTTGCCGTTTGCGCCCAAACCAAAACCGGCATAAAGAAAATAAGTAAGGCAAGAAAAAGCCGAGTCATGTTATTAAGTATACTAAAAAATGCCCCCTTAGGGCATTTTTTAGTATGAACTGATTTATCCGTCTTATTATTTAGCTTCAGCCACGGCCTCTCCTTCCTCTTCTTTCTTTCCTTTCTTTTCAACTTCTATCTGCGAAATATCAAGGGCTTCGGCCGGTTTTTCCTCAACTTCTTCCTTGGCGGCTGTTACCAGCACGACCATATCCCCAACCTGAGCGGTTGATGTAACTCCTTTAGGAAGAATGAGTTGCCCGACTTTTATGTTACTGTCGAGTTCCGATAAAGATGAGATATCAACTTCAATCGCGTGAGGGAGGTCTTTAGGCAGACATTCCACCGGGAGTTCGTGCATAACTTTCACAAGCATAGCGCCCAAATTCTTTACCGCCGGGGAAACTCCGACAAAATGAAGCGGTATTTCCACTTCAATAACCTTGTCCGCTTCCACAACATAAAAGTCCGCATGTGTTGGCTCGTCTGTAAGAGCGTCAAACTGAACGTCGTGTATCAGGGCATTTAGAACACCTGTCGGGGTTTTCAGTTCGACGATAGTCGATTCCCCGGCAGTTTTCAGCGCCTTTTTAAATTCCCCCATCTTTATAAAAATCGGAGTGGAAGTGGTTTTACCTCCATAAAAAACAGCGGGGAAAAAACCGGTTTTCCTGGCCTGGCCTGTTCTTTTGTGCGCCTCTCGGGCTGTTGCTTCTAAAGTAATCATGGAACGGCATTCTAGCCTAAAAATACACTCTAGTCAAAAGGTAACAATTACCTTTTTAATTTGTTATTTATATCTTCCCTCTTCTTTAACAAACGCTTCTTTTGATTCGTATTTATATCTATACCCGTACTGTTTTGTCAGCTTTGAGCCGTCAACCGCAATCGGATATGAATAGCCCTTCCAGCTTCCCGGAGCGCAGGGTATTCTCCCTTGAGAAAGATGCCATATGACAAAAAATGAAATCCTTACCATCCAGGGTAATATCGGAATCATTCTCTTCCCGACCGCCTTTGCCATATCCTTGCCGAACACAACATCCCCCGGCGGAGCAATATTGAACACCTCGTAACTTCCCTGAAGACGGTTAAAAGACAGAAGTTCAACTATATCCGTCACGTCATCTTCGTGTATGTATTGGCGCAACCATTTTGGAGTAACCGGAACCCACGAAACCCACAACGAGATGAGCTTATACCAAAGCGATTTTTCCTTCATAAGAGAACCCGACAGAGACGCCTGAAGTCCAAAACGTATCCGGTCATTACGGCCGCGTGGTCCCGTAATTGCCGCCGGACGCACCACAAAAACCTGCGGGACTGTGCCTGAAACTCCGTTCGTTACATATTTCTCGTGGAGCATTTCTTCAACCACACGTTTTTCTTCCGCATAAAGATATTCGCTTTCGCGGAAAGACTCCTCTTCTGTAAAGAAATGGTCCGTGGTGTTTTCAGGAAAAGCCCCATAGGAAGCCACTGTGGAAAAATAAATAATTTTTTTAACTGAAGGAGTGGAGAACGTAAAATCAAATATACGGCTGGAACCCTCCACATTCCATTTCCACTCAAGCGCGCGGTTTCCGTACAGTTCGCGGATTTGCCAGGCTGTATGTATGACTATTTCCGGATTTTTAGACTTAACCTTTTCAATCCAGGCCGTGTCTGAAGTATTCGCCTCCAAATATGTGATTTTCTTGTTCCCCTTCAAAAACTCGGGGAACGGTTCCTTATCAAGCGCAATAATCTCACGCACATCCGGCCGCTTCGAAAACTGGTCGCAGAGCATAGCCCCCACATACCCCGCCGCACCTGTAATAAAAAGGGTTTTTTGGTCTTCCATAGTTATAGATTCCGCATTATACCAGTTATAACCCAACAAAAAAGCCGGGTGTGACTTGCGTCAAATCCCGGCAAGAAGTTCTTTCGTGAGATAGAACTTTTCCATATACCACTGTGTCTCCGGATGCAGGTGGTGGAGCTCCACATACAAACCGCCGAATGCGCGCCTGGCGCGGTTGGCTCCTCCGTTGTAAGCCGCGGCCAAATAAGCCCCCAGCCTCTCCGCCGCCGTATAAAGCGCTCCCCTTTCTTTCTTCGGGAAATGCGATAAATCAGCGTCGAAAAGCAGGAGCGCCGCCTTGGCAGCATTAACGTGGTCAGCCATACCGGACTTAAAGTCCTTGTCGAGTCCGGCGCCGGGATACCATGCGCGCATTCTCTCATAGGTCGCCGGTATAAACTGGAACAACCCACGGGCGGAAGCTTTTGAAACTGAATACTTATAAGCCTCGCCTTGGTTTAGCGCCAACACCACAAGCACCTCGCTTACCAGCATGTCTATTGATTCCGTCGCCAAACGCGATGGATCAATATGCTCGATAAGCGCAAGCCTGAAGGCATCGTCAAACGGAGCAACTGAAGAAACCAGTTTCCCCGGAAAAGCCCGGGAAGAAACTTTTTTCTTTTCCAGCTCCAACCTGGCCTCAAGGATAACCCGCTCCAGATACCCGTATCCGCGGCGGCGAACCGCCGGCAAATCCAAGTCGCTGTTGAAAGATGAATATACCTCTTCCCTGAACGGACCCTTCTTTCCGCCGCCGACGACACGCTTCATTGCCAGCACGATGTAGTTCTTGGGAGACGACACAAGAATCGGCGTATTGACCCCGTTGAACTTTATCCAGTAGAGATCAAATCCCGCCGGTGTAACCCTGCGCGTAACGCGGTCAAAACGGATAACTTCAATCATAGAACTGTCTGTACGCTTAACAGCCAGAAGAACGTCAAAACACTCAACCTTGGAAACTGAAACCGTGCGCACCCTTCCCTTGGCGTCGGTTACTGAAACCTTTTTACCGAGAAGTTGTCCGCCCGAGCCGGCGCGCAAAATTGCTTTCGCGCGGGCCACGTCGTCCAACACCCCGGCATCAAGCTTGTATCGGGCATCGCTCGGCGCGTTAATCGCTTTCGAAAAAGACAACCCCGCGCGAGCCGGCCCCGTAACAAGACAGAAAAAAAACAACAAAGACAAAATTGTGGTTTTCAAGATACCTCCCCATTCAATTGTTTAAACAGCTTCTCTTTCCAAACTACTATAAACCGCGAATTTTTACATCCCCGTGCGCATAATCAGCGTCTTTATGGTCTTCAAAGCAACATGCAAGTCCAGTAATAAAGATTGGTTTTTTACGTAATACAAATCATAGGCAAAACGCAGTTTTGTGTCTTCTACAGTACGCGGCTGATTTTCCTGTCTTACCTGCGCCCAGCCGGAAAGCCCCGGCGCCACCGCATAGCGCAATTCGTAAAAAGGAATTTCTTTTTCCAACCTCTCCCCGAGCGCGATTATGTCCGGACGCGGTCCTATGAGGGAAATGTCGCCACGCAATACGTTCCAAAGTTGCGGAAGTTCGTCTATACGCGACTTACGCAAAAAAACACCCACTCTGGTAACTTTATTTTCCCGGTTTTCTTCAAGCCACTTACCTTCATCTGTAAAAGACATCGTGCGTATTTTATAAAGTTTAATTTTGTTGCCCCGTTTGCCTATGCGATTTTGAACGCTGAATATTTCATTTCCGTCATCCAATTTAACCGCCAGGTAAACCAGCGGAAACAATATAAGCGACAGCAAAAACAAAGGGAAAGAAATAACAATATCCATAAAACGTTTGAACGCAAGATACCACTTAGAACTGAGAGTGACTTCCTGGAAAAACCAATTATATGTCACAGATGAGAGAGGCACGCGGCCAAGCACTTCTTCATAACAAAGGGTCGCGTCTAACACTTCCCTGTTTTCCCCTCCCCTGTAAAGAAACGGGGAGATGTCGCGCGAAAATTCACTCTCGGACGAAGCAATGCGAATCGGCACGTCTTTAGATTCGACATAAGACATAAAAGACGCCCTTTCTTCCCCCGACTTTATGTCGAAAACTTTTTCTATAACAAAGGGATAGTAATCATTGCCATTAACGGCCTTACAAAGTTCTTCCCCCTCTTTTTTGTCCCCGATAAAAACCGCCGGACGGCGCTCCCCCGCCTGTATGCGGGAGACACCGTACAAACGGAAAAGAGAAACCAGAACGAAAGAAAAAACAAGATATAATCCAAGTACGGTCTTGGGAGTAATAACCGGAAGGACATAAAAGAAAAGGACCGAGAAAAATGCCGCGACTATTTCGCTGTAGAGTATGAGCGAAGCCACCTTCTTACGGAAAGGAAGCTGATGTAAATCATATAAACCGGCAATAAAAAAAATAAGTATGGAAGCGGCAAAAACAGGAGAAAAAGACTGCAGGTGCGCATAGGACACCTCAGCCGGAGGAACAGACCAGAACCTGACAAAGAGAGCCGTGTAGAGCGCCAAAAACAAAGCCAGCATGTCGCCTAAGACCAGGAAAAGAATTCGTAAACGCGGAAATGAGGAGAAACGCATGGTATACTGTCTTCCAAAATATAACCATTATTCTACCATAAAAGTTATAGATAGTAAATGACCGAAACCTCAAAAAACCTGAAGAAAAAGCTCTTTTTTGGCGTTACAAAAGCTAATTTTGGAGGTGCTCAAAAATACGTCTTTGACCTTGCTTCCGGTTTAAAGGGCGATTTCGACATAACAGTCATAGCCGGTAACGGCGGTATTTTGGGAGAAAAACTGGAACAAAACGGAGTACGCACAGTTTACTTCCCAGAACTGGATCGCGATATGGATCCGTGCCTCTGTAAAGAAACACGTGTTTTTTTTAAACTGGTATCCCTGTTTCAAAAAGAAAACCCAGAAATACTTCATCTAAACAGTTCAAAAATGGGGGGGCTGGGCGCCGCAGCCGCCAGGTTTTCAAATTTTCTGTCTGTTATTTTAAATAAGCCCCGCACAAAAATAATATTCACCGCGCACGGCTGGGCATTCAATGAAAACCGTCCCTTCTGGCAGAGAGGTCTGGCTTATTTTTTCTCCTGGTTAATTGTTTTTCTGTCCGACGAAACAATTGCCGTCTCTGATAAAACCAAATTGGACATAACACGTTTTCCTTTAATAAAAAAGAAAGTAACGGTAATAAAAAACGGGATAAGAAAAATTGAACTGCTGCCGCGTTTGGAAGCGGAGAAAAAGATATTCAGCGAAATTCCACCTCCTGACGTAACGCGACTGGTAACTGTGGCAGAACTTCATGAAAGCAAAAACATCAGATGCGGTATTGAGGCAGTCGCGGAACTTATCTCTTCCGGAGAAGATATAAGTTATACCATTTTAGGCGAGGGCGAAAAACGCAAATTTCTTGAAAAACTTATAGGCAAAAAAAATATAAATGATTCGGTAAAACTTTTTGGATATTTGGAAGAAGCGCCAAAATACCTTAGCGCTTTTGACATATTTATACTCCCATCCATAACGGAAGCTCTGGGTTATGTAATTTTGGAGGCGGGCGCAGCTAACTTACCTGTGGCAGCGACAAACGTAGGAGGTATCCCTGAAATTGTAAAAGACGGAACAAACGGAATATTAGTCCCGCCGAATAATCCTACAGCCCTTGCGGTGGCGATAAAAAAACTTATGCAAAATGCCGGCCTACGGAAAAAATACGGGGAGAACTTAAACGAAACAGTGATGAAAAATTTCTCTGTTGAAAGAATGGTGCAGGAAACCGGGAGTCTATACTTAAGATAACCCCAGGAATTCGCGTGAAAGTGATTCCCGGGACGTGGCACGGGCATATCTTCTCATTCCCATCAGTATCCCCAAACCTATTGATTCTGTAATTATGTGAGAACCGCCGTAACTCATAAGAGGGAGAGATATTCCCGTAACGGGAAGAACCCCCATATTCATTCCTATGGTAACGGCGATATGCGTCATAAAAAACATGGATAGACCAACGGCAAAAAGAGTCTCAAAATTTGTTTCCCCTATAGAAGCATTGAAAAGCAATCTCCATATTAAAATTCCGTAAAGAAATAGGAGGAGCGCCACCCCCAGGAATCCCCATTCTTCGGCAAACGCCGCAAAAATAAAGTCTGTCTCAAATTCCGGAAGAAAAAGAAGTCGTGACTGAGTTCCGTACCCAACCCCTTTACCCCACAGCTCCCCGGACCCTACGGCAATCATTGACTGATTGGCGTTATAACCGCCGCCGCGGACATCGGTAAGCGGGTGAATAAAATTTATAATACGGGCCTTCTGATACGGGGCGAACACATACTGCCAAAAAAATAATCCTGCAACCGCAGCCGCCAAAAAAAGTAGCGCCAGATGTTTTTTTGATATACCCGCCACCATACTCATACCCAGCCAGACAAAAAAAAGCGCTATGGCAGAACCAAAATCCGGCTGAACCAAAATCAGTACAAACGGTATGAAAGCGTAAATTCCCGATATGAATATGTGGCGGATATCGGCGATTTCCACGTGCCTGCGCGAAAAATATTTCGAAAGCATCAAAATAAGAACCAATTTCGCCAAATCAGACGGCTGAAAAGAAAACCCGAATAAATGAAACCAACTCTCAGCTCCTTTTGCTGTGTGTCCCAAAACGAACAAAAGAGAAAGCAAAAAGATGGACGCCCCAAAAAGAACCACCAGCACCCCGGTACGCCGCAAAAAACGAAAGTCGACGAAAGAAAACAAGAACATAAGCAAAAGACCCGCGGAAACAAAAAACAATTGCCTGTCAAACTGAACATTCTCGGAAGAAAACGAATTCATCGTAAAAAGCCCGGCCGTCATTATTGCGGCTGCGGAGAAGAAAACCCACCAATCAACTGTCGCCCGCAGAATACGTTGCATCAGATTCCCTTGGAAAGAGTGAACTGGTCAATAACCGGCAATATTTCCATGCGCGCCGGTTCAGGAAGATTGACCGGCCAACTGAAAAAAATATTTGCCCTTTCACCGGGGGAAAGTTTATCCAAAACCGTTCTGCTCGAAGCGTAGGCCGTGCCGTTTTCGTTGTACAAAACAATTACAAACGACGGCTTCATAATCCTGTAAAGAGTGTTGTTCTCAACCATAGCTGTCACTTTCGGAACTCCCGTAACGGAGGAATATTGCGGGGGTAAAACTGAAATGCGGGTATTGGCCTCGCCACTTTCCACAAAAAGCCAAACGGGGTTTTCTTCTTCAAAATCAAATGACGCACGGGCTGGCTTGTCATTGCCTGTGTTTAAATTTGGCTCAAAAACAGGAACGACAGTATTCGCATAAACCGGAGTAGTCCCGGTACGGTCGGCTATCACAACACCTTTGGAGTCATAAAGTCTGAAACGGTAGGACAACGATTTAGATGCTGCGTGCGGATTTTGGTTTTCAACGTAAGCAAACAAATCATACTGACCAGGCCTTGTGGGCATAAAACGCGCATACTTTACCAGCACGTTGTCCATCTCGGCGCGGGGGCAAATTTTCTGACACGTTCCTCCGCAGTCAATACCCTGCTCGTCCCCGTTTTTTTTCCCGTCAAAACACGTAGGAGTCCTGAAAAAATAAGGGTAAAGATAAAATGAAGCCACAACCGCGCCCATAAGCGCAAGAATAAAAAGTATTAAAATACGGCGGCGGGCGGCCCAAGACATTGCTGAAATAATAACAAAAAAACGGACCGTTGTCCGCTTTTATGTGAGTACTTTATTCTGACCGCTTATTTGAATACTTGGTGTTGGCGACTAGCTACTTTCCCCACAAAAGTGAGTATCATCGCCTCAACAGAGCTTAACTTCTGTGTTCGGAATGAGAACAGGTGTATCCCCTGCGACAAATCACCAACACTAAATATTCAACGGCAAACAATCAGGATAAAGGACTCGGTCCTGACGAAAACAACAGACCGAGAAGAACAAAGAACATTTTGGTCGGGGTGAAAGGATTTGAACCTTCGACGCCTCGCTTCCGAAGCGAGTACTCTACCAGGCTGAGCTACACCCCGACCGATCTTTGAGGCACAAATCATGCCTCGCATAAATGCACTTCATGCGCTTATGCGAGGCATGATGCCTCTCTCACTATTTTATGGTTTCCACAGTTCCTAATAGGAATCGGGCAATTAGTACTTCTCGGCTAAATGCATTACTGCACGTACACCTAAAGCCTATCAACCTAATCATCTCTTAGGGCCCTTAACGATTCCTTATCTTGAAGTTGGCTTCCCTCTTAGATGCTTTCAGAGGTTATCCTTTCCCGACATAGCTACTCTGCGATGCCGCGGGCGCGACAGCAGACACACCAGAGGTCAGTTCCTTCCGGTCCTCTCGTACTAGGAAGAACTCTTCTCAAGAATCAACGCCTGCAGTAGATAGGAGACCAACCTGTCTCACGACGGTTTGAACCCAGCTCGCGTA
>CAYGDA010000007.1:0-30866 GCA_964348515.1 uncultured Candidatus Saccharibacteria bacterium
GACACTTCCTGGTAATTAAAATTACGGGATTATCCGCGCGAAACGCCTTTTTCCTATCTTTAAAACACACTCGCCGCCAGGTTTGAATTTCGGGTCATCAACAGTTTCCTCTCCGTTTATTTTTACAGCTCCTTCGGTTATGAGTCTGTGCCAGTATGACTTTGACGCCACAAGCCCTTCGCGCACCAGAGCGTCCACAAGCGTCTCCCCGTCTCCTAACTTTACCTCGTGCATGGTTTCCGGAATTTGTTTTTCCTGAAAAACCTTAACAAATACATTCTTTGCCAATTCCGCTTCTTTCTCGTTGTGATAGAGACGCACTATTTCCGTAGCCAGACGCATTTTCACGTCACGGGGATTGTCTCCGTTTTTTATTCCATTTTCTATTGTTTTTATTTCGTCCAGGGAAACCTCCGTACAAAGGGTGAAATATTTTATGATGAGGGAATCTTCCAGCGCCATTATCTTCCCAAACATATCAGCCGGCTCATCAACTATGGAGATTATGTTTCCCCAGCTTGATGACATCTTTCTTCCGTCAATCCCCTCTATCATCTGCGTGATTAGAATGTTCTGGGGCTTTTTCCCGTAGTGTTCCTGTATGACGCGCCCCGCTTTGAGGTTAAAAAGTTGGTCAAAGCCGCCGAGCTCAACGTCCGCCTCAACCGCAACCGAATCATACCCCTGCATAAGGGGATACAAAAGTTCACGCAAAGAAATTTCAACACCCTTATCAAGACGTTCTTTAAAATTTCTGCGTGCGAGCATTTGTTGCACGGTAAAACTCTCCGCGAGTTCCCCTATTTCCTGGAAGCCCAGGCGTTTCAACCAATCACCGTTGTAAACAAACTCCGCGTTTTCAAGATTTATTATTTTCCCCACCTGAGCTTTGTAGTCTTTCATAAACTCATCAATCTGGGCGCGGGTGAGCATTGGCCGTTTTTCAAGCTTATCTGAAGGATCCCCGACTTGGGCGGTAAAATCACCGACAATAAAAACAACTTTGTGTCCCAGGTTTTGAAACGCCCTCAATTTACGCAGTGGAATAGCTCTCCCCAAATGAATCTTCGTAGATGTCGGGTCTATTCCCAATTTTACCCGCAGTTCTTTGCCGGAAAGCAACTCTTTTTCCAAATCATCCTTAATAAAAACCTCCTCTACCCCGCGGGAGAGCAGCTCTTTTATTTTTTCCCCGTCAGTGTTAACCTTTTGCATTGTTTTATCACCATACCACAAAAAAACGGCCGGCTAAAGCCGTGGTACACTTATTATTATTATGAAAAAACGCCGTAGTTTACTGGCTCGTTTCCTTACAGACCTCCTTCTTTTTACGCTGGGAATGGGGCTCCTTGTTACGTCCGCAGTAGCCATCTGGGTCTCCACCATACAACTCCCGGACTTTTCGAGCTTTAAAAACAGGACCGTCTCCAGCTCCACAAAAATTTATGACCGTACCGGTAATATTGTTCTCTATAATTTTCATGAAAATATACGCCGAACGGAGGTTCCATTTTCTTCAATAAGCGATCCGATCAAAAAAGCCACCGTCGCCATAGAGGACAGCGATTTTTATTCACACGGCGGGATAAGGATACAGTCCATTTTACGCGCTGTTTTTGTAAATGTCGTGCGCGGGGGGCTTTACCAGGGAGGTTCAACCATAACCCAACAGGTTGTAAAAAATTCCCTTCTTACTCAGGAAAAAACAATAACCCGCAAAATAAAAGAGTGGATTCTTTCCGTAAAAATGGACAGTTCTCTGCCTAAGGACACTATTCTGGGCCTGTATTTAAATGAAAGCCCTTATGGGGGTAATATCTATGGGGTAGAAGAGGCATCTTTGGCTTTTTTTGGGAAACACGCAAAAGACGTGACTCTTCCTGAGGCCGCGTACTTGGCTGCGCTTCCACAGTCGCCAACCCGCTACTCCCCATTTGGGAAACACCGTGACGAACTGGAAGCCAGAAAAAATCTTGTTCTGGACAAAATGAGCCAGCTCGGATTTATAAGTAAAGATGAGGCCTCTGCGGCAAAAAATACGAATGTTGTTTTCTCCTCATCTGATAATGTGGGGGGCAAGGCTCTCCATTTTGTTTTCTTTGTACGTGAATATCTCGAAAATAAGTACGGGCAAGATATGGTGGAAAACGGCGGACTTAAAATAATAACCACCCTTGACTATGACCTACAGCAGAAAGCCGAGGAACTTACAAAAAAACACGCGTTGCAAAACGAAAAAACGTATAACGCCTCCAACGCCGGACTTGTGGCGATAGACCCAAAGACGGGACAACTGCTGGCCATGGTCGGTTCGCGCGATTACTTCGACAAACAAGTAGACGGGAATTTTAATGTGACTACGGGTTTCCGACAGCCCGGCTCTGCTTTTAAACCTATTATATACGCGGAGTCTTTTATAAAAGGGTACACCCCGGAAACCATCCTATTTGACGTCCCCATACAATTTAACGCCGCGTGCAACCCTGACGGCACACCAAAGCAAGGAAGCGGATTAAAGGAGAAAGATTGTTACGCCCCTGTAAGTTACGACGGAAAATACCGTGGGCCGGTGACAATGCGGGAAGCCCTGGCACAATCATTGAACGTCCCCGCTGTTGAGGGGTTATATTTGTCCGGCGTGCGGGACTCAATAGAATTAGCCCGCAAGATGGGGATAGAAAGCCTTACCGGGGATGAATCCCTCTATGGGTTGTCTCTTGCTTTAGGTGGTGGAGAAGTGACCCTTCTCCAACTGACCGAAGCCTACGGAGTTTTTGCCAATCAGGGAATACGTAACCCGACCCAATTCGTCCTTTCTGTTGAAACAGGTGACGGCAAGGTGCTCGAAAAATACACACCAAACGAAGAACAGGTGCTGGACAAGGACATTGCTCTAAAAATTTCAAATATTCTCTCAGACAACAGTGCGCGCGCGCCGGTCTTTGGGTCCCGCGGGGTTTTGGGGTTCACTGACCGTGATGTGGCGGTAAAAACCGGGACGACGAACGACTTCCGTGACGTGTGGGCCCTTGGTTTTACCCCATCTCTGGTTGTGGGAACGTGGGGAGGAAACAACAACAACTCTCCAATGAAAGGAAAGGCGGCGGCAATTGTAATTGCCCCACTTTGGCGCGAATTTATGAACGAGGTTTTAAAAAATTACCCCACAGAATTCTTTGAGAAGCCGTACCCGGAAAGCCTGGGGTTAAAACCCGTGCTCCGGGGTGTTGTCTGTGGAGGAATAGATTCCGGGGATGGTATGCAGGGCCCGGTATACGGAGGAACCCATAGTATTTTATATTGGGTAGATAAAAACGACCCCCGTGGACCAGTGCCCGCAGAAAAAAACGACCCCCAATTTCCTAATTGGGAATTCGGGATAGAGAGGTGGATATCAACAAATCCTTACAGGTGTGTAATTTAGTACCATCAGCACTATCTGATTGTTTTTATTCCAAAGGAGTTTATTTTTTGAACCAGAATTTCTTTTTTGTTTAATATTTCTTTTTTAACAACAGGATGCCCGGAAATAAAAAGTGTATCCCCTTTTATTTTTAAACCCACACCTTCTCTTTTTATACCAACCTCTTCCATCGCAGAGAATATCCCCTCTTCCGTATCTTTTGTTTTTTTGTGGACATTCCCCAACTTCTCCAAAAAATCTCGTATATGGAGCATTTCAGCGGTTTAAAGGCATGATCAGATATGTGAACGAGTCGTCGGCGGCGCTTTTAACTAAAATCGGTTTTTGTGGTGTTGTTAATTGAAAAACAATACTCTCTTTATATAAAACAGGAAGTACATCCTGTAAGTATTTATAATTAAAGTGAATAGTAACCCCTTCCCCAACAACACTGGCGTCTATTTGGTGACGAATATCTCCAACCAACGAGTTCGAGGTAGAAAAAACAGCCTTCTTTTTTGGTTCTATTTCCATAACAACCTGCCCAAACCTGTCTGAAAAAACACTGAGTAATTTCGTAAGAGAAACCAAGTCTTGCTTTAGAACAGTAATTTCTGTATTCCCTTCTTTTGGAATTATTTGCCTATAATCAGGGAATGTTCCTTCTATTAGGCGGGATGTCATATAAACCTCGGAGGTTGAAAACGAGACTGTTGATTTTGATGTTGTTATCGTAAAAACATCATCCATACCACTAAATAGTTTTATTATTTCTGATATTGATTTTAAAGGAATAATTATAGAAAACGGGTTTTCTGCTTTAAATTTTATTTTTTTCTCCGCCAACCTAAAAGAGTCTGTCGCCACAAAAATAAGCTCATTTTGTGTTGTGTATATATAAACACTGGCTATTTCCGGTTTAATGGAAGAAATAGAAGCACTGTAATAAACAGACGAAAATCCTTCTATTACTTTTTGTATGGGAATTTCGTATGAATCCCCTGATATTTTTGGAATTGTTGGAAAATCATCAAAAGACAGACAAAGTAATGAAATATTATTTTGTGATGATGTTATATGTAGGGTATTACCTTCAGTTGAAAGGGTTACTTTTTTTTCCTGAGTGGAAAGATTTGAAAAAACTTTTAAAATAACGTCTCCCGGCACAAGAAATGATCCCGGGGACTCTATTTTTGCTGGTATTTCTATTTCAACACCAAGTTCCAAATTCGTAGAACGTAAAATTAAAGAGGAGTCTATTGCTGAAATAAACACACCTTGTAAGTTAGGTAACGAGGATTGTTTTGTTGTGAACGGCACAACTTTTTGTATCCCCACATATAACTTCTCTGTGATACATTCTATTTTCATATAAATACTATATTAGTTTTATTTATACGCATGTTGATATGTGGAAAAATATTTTTATTACATTGTTTTAAGGATTTTTTGTAAATATTTTTATTCATATACTGTGGATTACTTGAAGATTGCTCGTATTTCTTCAATCTCTTTTAAGAGTATAGGATCAACTTTCAGGTCTTTTTTAATTTTTTCACAAGAATGAATGACGGTTGTGTGGTCTCTACCCCCAAGTTTTTCCCCAATTGTTGGAAAGGATATATCAAAATCCTCACGGAGAACATACATAGCAACTTGCCGCGGTTTAACCACGTTCTTTTGTCTTGTTTTGTTATAGATAAGCCCCTCCTCCATTGAATAATATTCCGCTATGGTTTTTATGACATCTTTTATTGATGTGTTTTTTCTGGAACGGACGTTGTTTTTAATTATGTTTTTTACCTCTTCCTTAAGAAGCGACCGTCCTTTTATTTGGGCCTGACAAATAATACTTGTAAGGAGACCCTCCAGCTCCCTTATGTTTCCTTGTATTGTTTCTGCTATAAACTCCAACAACTCGTCTGTTATATAGGGTTGATATTCCTGTGTTTTTGAGCGTAAAATTGCCAATCTGGACTCATATTCAGGTTGAGACACATCAACCACCATACCGGCCCCAAAACGCGAGCGCAGACGGTCTTCCAGGCCAAGAATAAGGTTCGGGTGCCTGTCCGAGGAAAAGATTATTTGTTTATTATTGTCGTAGAGAGTATTAAAAAGGTGAAAAAGCTCCTCCTGGGTTTTTTCTTTGCCGCTTATAAACTGGATATCATCAATAATTATGGTGTCGTACCTGCGGTAGCGCTCTTTAAAAGAATTAACTTTATTAACACCAATGGCGTTAGTGAAGTCCAGTACGTATTTTTCTATGGAAGTGTAATAGACACGCTTGTCAGGGAAGCTTTTTTTAATAGAGTTTCCTATTGCTTGTATGATGTGTGTTTTGCCTAAGCCAGTTCCCCCATAGATAAAAAAAGGATTATATGACGCCCCCGGGTTTTTTATTACAGCTTGAGCGGAAACATGGGCCAGCTCGTTAAATTGCCCGACAATAAAATTATCAAACGAGTATTTTTGGTTCAAGCCGTCCTCCCTGTTGGTTTCCTGCAGGGGAAGTCTTTTGTTTATGTTTATTTCTTCCCTGTCAGCTGTGTCGCGTTTCTGTGAAAGTATGGAATACTCAACATTTCTTATTGCTGGGTCTATGTTGCGCAGTCTCTCGAGTATAAATGAATGGTATTTGGTGCGCAGCCAGTCTTTTACGAAGTCGTTGGGTACACCCATAAGAGCAACTCCCTCGTCAATTTTTACCAGAGAGGTGTTTTTAAACCAGGTACTGAAATTAGCGCGCGAAAGTGCAAGTTCTATATCTATCATTGCTTTGCTCCAGAGAATTCGCGGGTCCATAGTTTGTGGTATCGGTATTATAGTCGCCGTGGAAAAAATGTAAAATCGGTGAAAAACAAAGGAAAGTTGAAAAACCTGTGGAAAAGCTGGGGACTGATTTTTTGATTGCTAAGGTTGAAAAATTTATGTAGTATTTCCGTTATGTCGAGAACATACCAACCAAAGAAGAGAAAAAGGAAGACCACGCACGGTTTTTTGGTCCGCTCTAAAACAAAAAACGGCAAGAAAGTCCTTGCCCGCCGCAGGCAGAAAGGAAGGAAGAAACTTTCCGTGTAAATTCATGTTTCCCCGAAAAAGACGGATTTCCCGCTCTTTTTTATCTCTCTTGAGACAAAAAAGGAAGAAGACTTTTTCCACAGGACTGTTTTTAGTCACCGTTTTTGAGTCATCTACTGTGCCGGCAGCTTCCTTCTCTGTTTCTAAAAAGACGGAGAAGGAGGCGGTAATGCGCAATAAAATGAGGAGATGGGGCTATGAAGCGGCGAAGGGCGCGTTGTTTTTACACCCGGTTCTTTTTGTTTATAAAAAGAAACCAAAGGATTTTGGAGAAGTAAAAATGGGAGTAGAGGAGTTTTTTAAACGGGGGGTATAATCAAAATTATGTTTAACACATTTATTTACGAACCTTTATATAACGGACTGATTTTTTTAACGTCGGTTGTTCCGGGAAATGACGCCGGGGTCGCTGTTGTAATTTTGACCGTAATAGTAAAGATTATACTCTTTCCCCTCTATCAAAAGTCGCTGCGCAGCCAGATGGTTATGCGCGAGATAGAGCCTGGGGTAAAAAAAATACAGGAAGAAAACAAAGGAAACCGCGAAGAGATTGCCAGACGCACCCTTGCTTTGTATAAAGAAAACAATATAAGTCCGTTTACCAGCATACTGCTTCTTTTTATACAAATACCGATTCTTTTTGCTTTGTATTTTGTTTTTTACAAAGGACTCCTTCTTCATACCGGCGGGCTATACTCTTTTGTTTCCTATCCTGATCATATATCGGATTCATTCCTGTCTCTATTTTCAATAACGGAAAAACACAACGTGATTATGGCCTTACTTGTCGGGGTTTCCCAGTTTGTGCAGGCTAAACTCACTCTACCCAAAGAAAACAAAGAAGCCAAAAAAACAGGGAGTTTTCAGGAAGAATTTGCAAAAAGTATGCGCCTGCAGGTTTTATACATACTCCCCCTCTTTATAGTGTTCGTGTCTTACAGTTTTCCGGCGGTGCTTTCTTTATATTGGACCACGAGCAACCTCTTTAGTATCGGGCAGGAGATATATCTCAGGAAAAAGTTAAAACACAACTAGTTTAATCGCCTACATTTTCTATTAAAGGAGTGATGTACAAAAGCCATGGGGTACTGGTTTTTTTGTCAACAAAGAGTAGGTGAGTACCGTCTTGGTTTATGACGGGGGAAGTTATGTCTAAACTCACCTCTTTTTGGGCGGCGTAGTTTAGGGGAGAAAGGGGCGTGGTTGATGTCGGCTCTGTGTTTACAATATAAAAGTTATCACTGAAAGAAACTCCTCCACGATACCAATCATCAGGATAGCCGGTTTTGGCGGCGGGGATATCTTTTGGAACCGCGCACAAGGCAAATTTTTCTTTCGGGTCCCACACGCATTTCTCAGGTAATGTTTTGATTCCTAAGTTGGTCACCTCCCCCGTCTTCAAATAAAAAAGAGAAAGATCCGGGGTTCCTCCAACCACAGTCCCAACAAGAGAAAAAGAACCGCTTGGGGATATCTTTGAAGTAAGTCCCATTCCCTCCAGCAGTTTCGTCAGATTGTTGTTTTGTGAGGCCCCACCGAATAAGTACCCTTTTACCGCGTAAGACGGCTTAGGAGAAAGAAAGACGGCTTCGCTATTTGTTATTTCAAAAAGCCACTCCGAAAATGGAGAAGAAAACACACGTGATTCCGTGCCTTTTGTTATATTTTTTTCCGTTATGGTCGAACCGGAGGTTCCTTTTGTTAAAAACCACAACTTGTCACCCGCGCGGGAGAAAAACAGACCGGAAATATTAACAGGAAGGAAAGAACCTTTGAGGGGTCTTTCCGCCACGTCTTCAAAGGCCATTTGTGGGATTGAAATCAAATATGATTCCATGGTTACCTCGTCATCTCGCAAGTAACGCAAGACAACACTTTTTCCGTCAGGCGAAAAAACAGAGTCCCGCACCTGGGGGAGGGTGGTGTTGGTTATTGTTTTTTTAATTCCCGTATCCGGATCGGTTTCAATTATGTGTCCAGTGGTTTTTTCAACAAAAAAAACTTTAGGGCTTGAGGATGCTGTTGTGGAGGTCCCCAACATGGCAAACCCCGCGCCGGAGACCGGGTCACCGGTCAACTGTCGCAGGGTTGTCGTTATTTTTGTTAGTGACCCCTCTCCTTGTGTTCCTACAAAAGTGGTTGTTCCTGAAGAAAATCCCGGGGCAGTCCCGGGTTGTATGTCGTTGGCCGTGCCGAATGGAAAAAGGTTTTGTACAACCTGTTGGATCCCGCCCGAGTTACTCCCTGAGAAAGACAGGAAGAACCAAATCCCCCCGATTATTATTATTAAAACAATCAGGCTCCCAATGATTATATTAAAAATTTTTTGGTTCATAATTTATCTGGGGAGGTGGAAGTGGGATATGCCTGATCGTTTTAACGTACACGGAGCCACATTGTTGGTGTTGTATTGAGTGTTCATGGATTCAAAAAGGGCGGGGATGCCTGCTTGTTGTGCCGCTGTGCAGAAAGCCTGGACGTTTGTCAGGCTGTATGCGTTCGCACTGTTTATACCAACGTCAACACACCCGCCGTTGTAATGACAGGCGCTTTGGTGGTCTACTGTCGGAGGCCACGCCTCGTTTACAATGATGTTAATTCCTTGGCCAGAGAGGGTTTGGTTTAGCTGCACGAGTTTCTGGAGAACCCCACTGTTCATTTTACATGTAGGGGAAAGGGCGGAGTCACAACCAAAACCTGATGGGGCGTGACCCGGTGGTTTGGAGGGGATACCTTGGATATCAACGCAACCAACACAAGGTTGTACCGGCCTTACTGTAAGTCCGCCGCCCGTTCCGGTGGCGCCCGTGCCTCCCGGCGGGGTACTTGGCGCGGTCGAGGTGTCTGTTGTGGCGAAGCCAAGATTTAGTTTTAATTTAACAAAATTAGGATTCAGGGTATTTAAAATAAGCCAAGCCAATAGAGTGAAGACCAACCCTTCTATGGCGGTTTCTATGCGTTTCTTCCCTTGGCTTTTCCCGCCCACGGCGTCGGTTGTGGCATATTGCATTCCCCCGAGTATTACCATAATTACCGTAAGTACTATGGCTATACCAATCATGTATGTAAAAATAAGCCGGAGGTAGTCACTTAAACCGGTTTGGTTTA
Organism: uncultured Candidatus Saccharibacteria bacterium; assembly: GCA_964348515.1. Classification (GTDB taxonomy): domain Bacteria; phylum Patescibacteriota; class Minisyncoccia; order Phycocordibacterales; family UBA5272; genus CAYGDA01. The sequence goes on from CAYGDA010000007.1 coordinate 9,596, forward strand.
TGAGCACCCCGCTCCCCTGTGTTTGTCCGGGGAAATTAACTAATGGTTGATAGCTGGGGTTATTTGCGGGCGGGGTTGTTTGGGCGAATGAAAAAGAAGGTGTCCCGGAAAAAAATACAGCAACCAATAAAGCGGAAACCGTTAAAATTTTAATAAGTGATTTCATTGGTCCTGGTTAAAGAGTATTGTCACACTCTTGGTTGCCTTCTGCAATATTTTTTGGGCGTTACTTATGCTTATTTGTAAACTGGCGCTTCCCGATTCCTTTGAATCTGGACGCAGGGTAAGTTCGTCTTTTCCCAGGGTGGGCTGTACTCCTTTACCATTTAGTGACCATTTAAAACGCAATTGACTGCTTGTCTTTGACTTGGGTGAGAAAAAATATGGTTCAGCAATCAGGCTGGCTTCCTGCCCCGGGAGAGAAAATGAATCGGATATTGCTTTTGAGTAATTGGGGCCGGAAAGCGGGTTTGTTTCGTAAAGTTCAAGAAGGGGGCTGAACGGGCGCAGGATTACGGATTTTTTCCCGACGGTCCCGTTTTTATCATAAAGTTCAACCTCAATCCGGTCTTCTTTGTTTAGAAAATTCATACTGAAAACAAAAGTCCTCTTCCCGTAGCCGGAGGCGCTCCCCGTGACTTTATTGTTTCTTTTCCATGTATATACATAATCCTCACCGTTTTGTTTAATGGGCGGTATGACTGTGACCAAAATACTGCCCTCTTCCCCGGGGAGAGCTTTTCCTCTGTAAAGCGGCGGAGTATAACTGTCGAGAGCCTCCCAAATAAGATCAAAAGACAATGGCTGTACGGTAACTGTTTGGGAAAGTTTTATACCAGACGATGAAACCACTTCCGCGGACAAAGTTAACTTTTCTCCCGACTTAGGCGCGGTGAAATTGATTTTTCTTTCACCTATACCGGTTTTTACCGCAGACCCGTTTATTTTCCAGGTGATGATTGAGGTATCTGGGTCTATCGAGAAGGAGGCGATATAAGCCAGCACGGACTCGTTTGGGGCGGGTGTTTCCGGAGAAAGTTTTATGTCAAAGGTTTCCGTTGCCTGCCCGACCGCGGAGTTCGTAAGAAGAAAAAATAAAAATATTGAAGTTAATAGACTTTTCATTTTTGTGGGGAGTCTGCCGCGCCGGTTTTTTCCGCCGCGAGTAAGTCTTCTTTCATTTTTTTAATCGAAAGCAGTTGGGACGGGTCGGAGGTGATTATTTGGTCCTCGGTGTAGGAAGCTATTATCTTTATGGCTACGTGTTTTAGTCCGGCAAAGAATATTCCTTCCCCCACCCCTGATTCAAGTAACAGGTATTTTTCCTCATCCGTTAAGTTGAAGGTTTTTTGCACCGTATCTATGGATGTCGGGGACTGTTTAAGGAGTAATTGCAGGGATGAGTTGGTCACAATCGGATATCCATAAGGAGAACGCAAAAAGTCGCCCACGTCCTGAGTTATGGTGCAAACTCCCAGATAATATTTGCGTCCGCGCTTTGCCAGGGAATAAAGAAAGGAAGCGGTGTCCTCCGTTTTCATCATCCACCAGGCTTCGTCCACAACGAGTAGACGTTTGCGTATATCTTTGCGCACGGCATTCCAGATGAAGTGAGTCACTATGTACATAGCCACGGGCTTCAGCTCGTCTTCCATGTCGCGAACGGAAAAGACCACCAGTTTTCTGTTGATATCCACGTTTGTCGGCTGGTTTATAAATCCGGACCATGAGCCTTTTGTAAATTTAGAAAGTTTTTGGAGAAGCGACTCAGACCCTTCAATACCCGCCAGAACCAGTTCAAAATCAGAAAGGAGAGGGGGTTCCGCGGACGAAAAGTCAGAATCCGGGGTGATGTCTTTTAGGGCATAGGTTTCAGATACGGCGCGGTCAACCAAAGCATCTTCTTCCGGGGTTAAGCCCCCCAGCATTACGCGGAAGAGTCCCACCAAATTAACTATGTTTGAACGCAAAACATCAGCCGGGGATTCGTCTTCGCGCGCCACAGGCAAATCAAACGGATTGATGTGGTGTTCCGAGGACAGGGAAATATTAAATGATCTCCCCCCCACAGCTTCGGCCAGGTACTCATATTCCCGTTCCGGGTCAATAATAATGACTTCCGTGTCGAACATGAGGGTCCGCAGGATTTCAAGTTTTGTCGTATATGATTTACCGGAACCTGATTTGGCAAAAATCACGGAGTTGTAGTTTTCCAAAGAGAAGCGGTCAAAAAGCACAAGAGAGGCATTGTGCCTGTTTATTCCGTATAGGATTCCCCTGTCGGATGTTAAGTCGAAAGAAACAAATGGAAACATTGAAGAAAGCGGAGAAGAATTTAGTTTTGAGTGTACCGAAAGAATATCTTCGCCTACAGGGATTACTGATTTGAAGCCTTCCGCCTGCTGAAAAAGAGCGGGTTTTACGTAAACAAGCTTAGCTTCAAGTATGGATTTTATTTCTGACTCCATTTTATCGAGCTCTGATTCATTCTGTCCGTACAGAGTTAGGTAAAGACCAACTTCAAACATTTTTTCCTGTGCCTGCATTAGTTCGTCACGCAAATCTTCGAGATCCTGGTATGCCACATCAAGCATCGGATCGCGCACAAGTCCCTTGCTTTCCCGTTCTCTTATCTGGGACTCCACTTCGGCGACTTTTTTCTGGAAAGTTTTTAATACCTCAGCCGTGTCTATCGGGTGAATGTGGATAGCCACATCAAAAACCTTATCCAGGTTTATTACGGGAGAGAACCAATTGTCCGTTAAAAATCTCGGGTAAGAAATTACAAAAAATGTGCGTGTTATTTTGTCCCCCAAGTGGAGTCCCCGCGGGTCTATTTTTACGGCGGAGGGGGCGATGATGTCGCGCAGCTGCATTTCCGCCGCCTCGTAAATCTCCGATGGCAGCTTTTGTGCAATCATTCCTTTGCTTTCGTGCTGTTTCTTTTTAAATTCGAATTGCATGTTTATTGCATCACTATCGGTTTCTCCGTTTCGCCTGGGTTGAACGTTTTGTAAAGAAGCTCGACGGCTTCTTCGGTGCCGAGGCGTTCTACCCTTACCCCCACGCGGGCCAAACCCTGTTCCACCACTGAGGCCCTTTGCTCAACTTGCGCGCGACTTTCCTCAAAGGCTTCCCTTTTTTGCTCAAAAGCCTCTTCGCGCTTACTTTTCTTTCCGAATGGAAGCAGGTCGGATAATGAACTTCTGGAAGTGAGCATGGGGGGAGAATACGGGACGATTATATAAAAGTTCTTTGTCATTATGTTCGTCATTTCCGTGAAGCTTTTTATGAAAGCCATGTATTCAGTAATTTGGGTTCGAAGGAGATCCCCCGTGACTTCCTTGGAGCGTTTTTCCAAAAGGGCCAAGTACGGCCTTATTTCAAAACGCCGGGATTGCACTGTTATTTGTATTGAAAAATCGAGGGAGTTTAAAAAATTTTGAAATTGCATCAGGGTCGCCTTCTGCTCGTCTTCAGACTTGAGGGCCAGATTCAGTGAGGAGGCCATCAGAATGGCGCGCACCCCCCCATCCTCAAGCACCAAAAGCCCGTCGCGTATTTCCTGTACCGGGACAAAACTTTGTGATGGTGTTGCGGATGGCATGAAAAGTGTTAATTAACAGTGGTGGTACGAAAAACCTAAAGATTTAGTACTATTTATTGTATCATTTTACTCCCAGTTTTTTTCTAATTGGAACGGTTATTGTTTTTTATCAAGCACGTCCAGCCCCCATGATAACTCCTTCAGTTTACTGTCGCTTACTTTTGGAAGAACCTGTTCCACGGGAGCCTCCTCGCGGCGTTCTTTGTCGGTCGGCGGAGCCGGCGGTTCTGTTTTTTGCCAAAGATACAGTTTGTTTCCAAAAAAATAACGTATGGAGGCTTCCAGGACGAAAACGAACGGTTTGTTGTTTACCTTATAAAAAGCCAGCATTAGGCCAAAAATGACGGGGGGGGCGGCAAGAACAAAAGCCAGCGGACCATACGGAATGATCCGGAAGATGACGAACCCAAGGCCTATGCCGCCAACAAGATAGGCGAATTGTTTGAAAGTAAGGGGCCCGAATATTTTATCTTCAATGTCGATGAATTGTGGTACTCGGAATTGCATGATTTATTCTATTGGTTCCCTGTAAGGGTCAGCGTTGTATTTTGCGGGCGTAACCACGGGTTTTTTGTTGGCGAGTTCTTCGCTTGGAGACAACGGGCTCAACGGTTCCGCCCTGTTTTCGAACGACGTTGCCCCGACTATTTTTTCTTCCGTTGGGACGGTGCCGGCAACAGAAGGCAGCGGAGTTGTTTTTGGGTGGGAGTCATCGTATTCTTTGCTCACCTTTTCCAGGCGCAGGCGTTCTCCCAAGGAGTCCAATTCTTTTTCCTTTGCATTCACAAAAGACTCTATGTCTTTGGGCCATGGTCCCTCCTGTACAGATCCTTCCTCTAGAGGGACTATTTTTACTCTCTCTTCATTCACATCCAGTTTTGGCGGCAGTACGGATAATTTTTTATGCAGGAAAATCGCGGAATTAAGTTCCTCGGATATTTTTTGGGCGGTTTCTTTGGGAACATTAAGGCGTACAGCTATCCGTTCCGGGAATCCGCGTGGGTCGGAAGTTTTATTAAGAACGTCGTCGACGTCTTTTACCAAAATAGCCGTTTGTTCCATTTGCAGGCCGAAATGATTTCCCACGATGCGCACCTTTCCTATCGTTGAAGTGTCCTGTTTCAGTACATTGTCAGCTATTGTTTTCCCCGGCACAGGGCTTCTCTCCTCAAGTTTTATATCCTTGAGGGGTATCGGTGGGGCTTTGCCGGCCTTTCTTTCGTTGCCTCCCGGGTCTATGTGACGCACCGGAACCGGAACGGGGTCCGTTTTCTTTTCCGGTTCCGGTGCAGATTTTTCTTCCTCTGCGGGTGGTTTGCTTTCAGTTTTTGGTTCGTCGGGTTCTTTGGTTGTTTGGGGCTTTCTTTTTTCCGAAATTGAAATATCAAATTCTTGCCTCTTTTTTTCCATTTCTCCTATTCCCACTCTGGCGTCGCTCAAAAGAAAGTCATACAAATCTTGGGATATATTCCCGGCTATGCTGGGAGAACAGTCCAAATAGGAAACAAGAGATTGTGGCAAATCATGATAAGAGGAAATGCCCAGTATGACGTCATCGACGGCAATATCCAACGCTTCCTTCTGGTTACTTGTGAGCTTGTATCGGTCGGCAAGATGGCGCAAAACACGGTCGCGTTCGTCCCCGTACATTACCTCAGTCAACTCTTCCGGCAGGAGCTTATATAGAGCGTCTAATTCCTCCGTGGTGTAATCCATACTTATAATTACTATCTTACTATGTTTTTATTTTCTACGCCTGCGTTTTTTATTCCGGTTTCCTTATTAAGGGGTTGGAGTTGTCCCGCCGCCGGGGGCTCCTCCTCCGGCGGGACTCGTTTGTGATGCCTGATCTCTTCTGTTTCGCAAGCCTTCCATATACTTGGCCAGTTCTTTTATGTCGCTCTCCTCTCTTTGCGCCTCGTGCAGTTTTTTCTTTAATTTTTTTAGCTCAGTGCGCGAGGTTTTCCTTAAGTTGTCCAAACGGGATACGTCCCTTTCTGTAGTCGCTATCTCCAGAGATGTGCCCGCTGTAGCTTCAGCGAGGGTGTTTTTTCCGGTTTCCTGGAGTATTTTCAGTACCTCCAATTTCCCTTCGAGCGTGTTTACAGTTAAATTTTCTCCGGACAGGCGGGCTTTTTCTATTTCTTCCCCGTAATGTTCAACAGCTTCATCGAAAGATTTTCCCTGTAACAGCGAGTTTTTTTCCAATTCGTTCTGGTTAAGCCTTTTTGTTTTTTCCACCACTTCCGACAACTTATCACGACGCTCGCTTAAAGAACGCAAAGAAGCAGAAGCTTCCTCCAGTTTTGCGGGAGCATCAGTCAGCTCTTCTATGTCCGATTCTATTTTTTCCTGCGTGTCCCGGCGGGCTTTCAAGGCTTCCTCATCCGTCATTTTATTCCCAGTGTCGTCAGTTGTCAGTCTCTCGTACTCAACTTCCTTTTCGGCGTCTTTGGCGTCTCTTTTTTTCTTTGCCTCATCAGCTTTTCTCTTTGTTGCCTCGGTTCTTCTTTCGGCGGCTTTTTCTTTGTCGTATTCCCGCTTTTTTCTGGCGTCAACTGAGCCGTAAGTGGAGTCTGTTCTCCGGAGAACTTTTTTATCAAAAGTATCCTGCACACCTTCTATGATGCCTTGGCTTTTCAGCGTCCCCTCATAGGCTTCATCACGTTCCCTTTGCAGGTATTTCTTTAACAAATCATAACGTTCATCCTCGCGGGTGGCGGGGTTTTGGAATTTAGCCCTGTCCACGTCATCCATTTTTTCCAAAAGCTCCGCTGTTTTCTCTCTGCTTAGGGTGTCAATTTGCCGGTCGGTTACCTTAAGAGTCTGTCTGAACTTATCACGTTCCTCCATCCTTTTCTTTTGTTTGACGTCCAGAACGCCCTCGTAACCGCCCTTGCCGGCAGTGCCTTCTTTTAGGGCTACTCCGCCCATGGTTGCTTTGGAAAGTCCGCTTCTGAATGTTTCAGAACGTGTTGCATCCATGCTGGCTTTGCTTGTGGTATCGGCGACATTATAAAGAAGTTTTGCTCCGAACGTGTTTTTGGCCAGTTGCCCCTGCATCCAGTTGCTTTGTTTTAGGTTGGCGGCGGCTCTGCCCACAGTTGCCCGGCCGGCCATTCCAAGGGCTCCGAAGCCCCCACCCACAAGAGCTGTGCCGACACTTTTAGCAAAGCCGTTGGTAGCCTCCCCCATCATGCAGGCAATTTTTTTTGAATTATTTAGAACAAATATAAAAAGACCGGCAACTATGACATAGCGGAACAGGGAACCAAAAGTAGAATAGCTGCCGCCGGACGCGCTTGACCCTCCTCCCAATATTGAGCTTACTCCGACAAGACCGTCACTTATGCGTATTGCAAGATACAAGAGGAGCATAAAAACCGGAGCAACATAGCATTCGCACCAAAACATATCCCACCATTTTTTTGCGTAAGTGGTTATTTGGGGGACAATGTTTCTCGCAAACATTAAGGGAGAAAGAACGAGAAGGAATATCAGGGAAACAATGCGGACTATGAAGATAGCGGCACCCTGAACAAGCAGGAAGGAACTTACAATAAGGAGGAGAATTACAAAAAGCTGGTCGACTATCCCTATCCCGACAATCGATTTTGTTTTGTCTCCGCTGTCGAGCCCGGCCACTATTCCGTCTATGCCCAGGTTTTGCATTATTTTTGCGCTTATGCCGGTATTACTTCCCGCACTTACGCCGGCGGCGGTGGATGTCCTTCCAAAGGTCAGAGGATCAGTTATGCCGTTTGGGAGCACGGCGGAATAGAACTGGAGACCAAGAATATTAGTGGCATCGATTATCAATTTTGAAAAATAGAAACTGAAGTTGGTGAGGAGAGCAAACATCAAAATTGCCGGGATTATTTTCTTGAAGTCCTCCATTCCCAGGATTGTTTTTATTCCTATCCAAACCAGCCAGAATATCAGGAAAAGGTTAAGAAGGTCTCGCACGACCCCCCAAGCTTCGGCTATGCCTTGCCCTACACCGCCGGAAGTTCCGGAACCTGTGATTTTACTCATTTCAAATATGCTGTAGTAAACGGTCGCGTCAAAAAGGAAGGCCACAAAACGCAAAATACCCGCAAAGATAGGCACTACAATAAGAGATATTAAAAAACCGACGGTATTGCTGATGCCGGAGGTAAAGGCGTCGAGAATCTGGCACAAAAAACCGGTACATGTTCCTGATGGTGTGGCGGGTGTCGGGGAGTCAGACGGTGATGAAGACGGCGGGGCTACACATCTACCACTTGCATTTGCTGTCCATCCGGGGCCATTAAGTTCTATGCATTCCGTAGTCGTCTCTCCATAAGCGGTTTTTGTTGAAGAAAAAACAATTATTACAAAAGAAAAAACAATAAATACTATACTCGCCCAAAACCGCAAGTCCCTTTTTGTGGTTAAAAAGGAAAGAAAATTCATGGCTTTAATTCTACCACAATACTAAATCAGTAGAGCAGGAAAAGTAAAAAACGCGCAGATTACTCTACGCGTTTTTGGTGGCCGGGCGGGGACCATCAGAAATTACAATGGGCCGGCTTGTCGGTTTTTTCATCTATACGGGGGGTTACACCACCCTCCGGGAAAGTCATATACTCGATACCCTTTAGGCAGTATCCCCTGGCGGGTATTTTACTGCCCGGCAACCGGTACATCGAAACGGAGGCGTCTTGCGCTTCGGCGCTCGGGATGATTTTGTCGGCGATATGGGGACCGTAAATTGCTCCTGCCGCAAAAATCCAAATTACGGTCAGGGTGAGGCATACAGCTTTCAGGGTTTTGAGAAGCATGGCTTCCTCCGTGTGGGTGAACAAAAAAGGACTTGATACCTCCATATTATATAACGGAAACAGCTTTTTGTCAATCTATATTAAAAAAAGTTTTTACACTACCCCGCCGCTTTCCAGTTTTTCCGCGACCATAAAGAATGCCCGCACCAGTTTTGTATTCTGGTAGTGAGTAAGGAGGATAAAAATTGTGGCCATGGGGAGCATATTAAAAAACGGTATGAACTCTCCCATGGCGGTTACCGGTCCGGTAGTAGCGACTTTTCTTATCAGATATTTTTTTACCAGTCCCAATTTACCCCAGAGCCAGAGCCATATTATGAGGCCCAAGACGATACTTGAGATTGAGCCTACTATAGCGAACACCACGCTCAAATTTTCAGGTATATCAAGCGCGTCTTTAGTGAGGGCGAGCAGAAAGATAATAGTCGGAAACTCCTCATTTTCCGGCTTGTTTTTAATTAAATCCTGTATTTCTTCATCTGTAAGTTCCTCGCCGGTTTCTTCCCGGAAAATATTTTTAGCTTCAGCTATTATATTCTCCCTGTTTTTTAGTAATGATTCCGTGATTGGCTCGACGATATCTGGAGGCATGTGTTAATTGGATGCAGTTTAAAAATTGGAGTTAGTGTTGGCGTTTCTGGACGTTTCTAATGCCGCTTGGGCGGCGCTAAGCGATTGCGCGTATTGTCCCGCAAGCGACATAAGAGACGTCGCCTGTCCCTGCACGGCGGGGATTTGCTGCTGGACACTTCGGAAATCACTTTCAAGAGTTGAAACCTGGGACAGACCTGTATACTCTGCCGTCAGTGTGTTTACTTCCGCTATGCTTCTGGCGTTATTGGCTCTGGTTCTTAGGTTTGTTAATTTTGCTATAAGTCCGTTTGTTCCGTCCAGGGCCGCAAGCTGCTGGCTGTAATTAGTTTGAAGACCGTAGGCGTCCCCCATTCTGGAAAAGGCTGTCACGAGACCGTCATTTGACTCACAAGTCGCAATTGTGGCCAACCCCAAAGATTGTGCCTGGGAGTTAACACCAGGAATTTGGGAACAAATGGAGCGGAGTCCTTCCAGGGCCGTGATTATTTTATCTACCTCCGTTTTCATTGAGGAAACAGCGTTGCGGTAGGATGTTGCCTGGGTTAATACTGTGGCTATGCTCAAAGAAAGGTCGCGCGCGTATATGTTGTTGTAATTAGTTGAGCCGTTTCCGACACCTCCGGTTGCCCCCCTTTGTGTAAGATCCGAAAGCCCGTCTGTCAGGAGGCTTTTTGCCAGTTCCTGAAACGGACCGATGAGAGTTTCATCCAAAGCTTTTGAGTTAAGTAATGTTTGAGAGGGGATCCCCGTCACGTCAAGCATTGTTTTCTGTACAATACTTGCTGGGGTTTTGGTTTCGTAACGGAGACAAGGCAATTCTTCCGGACGTTCAATATTGTCAGTGTTGCGGGTGTCCCGCTCCACACAAACTTCAACATTTCTGAACCCGCCACTTCTGTCCAAAGTTTTTTCTTGTTTTTGGGCGGCCTGGCTTACGCGCTTTGCTTCTTCGCTTTTTGTGATAAGTTTTCTGGCCTGCCCGCTGTTATTTGGCTGAAATCTTGCCAAAAACCCGCCCCATGAAAAATTATTTGCGCTATATTCTTCTATGGTCTGGGCGTCCGCAGGATCGTCGGGATTTAGACCGCAGATTTCGTTATCCGGTTCGCCGTCACAGACAGACAGTTGTTGCTCTCTTGCCAGGGTTGGAGTGATTTGGTCATCAAAAGACGCGTTCCGGTTATTTTCCACAACATCACCCACCAAAACATTTTTTTGTTCTTCAGAAAGATTTTCGTTGCTTCTTATATCATTTATCAAAATCTGAAGCTGTTCAGTTTTTACGTTTCCCATCAAATCGTCTTCATTTACGACATACAGGGGCTCTCCTTCTCCGGCACCGGGTTCAGTCTGGTATCCGGTGTTGATGAAATCCATCGTGCTTTTTGTCAGTTGCGCCAAACCAAGCTGGGACGTTTTGTACTGTATCGCGTCTAAACAATAATCTTTTCTTTTTATCTGGTTAGTCAGACTCTGCACCCCTTTTAATATCGGGTCTGCGCTTACTGTATCCACGGGGATATTTCCCCCGCCCAGGAAACTGCCGACTATACTTCCGGCGCCGCCCGCAAGTCCGGATAAACCGCCAAGACCGTCAACTATTCCACCCAGGTCTATTCCTAATCCGCCCAAATCAATGCCGCCGAGACCTCCCTCCAGAAAACTCCCAAAATCTAGATTTGTAAAAATATCACCAAGATTTTCCAGTCCGAAGTTTATCGCCGTATTTATTGCCCCGTTGGCCAAGCGATCCACGGTTGAATCCCCCGAGGATACCCGCGCCGAACTTTTTGTGAGGTTGCCGAGAGACCCAAGGACGCTGCCGGCCATATTTGTGAAAGCCCCTCCCAGAGCGGCATCGGAACCGCTGCACCCGTGTACTTTAAGACCTTCTAAGTCAGCCAGATCTGTTGGGGTAAGGTCTCCTGTGTCACCAGTGTCCTCAGTTGTGTCTCCCGTATCATCAAACTGCGCCATTGCCAAAGGAGGCATCGTGAAAACCGACAGAGAGAGGATTAGCAAGAAAGAAAAAAGTTTTTTCATAATTTATTTTGCCGCGAGTTGGCGATAGAAGTTTTCTATTTTTTGAAGGTGGACAATGAGGTCGCTTGTTCTGTTTTTATATTGGTTGATTCCTATTAGGCCCGTTATGGAATCGCTGTATAGCTTGTTTACATTGTCCAGCGCTTCCGAAAGCGCGTACAGGTCATTTGATACCTGGAGTTGACTTATGGCGAGAGACGGAGGGACAGTTATCAGCATAACGTCATTCGCGAAAGCTTTGTACAACGCCCCGTAGGTTTTTAGTTTTTTCAGATTCGCCGGAGCGTTGTTGTTCAGCACTTCAGCCACCAGATACATTTCCGAGCCCAATCTGTACGGCTCGTACTTTTTTCTGACGATAATCCAGGCGGCACCGTATGTTGCCAGTGTCCCGGGACTTTCTTCTTTGGCTATACGCAGATTATTTTCCGTGAAGTGGTCTTTTGTTGGGGCATTGCGTATTTTGTCCGCTATTTTTTTAGACATGGCCTGGGCGGCTTCGGGGGAGTAATTGCCGGATTGTTCCAGTGATACTGTAGTTATAAAAATATCCCGGGCCAACTCCTCTGTCTTTGTAAGTTGCTTGGTTGTGCCTGTTTTGTTTTTTTGCTGAACCGCCAGTTTTTTCTTGTTTATGTAATCATTGTCCGACAAACCGTCAGTATTGGAAATCAGGCGGTTAGGGTCAGTTCCCCAAAGCGCTTCTTCCCAATCATTTACTCCGTCCCCGTCTGAATCGCGGCTCGTTATATCTCTTATTGTGGCCGTTGGTTCTTTAATTGCTATTTCTTTTTTTGAGCCCTGGTACACAAGGGGACGCGTTTTCTCATAAAAATAAAACCCGGCAAGAACCGCAACAGAAAGAATTAATATTCCCGCCAGGCGCCGGCTGGGCAGATAAGGAGCATAAGGGTCGAAGTCATCCATAGTCCTATTAGTATAACAGAGAAGAAAGCACGGGGAAGCTTTATTTTCCACATACGGCAAAAGGTTCACGCGCGGGTCTCCTTTTGGTATACTTTTTACATGAAGAAAATCTTAGTCGGGACCTTACTTATGGGGGCGTTTATTTTTACGGGGGTTGAGACGGTTGCTGCGGCAAATTTATTTTGGGGGACTGTTAGCGGATGGACACCATGCACTTGCCCGGGGTCTTGGGGAAAGGTTTGGATGATGGTTGGGAGCAAGCCCCTTATATATTCAATATACGAATCTAAGACATACAACCGCAAGAAGGTTATATCCGGCTCTAAAGTCCTCGGTGATTATTCTTACGGGGGGTCTTGTATGATGGCGGGTTATCCTTCCTGTTGGCCAATGATGCCTCCCCCCATAGGTACCATAAAACGCATAGCTACGAATTAGCCGGCGGCTATTAAAAGAAAGTAAGGTTTTTTGCCAAGGAGAGCCATTGTTCCATTTTTAGTTCTTCCGCGCGCGCGGTTTCTTTCACCTTTTCCGCTTTGAATGCGCTTTGCCAGTCCACATTTGGGAAAATATCTTTCAAATTGCTTATTAGCTTTTTTCTCTTATGGGCAAAACCGGCATGAAGGGTGTCAAAAAAATGGTTTTCCTCAACTTCCGTTTTGAAGTTCTTGCGGGATATTTTTTCTATTGAAATAATTGCCGAATCAACCTTTGGAGCCGGACGGAAACTGCCGCGGCTAACCGTCGCGACGTATCTGGGTTCCCCGTAAGCTTTCACGGAAAGAGACACGAGTGAACCGTTTCCGTTTTTTGCTGTTATGCGTTTTGCCACTTCTTTTTGAATCATAAGTACCATTTTCTCCGGCTGGATTTTGGCGGACAGGAATTTGCGCATAATAGCCCCGGTCAGATAGTAAGGAATATTCGCCGCCATCTTGTATCCGCCGGTTATCAGCCCGTGGTTTTCCGGTTTAAATTCCAGGATGTCATCTTCAAGAAGAATTAATTTTCCCGAAGATATTTCTTTACTGAACCTGTCTTTTAGATGTGGTATAAGGCGCCGGTCTTTTTCTACAGCGATGACTTTATTTGAGGCGGCGAGAAGTTCTTCGGTTAAAATTCCCGTTCCCGGGCCAATTTCAAGGACAGTATCTCCCCCCTCAAGTTCCGCGGCAATGATGATTTTTTTCAGTACCCCGCGGTTTCCGAGGAAATTTTGTCCGAGTGATTTCTTGGGACGTATGTCTTTCATAATTTAATCCAGATATATTATATTCCTTCTTTCCCTGGCCCCGCTCGTGTCTTCCATATCCGTAAGTTCCTCCGGTATGTCGCTTAAAAATTCGGAAGGTGCATTTATCTGCTTTGATCCGAATATAGTGCGCAGTTCCGCATAGGAAAGGAACAGTTTTTCTTTGGCTCTGGTAAGGGCCACATAAAACAACCGCCTTTCTTCCTCCGATTCCTCTTTAGTTATATTTCCACCTGAGAGTTTCCTGTGGGGGAAAAGATCCTGTTCCAACCCCGTAACAAAAACATATTCAAATTCCAGACCCTTGGAAGAGTGCACAGTCATAAGACGTACCGCATTTTTTTCTTCCTTTAAATCATCCTGGTCGGATACTAGAGCCGATTCTTCAAGAAATTTTTCCAGGGCTTCTTCCGGCTGCAGGGAGTCGTATTTTGTGGCGAGGGAAACCAGTTCGCGCACGTTTTCCAGCCGTTCCAAATCTTCTTCGGTTCCGCCGGACAGGGTTTTTTCTATTCCGGAGTGTTTAACAATATATAAAAGAGTGTCGGAAAGTTTTTCTTTGCCCGCTTTTCCCCCGATTTCTTTAAGGAGATTCATGAAGGCTTTACTTTTTGTTTTGGCGCCCGTAGGGAGCTCCTCGATTCTGTCGGATAGTATTTTTGTAACAGCGACCTTGCCCAAACCGCGTGAGGGAAAACTCGCGGCCCGGGCCACATCAAAGGAATTATTGTTGTTTAAACCGGCGCGCAGATAGGCCAGAACGTCCTTGACTTCCTTTCGTTCAAAAAACCGTACGCCAAGAACTTGGTACGGAATGTTTTCGCGGAGCAGTGCCTCTTCATGTGTGCGCGATTGGAAGTTTGCCCGGTAAAGAACCGCCATATTTTTTGGTTCCACTCCGCCTTTTATGAGTTCCTGTATTTTCTCTGCGATGTACAGAGCCTCCACAGTCTCGTCATAACACGGAAGCACTGTTATTTTTTCCCCTTCCCCGCGGCGCGTAAAAAGATTTTTTTCTTTGCGCATAACGTTCTTCTTTATTATTTCATTGGCGGCCTTGAGTATCGTCTGAGTGGAACGGTAATTTTCTTCCAGGATAACCACTTTTGCCTCGGGATAGTCCCGTTCAAAGTTCAGGATATTTTTCAGATTAGCCCCGCGCCAGGAATAAATATTTTGGTCGGCGTCGCCCACGACACAGATGTTGCGGTTTTTTTCCGCCAGGAGTTTTGAAAATTCATATTGAGCCTGGTTTGTGTCCTGGTACTCATCCACGTGTATATATTTGAAGCGGTTCTGGTATTTTTCTCTTAAATCTACCCGCTCTTTTAACAGAGTCACGGCTTTTACCAGGAGGTCGTCAAAATCCACGGCTTTTTGTCTTTTTAATTCATTTTCGTATCCGCGCCAGACAGACGCCAAAATTTTCGGGATATAGCCGGCGACATTTCTCTCATATTCCTCAAGTTTGACGAAGTTTCCTTTCTCGCGGCTTATAAGTGAACGGAAACGCCTGGGTTCAAATTGTTTCGGATCCAGCCCGTCAGATATTATGCGTTCCTTAATGATTGAAAGTGATTCTCCGTCGTCTAATATGCGCACATTTCTCAAGAGCCCCAAATCTCCGGCATTTTCACGAATTACGAGGAGCCCGAGAGAGTGGAATGTTTTTATGGTGGGGCGGTCAAAACGGTGGCCGGGGTCAACAAGTTTTTCTTCGAGGAGGCGTGAATCAATTCTCTCCAGCATTTCTTTTGCCGCTTTGTTCGTGAATGTCACCGCCAGAATATTATTGGGAGCCACTCCCTTTCTTACTAGCCGGACTACGCGCTCGGTAATTGTTTTTGTTTTGCCGGCCCCGGCCCCGGCTAATATCAAAAGAGGCCCATCGGTTTGTTCAACCGCTTCTTTTTGTTTTTCATTAAGGGAAATATCCATACCCGAGAACTATAGCACGTGACCAACTGCCGCGGGCAGGATTGGTATCTATGAGTGTATTCCCGCAAGGGCCCTGAATTCCGCCAGCTCCTTTTTTATTGATTGCTCAACAAAGACGTCCGGGTTTGGGATGTAGCTTTCCACAAAAGCTAACAGTTCTTCAAAGCGCGAAGAGTCTATAAGCGCATCAAATTCTTTTCTTTTATCCTCCGGCACAATTTCATATATATCAAGGACAAGACGCTTCATGCAGTTTTCCCCGACCTTTGATATGAGATTGGCTTGCGTTTCTTTCGGCAGAGTCTCTAGGCCAAGTTCTTTTATTATTATTTCAGTCAGCATCGATGGGTTCATTTTTTTAGTTTTAGGACGGCAATTTCGCGTTTTGTAATTTGAAAGTTTCTATGGCTATGAAGGACCCTTTCATGGCTTTCTCTATCGTATTGAAAAGACCCGTACGCGCCGCTTCGTTTGTGCTGGTCGGGTCTCCCTTCAGGAGACGCAGGGCCTCCGTTCTTTCTGTGCTGCCGGCGGGATAGCGGGTGGGATCCATTCCCGCGTCGCGCAAAAGTTCCCGCATGGTTTTAGCCAGCGCTCTGACCTGGTCGCTTGGCGCAGAGACAAAGATGTTGGTCAGGCGCCCGGTTCCCAGGTCATTTTTAATGAGGGTATTGTATTCGGGGTCATAAATAGCAATGAAATCAAGCGGGGGAAGACGCTTAAGTTCTTTCCATTCTGGCGACTCGATTCCGCTCGGAGAAAAAATACCAAGCGACGGGTTTAGCAGTCTGCCGCGGAACATATCTGAGACTTTTGCCTGGAAGGCCCCCTCCCCTTTTTCAAAGGCCAGATTTTGTTCCGTCTCCGTGAGTTCTATGGGGCTTGTGTCCACGGGAGCCGTGGCGGTTTCCATTACCGCGGGGGCTTCTGTCTTTATCTCCAGTGCCTGCGCGGCCTGTATTACAGGTTCTGTTGTCGCGGGTATTACAGAAGATTGGGCGGGTGTCGTTTCTGCCGGTGGGATTAGAGATTCGGCTATTTGCTCGGGCGGACTAACGGGTTCACCGGGGGTGTTCGCCGCCTCTATAAAACTTTTTGTTTTGTCTTCAGTATCGACGGTAATTTCCGGAGTTGTTGTAGGAACCGGAGGCATTTGTTCATATGTTTGTGTTGTTTCAACAACGGGAGTGGTCAGAGCCTCTTCCTCTTGTACGATTGTTGTTTCAGGAGCCGGTGACGGCTCCGTCGCAGGCGTCGATTCTGTTTCTGCCGCTGCGGCGTCACTTTCGCCGTGCATTGCTAAAATTTCTTTTCTTAATCTCTCCACGCGTTCATTGTCTGTTTCTGTTTCGGGAACTTCCACCTCATTGAGCCGGGATTCGCCGAAACGTTTTTGTATATCTGCCACATCGCGCTCTTCTGCCGGAGCCCGTGTTTCCGTTTCCGGTTCCAGAGGTCTTTGTTCGGGCATTTCAGGAGCGGTTACGGGATTACCGGGTTCCTTGTTTGCCTCAATAAAACTTTGTTCAAGAAAATCCTGTTTTGGAGGAGCAACTTCTTCGTATGAGAGAGCTTCAGGAATTTTTATCTCGGCCGCGCTTATTGCGCCGGCAGCAACTACGGCTGCCTTTCCTGCCGCCTCACCGGGGAGAGCTTGTTCCCCTCCAAGACCCAGGGCTTTTTCGTAGGCCTGATTGAAAAATTCTTTGTCAGCCAGAAGATTTTTTAAATCTATTTCCTGTCCCGGGTGTATAAGGTCCACGTTTCCGTATCCCAGACTTGGGGCGTGTTTTGTAAGGGCGTCGAGCAGGTAATTTTTCCCCTGAGGTGAAAGATTTTGCATTACACCCATGTCGTTGAGCTCACTTTTTACAATTCCCCAGAAAGTGTTTCCGGGCTGCACAACATAGACGACATTTTCCACACTCGTCCCGAATTTCCCCAACAATTCTTTTGCCGAGTCTGTAATCGATTTGGCAAGGTCGCTGTCTAGGACAGCATTAACCCCGTGACCTATCGCGCTGCCCAAGAATAATCCACCGACGGCCCCGCCAATCATTGCCGTGGCTGTGCCCACATTTTTTTGTTTTATGTTTCTCAGGTCTTCTCCACCGCCTCTTTTTTTGGCGTCGTATTCAAGTATTTTTTCAAGTCCCACAAAAAGGGCAGCGCCGCTTAATCCTCTCGTAACCATAAGTGCGGTACCGACGGCGGCGAGACCCACGGCGGAGCCGGCGAAGGCCGCACCCAAAGAAGCTCCCGCAAGCCCTGCACTCAGCATTAGTTTTCTGGAAGTGGGTTGCCCTTTCCACCAATTCCCCACCGTCCGCGCGCGCTCCGCCATTCCCAGTTTTTCCGCGCGCGCATTTAATTCTTCACCGCGCTGTTCAGTTGCCCTGGTTATCCGCTCGGCCAATCTAATCTGTTCTGGTGACATCCCTTTTTCCGTTTCCCCGGTCGGTTTTAAAACAGCGTCGACGTCTATAAATTTTCCGAGCCATCCCGGCAATTGATTTTTTATTGCTTTTCTGGCGAGTTCGGGCTGGTTGTCGGCCGCTATTTCTTCTTTTGTTTTTACGCGCGGAGTCCCGGGGGTTACAATTGTCTCGCTAGCCGGAGCCTGAGGTGCCGGACTTTTCGGAGGGGCAATTCCTATCCCGTCAATTCTTCTTTTTACTTCTCCTGGGGGAACAGGTTCACCCGTTCTTCCAGAACGGAAAACATTCGGCAAGTCAGTTTCCACGGGGGCTTCCGGAACAGGAGCCGGGGAGGGTTCGGAAACAGCTTCGGGTTTATTCCAAGATTCATATTCCAAATCCCCCGCCGGTTTTGGCAGCCCTGTTCCACCGAAAGTAGCCAGTCCTCCGGTTGTGTTGTAATCGTCCACCACTCTTACAGCACCAAGGAAAACAGATTCTTTGAAGACTGATCCGTATTTGGCCCTCATTTCATTTTTGATTTCTGATATCTCCAATCTTTTGTTTTTTAAAAGATTTTCTAAAATATAGTGTCTGAAATAAAGATCTTGTTGTTCTTCGGGAGCCAGATGGGCTTTTTTGGCAAATCTGTTTTTGTATTCCGCTAGTTTTGCCTCCAGTCGCTTTATACGTTCTTTGTCTGCGGTTAATTCAAGATAAGTTCCTACACCTTCAATTTTCTCCGGGGTGTCATTTTTTGCTTCGGCGGGTTTTACATGCGCGACTTCTTTTGCGGGCAATCCTGTTTTTGAACCCCCGACAAAAACAAATTGGCCGTCCGGAGAAATTTTTTCCACCCTTGATCCTGGAGGAAGATAATCAATGCCGCCGGAGGTCCACTGGATTTCGTCGCCGATGGAAATTTTTGGACCCTCTTCGCTCAAATCAAAATCCAGCCCGTCCTTCTCCCCCTCGCTTAAATCAATCAGATCACGCTGTTTATTTATTGCACCGCGTATTTGTTCACGCAGTCCGTGTTCGTCGGGAATATTTAAAAGGGCATCATCCAGAACTTTTTGGCTCAGAATTCTTCCGCCCGCCACTTCGCTTACAATGTTTCTTATTCTGCGGGCTGTCTCTGAATGTGACATCTCTTTTCCGCCATTTTTTATTTTTTCATCCGGCTCACTTTCAAGGAGCCTCAGGATGTCATTTATCTCCTCTCGGGTTTCCAGGTCGTCTTCTTCGTTTGGAATTGTTTCTGATAAAATTGGTGCGGGTTTTTCGCTCATGGAGTTTTTCGCTGCATTTATTTTATCTGATTTTTCATTTTTGTCGTAGCCCGCACGCGCGCTTTTTCTCCGCAATTTCCTTTTTGTTTCCTTGAAAGTTCTTAGTTTGGTCTTCTCTTCAGACAGTTTGGTTCTTAATTCTTTGAACTCTTTTTGTTCGCTCGGATCACGCCGTTTCTTGTCCGCGAGCTCATTCAGCCTGGAGGTTATTTTTTCCACGCTCTGTTCCGTTTCCCTTATGTGGTCAAGAAGGGTTTTGGCCTGATCCTGAGAGTTTTCCGGTGCGTTGTTTTTGGGTTCCATTTGCGCGTGCAGGAGGGTGCGTAATTCAGCCGTTTGTTCCTCAGTCATTTTCTTCCTTTTATTATATCCTGATTTTTGTTTTTCTTAAGGCAAAATAATAAAAAGACCTTTTATTTATGGGGATAATTCTGTGGATGGTCTGTGCACAACCTTCCTTGACTATGGGAGCTATCCCCCATACCATATATAGAGTACCTGAGGGGTACTTTGTCGTTTTTGTCTGTATTCCCAAAAAACCTTGAAAAATAAGGCAAAAATACTGGGGGGATTATAATCCCCCCAAAATGGGCATTTCCCGCTTATTTTACCGCCCGTCCACTAACTTTGGAAGTAAAAAAACAAAAAACACCTTATTTCCCAACGGGAAATAAGAAAAATACCGGAGAAAAAAGCATAAACCTCTTCCTTAAGGTGTTGTTTTCTCTTTCCATAGCCGCTTCTTTTGTTTTTCCTGTTTCTGCCAGTGCCGGTATTATCTCCAGGATTCAGAATCTCTTTTACGGAACGACGGTTTTGGCAGAGGAGCCCGCCCAGGAAAAAAACTCCCAGAATCTTCCCCTTCTTAAGGCCCAAATATTGGATACGAAAGAGAACGGCGGAGAAGCCGAAGAGACGCCCATAACCCCAACCGGAGTCACTCCTTTAATCAGCGGACCTATGCGGGATTCAACAGTGGAGAAGGCTCCTCCAACGGACGACACGATTTATGCATACGTGGTTCGCAAGGGCGATACCGTAAGCGGCATCGCCAAAATGTACAATGTTACTCCCAACACCATTTTTTGGGCTAATGACATGTCCAGGGGGGAAGCTTTACGCGAAGGGCAAACTCTTGTGATTTTACCAATCTCCGGGGTGCGGTATGTTGTCAAAGACAGTAAAGACACTCTTAAATCAATCGCCAAGAAATACAAAGCGGATGTGGATGAAGTAGCCCGCTTTAACGGAATAACAGAAGACTCCAAACTCGCGGTTGGGGATACTATAATTATTCCGGACGGTGAAATGGGTTCCGATAACGTAAGCCGCCCCGCAAACCGTGGAACCGGATTGTTACCGGCCCGTTTTGCCGGTCTGCCGTCTTTTCCGGGTTATTACACACGCCCTGTTTCCGGAGGGGTTAAATCACAGGGTGTTCACGGACACAATGGAGTGGACATAGCTTCTTTTTACGGAGCTCCTATTTTGGCTGCTGCTACCGGTGATGTTTTGGTGGCGCATGTCGGTGGTTGGGGCGGCGGTTATGGAAATTATATTGTTATACAGCACAGCAACGGGACACAGACCCTGTACGGTCACTTGTCCAGAGTTAATATTTCCGCTGGTGATCACGTAAACCAGGGGCAGATTATAGGGGCTATGGGTTCAACCGGGAAATCAACGGGGGTGCACCTCCACTTTGAGGTTCGCGGAGCCAAGAATCCGTTTTAATTTTTGTCAGAAGAAAATCGCCGACTGGTTCGGCGGTTTTTTGTTTATGTAAACAGAGACCTGGGGCGGTATTGGAGAGCCTGGGTTACATGTTTTTCCTTGACTGAAAGTGAGATGTCCAGGTCGGCGATGGTCTGAGAAAGGCGCATGACCTTGTGATAGCCGCGGGCCGACAGCTGGAGGGTCTTTGCCGATGACTGTAAAAGATCCAATGCTTCTTTTTCCAACTTTATAAAAGAATTCATGTCGCGGACGTTCATATGGCTGTTCAATGTTATTCCGCGGGAGTGCTTTCTAAAACGTTTCTTTTGAATTTCACGCGCCGCAGTTACTTTTTCGCGCAATTCCGCGCTTTCTCTTTTTGAGTTTTGGTCGCGCAGTTCCGTGTGATCAATTGGTCCAACCGGTACCCACATATCTATGCGGTCTATTATCGGCCCTGAAATTTTGCGTTCATATTTTTGTAAATCTGTTTCCTTGCACACACACCGTTTCGCACTGCCTCTGTTCCCGCAGGGACACGGGTTCATTGCGGCAAGCAGAGTAAATCTGGCTGGAAAACGCTCGCGTCCTTTTGCGCGGGATACGGAAACAACACCATCTTCAAGCGGTTCACGCAGAGCTTCTAGGGAACGTTTTTCAAATTCCGGAAACTCATCAAG
>CAYGDA010000008.1:0-21858 GCA_964348515.1 uncultured Candidatus Saccharibacteria bacterium
GCGGTTCACGCAGAGCTTCTAGGGAACGTTTTTCAAATTCCGGAAACTCATCAAGAAAAAGCACTCCGCGATGAGCAAGAGTAACCTCCCCCGGTTTTGGGTAGGTGCCGCCGCCGATAAGTGAAATATACGAAGACGTATGGTGGGGACTCCTGAAGGGCGGGGTAATTATCAAATCATCATCAAGCAAACCTGAAACGGAATGTATTCCCGTCACCTCAAATACCTCGTCTTTTGAAAGAGGAGGTAGAATGCCGGCAAAGGCCCGAGCCAGCATAGTTTTTCCGGTTCCTGGAGGACCAAACAGAGAAATATTGTGTCCGCCGGCAGCGGCAATCAAAAGAGCGTGTTTTGCCGACTCCTGCCCTCTTATGTCTCCAAAATCAACTTCGCTCTCTTTGTCTGTTTTGGGAAGGGATGTTTTCTTTTCTGGATTTATTGTTTTGCTTCCGGTCAGGTGTTCTGAGAGTTCGCCCAAAGAACTAACCCCGAATATTCTTATTCCGTCTATAAGTGCGGCCTCGCGCGCGTTTTCTTTGGGCACATAAAGTTCCTTAACCTTTTTATCCGCGGCCAGTTTTGCTATTGGAAGAACTCCACGTACGGGAGAAATTTTTCCGTCCAGAGATAGTTCTCCCAAAAATAATTTTCCTTCACCATCGAATCCAATTTCCTCAGAAGCCAAGAGGTAAGACAGAGCCATCGGCAGGTCAAATGAAGGACCCTCCTTTTTAAGTTCCGCCGGAGCGAGGGAAATAACAAGTTTCTGATTTTTTGATTTCGGGGAAGTAAAACCGGAATTTTTTATGGCGGCGCTTACCCGGTCACGGGCTTCTTCGACGGCTTTGTCAGGTAGTCCCACAACAGTAAAAGAATGAAGACCGAAAGAAATATCGGTCTCAACAGAAACTAACCTTGGCTTGAGGAGATGCGTTTGCGCTGAGAGTATTTTGGCAAAAGGCATCGAGGATAATTTTACTACACGTCTCCCGCGGGTTAATTTTTATGCGAAACGCAAGTATCGGCGGCGGGGTTTGCTTTCAGTCGCGCGTCTTCTATGGGATTTTTACAGATTTTGCACATACCGTAAGTTCCTTTGCCTATTCTTTCAAGGGCGTGATGCACTTCCTCAAGTCTTTCTTCCAGTTTTGATTTAACCGCATTTCGTTCCTCAAATGATTCAAAAGCGTCTGCCATCTCGTCTTCCTGCGAAGAATCAGTATCAAGTTTTTCGGGAGTAGTTTCCCAGCCGTCATTCTCTTTTTCCACTTTGAGCCCCAAGTCGTTCAGCTCTTCTTCAAGGAGTTTTACTTCGTTCATCAGGAGTTCTTTGTATGAGTTTGTGTCGTTCATATAGCTAGTGTACCACGCTACTTTTGTTTTTTCAGCCTTTCCACTATGGCAAAAAAAGACTCCTCATTTTCGGTAATTATCAGCGTTTTTTTATCGGGAAAGCCGTAAAGAATCAAAGTTTTCCCCGAGTCGTCCTTCAATGCGCGGAAATCGACGTTTTTTACCGTCATGTCCTCATAGGGTTTTTGTATGGCCCCGGTTGTGGTGCCGAAAAAAAGATAGAGGTCTTTCCCCAGCCTTGGTTCCCAGGTGAGCATCCCGGCGAAGGTGTTTTCAAATGACGGGCTCGTGAATATAAGGAATGGAGAACGTGTATTAAGATTGTACACACCAATGGTAAAAGCGGGGTTAAGCGAACGGGTAAGAGAATTCGGGGCGCCGGGCGAGGCCTCTTCAAAAAAATCCAGACTCGTGTAAAGCGCGTCCGTGGTTGTTGTTCCTGTTTCCGTGCGGTGTACTGGTATGAGAACGCTCGCCGTATTTAATCCGACCTGTTCCTCCCTGACGAAATAACTGACGACGTCTTTGAGGGACGGCGGGGAATTTTTTACCAAGGGGTAGCGTTTTTCAGTTTCCGCCATAATCAGACTGTTTTTTTCTATTGTCTCCTCCGTTACTTTTATTTCGACGGTATTCTTCTTAAAAAGAAAGAATAGAGAAATAAGCACGGCCGCGGCTATTAGTGCTATTGAAATTACCGTGAGGACTATGTTTTTTCTTGATTCAACCTTTTCTATTTTCAGGGCGGCGTCTCTTTTTAGTTCCGCCGCGGCTATTTGCATAACAGAAGCACTGTTTTCCTTTACGGTGTCTGCCATGTCCCCTTCGAACGTGCGGATTTTTTTCAGATCATTCTTCATTGGACTTTTCACCTGCGGGACGGCGGCTGCGGCGTGACTTCCGGTAGCCGATTAAATAAGCCTCCGGCTTTTCAGAAAGGTCTATAAAATGTTCAGCACTCTCGCGCAGTCTTGCGGATGAAGATTGGCCAAAGGCCATAACTTCAACCTGCACGCCCATAGTGGTTTTCAAAAATTCTACCAAAGGGACGAAGTCGCCATCGCCGGTGACAAGTACTACCGCATCCAGTTTGGGGGCGAGGCGGATTGCGTCAACCGCGAGCCCTACGTCCCAGTCGGCTTTCTTGGCTCCTCCCCAGAAAATCTGCAGGTCTTTGGTTTTTGCCTCAATGCCGAGTTTGGTGAGCGCCTCGAAAAACATTTCTTCGTCGCGAGCCTCCGTTGTTATAACGTAAGCGATTGCGCGGATGAGTTGTCTGCCGGCTACGGCATCCTTAAGAACCCCGCCGAAGTTAACTTTGCTTCCGAATAGGTTCTTAGCGCTGTGATAAAGGTTTTGCGTGTCTATAAATACACCGACACGCTGGTTTTCATGTTTTATTACTGCCATAAATATTTAAAAGCGTACAAAAGGTACGTTACTAGTATATCGTGCTGCGGATAAATATCGGAAAGCGGGCAAGAAGCCCCCAGGTAAGCTGATTACTTCAAACCAAGTTCTTTGGTGATCTTGCTGTAACGATCCTTGTGTTTTTTCTCAAGGTAGCGTAAATGCACGCGCCTGTCGGCAACCATTTGAATAAGCCCGCGTCGCGAGTGATTGTCCTTCTTGTGCTTTTTTAAATGCGAAGTGAGCTCACCGATACGTTTTGAAAGTATAGAAATTTGGACCTCGGGAGATCCCGTGTCCTTTTCGTGCCGTTGCGATGTTTTTATCGCTTTTGTTTTTTTCTTTATCGTTAACATTGTGTGAAATCAGCGTTACCCCCGAAAACCCGGAGAACGGATGTCCCGTACGCTTAAATGTGAGTATACCATACATTCTCTTATAGCGCAAGCGTTTTTTGGAGAAGGGGTTTTTGTGTTAGAATATTGTGCGACACATACTATGGCCTCTTTGAAAGAATTAAAACAGCAATTTTTGGAATATATAGAGATTGAACGCGGACGTAGCCTCAAAACCGTAGAGAATTATGACCGCTATCTCAAGCGCTTTCTGTCTTTTGCCAAGACCGATAACCCTAAAAATCTGACAGATTCACTTTTGCGCGAGTATCGCCTCTATATAAACAGGCAAGAGGTGGTTTCAAAGCCAGGGGCGCCAAAGCAAACACTCA
This sequence comes from uncultured Candidatus Saccharibacteria bacterium, assembly GCA_964348515.1. Classification (GTDB taxonomy): domain Bacteria; phylum Patescibacteriota; class Minisyncoccia; order Phycocordibacterales; family UBA5272; genus CAYGDA01. The sequence goes on from CAYGDA010000008.1 coordinate 3,491, forward strand.
AAAAGAAGACTCAAAATTATTATTTGATAGCCCTACGTAGTTTTCTAAAATATTTAAGGAAGCGCGGGGTGGAATCTTATGCGCCGGAGCGCATTGAGCTTGCCAAAGTGCCGGACCGTGAACTTGATTTGATAACAGATGCGGATTTGAGCCGTCTTCTTCTTGCCCCGAACGGGAAAACATTGAAATCTCTGCGCGACCGCGCCATATTGGAGCTCCTTTTTTCGACGGGTCTGCGTGTTTCGGAGCTCGCCTCCCTTCCCCGTGATATAGATTTATCCCGCGATGAGGTGACTGTGCGCGGTAAAGGAGAAAAAGTGCGAATTGTTTTCATCTCAGAGAGTGCGAAGGAGGCAATCAGACAATATGAAAAAGAAAGAAAGGATGTAGACGAAGCGCTTTTTGCCCAGACAAGCAGAAACGCCAAAAATAAAGAATCTCTGCGTCTTACTACCCGTTCAGTTGAGCGCATGGTCAAGTTTTACGCGGCCAAGGCCGGAATTTCCAAAAAAGTTACCCCGCATGTTTTGCGTCACTCGTTTGCCACGGATTTGCTCCGCAACGGAGCTGATTTGCGCGCCGTGCAGATGATGCTCGGTCACGCCAGTATCCAGACAACGCAGATTTATACGAACGTTACGGATAAGTACTTGAGAGACGTGCATAAAAAATTTCATCGTAAAAAATAATAGACAATTAAAAGCCCCGCGGTGTTTTGCGTGTGGACGCGATTCCGCGGGGCTGGTTTGTGGCTATTGGGAGAAGTCGAGGGTCGGGGATTTCGGGCCGGAAGGCACGATGACCTGCCCTGCTTTCTGGACAAGTCCGGCAAGACGCTCGGCTATCCACACATGGTCAACGGGTTTCTTCGGGCCTTCGATGGGCGCGGTTTCATCAAGCCATTTCAGCCGCTCGACGATTTTCGCCGCCCGCCTGAGCACAACTTCTTCGCTAACGGTGTTTGCCAATGGATATTCTCCTTTTCTTTGTGGTTTGGTACAGCGGCCTCCTTTATAACACATGTGCATTTTTTGTCAATAATGCAAAAGAGCCATATAATTGCGGAACATATGAAAATAATTTCCTGGAACGTGAACGGGATAAGGGCCGTATATAAAAAAGGAGAACTGGAGACGGTTTGGCGGAAAAATCCGGATATACTTTTTATTAATGAAACTAAGGCTCATCCGGAGCAGCTTCCTCCGGAACTTCAAAATCCCCCTGGGTATTACTCGTATTTCAATTCAGCAACAACAAGAAAAGGATATTCAGGCGTTGCTATGTATACAAAAGAAAAACCGGACAAAATCGTGTATGACTTCGGTATGGATGACAAAGAGGGGCGTTACATAGAAGCTCATTTTGGAAAACTTGCCGTTATCGGGTGTTATTTTCCAAACGGCGGGGGGCTCTCGGAACGTCTTAAATATAAACTGCGTTTCTATGAGAAATTCTTGGCGCATATGGAGAGGTTGCGCAAAAACGGTCACTCAATAATTTTTTGCGGAGACGTTAATGTTGCCCACAGAGAAATTGATATTGCCCGCCCGAAAGAGAACGAGAATCACGTCGGTTTTCTACCGGAGGAACGGGCATGGATTGATGAACTTGAATATAGCGGTTACGTTGATATCTGGAGGCAAAGGCATCCCGATAAGGTGCAGTATTCGTGGTGGGACATGAAGACACGCGCCCGCGACAGGAACATCGGCTGGCGCATAGATTATTTTTTTGTGAGCCAGAATTTGGTAAAAAAAGTTAAGAGTTCCGACATTTTGGAAAATCAGTACGGTTCCGACCATTGCCCTATTGAGTTGGACATAGAAATTTGAAGATAAAATAAAAAATCACTCGCTTGCGCGGGTGAGGGCCAGTTCCATTTCCACGGAGCCAAACGGGCAGACTATGCATCCGCTGAGTTTCCCGGACATATCTTTTGCCACAAGTTCCGCCGCCGCTTCACGTGACGGGAACCGGCGTATTTCGGTCTTCTTTCCGCAGAAAAAAGTGCCGTTTACCTTGAGCCCAGGCAGGTCCGCGGCCACAAAAGGATTATTTTTGGCTTTCGGATTCAGAATTACGAAGCTGCTCATTCCAGTCTCTCCCCCGTTTTCTTTTTACACACTATCAGAATTGATGTTTTTGGGAAATCTCATTCTCTCTTTAAAGCTTCTATACCGGGCAGGGTTCCGGCGGAAAGAAACTCAAGCATTGCCCCGCCCCCCGTTGAAACGAAGGAAAATTTTTTAAGTAATTTCATTTTCCCGACAATAGTTACCGTATCTCCCCCTCCTACGGTTATCTTACTTTGTCCTTTTGATGCGGATTTGAGTAATTCCTCCGTTGATTTTCCGTAGCCTTCTTCATACGCTCCCAAAGGACCATTTAGGAGAACTGTTTTTGCTTTTTTTATTTTTGAAATGAGAACGGATAACGTGGCCGGTCCGGCATCCATTATTTTTTCGTCCGGGCGCACGTCATCCGGGGTGGTTACTCTCCCGGCGGAAGTAAGGACGTCTATCGGCAACAGAACTTTTTTTAAGTTGTTTTCTGAAATTATTTCTGAATCATCCACAAAGGATTTGCCGACTTCATATCCTTTTGCCTTAAAAAAATTATTGGCCAGGGCTCCGCCGACAAACACGGCGTCTGCCGGCTTTAGGTATTTTTCAATGAGGGGAAGTTTTGTGCCGAATTTGGCGCCGGAAATAAGGGCGACAAACGGTTTCTGCGGGGAAAGAAGGGATGATAATTTTTCCAATTCCTCATTGAAAAGCAGACCGGCATAATTTGGAAGCAGTTTTGCCACTCCAACCACCGAAGAATAAGGACGGTGAGATTCGGAAAAAGCCTCGTTTACGTAGTAGTCGGCCAGTGAAGCCAGGAACATGGTGAAACGCAGGTCATTTTTCTTCTCTCCTTCCTCAAAAAAAATATTTTCAAAAAGCAGAGCCTCTCCCGGACGCAGTTTTTCTATCATTGCAGATTTCGCACTTATGCCTCCCCCGGCGAATCTGGTTTTGGAAAGTTTTTTTGCCAGATACTTCGCTGCCGGTCGGAGGGTTAATCCGTGGTCGGCATGAGAGAGAAGAATCAGTTTTGCCCCGCGTTTTTGCAGAAGTTTCAGAGTTGGCAGAGAGCGGTCAATGCGGAAGGTGCTCAGTATTTTTCCTTTGTACATCGGGACGTTTAAATCAAGGCGAATCAAAACGCGCTTCCCTTTTATGTTTTGGAGGTCGTGTACGGAATAAATTTTAGTCATATTGAATTTGCCGATGAAATTATTTCTCCGAAGAGTTCAGGTTTCAGGCTTTCTCTTCCAACCAGAAGTCCGTTTATCCCGCCCTCGCGCAAAAATGCACCGGCATTTTCTTTATCAACAGAACCCCCATACAGAATAGGTACCTTGCTGCCTGAGTTGCCGAAACGGTCGGAAAGAGTGCGCCGTATTAATATCGCGATTTCCATTGATTCATGTGGAGTTGCAACAGCGGTTGCTTTTTCCCCCACCGCCCAGACAGGTTCGTAGGCTATTGTCAGGAGTTTTAGGTGGTTTTTGGAAACGTTGCGCACATTATCAAGAAGAGTGCGTTGCAATGCCGTGAGGAATTTTCCTTCGTGGTCGCGCTCTTTTTCTCCAATACATAACACGACAGGCAGCTTGGCTTTAATCGAAAGAATAAGTTTTTCATTTATATTGTCATCGCTTTCCCCTGCGGCTCTGGACTCTGAGTGGCCAAGTATTGTGAATGTTGCTCCCGCTGAGCGCGCCTGTAATCCAGAATATAATCCCGTGTGCGCACCGTTTTCGGCGTTACTTATATTTTGTATCCCGAGTCCAACCTTCTTTGTTTTTAGGGCGCTCAAAAATACCGCGGGCACAGCCACTTTTATGGAAATGTGCTTTTTGGTCTGTATTTTGGAGGTTTTTTCCAGTAATTTTTTTGCCTCTTCCAGGGAAGCGGGGTTTGTTTTCCAGTTGCCTATTATGGTAAGCGGTTTTTTCATATCCAGCCAGTATACCCTTTCTACTGGGTTTCGTTCCAGCTGTTTATTTTCCATGAACCACCCGGACCGCTTGAGAAAAACATGTTGGCCAAACCGCTTTCGTATGTGACCGTGGCGTTATTATCCAGGCACAGCATTCCAGCCGTAGCCTCGTTTACACCCGCCCCGTTTGTCAGGTGCATGCTGCCGTTTGGCGCGTAAAGTATTACAGCCCCCGCGTTGTTAGACAGATCGATTGCAAAGGGGCCGGAACAAGTGGGGTCGCTTTGGGTTACAGCGTTGCTTATAAGCAAAAGGTAACTTCCCGCGGTTCCCGACCCCTGGAATTGGGTTCCATTTTCCAGAAATATGTTGCCGTTGGCGATAATCACCCCGCTTGCTCCTCCGTAGGAAGAAGATAATTTTACGATGCTGTTATTTGATACAGAAATAGTTCCGTCAACCCAAATCGTCCCCGACACGGTAAGTGTTGAACCGTTGTCCAGGGAAAGGTTTCCTGTGATGTGTCTGGGGCCTATCGTTTGAGAACCGTTGTTATTGATAGATACGGATCCGGTTGTAGTTGCTATGGAGGCGTCGCTTTCCCAGGCCTCAATGTTGGCCTGTGATATTGGAAAATCCTGCGGTCCCGGGTCGGATTGTGAAGTATCGCAAGTCTTGTTGTTTCCGCTTCCGGTTTGGCAATAAGCAACCCCGGCTATTGAAGAATTAGTGATTGTATGCGCTCTGGCATCTCCGGTGCCGCTGGTTCCGACATCAATATTGTCTATAGAAGAGACTACCCCGCCCTGATAAAGGCGGAAATAGCCGTCTGCCACGGGGGAAACGGCCGACCACGAACCGTCAAACACTCCTGAACTTGCTCCGCCGTTACCGTATGTATCGTTAGCTCCCCAGGTATAATAGTTTGTACTGCTTACTCCGGAATCGAGCACAATCCAGTAAGTTGAACTGGCTATCAGGTCCGGCGTATCGGAGAAATTGATTGTAATCCATCCGTAGGATCCGGTGACGGAGGAAGCCAGAAGGGTCTTGCTTGTTAGAGTGACGTCGTCGGGGGCGCCGCTCTTATCGGCAACCAGACGCACTGTTATGTTTCCCGGAGAGCCGGTTTTTCTAAGGTACAAATCAATTTTATTTACCGGACTTGTTGTGGCGGATGAAAAAGATTCTGCCGCGTCTTGTGAGTTTGTTACCTTGCCAAAAATAATGGAAGAAGGAGGAGAAGCAGGTGAATCATTTGCTTCGCTTGAAAATAAAGCCGGACTGTTTGCCGCCACGGCTGTACCGGTAACGTATGCCCCGTTCAGACCTTTTATGTCGCCGTTGGCGTATATGTTTCCTATCACTCCGGAATTCCCGCCCATAAATACCCCTCCAGTCCCCACCTGTACGCCGTAGTTGAAGGATACCCCCACGGAGGTGCTTACTTTAGTTATTATCTTTCTGAATTCATTATTTTCCGTACCGGATGACAGGACCTGTTTTTCTCCGGCAGACAGATTTGTCACCGTGACCGTCGTGGTTGCTCCATTTAAAGAGAGTGTTGACGAATTTGGCGTTTGCCTCCCGCTTTGCATTCGGTAGAGTATGTCTTCTTCCCCCGACTCTGCCGTGTAGTAAGTTGACAGAGATCGTCCGTTTTGGGCGACGTCCCTGCTTGAAAAAAGAGAAGTCGCGCTTAGTGTGAATATTGTTGAAAGGGATATAACCACAAAGAGGAGGGTGGAAATCAGCATAACTTGTCCTTCTGAATTTTTTTTGTTCATTTTTTAATAAGAATTTCTTAGCACTGTCCCTGTCGCGAACGATTCAGTGGTGGAGGAATTGTTGGAGGCCAAGGTAAGTTCTATTCTTACGGCCGTTGATTTAACACTGGCTATTTTTCTGAAAAACAAAGATGAAACCTGTACGGAAGAACCTGTTAGGTTTTCAGAAACCCCGTTTTTCTTCAGAATCAGAGTGCTTGAAGCAACTGAAATGTCGTACGTATCGTTGCCCCCGCCGTTTGGGACAAGGAAGACGAGGCGTCCGGGGGAGGAGTCAAAGACGCTCGTTGCTCCGTCCACAGATGAGCCGCTGCGGATTAGGCGGATTACTCTCTCCATTGATTGCCCATTCCTGTTTAAGTCGTTGTAAACTTTTGTTTTCCTTAAGAATGTGGACATTGTTACAAGTCCGGATATAACAGCGACCGAAACCATAATAAAGATGGCCAGGTAGACAATCATTTCAGGGAGAGCGAATCCTTTTTTTGAATTATTTTTTCTCATAAGTTGGTGAGATAAAGATCCAGAGTTTTCGTCGTTGTTGCCCCGGTCGTGTTCCAGGAAACTGAGATGCGTCCTTTTTTGGAGCCATTGTCGTAAGTTCCGGACGGGACAATGTCATCTGTTCCGTTTCTGAAAACATCCGAGAGATTAACCGTTCTGGTGTATGTGCCGTCTATCACGATTTTTGTGGTCGTGGATATCCACTGGGTTGTCGACGTGGAAAATAAAATGTAATAAGCCGTTGAAGTAGACAGTGATGAAATATAATTCCAGCCGTTGTCTCTTTGGGCCCGCAGAGCTTCGGCCGCTTCAACAAGCAGAAACTGCGCTTTCGTTTCCTCCAGATTGTGTTTGCTTAAGTTAAGGGCTGACCTGGATACAGAGCCTATTCCCACTATTATTATAGTGACAAGAGAGGCGCCGATAATTGTCTCAATCAGACCAAAACCGTTTTTTTGTGCTGGTGGCATTTTAAAAGTTTACTATTCCTGAGGCCGGGACGGTTATTATTATTTGTTTTGTGGCGTCTCTGGCCAGGGACAGGGTTATTGTCCCCGGCTCCTGTGTTGTTCCTGTAAGACGGTCAAAAATCAAATCACTGCCTCCCCCTATTGAAAAAGAAAGGGAAACAAAAGACGGTATCGGTATGACAATGTTATCCGCAGCTGAAGTGGAGTACACGGAACCTTTGAAAAGAGTGGCGTTTTTTGTGTGAAGATGTATTCCATAATTTGAGTCGCCTTCTCCGGCCAAAGTTTTTGTCCTGGCCTGTTCCAGAAGGGACACCACCCTTTCCGCGGTTTCCCTTAGGGCGCGGGCGTCGCGTGTCTGCAAAAGCGGTGAGACAACAACACCAAGAAGAACGGCCATTATCCCCACAGTTATTAATATTTCAAGACTGGTGAAACCGCGCATGTATGATAGATATTATACAGCCTCGCAAGAAATTATATCTTATCTGAGAGAGAGTAAATCGGGGAAATCATTGCCAGAGCGAAAAAACCTACGGCGGTTCCTACAAAGACCATAATTACGGGCTCTATTATTGTTGAAAGGTCTTTGGTTTTGCGGTCAACTTCTTCCTCATAAAAATCGGCTATGCTTTTGAACATTTCTCCGGATGTCCCGGTTTCTTCTCCCACCGCGACCATTTCTCCGACAATAGACGGATAAAGATTCGTAGCTTCTTTGAAAAATAAAGACAAAGGTTTTCCTTCCTCAATTCCCGCGCGGGCGTTGGCCATGACTTCTTTGTACAGGTGGTTCTGAAGGACATCTTCCACTATTTTAAGTGATTGGCTTACGGAAACCCCGGCGGAGAAAAATGATGAAAGAGTCCTTGCCGTGCGGGCGGCGTTTACTTCTTTGACTATTTTCCCGACAACCGGGATTTTTAGCAGGACTATGTCGATTATTCTTCCTCCGATTTTGCTTTTTACAAAAATAATCATTAAGGCGATGAATACCGCCAACAGTGAAAAAATAAGGGCAGTATGCTGAGAGAGAGCGTCACTTACAGCTATTATGAATTTGGTAGAGGCCGGGAGGTCCGCCTTCATTTCTTTGAATGTTGAGGTGAGGGTCGGGACAACATAAGTAAGCATTAAAATTCCTATTAATATGATTACGCAGACGACAATAGACGGGTATATCATTACCCCCTTTATTTTTCTCACAAGCTGAGTTGTTTTTTCCATGTAAGAAGTCACTTCCTTCAACGATTCCGAAAGCCTCCCTGTTTCTTCCCCGACTCTTACCAGGGCCACAAAAAATTCAGAAAATATTTTTGGGTATTTGCGCAAGCTTTCGGAAAGAGTACTGCCCTTCGTTATTGTTTCGTTTATGTCCGAGATTATTTTTTTGAAGTTTTCCCTTTCGGTTTGTTTTTCCAGAATTGACATTGCTCGCGTCAGCCCCACACCGGCGTGGACCATGGCGGCTAAGTTTCTGGCAAAAACTATTTTGTCTTCCACGGGGACGTTCCCGAATGAAAAGGAGATTGAGAAAATATTCAGCAACGGGTTAGTTTTTTCTGAAGACTTGGCAATCAGCAGAAGTTTCCCCTCTTTTTTCATTTCATGAGCCAGAGTGAATTTGTCGGCGGCCTCACGCTCCCCGCGCTCTATTGTTCCATCCGTGTTTTTTGCTTGGTATTCGAATTTCATCTGCCGGTTTTTATTCAGAGACTACACGCAGGACTTCCTCTATGGTGGTGATGCCGCGCACCGCCTGGATAATTCCGTCCTCCAACATTGTTACCATCCCCTCTTTTTTTGCCTGCTCCTCTATGTCGTGGGAAGTTGCGCCTTTCATTATCATGCCCTTTATTGTTTCCGTGACCACGAGCACTTCGTGTATGCCGATGCGCCCGCTGTACCCCTCGTTCTCCGCTTCTTTTTTTGGGTAAGCGAACTTTATTGTCTGCCAAGTTTCGTTGGGGCCGACTATTTTTTCCTTCTTCATTACTGTCAGGAGGCGTTCTAAATTTACGAGCTCTTCCAGAGATTCTAGCTGTTCTTTTGAAAGCGTATACAACTGCCTGTCACTGCCCACACGGCGTACGAGGCGCTGCCCTATCACGGTGTTTAGGGTTGAAACAAGAAGAAAAGGTTCTGCCCCCATATCCAAGAGTCGCGGTATTGATCCGGCGGCGGAGTTTGTGTGCAAAGTTGAGAGCACGAGGTGCCCCGTAAGAGCCGCATTGATTGCAAGCCCCGCTGTTTCTCTGTCGCGGATTTCCCCGACCATTATAATATCCGGGTCCTGGCGCAGGAGACTTCGGAGACCGTTTGCAAAAGTGAGTCCTATTTCCGGTTTTACCTGTGTCTGGTTTACCCGCTTCATTTGGTATTCAATAGGGTCTTCAACGGTGGAAATATTTACATCCGGGGTGTTTACAATATCAAGCATCGTATAAAGAGTAGTTGTCTTTCCCGAACCGGTCGGTCCTGTCGCGAGAACTATTCCGGTTTTTTGTCTGGTTGCCTGATGCAGTTTCTCCAGGGCCTCTCCAAAGAATCCGAGTTTTTCCAGATTGAATCCGGAAACAGACTCGCGCAACAGACGCATAACTATTTTTTCGCCGTAAAAAGTCGGGAGAGTGGATACACGGAAGGACACCTCTTCATTATCGTTTTTTATTTTGAACCGCCCGTCCTGGGGCAGGCGTTTTTCGTCGAGTTTTAGGTTGGAAAGAACCTTGAGACGTGCGGCAACTCCCGGGGCGGCTTCTTTGGGCAATGTCATGGCGTCGCGCAGAAGGCCGTCAATACGGTAACGCACCAGCACCCCGGTTTCTTCCGGTTCTATATGTATGTCTGAGGCCTGTCCTACAACAGCGTGTGAGAGAAGGGTGTCCACGATTTTTATAATCGGCAAATCTTCAGCAAGCTTGCTCGGGTCTTCCTCTTTCATTTCGCCGAAAAATCCTTTGCCCCCTTTTTCCCTTATAACCTGAATTGAGGCGGCTTCTTTTTTGATGATGTCATCAAATTCAGCCTTAAGGGTTTTTTGGTATTGGGAAAGTGCGCGGGAAATTGATTCTTCATCGGTAAGACGCGGCAATATCCTGAGTCCGGTTTTTTTCTTTATGAATTCAATAGCCTCAAGGTCGTCAATGTCGAGCATCGCGACTTCTAAATCATTTTTTTCTTTTTTGTAGGCAACGACATTGTTATGTCTGGCCACCGGTTCCGGTATCAGGGAAAGGGTGTCAAAAGAAATTGGCTCCTTGGCAAGGGAGATGAAAGGGATACCAAGCATGTGTGCCCGGATCTTGTTCAGATTATCAAGAGTTATTTTTCCTTCGGAAATAAGACAATCTTCGAACGTTATTTTTCGTTCTCTGGTTTTTTTCTCTATCTTTGAGAGATCGGTCGGGGTAAGGATTCGTGCGTCAAGAAGAAAATCTTTTAACTGCGCCTCGTTAATGTGCATACGTATTCAAAGTATATCAAATAAAAAGCAAATAAGACGCCATAAATGTTTGTAAGCATTGTGTGTAAATTAAAAAATTTACGAAAATAATCAGTTTTTTGCCGGTGCCTTGATCTCATCGCTTTTGATTGCGGGGCGAGTTTTTAGGTGGTAGTTTTAGCGACTAGGACATGTTCTAAACAAAGGAAGAGGGGGTAACAGCCATGGCAGCAAGAAACAACAATGAAATAGGCCGTGAAATGAGGGTTGATATCACCCAGGTCATTCCCGACCCGGACCAGCCGCGCAAAGAGTTTGACCTCGAAAAGCTGAAAGTTTTTGCCCGCGGTTTGAAAGAGCATGGCCAAAAGCAGGCGGTAATTGTGACTCCGCTTTTCTTAAGGGTTAAGGGCCACCGCGCCAGGTGGAAAATCGTTGACGGCGAACGCCGTTACCGGGCCCTGCGTTTGCTGAAAAGCGAGACTATCCTCATCATCGTCAGAGCGGACCATTACGGCGCGGCACGTCACAAGCGCCACCTGGACCAGATTATTCTCAATTTCAACCGCGAGGATCACACGTTTATGGAGCTTTCCAACGCGTTTGCCACGCAGACCAAAGCCGGTACATCGGTGAAGGAACTTGCTTTGGCAACGGGAAGGAGTGATGCCTGGGTTTATCAGTATCTGGCATTGCAACGGCTCCACCCGGAACTCCAGAAGCTCATCGGCCCGCCGACGCCCGAAGATATGCGTCTCGGATTTTTTGTCGGGTACACAATTTCCAAAGCGCCGGAAGACAAGCAACTGGAGATAGTGGAGCAAGCCCGTCCGGTTTTAGCGGAGAACTTCAAGAAGGGGCTGACTTTAGTGGCCAAGCTTGCCAGGAAAGCGGTAATCGACAGCGGAGAGAAAGTTCGCGGCCGAAGCCCGCATGAGCACGCCGAAAAGATAGTTCTCCTTGTCCGGCGCATGGTGAAAGACGTTGACGCAGTTCTCGACGAAAAAGAGAAAGACGTCAGGCATCTGTTTCTCCGCCGTCCGATAGACGAGCTAGAGGGGCTTATCAAGCATCTGAAGGAAGTCGGTGGAGAACTGACTGCCCTTCTGCGTACTCTGGAAGCAGTTCACAAGAGCCGCATGGACGCGATTTTTGAACACTCCACGGGACCAAGACTCTCAGTGGTGAAATAGCCAATCCCGCATCATTTGCGGGTTTTTGTTTTTGTAGAGTTGTCAGTAAAGAATAGCGATTTTATAGAGATATGATAATATAGGGGCGCGCAAAAATATGCGTTCTTTTTGTTTGAAATTTAGAAGTTTTTAATAAAAAATCACATGAGTCCGTTTATCATTCTCGCTCTAGTTTCCTCTGTTGTAGCTATCGTTTACGGTTTGTTTCTGGCAAGACATATTTTAAAAAAGCCGGCCGGGAATAAGGAAATGCAGGATATTGCCAAGGCCATTCAGGAGGGTGCCCAGGCTTATTTGAACAGGCAATACAAAACTATAGGCGTTATAGCCGTGGTTCTATTCGCGATACTTTGGCTGACGCTTGGTATTAAGCTCGCCATGGGGTTTGTAGTCGGGGCAATTTTCTCGGCGGTTACCGGTTACATTGGGATGAATGTTTCAGTGAGAGCCAACGTGAGAACGGCGGAAGCCGCCAGAGGAGGGCTTGATAAGGCCCTTGCCGTGGCCTTTCAGGGCGGGGCGGTGACAGGGCTTCTTGTTGTCGGACTTGCTCTTCTTGGAGTAGCGGGATTTTATTCAATCACAAAGGACGTGCCGTCTCTTATAGGCCTTGGGTTCGGGGCCAGTTTAATTTCCGTTTTTGCCCGATTAGGCGGGGGAATTTTTACAAAAGCGGCTGATGTAGGTACCGACCTTGTCGGAAAAGTGGAAGCGGGTATCCCTGAAGATGACCCGAGAAACCCCGGTGTTATCGCGGACAATGTTGGGGATAATGTCGGAGACTGCGCCGGTATGGCAGCCGACCTTTTTGAAACTTATGCTGTTACAACTATTGCTGCGATGATTTTGGGTTCGGCGCTGTTTAACGGCAGCGAAAGCGCCGTCATTTTCCCGCTCGCTCTCGGAAGCGTGTCTATAATATCTTCTATTATAGGTACCTGGTTTGTGAAAATGGGCAAATCGCAAGATATTATGGGCGCCCTTTATAAGGGGTTGATTGTGTCCGGGGTATTGTCTGCCGCGGCCTTTTATCCGATTACTAAATGGATTATGGCCGATAACGGGGTCTATTCCGTAATGAATCTTTTTGGAACAGCGCTCGTTGGGCTTATCGTGACGGCGCTCATTGTTGTAATAACCGAGTATTACACTTCAACAAAATACGCTCCGGTTAAATCAATTGCTAAAGCGTCCGTGTCAGGACACGGTACAAATGTTATTCAGGGATTGGCCATATCAATGAAGGCGACCGCTCTCCCTCTCATCGTGATTGTCTCAGGAATTCTCTCGGCTTATTATTTGGCCGGTATTTACGGCATAGCTGTTGCGGCAATGAGCATGCTTTCAATGGCGGGCATAATAGTGGCCATTGATTCCTACGGTCCTATTACCGACAATGCCGGTGGTATCGCGGAGATGGCCAAGCTTCCGAAAGAAGTGCGTGATGTGACTGACCCGCTTGATGCTGTAGGAAATACAACCAAAGCCGTCACCAAGGGTTATGCCATCGGTTCTGCCGGACTTGCGGCGCTTGTGCTTTTTGCGTCATACACAGAGGAGGCCGGCAATATAGTTTTCTCGTTAAGCGACCCTAAGGTGCTCGCAGGACTCTTTATCGGAGGTTTGCTTCCCTACTACTTTGCCGCGCTTTCAATGGAGGCTGTAGGCAAAGCGGCGGGAGAGGTTGTTGATGAAGTCCGCAGACAGTTCCGCGAAATTAAAGGAATCATGGAAGGGACAGCCAAACCGGATTATGCCCGCGCCGTGGATATAGTTACTTCGGCGGCACTTAAGCAGATGATTGTGCCGGCGCTTATTCCGGTTGCCGCTCCGATTATCGTCGGATTTACGTTGGGTCCTGTAGCGCTCGGAGGACTTCTTGTAGGAAGCATTATTACAGGGTTCTTTGTCGCCATATCAATGACTTCCGGCGGCGGGGCGTGGGATAACGCCAAGAAATATATTGAAGAAGGAAATTACGGCGGTAAGGGCGGAGACGCGCACAAAGCGGCCGTTACCGGAGATACTGTCGGCGATCCTTACAAAGATACTGCCGGGCCCGCGATTAACCCGATGATTAAGATATTGAACATCGTGGCTCTCCTCATCGTTGCCTTCATTGTCTAAGGAGGAGAAATTAAAAGTTAAAAAGCCATTAGTCAGACACTGTTGACAATGGCTTTTTTTCGTGTACACTATATTCCAAGTTAGGTCGGGGCAATCCCGGCCATTTATTTTAAATAAAAACGACCATGTTAGACCTAAAAGTCATGAAATCAGCGCTCCTTCAATTGGAGCAGGAAAAGAAAATACCGAAGGAACGCATTATAGATGCCATAGAACAGGCTTTGGCCGCCGCTTATAAAAAGGAGTACGGCGAGAAAGGCCAGATTGTCCGAGCCCACTTGGATTTTGATTCAGGGGTAATTGCTTTTTTGCAGGTAAAAATTGTTGTTGATGAAACAAGCGTCCGTATGGACGAAGGAGAAGAGGAAGAAGAAGTAATCCCCGAAGGAGAAAATGCTGATTTACGTCCGCGTTATAACGAAGAACACCACATTTTGCTGGAAGACGCTCATAAAATAAAAAAGGACGCCGTTTTGGGTGAGGAAATAGTTTTCCCTCTTGAGACCCACGATGATTATGGACGCATTGCCGCTCAGACGGCCAAGCAGGTTATTATTCAGCGCCTGCGTGAGGCGGAAAAGGATTCCATCTCCGAGGAATTCAGCGGGAAAGAAGGTTCTGTCGTTTCCGGCATAGTACAGCGCATAGAGCGTGGAGTCGTTTTCATAGACCTTGGACGCACCACCGCAATACTTCCGTTTGAAGAACAGATTCCGAATGAGAGATACCGCCCTGGGGAACGCATCAAAGCGTATTTATTTTCGATGGAAGAAGGAATACGCGGACTTTCACTGCGTCTTTCCAGGAGTCACCCGAAATTCCTGATTGAACTTTTTAAGATCGAAGCGCCTGAAGTAGCGGCCGGGGTAGTTGAAATAAAAGCCGTAGCCCGCGAGCCGGGGAGCCGTTCCAAAATCGCCGTAACTTCCAATGATCCGCAGATTGATCCGATTGGTTCATGCGTGGGACAGCGCGGAGTCCGTGTTTCCACGATTACCAATGAACTTCACGGCGAAAAAATAGATATTATTGAGTGGTCTGAAGACCCGAAAAAATTTATTTCCGAATCAATTTCTCCCGCAAAGGTTAAACGCATTGAATTGATAGAAGAAGAAAAGAAAGCTGTTATTTCCGTTGCCGAAGAAGAACAGTCTCTGGCCATAGGCAAAGGAGGACAGAATGTGCGCTTGGCTGCCAGATTAACCGGATGGCGCATCGATATAGAAACTTCCGGGAAAAAGGTTGCAGGGGCAACTGAAGAAGGAAAGACGGAAGAAGTAACCGGAAGTGAAGATTCTGAAAATACCGAGAAAGATGCCTACGCGGAAACTCTTGAGGACATGGGGGTCCATGTTGCCACAGAAGGAGAATCGGAAGGAGTAGAAGCCTCGCAGGAAGAAGGAAAAAAAGAATCTGCGGAAACAGATTCCCCTGAAGAGAAAAAGGAAGACTAATAGTCATTCTTTGTTTTAATAAACTAAAATCCGCTGAGAACAGCGGATTTTAGTTTTATCTTAAAAAGGAGAGTAATCCACCGTTTTCTATTTGGCTCTGGCTTTTTCCTGGTATACTTATAAAAACATGCCTCCAACAGGTTCACAAAGTTCACCAGTCAACCCATTCGCCCCTAAGGGGAATGTTCAGCCGGCGGCTAATCCTCCCGCAAACCTTCCAACTCAACCAACTCAACCAACTCAATCGGGAATGCCTCCAGTAAGGCCGGTTTATTCTCCCGTTTCTGTTCCTCCCCGCCCGCCTATGCCTCCTAGTGCTGTTGTGCCACCCGTCCCCGCCGCGCCGCCGATTCCCCCAAGTACCCCCACTCCTGCCTCTGTTTCAAAAATTTTTGCCAATCCACCGGCGGCTACTTCTCAGCAGCCTTCAACGTTGCGCGCGTTTTTTACAATGCCCACAAGTCCTTCAGCGGTAAAGACTCCTCCGGTTCCGCCCGTGGCGACTCAGGCTACTCCCACCCCTTCTCCTTCCGCACGTCCCCCGTTTTCTCCCCCATCATCAATTTTTCAGACTCAAAAATCGGAAGTTCCCCGTGTGCCTTTTTCTTCGTTTTCTTCTCAGACACCACAAGTTGAGAAACCAAAAGTTCCCGCTCCTGAAGTTCCAAAAATTGAACAAAAAAGTGTTTCTGCCCCGCAGGTTCCTCCGCGCATGGAGTTTAATTATCAGCCGATTACGCCGTCTTCCCCGCTCGCCCGTACTCCGTCGGCTCCGGCATTTTCAAATTCACCGTTAAATTCTTTTATCAAACAGCAGGAAACAAAAGTCGGGAGTTTCAACCCGAGTGCTGCGGCAATGGTCCGCGGGGCCCAGGTTGCTCCATCAAAAGACGCTTCCATCCGCTCCCGCAAATTATTATGGGCGGCATTCATTCTCATTCTGTTCGTTGTTGTCAGCGGAGTTCTGTATGTACGGGGAAAGGCGATTTATACCCAAATTAACCAAACCGTTTCAAGGTAGTTTTCTTTATAAGCGCTATCTTTGACACTTCTTCGGTTCCCAGCTAGACTGGGGCGTCTTAAATATTATGCTAAAGAAATTTTCACTTACAAAAAAAGAACTCCCTCAGTCTGAAATGGAACTTACTTTTTCGGTTTCCGTGGAGGAGTTTGAGACATACAGAGAAGCCGCAGTAAAGGCTGTTCGTGGGGGCTTGGAACTTCCAGGGTTCAGAAAAGGAAACGCCCCTGAGGCGCTTATTGTTTCCAGATACGGGGATATGATTTTTCTTGAAGAAATGGCCGACCGCGCCGTACGCGATGCGTACCTGAAGGCAATAGTTGACGAGAAAATCGATACTATCGGAGAGCCTGAAATTACCATAACTAAACTCGGCAAAGGCAATCCGCTGGAATTTAAAGTTAAGGTGGCTGTTTTCCCGGAACTTGTTCTTCCGGATTACAAAAAAATATCCAAGGAGGAGATGTCCAAGGAAGAAGAGGTGTCTGTTTCGGAAAAGGAAGTCGATGACGTGATTGACGAGATAAGAAAAAAACGGGCCGGTGTTCACACTCACGAGGACGGCAGCACCCATAATGAAAAACACGAGGAAGTTAAAGAGCCCTCCGTTCCTGAATTAACAGATGAGTTTGTAAAAACTCTCGGCAAGTTTGAAAATGTTGCCGATTTTAAAGAAAGAGTTACAGACAATCTTAAACTTGAAAAAGAAGCCCGGGTCAGAGAAAAAAAACGGGTAGCAACTCTTGATGCGATACAAAAAGGCACAAAAGGAGATATCCCGGAGGCCCTTATAAATTCAGAATTAAACAGGATGGTCGGACAACTTAAGGCGGACGTGGCTTCTTTCGGCGGTAAGTTTGAAGATTATCTTAGTCACGTAAAAAAGACTGAAGAAAGTCTGCGCAAAGAATGGCGCGAGGAAGCGGCGCGCAGGGCCAGGGTACAGCTTGCGGTAAACGCGATTGCCGAGAAGGAAAAACTGGAACCGAAAGAAGACGAGATAATGAAAGAAATTGCCCATTTGCGGGATCACTACAAGGAAGCTGATGACGATCTTCTGCGCGGATTTGCGACGCAAATGCTCCAGAATGAAAAAGTGATGGTATTTTTGGAAGGAAGAAAATCTGAAGAAAAATAAAAAACAGAAATTAAAAAAGCGGGCCGATTGGTCCACTTTTGTTTTGAGAGGCGTCGCTTATTTCATGCCTCCGGTTTCCACATCGCCTTTAATGAGACGCAGGATTTCCCGCACTTTTTCCGCTTCGGTCGCGGAGAGTCCTTCCCTTGACCGGCCCCCCATTGATTCGAACACGGTTGTTTCAAGAGCGAAGAGGAGATCTTCCATTGAACGGATTTCCCGCTCACTCTCGTGCACAGAGTATGGGGTTTTGCCGGCCGGCTCCCCGGTGTTACGTTCGGCGACTAGTTTTGCGACGGGCCCTTTTTCAAAATAGGTCGGCGAAGCGTTCGCTACGCCGTGCTCGTGCCGATGGTACATGCTGTACGAAGGAAGCCAGCCCCGGGGCTTCATATGGGTAAGCGGGTCAAGTCTGCTCCAGAGCCCGGATTCCAGGAAACACGTTCTGTTCCACAAAATGCGCAGTCGGGCTTCCCTTTCCGCCATGATTTTTTGCAGGTTTCTGATGCCGAACTCAGTGAACTTCATAAGGTATAGGAGAGGCATCGCTTTTTTCAGTTCCGGCACGCTTGCGAAAATCGAGTCCGCAATTTTTTGTTCCGCATTCCAACGGACGGAGCGGAAACGTTCGCCGTGTTTCACGATGAAATCCGCCAGCTCCTCGGATGTCATCTCGGTGGCTTTCCTGCTCCCCAGTTCCTCCCATCCCAAGTGAAGCCAGTTTCCGTTTCGGCAAAGGGCGATGGTCGGCACTCCTTTCCCGTGGTCTCCCACGAATGGCATGGCGCGGGTTTTTTTGTCCGCCGGTTGAAATTTCCCGCCGAAGTCGGTTACGGGCTGGTCAAGCCACTGCGCCATAGGCAAAAGGGCAATGCGCAGACCCTCCAACACCTTGATGCGGAATCCCCGGCTGTCGTAGTTAATTGAAGCCGCTTCCGCCAGAGAAAGCAGGTTTTGCATTTCAGTCGGGGAAAACGGCGTGATTTCTCTGCGTACATTCTTTGCGGGCGTACCCATTGTGATTCCTCCAAAATGTTGATGTTAAGAGCTTCCTCTTAGCAAGGCGTACCTGCGCTAAGTGGGTTTATACTAGGCGGGAAAAAAGATAGAGTCAAACCTGTTTTAAAAATTTTACAATTAAAAAAACGAACCTGGGGTTCGTTTGTGTTTTGGGTTTATGGATACCGGTTACTTCTTGACCGGTTCCTGCTTCGCTTTGGGCTTTGCTTTGGGTTTTGC
>CAYGDA010000008.1:21958-27118 GCA_964348515.1 uncultured Candidatus Saccharibacteria bacterium
CCGGTTACTTCTTGACCGGTTCCTGCTTCGCTTTGGGCTTTGCTTTGGGTTTTGCCTTGGGCTTGGCTTTGGCTGCTGCCGGCGCTGCTTTCTTCGGCTCCTCGGCCTTGGCGGCTACACGGTGGAATCCCGCCCTCACGGAGGCGACGTCTTCCACGTAGGCTTGCTTGAACACCGCCAACTGCACGTTCTTGTTGGCGAGTGAACGCGCGAGCTGGTTGGCGCGCTGGCCGTTTTTGCCGGCGGTTGTTGCCGTAGTGGCCAGTTTGCCGGTCAGTTCCCTGTTGAGCCCGCGAACCTCGTCGAGCTTGGCCGTGGTCAGTTGATGTGCCGACCACATGGCTTTTGCGGAACTCCGCTCTGCGGCGAGGTCCACGGCAAGGCCGAGTTTCTGGCTGCGCTGGTGCCAAGCCGTAGCGCCGAGCGCGATGGCGGTAACGAGCGCCGCAATCAGGCCGAACACGAGCGTGCGGTGCTGTTTTTTCGTAAGGTAGACCGTTCTGGTTTCCAAGAGACCTCCTCTGTGATGAACTAACCCGAAATTGGGTATTTACAAACTACTATAAATTAAAGATTTGTCAATCTATCAGGTTTTAAACTTATAAATTGACCAGCGCCGAGGCTGCTATGGCCGCGGTTTCAGCACGCATGGTCAGAATCCCGAGTGAAGATATTTGGATTTTATTTTTTTTAAAAAACTCCAGCTCTTTTGGCGTGAATCCGCCTTCTGGGCCTATGAATAGTCCCAATTGGCCGGTATTGGCCGTATTTTTAAGAGGAGTACCGGAAAAATCGAAACAAATTTTTTCTTTTGGCCCAATGGTGGTGGCTTTTTCGATGGCGACAAGTTCGTGTATAAGCGGGATATCACCCCGTCCGCATTGTTCGCTCGCTTCCACGGCAATTTTTTGCAGGCGCTCCATGTTGAACAGTTTTTTCTCGCTGCGCTCGGAAATAATCGGTACAAAATGTTTTATCCCCAACTCTGTCCCCTTTTCTACCACCCACTCCAATTTGTCTTTTTTTATCAGAGAGACAAAAAGCCATGTATCTTTTTTGAGTTTTGGTGACGGGGTTTTTTTAGTGGGGACTACGACTGCGCGTTTTTCGGAAAGTGTTTCAATTGTAGAAATGTAGTCGTTTCCGTCACCGTTAAAAAGAATGATTTCATTTCCGGTACGCAGGCGGAAAACGCGCATCCACTGATGAAGCAGCATTTTTTCCTCAATAACCACGAAACTTTCCAGCTGGAGTTCCGCAGGCGTGTAAAAGCGGTGTAAGCGCATAATATTCATATACCTTATGCTATTTTTGCCTTTTCTGCTATACTCGTGGCGATACTGAAACGTCTGAATCAGGCTGAATTACTGAATTTTACCCCGCAATTTAAAGATAAATTTATGCTTATTCCCACAGTTATAGAAAAATCCCAGTTTGGCGAGCGCGCGTATGATATTTTCTCGCGCCTCCTCAAAGAACGCATCATCTTTTTGGGCGACCATATAGACAATCACACGGCAAGTTTGGTTGTTGCACAGCTGTTGTTTTTGGAGTCGGAAGACCCTAAGAAAGACATAATAATGTATGTAAATTCCCCCGGCGGTCAAATTCAGTCCGGGTTGGCGATTGTTGATACTATGAATTTCGTAAAACCGGATGTTTCTACTGTTTGCGTCGGGATGGCCGCTTCCATGGGCGCCGTTATTCTCTCGGCCGGAGCCAAAGGCAAGCGGTTTACCCTTCCCAACGCGGAGGTAATGATTCATCAGCCGCTGACCGGAGTTGAAGGTCAGGCTTCAGACATTGAGATTACCGCCAAACATATATTGGCACTAAAGGATAATTTAAACAGAATTCTCGCCAAAAATACCGGCAAAACTATTTCACAAATAGAAAAAGATGCCGATCGTGATAATTGGATGACGGCGGAAGAGGCCAAAAAATACGGAATAGTGGATGAGATAATTAAATCACGTGGTCTCGTAAGGTAGACTTTGACCCTTTTAGGTGTCTTTATCCTGGTTTATGCGGTACTGACGGGGAGAATTTTTGTTTTTGGCAGGGCTTGGCTTCGTATTGGCAAAGTGTCGGGGTAAACTTCCCTTCTCTTTTGCCCGTGCTATGATGGGTTTAATACTGATTTACCGTTACGGCTGATTCCTGATTTTTCCTTGTTTTTCTTAATATTTTAGATTTGCTCGCTTTTAGGTTGGTCAGTTTGGGGCCGTTTTCAGCACGCGGGCTCACCTTCCATGAATATAATTCTTGCGTTTCTCCTTATGGGGGCTTCGCTTGTTCTGGGGCTTGGTTTTGGTTATTTAATCCGGCATTTGCTCGGGCTTTCTAAGCGCGGTTCTATTGAGGTGGAAATAAAGAAGATGCTTGTTGATGCCAAAGAGGAAGCTCAGCGAATAAAAGCACAAGCGGAAAAAACAAAAGAAGAGAATGAAAAAAAGATTGAAGAGTCCGTCTTGAGGGCCAGGGAAGAAGAAAAACGGATGCTGGCTGACGTTAAGCGTCTCGAAGAAAGGTTGTTGCGCCGTGAGGAGATGATGGATAAGCGTCAGGAGGATTCAGACCGCGAGGTTGCCCACATAAAAACTCAAGCTGAAGAAATAAAAAAAATAAAAGAAAGAGTGGATGGGCTTGGAGCCGTGGCCGAAGCTGAATTGGGGCGTGTCTCCGGACTTTCTGTAGAAGAAGCCCGTGAAGAACTTTTGATAAAGGCGGAAAAAGAATATTCCGAAGATATTTTTTCACGTTTGGTTAAGCTTGACCGCGAGGGCATGCAAAAAATAGATGAAAAAGCGCGCGACATGCTTGCGACGGCCATTCACCGCATAGGCAACACTAAAGTTAACGAATTTATGGTGACTTCGGTCCCCCTCCCTTCCGATGAAATAAAGGGAAAAATAATAGGAAAAGAAGGCAGAAATATAAAGGCTTTTGAGCGCGCGGCCGGAGTGGAACTTATAGTTGATGACACTCCTGGCATGATAGTAATCTCGTCTTTTGATCCGGTGCGCCGCTATATAGCCAAGATTGCCTTAGAACAGCTCATAGCTGATGGCCGTATTCAACCTGCGAAAATAGAGGAAATAGTGGGAAAATCAGTTGCGGATACCGAAAGGATTATACGCAAAAAAGGAGAAGAGGCCACGTATGAATGCGGGCTCGTTTTGGATGATAGACTGATTCCTCTTATTGGTAGACTTCATTTCAGGACAAGCTATGGTCAGAATGTTTTACAACATTCGATTGAGATGGCGCACCTCTCCGGCATGCTTGCTTCAGAGCTCGGTGCTGATGTGCAGGTGTCTAAGGCTGGTGCTCTTTTGCATGATATTGGTAAGGCTGTGGACCATGAGATACAGGGAACACATGTTGAAATCGGAAGAAAAATTTTACAAAAATTTGGAGTGGACGAGCGGATTATAAAAGCCATGCAGGCGCATCACGAGGAATACCCGTACGAAAACCTTGAGTCCATAATAGTGCAGGTTTCGGACGCTATTTCCGGCGGACGTCCCGGTGCGCGACGTGATACTGTGGAAAATTATTTGAAACGTTTATCGGATCTTGAAGCAATCGCGAATTCTTTTGAAGGCGTAGAAAAAAGTTTTGCGCTTCAGGCAGGCCGTGAAATAAGGGTTTTTGTGGATCCGGGCAAAATTACCGACCTTGCCGCGCGGGCTATAGCGCGCCAAATTGCTCTACGTGTCGAGGAAGAGCTGCGTTTTCCCGGGGAAATAAAGGTTCATGTTATACGTGAGTCTCGTGTCATTGAAATTGCGCATTAAAATAAAAAAATATTTTGTTTTTTTGTCAAACTTTTCCCAAAAACGCTTGCTATTGCTAAATAAAACGACACTTTATATACTTGCTTCTAGCGCCTGCCCAAAGCGAGTGGCGTATGCCACCGAAATCATAGGCGACGAATATTACCAGTTTTTCAAATTTGCGGCACGGGCCGCATACCAAAAAGGTATATGAACAAAGTAGGAATCGTAGAAGTAATACATGGACTGCTTGGCGGGACGAAAGTTCAGGCCGAACAAGTCGTTGATACTGTTTTTGATACTATTGTCAAAAGCATGAAGAGTGGAGACGAGGTTTCAATTGCAGGATTTGGTGTTTTTGCGGTAAAGCAACGCAAAGCCAGAACTGCCCGCAACCCGAAGACCGGAGCCACCGTTCAGGTACCGGCAACTAAGGTTCCGAAGTTTCGTGCCGGGAAAGGACTCAAGGATGCCGTAAAATAAGACAGCAACTGACAAAAACCCCTGAAAATCAGGGGTTTTTGTTTGCACAAAAAGTGCATATCATGCTATGTGTAACCGTCTCAATGGGTGTATGCTATGCGTAGGAAACCGTAAATGAGAGGTGTTTCATGAGGAACGCTCAGGTTGTGGAATTGGAAGAAGCCTCTTTAAGGCGCGGTGTTCGCAGGGAAATAGCGCAGAGAGAGCAGACAATTGCATGGCTTACTCTGACGCATTTTTTCTTGCCGTTCTTCCCCTACCCTTTTTATTGGCTTCGATGTTCCTTTTTGGAGACTGACAAAATCAGGCTTTTGAAGGAGAAGATGAATCAACCATGGCCCGACAGCCTGGAAAAAAAGAAGGCCGCATAACTGCGGTTTTTTGTTTGCGTTGTTTATCTATAAATACACAAAGCCCCGCGGCGTGTGGCGAGGCTTTCTATTAGGCCTCAAAAAAATGTGGGCCTAAGATAAGGAGATTGGTTGGGCTTTAATGAACAATGCGTGACATAAGACTTTGGAACTTGTTAAGGGCTATATGCTGCCCGGGGCTTTTTCTTTCTCGTCTATGATCAACGCCTAGATAGATTATAAAGGACATTTAATAAAAGACAAGCAGAAAACTGTGGAAAACTTTTATACACCATCATATAAAGGAGTTTTTAAGTTATAAAAGACAGAAAAAAATTGGGAGAAAAGAATTGGCTATGCATAAAATTTTACTTAGCCCCGCCTCCCCGCCCGGGACTGGTCCCGCTCTCGGTTCTACCGTCCCATCATCCGGCAAAATAAAAATACCCAAGCAAAAGCACGGATGTTTTTATTTTGTGCGGGATGGGAGAATCGAACTCCCGACACCAGTTTGGAAAACTGGAGTTATACCATTTAACTAATCCCGC
>CAYGDA010000009.1:0-25546 GCA_964348515.1 uncultured Candidatus Saccharibacteria bacterium
CGGAGTCAGAAAGGAAAAAATTTTTGGGCATTAAAAAAAGCGCCTAGGCGCTTTTTGTGGGTTTTTGGAACCGATTGGGGTCAACCATAAGTTCGTCGTCGGTTTCCGCGTACCGGCGCATGATTCTGTACGCCAAATACAAAAGTTCGAGATAATCCTGCGAGTAATGGTCGTCGCGCCGACTCAGCACTTCTGCGAGCTTGCCGAACTCCTTCGGGTGTGCCTCCAGGCATTTTTTGTACGCGGGAGTGCCGTTGCGGGAAAAATCACCCATGATGTTGTTTGTGAAAAACATACCGAAATTGTCGCGCTTCCCGAGACTGCCCGGTTCTCCCGCAAACTCCTCAAAACTGAGCATGGGGTCTTTATTTTTGCCTGCAGGTTTTCTGAGTATGAAGATTACCGAAACTACTACGGCCAAAAACAAGAGCAGTGTTGACGGTTGCCACGCAGCAGGCAAGTGAAATAACATGAGGTTCATCATTGCAATGTTCCGTTCCTTAATCTGTTTGTGATTGTACTGAATAAAACGTATAATGTCAAATTACGAAGCTTTATATAAAAAATAAATTAAAAAGCCCGTTCGCATAGTTGCGAACGGGCTGGTGGTGCTTGTTTCAGTTCTTGGATTGGTCGACGAGCTTGTTTTTGCCGATCCACGGCATCATGTCGCGGAGTACGGCGCCGACTTTCTCGATTTGATGCTTGGCGAGCTGGCGCCTGGAAGCGAGGAGTTGTGGCGCCCCGGCTGTGTTTTCCAGAATGAATTCGCGGGCATACGCGCCGCTCTGGATTTCCCCGAGGATACGGCGCATCTCGGCGCGTGTTTCTTCGGTGACAATCCTGGGGCCGCGCGTGACCTGGCCGAACTCGGCGTTGTTGGAAATGGAATAGTCCATGTTGGCGATGCCTCCTTCGTAGATCAAGTCCACGATGAGCTTCACCTCGTGCAGGCACTCGAAGTAGGCCATCTCGGGGGCGTAGCCCGCGTTGACAAGCGTTTCGAATCCGGCCTTGATGAGTTCAATCAAGCCGCCGCACAGGACAACTTGTTCGCCGAACAGGTCGGTTTCGGTTTCTTCGCGGAAAGTGGTTTCGATGAGACCCGCTTTCCCGCCGCCGATTGCCGTTGCGTATGACAGTGCCACGTCGCGGGCCCTTTTGCTCCTGTCCTGGGCAACCGCTATGAGCATAGGCACGCCGCCGCCGGCCACGTAAGTGGAGCGGACGGTATGCCCGGGCGCTTTCGGGGCGATCATGATGACATCGAGGTCAGCGCGCGGCTTTATCTGGAAAAAGTGCACACTGAAGCCGTGAGCCACGGCCATCGTGCACCCGTTGCGGATATTTGGCTCGATTTCGTCCCGGTAGATTGCCGCGTGGTGTTCGTCGGGAGTGAGCATCATCACAATATCCGCCCACTTCACTGCCGTACCGATTTCCTGCACCGCCAGTCCGGCTTTTTTGGCCTTGTCCCACGATGCACCGCCCTTCCGAAGTCCGACGGTAACTTTCACGCCGGATTCTTTGAGGTTCAGCGCGTGGGCATGGCCTTGGGAACCGTAGCCGACGATTGTGACCTTTTTGCCCTTGATGAGCGAAAGGTCCGCGTCTTTGTCGTAGTAAACTTTCAATTGAGTACTCCTTTTCCTTGGTTGTGGTTTCGGGTGTTGTGGAGGCCGCTCCAACAAATTCTGTGAATATGAGCGACTTGGCGATTTATAACACGCGTAACTGCTGGCGTCAATTTTGTATGTTTATTTGGAAATGTCAGAAAAAATAGTAAAATAATGGTTAATATGCAGACGAACAAAAATATTTATTTGGGAATAAGCGTTATTGTTTTAATTTTGGCGGTTTCTCTTATAGGCAAGAATCTTAAAAATAATTCAGAGGTGGCGGATGAGGATGTTTCTTTACCGCAGAAAGAAGAAAATGTGGCTGCGGTTGCGGCAGTTGACCCGGACACGGATAAAACTTACGTAATTGCGTATTTTTACGACACCGATGGCACGAAAACAGGCGGAAACAACTTGACCAGAGACGGCATAACGTATCCTGTTTTGAGAAAAGTTGAAAAGACCGTTAGGGTGGCGGACGCTTCACTTAAGGTCATTTTTGAAGAGAACCGCCCACTTATTAAGAGCTCCTACAAGGGGGTTTCAATAAAAGACGGCATTGCGACGGTGGATTTTGCTGAAGGAGCCGGCCAATATTTGCAGGCTGTCCCGGAAATCCGCAATTCGTACGCATGGCCCATGGAGAGAACGCTCCTGCAGTTTCCTTCCGTTAAAGAAGTAAAATATTCCATAAACGGCAAGGTCATAACCGGCTAAAGAGTTTTAGAAAAGAAGATACAGATGGGCATCATACTTATAACTGTTAAAGGGGACTCTAAAAGAGTTTTTGCCAACGCCTTGCACGAAAAAACGGGCGGGGCTGTTGATTTTGTAATAATGCAAAAGCCGGAGCAGCTGTCTTTGTTTAAAAGAGTACTGCGTCTGTACAAGAGGGTTGGTTTGTTGAATTTCCCGAGAGAGTTGTGGTATGGATTGCTCCTCAGAATAAACGGGGCAAAAAGCGCGCTTGAATATTTCAGGGAATACACCAAGTCTGATTTTGCGGAATTTGTTCCCAAAGTTATGGAAGTGGACTCTATAAACAGCGATGAGGTTTTTGATTTATTTAAAAAAACCGCACCGGATTTGATTGTTATATGGGGAGGCACCATACTCAAACCGCGTATCCTTGGGACCGCACCCAAGGCTATAAATCTTCACATGGGGTACTGCCCGCATTACAGCGGAGCTCTGGCGAACCAGTGCGCCATGCTTGAGGGCGATTTGGATCGCATAGGGGCGACTATACACTACGCGGAAAACAAGGCGGATTCCGGGGACATATTGGCGCTTGTAACCGCGGACATGAAGAAACCTCCGCGGGAGATGTTCAGAGATTTAAACGACAGGGCACTGGCTTTGTACGTTGATATTGCTTCCAGGATTTTTAGAGGAGAGGAAATTGAAGCGAAACCGCAGGATATATCGCAAACGAAAAATTTATTGCTTAGACAATGGGTGCCAAGTACCCGTTATAAAGTAGGTAAAAAGATACTTGATTTGGAAGGGAAATTTGGTTCTGGGAGTTGATGATGTGGAAAGGTTATACTCCAATTTGCCCTTGTGAATATCTCACAGGGTTGACTATTTTTAGCTTATATGTAGAATAGCGCGTTATCGGTCGAAGGACCGATTTTCGTTTGCGGACAAGGGTTTCCTTGTCCGCGGGCGCGTTGTTCTCGGTATCAAATCGCAATCATCGCAATCAACCATCAACCTGGAAGGGTATTCAAATGCACAAGAATCAGACCCAGCAGCAACCCACTGTCATGGCCCTGGCAATCGCTACGGCCTTCTCCAGCGCCATTCACGGCGTCGAAGCCGCCCGCGCCGCATTGGCAACGGTGCAGCAGAAAGGCCGGGAAATCCTGCCGATCATCATCACCGGCGGGCACTTCAGCCCGCAGCCGCTCGAAATCGCTTTGGCGGACTTCGGCAACAAAGTGGCCGGCCTGACCGTTCTCGGGAACCTCCTGGAACAGTTCGAGCCCGCGCTCACGTCCGAACAGCTGACCGACCTCATCGCCAAGTACACCAAGCAGGCGGTCGAAGACGGCACGCTGCGCGGCGAGACGGTGGAGATGTTCAAGAAGAAGGTCGTTGACCTCGGCTTTGCCGGCGCGGTCAAGTACTTCATGGGCGCCCCGCTCAGCGAGGTCAAGGTGAAGATCGGCGAAATCACCAAGCTCATCGATTCCGTCGCCAAGGCCGACATCGCCGTTTCCGGCGTGCACGCGGCAACGGAAGCAGGGGCTGAAAACCACTCGACGCTGACGACGGCCATGCACAGCATCGGCGACGCCTGGGGCCGCTTCTACGCGATCTCCCAGGTCGTGGCCAAGGTGATGGACGCAGCGGCGGTGATGAAAGCGCAGGAGACGGTCCGCCAGGCGGCCTGACCTGCGCGGCAGCGATAAATCAATAACGCTTAACGGCGCACACACAACGGCAACCCGAATCTGGGTTGCCTTTTTTAATTGGTATTTTGCTAGTATGGAGGTATGGATGAACTCGTTAAAGAAATTAAGAGCCGTGGAGTGTTGCGGTCGGAGAACATAGAAAAAGCCTTGCGTGCGACAGACCGCCGCGATTTTGTGCCGGAAGATATGAAAAAATATGCCTATTTGGATGAGGCATTACCCATAGGATCTGGGCAGACCATTTCTCAGCCTTATACGGTTGTGTTTATGCTTGAACTTCTGCGTGTTTCCGCCGGTCAGGAAGTTTTTGACATAGGTTGCGGCTCGGGCTGGCAAACGGCGCTCTTGGCTCACATTGTCGGCAAAAACGGCAGTGTCTGCGCGGTGGAACTTGTGCCGGAGCTGTGCACGTTCGGAGAAAAAAATGTCGCCAAATACCCGGAACTTTTCAGGAAGGTAAAGTTTTTTTGCCAGAACGCGGAATCCGGGCTTCCCAGGGAGGCGGCGGCCTTTGGAGGCTTCGACCGGATAATTGCCGCCGCGGAAGTTGAAAAAATTCCCGGTTCATGGCGTGAGGAGTTGAAAGACGGGGGAATAATGGTGTATCCGAGCGGAGGATCGTTGTTTCGCGAGACCAGAGAGGGCGGGGAATTCAGGAAGGAAGAATTTCCCGGATTTGAGTTCGTCCCCTTTATATACGGATGACGCGTGTCGGCTGCAATTCTTGTATAATATTCATATGAAAAAAATCTTTACTATATTCGCAACAATCGCCGCGTTTATGTTTTTGTCGGTTTCCTCTGTTTCCGCAGACGGCCCGGTCGTGAATTCATTCACAGTCAACCAGACTTCCGTAAATAATTCTTATAGCGCTTCCTTTGTGTGGCAAATGGCCAGTACCACCGGAGGCAGTATTACTTTCTCATGTCCTGCCGGTGTGAGTGTCACTGATTCCAACGGGACGAGTATTACCTGCGGGACTCCGCAAAACTTTTCCGACAACTCCGGTTCTTTGGGATATTTTTTTTACAATGTCGCCGGTTCAACAAAAACTGTTACGGTACGGCTTTTACCTAAGGACTTGAATGGAACAAGCGTTGATTCCATTGCCGTTAGCGTCAGCCTTTCCGTTAATGCTGCCACGCGGACTGTAACCGATTTTTCAATATCGTCTTCCACCGTTGATTCACTTGCTCCCGTTACCCTTACTTGGACGAGCGTGTACGTAAAGGGGGTTAATCTGTTTTTTGATTGCATGAGCGGGCTGCAGTATTTTCAACAGGGGAATACAGCGCCACTGCCTTGTGGTGGTCCGGCTTTGACTTCCGATTTGGCGGCTTCCGGTTCAACGATTATTTCCGTATCCAATCCATCACAGTCCCCGAATTCTGTTCGTATTCAGGTTGTTCCGGCAATCGGAGATGGAACATACGACGGTAGCCACGCGCTTTCCGCTACGGTCTCTGTGGCGGGGACACCTCTCTATGTGCCGCCGTCAGCCTCGACCTTTTCCGCTTCAAAGCAAACCGTTAATTCGAAAGAGAGTTTTTCCGTTTCCTGGACTTCGTCAGACTCTTATGGGGCAAATATACAGATGACTTGCGCCGAGGGTTTGTTTCTTTACGCCGAAGCCAATAGCACTTCAACCCCGGCTCAGTGCGGAGTCCCGGCTTTTTCGTCTGATTTGCCGGCAACGGGGACGGCTTCGTTGTCAGTATCTAACAACTACTCCGGAGTTTCCAAAAGCGCCCTTCTGGTACTTCTTTTGAAACAGAAAGACGGTTCATACACAACGATGGGTTCCAAGTCTGTTTATGTGACAATACTTCAGCCGTCTGCCGCTTCCACAACCGTTTCTTCCAGTACTCCGCAAGTGTCCGCGGCTCAGCCTTCGTTTATAAATCCCTTCCCTGATTCAATAGCTCAAACATCGGTTGCAGTTCAAGCCCCGGTTGCGGTTTCAGCAAGTAACTCACAAGGACCGAAAATTACTCTGGCTTTGGTGCGGGGTTCAAGAGGGGCTCAAGTGTCTTCTCTGCAGAGATTTTTGGCCAAGGATAGGCGTATTTATCCGGAAGGACTGGTTACTGGATTTTTAGGGTCGGCTACGGAGGCTGCGGTTAAACGTTTTCAGGTCAGATATAAACTGGCTTCTCCGGGAGTTCCCGGTTATGGACTGGTTGGGCCAAAGACCAGGGCAAAAATGAATTCTTTAGTAACCCCGTAAAAACGTAATCATTGGGGAAAACTATTGACTGCGGGTTTTAAAGCCCGTGGTATAATTCAACTGTTTAATAAAGCTTTATTTAGAATTATGAATCCATCAACTATACCGCAATCTAAGATTGCCCGGTTCTTTTTTTCCGATTTAAAAACAGCCTGGTTTTGGCTCATTTTGCGGGTTTACGTAGGTTATGAATGGTTGGCAGCCGGTCTTGATAAGGTAGTGGATCCGGTAAACGGTCCCAAATGGGTGGGGGCGGAGGCTGGTACTGCCGTTAAGGGATTTTTAACGGGGGCGCTCGGCAAAGCAGACCCGGTTAAATTTGCTCACCCGGACGTGTCGCAGGGTTATGCCTATTTTATAAATAACTTTGCCATGCCTAATGCGGAATTATTCTCATACATGGTCGCATACGGCGAAGTTTTGGTCGGCGCCGCGCTTATACTTGGATTTTTGACGGGCCTCTCCGCTTTTTTCGGGGTGTTCATGAACTTCAACTATCTTTTTGCGGGTACTGTAAGTGTAAATCCTGAGTTTTTGCTTTTGGGGCTTCTCCTTATTCTTTCCTGGAGGGTTTCCGGATGGTTTGGTCTGGACAGGTATGTTCTTCCTAAGATTTTCCGCAACGGGATGGATAGGTAATAGTACTGTTTATGTCGCCTGAAATAATTTTTCCGTTCCACATAACGGCGCTTGTTTTTGTCGCCATAGTTCTGTTTCTGGCAGACGGGGAAGCATTTGCCTGGTTCCGTGGTAAGAAGCCGGTTTTGGATGGAAAAAAACTTAGGCTATACCACAGGCTTATGTGGACCGGGCTTATTCTTATGATGGTCACGGGCTTCGGGCTTTTCTGGCCGGCGCGCGGTTTTCTCCTGGGCAGCACGGTGTTTCTGATTAAAATGTTTTTCGTCGGGCTTCTGGCGATAAACTCGTTTTTCATAGGTAACTTGATGGACGTTGCTCTTCTGCGTTCTTACGCGTCCCTGACAACCCGTGAAAAGATGCCGCTTTTTATAAGCGGGGCGGTCTCTGGTATAAGTTGGCTGGGTGCCTTTACCGCCGCTTTCTTTTTGTTTGATTAAAAACAGAATCCGGCCGCTCTTTTAAATTAAAGGTTGCCGAGTTCTTTTAGGTCGCGGTCAGGAATATAAAGAATTAAAATTCCTATTATGACTCCGGTAACGGCGGTAAATATGTGGTCTCCTCCAAAAAGCGCATAATCAACTTTATCAAGAATTATCCAGATGCCGCGCCAGATCAAAACGATTCCCAGAACTACGGAAATATTTTTAACAAAATAACCGATAATTGAGTTTTTGGTTCTCGCCATGATTAAGGTTTGTGCGCTTTTGTTATGAAATAATTATTAGACATAGTATCATAAACCAGAAATGGATATTTTCTCTCACGGACTCTGGGGTGGCATTGCTTTCGGGCGTAAAAACAGACGAAGTTTCTGGGCGTCATTTTTGTTTGGTATTTTCCCTGATTTTTTTGCTTTTGCCCCGTTTTTTGTGACGGCAATGCTTGGTCTTGGCGGGCAAAGGTTGCGTTTTGGTGAACCCCCAAGCGAGCATATAATGCCCGACTACATTTATTCTCTTTACGGCATAAGCCACAGTCTGGTTATTTTTGCGGCAGTTTTTATAGCGGCACTCATACTTTTTCGCAGACCAGTGTACGAAATGCTTGCCTGGCCTCTCCATATTCTTGTTGATATTCCGACGCACTCGGAAAAGTTTTTCCCGACGCCGTTTCTCTGGCCGATTTCAGACATACACATAAGCGGCCACCCATGGAGTGACCCTGTAATATTTGTTCCTAATATTATGCTCTTGGCCGGGTTATATATATGGTATTTCATTATAAAACCACGGCGGTTTGAGGCGCGCCAAAAGGCCCTTAGAAAGCAAAGCAAATAAACAACAATGATTGATACCTTTTTTATATTTTCCGCCGTATACCTGATAGCACTGCCTCCTGTTGTTGGAGCGTTTTGTTTTTTTGTTCGCCCGCCTGAGGACAAAAAATTAGCGCTTTATTTTTTTATCTTGACCGCGCTTTTCTCCGGCGTTTTGGGGCTTGTAACTTCCTTTTTCTTCCAGAATCCCAGACCTTTTGTTTCCGACGGAATTATTTCCCTAATACCGCACGAGGATACCAACGGTTTTCCCTCCAGGCACACACTCTCCGCAGCCTACATAGCCGCCGCGCTTTTCCCGTTTTATAAACGTACAAGCATTTTTCTTTGGGTCGTGGCGCTGTTGATAGGTTCTGCGAGGGTTTACACTGGGGTTCATCACACCGTGGATATTTTGGGAAGTATTGTCATAGCTGCGGCTTCTGCCGGGCTTGCTTGGGTTGTTTTGGGGAAATTTTTAAAGAATTGAGCGGGAGAACGGCGGGTGTATAATCGCGGGATGGAACCACTAGCTTCCCGTATACGCCCTTCTGCTTTAAAGGATTTTATAGGTCAGGACCACTTGGTTGGTCCCGGCAAGCCTTTATCTGTGGCGATAGAAAAGAAGCACCTTTTTTCTTTTTTGCTTTGGGGACCTCCCGGGGTGGGCAAGACAACGCTGGCGCGCATTTATGCCAATAGCCTTGATGCGGAGTTTTACGAACTGTCGGCTGTTTCTGCCGGCAAGGATGACATAAGAAAAATAGTCGCGGAGGACAGCGGCGGACGCCCAAAAGTTTTATTTTTGGATGAAATACACCGCTTCAATAAAGCGCAACAGGATTACCTCCTGCCTTTTGTTGAGACAGGGAGGCTTTCGCTTATAGGAGCTACAACCGAGAATCCGAGTTTTGAAGTTATTTCAGCTCTTTTATCACGTTGCAGGGTTTTTGTTCTTAATGAATTATCAGGTGATGAAATGCGGAAAATTATAGCCAGGACAAAAATTAAAATTCCAAAAGATGCGGAGGAGTGGCTTGTGGAAATGGCTAATGGTGACGCAAGGCAGGCTCTGGCGCTGATTGAGAACACAAACGAACTTTACGGGAAAATCACTTTGGAAAATTTTAAAAACGCCCTTCAGTCAAAATTTTTACGTTATGACAAGAAAGGGGAGGAACACTACAACACAATAAGCGCGTTTATTAAAAGCATGCGCGCCGGCCAGCCGGACGCAGCCGTTTATTATCTGGCGCGGATGCTCCATGGCGGAGAAGACCCTAAATTTATTGCCAGACGCATGGTAATTTTTGCGTCCGAGGACATAGGCCTTGCCCAGCCGACGGCGCTTGTAGTGGCAAATGACGTGTTCCGCGCAGTGGAAACCATAGGAATGCCCGAGTGCCGTATAAATCTGGCTCACGGCGTGGTTTATCTGTCGGAGAGCAAGAAAGACCGCCGGGCTTACGAGGCCATCGAAGAGGCGATGTCCGACGTTAAAAAACACGGGAATTTACCTGTTCCGCTTAAAATCCGCAATGCCGTTACCAAACTCATGGGTGAAATCGGTTACGGTAAGGGTTATGAAAAATACACAAAAGAAGACCTTCTGCCGGATAAGTTAAAAAACAAGAAATATTTGAAAAATAAAGGTGACGAAAAGGGAGCGGCTTAGCAGAGTATATTATGGGAAAAATATTTTTAATTGATAAGCCAAAGGGAATGTCGTCGTTCCGGGCACTTAAAATTTTCCAGAAGAAAATAGGAGCGAATAAAATAGGACACGCCGGCACGCTCGACCCAAACGCGTCAGGCCTTCTTATTGCGGCTACGGATGAGATGACTAAAGAATTAGGCGCGTATGTTGGTCTTCCTAAAAAATATGAAGCGGAGATATTGTTTGGAGTAAGAACGGACACCGGGGACACGGCAGGCGTTGTTTTGGAAGAGGTAAATATTGTGCCGGAAGAAAAATCTGTCCGCGCGGCGCTTCCGGGAATGGTCGGAGAACTTATTTTGCCGGTGTCGCTTTTTTCGGCAATGAAAAGGGGAGGTAAGCCGCTTTACAGTTACGCGAGAAAGGGGGAGAAAATAATTCAGCCGAAACGCGGTATGGAAGTTAAAGAAGCAGAACTTGTTTCTTTTGAACCCCCTTACGCTAAGATAATTTTTTCAGTGGGGAGCGGTACCTATGTACGAAGTTTGGCTGAGGAGTTGGGTAAGCGTTTAGAAACCGTGGCAACACTTTCTGAATTGCGCCGTCTCTCCGTCGGTGATTTTAAAGTGGAGGACGCGGAAAAACTGGCAGCTGACAATTGACCATTACTTGTGTATGCTTTCAAATATTATGAAAAAAACAGTATTTATCTTTTTCCTTATGCTGCTCATGCCAGTCGCCGCTTTTGCACAGAACGAGGCCGGTAATCCTTCTGTTATTAAGGAGATACACGTTACCAACGACGGAAAGGTTGTTCTTCGTGGGGTTAAGGTTATGCAGCTCGCGGGGGATACTTTTTACTGCCGTTTGATTTGGGAGAACGTGTTTATAAGACTGGTCGTGCGCAGCGATAAAAATACTAAGTTTATAAAGTTGCATGGAGGTGACACGGGGGTTTCCGAGGTAAATGTGGGCGACTATATTGACGTGGAGGGCACTTTGCCGCTATCTTCGGAATCGTTCATTGTGCTTGCAAAGACCGTGCGAAATACTTCTCTTTTAAAAGAGAATCGTGTCTACAAAGGTACTGTTACTTCCGTTAATCAGAGCACGGGCACGTTCGCCTTGAAGACGGAAGGGAAGAGTGTGGTGACGGTGAATGTGTCGGAAGCCACGCTAATTAAGGGTAAGCGTACAATCACTCCATCCGAAGTGGCTATCGGAGACAGAATACTTTCCGTCTCGGGGACCCTCGACTACAACACTTCTGTTTTGGCGGCAACCCGGGTTGAAATATATCAGGACAAAAGCGTTTTCAAAGCGCGTAACTTTGAGGGAGTTTTGTCCGCACTTTCCGGCGCAGTTCTTCCGGTCACGTTTACTTTTATGTCTGAGGGTAAAACTTTCACTGTTTATCTGCAGAGCGGATCAATTATCATGAACAGGGATAAAAAGAAGATTGAACTTTCGCGGGTGGTGGCAAACGACAGGGTACGCGTTAACGGTTCCATCCGTGAGACCAATCTTAACGAAATAGACGCGACGGTTTTGCGGGACATAAGTTTCTAAAAACAGCAAACAAAAAATCCCCTGATATATGGGGATTTTTTGTTTTGGAAATCAATTCGTGTTTATTGAGTTCCGCCTGTTGCCGGGACCGGGGTTATAACCGGGGCGGGAGACGGGGCAGGTGTTCCGGTCGGGGAAACAACCGGTGCCTTTCTCATATCCTTTATTTTTTCCTGGGTTTCTTTGCGGAGCTGCTCTATTCTTTTCTTTTCGGCGTCCCGCTTGGCTTTTTCTTCAGTGGCTTTCTTTTTAGCTTCCAGACGCTTGGTTTCCATTTCCTTTTTTATGGCGGCTGCGGCCTGAGCTTTTGATTTTTGCAGGGCTGCTATTTTTCCTTCGTATTCCGTGCGGACAGCCTTTATTCTGTCGTTCATTTCCTTGCGGAGTCCCTGTATTTGTCTTTCTATTTCGCTGACGGCATTACCGACTTTTATTGGGGCGGGCGCGGGAGCAGATGTTGTTACGGCTGTTGTTGCCGGAACTGTGTTCTGAGTATCTGTTTGCGCGAAAGCCGATCCTGCTACTGCGAATGACGCTATTAGCGCTGTGATTAAGTACTTCTTCATTTAATTTCTATAATTTTTAAAAACTAATAAACAACAACGGAAAAACCGTTTAATTCATTATAACGCGGTATAGTGGCCGGACAAATCCCCGCCAGACCCTTATCTAGAAAGGGATATTGAAGAAAGAAAGTTATCAAGTTCCGTGCCCTGCAACCTACGGGAAGCTCCGCTTTTTAAAGTGCCGAGCTTTAACGTTCCAATACGCACTCTTATGAGTTTTTCAGTTGTGTAATGCAGGGCGTCGAACATTCTGCGTAACTGATGCTTCTTTCCTTCAACCAAAGTAACCCGCACGGTGTAATCATCAACGAATTCGGCTTTTGCCGGCAGGAGCTGGAATTTATCCACAAGCATGCCCTTTTTAAAAATAGCTATCAGCCCGGGTCTTGGTTTTTCGCGAAGAGTAACCAGATATTCCTTTTCTTCGTGTTTTTCCGGTTCCAGAAGCCGTGTTACCACGCGGCCGTCATCAGTAAGAAGAATCAGCCCCTCTGATTCTTTGTCCAGACGGCCGACGGGGAAGAGGTTTCTCGCGCCGTCTACTTTCTGTGTTGCCTCTTCCGTAGTTGTTCCTTTTGGTTTGTTGTACAGGAAGTAAGTAAATTTTTCACCACTTTTTTCAACAGTTACCTGATCTTTCTCGTTTATCTTATCCCCAAGCACCGCCTTTTTGCCGTTTATGAAAACCCGCCCCGCTTTTATAAGATCGTCGGCGTGACGGCGCGCGGCAACTCCTTCAAGCGCTAAATAGCGGTTTATACGCATTGGAAAAAGGTTTTTCGGTATCATTTAGTGTCTATTAGTTTCCAGGCCGGACGTATACCCAAAAGCATTACAAACCCTAGCATTATGAATAGGGCTTGCATAGGCAGGAAGAATATAATCAGACTCGCGATTCCCGGCGTCACAAGGAGAGCCAGCATTCTCGTTGAATCAAAAACCGCTATGAAAGTCGAGTCGCCCCCGTCGATTTTTTTGTAGAAATACGTTGAGTTCATTGCCTCTATAAAGCTTGCGCCTATTCGTGTTATCAAAAGTACCAGTGCCCAGACCGCTATGTTTCCTGAAGATATAAAAGGTATGGCAAGAGTCGACAGCCCCGCAATTACAAATCCGGTAATCAGAATTTCCTTCTCTCCAAGTCGGAGATCCGCGATACGTCCAAGCTCATACGGAAAGATTACGAACGGTATAAGGGCAATGGGCATTATTACCCCGACTATTTTTGAAAGGGGAATCCCCATTGTTCCGTGCAAATATATTGGCGTGTAAATTACCATTATTGTGTAGAAAAATTCCAGCAGAAATTGGCAGGTAAAAATTGTCCGCAAATTCTTGTTTGACATAAAAGTGTGGAATAGTGCTTTAACACGCAATTCTTTGTACTTAGGTTCTTTTACGTTATGCAATATTGTCATTGTGAGTACCAGGGCCGGTACAAGCAGAAGCGCCGCCATGAGAAAAATGCTTCTGTAAGCGTCGGCCGCGAAGATGAACCCGGCAAACAGAGGGGCGGCCAGAATCCCTAAGTTTAGTATCGTAAGAAATGTCCCGCGTATTCCTCCGGTGGAGCTGTCTTTGGACAAACCTTCCACATATACGTTTATTGTCGTGTACATGGCCACAAGCATGGTTTGGTGCAACACAAAAAGTGTCCCGGAGAGCCACGGGCTTTCCGAATAGGCCAATAGTATAAGACATCCCAGTTCCATGGTGAAAAGAGTCACCAGGGTACGGTAATTGGTGAATCTGTTCAGGTGCTCAGAAAGAAACAGAACAAAAAGACCTCCCGCGAGCGCAGCCACGGAATAAAGAAGCCCGACGTAAATTTTTGGGATAAACAGACTTACAAACGAAGACTCCACGTAAAGGGAGAACGCGAAATGGAGCGCGTAAAAGAGAGAAACTAGATAGGTTGTTAGAAGAAGTTCTCTGTGGGAATAATTCCTCGCCATTAGATGCTAATTATAACAGGAATAACCACCGGGCGCTTAGCGGTTTTTTGGAGAAGGAAACGCGAGATGGTTTCAGTTACGTTTTCGCGGACAAAATCAAGATTTAACGGGTTCATGCGGAGCGTTGAGTCTTCGACTGTTTTCTTTATTATCATCCGGGCGCTGCGCAGAAGCTCCTGATTTTCTTTCAAGTAGACAAAACCCCTTGAAATAAGGTCGGCTGATTTTTTCATCTTGCCGGTGGCGGAGTCTATGGTTACGATAACGACAAAAATTCCGTCCTGCGCCAGCATTTGTCTGTCGCGCAATACCACATCCTGGATGTCCCCGATAGCGGAACCGTCAACAAGAACCATATTGCGGGGAGCGAATTCCTTTCGCACAGTTATGCGTTTGCCCTCGTCTTCAATTTCGATAATCATGCCGTTATCCGGTATGACTATGTTTTCAGCCGCCATTCCTAGTATTCTGGCGATGTCAGCGTGCACACGAAGCATGTAATGATAACCGTGCACGGGGATAAAGAACCTGGCGCCTATTTTTCTGTGTATCCACGCGGTTTCGTCGCGGTTGGCGTGTCCTGAAGAATGCACGTCAGATGTGAGGTAATGGATGATGTGCGCGCCCTGACGGGAGAGGTTGTCCTTAAGTTTCTGCACATTGCGTTCGTTACCAGGGATTACAGAGGAGGAAAGTACCACGCTGTCGGTTTTGTTTATTTTCAGGTATTTGTGTGACTTGTTGGCCATGCGCATAAGAGCCGCGAATTCTTCTCCCTGTGATCCTGTTGCAACTACCACTATCTGGTTTGTGGGGTAACGGTCCATCTCTTCGATAGGTATCATTGTCTCCTTTTTCACTTTAAGAAGATTTAGCTGACGGGCAACTTCAAAGTTTGTTTTCATGCTGCGTCCTTCAACTATTGCTTTTTTACCGTACAACTCCGCAAGTTCAACGATGCGCATTGAGCGCTCAAAGAGGGAAGCAAAAGTTCCTATGATAAGACGCCCTTTAGAGTTCTTTATTATCTCCTCTATGTTTTTATGAACTTCATGTTCAGGAATGGAGAAGCCAGGGCGTTCCACGTTTGTGGAGTCTGCCATGAGAAGCAGAACATTGCGTTTCTCGAATATTTTAAATTCTTCAACTTCTTTGTCAGAAGGAATACCTCCGGTGTGGTCGAGCTTCAGGTCTCCTGTGTGAACGATGTCGCCGAACGGAGTTTCAATTATAATACCCATGGCGTCAGGGATAGTGTGGGTGACGGCAAAAAATTTAACGGCGAAGTTTTTGAAGCGTATAGTTTCTTCTTTTTCCACGACCCGGATATCAAGCGGCGGCATGTGTTGGAATTCTTCCTGGCGCTTCTTAATCATTACTGTTGTAAGCAGGCGCGAGTAAAGAGGAGGATTTCCTATGCGCGGCATTATGTAGGGGATTGCTCCAATATGGTCCAAGTGGCCGTGGGTGATTATTACGGCTTTAATTTTGTGCTTCCGTTCCTCAAGATATTTGGTGTTAGGGAGTATGTAATCAATGCCGGGGGTGTTTTCATCACTGAACATGAATCCCATATCAACGATGATGATTTCATCACGGAATTCAATAACCGTCATGTTGCGTCCTATTTCTTCCACTCCACCAAGCGGAATTATACGTATGTTTTCTCCTGGTTCAGGGATGGGGGGCGCGCGGCGTTCATCGGAAGAACCTGTCCCTCCCTCCGGTCTTTCACGGCGGGGTCCGTGGGATCGTCTGGTTCCGGAAAAACGGCTGCCACCGCTTCTCCCGAACCCGGAGGATCTGCCTGTGCTCCCGGCACCGCCCGTGCTTCTACTTGTTTTGTTTCTTTCGTTCATATTTTTTGTTCAGCTTTTCAGTTGGTTATTTTTTGTTAATTACTATTCATTATTTAATTTTTTGTTTCAATGCATCCATTCCTCAAACGCTTTTATCCATTTGATATTTTTAAGAGGAGGCCAGACATATTCCTTGTTTATATACCACTCGTAGACATTAGAAAAACGGTCAGCCGGCGACTGTAGTCCTTTTAGCGAGATGCCTTTGATACTGTTTTTTACCACATAAATGAAATCTGGGGAATAGAGGAAAATGGCGGGGGTGTCATTTTCAATTTCCAGCTCCAGAGTTTTGTAAGCGTTTGCCCTCTTCTCCTCGTCGGAACTTATGCGCATATCTTCAAGCGCTTTGTCCACTTTAGTGTTTGTATACATGGCATAGTTCAATCCCGGGCTCATCCTTTCCGATGAATGCCAGTATGCAAACAGTTCCGCGTCGTGTTCCACTTCGTTGCCGTAGAGAAGGGTGTCATATTTGCGCGGTTTAATGGCGTTTTGGCGCAGATCGCTTTCCGAGAAAATTTTAACTTCGGTTTCCACGCCTATTTCTTTCCAGGCATCCTGAAGTATTTTTGCGGCGCCGCGCAATTCAGGTATATCGCTGGTTGTTATTGAAAAGCTGAGAGTTGAGGTAGCCACAACCTTTTTTCCTTTTCGCTCTTCTTTTGTGAGGAGTCCGGTTGCCGGGTCTTTTTTCCACCCGTCTTTTTCGAGTAGAGAAAGGGAGTCTTCGGAATTAGCACTTCCTGAAAGCCCTTCGGTATAAAAAGGACTTGATGGCGGAACAGGACCGTCAAGCGGGGTGCCGAATCCGAATAGTACGGAACCCACTACTTTCTTTTTGTCTATGGCTTTGTTGAGCGCCTCGCGGACATTTTTTGAAAGGAATTCTCTGGCCTCGCTTTGATTGAAGAAAAGAGCGAAAAGACGCGGCAAGGGAGAATGTTCTATTCTTACTATGCTTGAATCCTGCAGACCGCTTGCTTTCTCCGGTGTTATGGCGGAAATGTTGGTTATATCTCCTTTATCAAAACCGCTGATTAACGCTTTTTCATTCGGGTAAATTACGAGTGATATGTTG
This sequence comes from uncultured Candidatus Saccharibacteria bacterium, assembly GCA_964348515.1. Classification (GTDB taxonomy): domain Bacteria; phylum Patescibacteriota; class Minisyncoccia; order Phycocordibacterales; family UBA5272; genus CAYGDA01. Next base: position 16,851 of record CAYGDA010000009.1, read on the forward strand.
TCTATATAAGGACGCCCCAACGTGAAATCACCGAACGAGACTAAATCGTACTCCGACGGAATCCCCCGAGTTTTTTGCACGGACTCCACTTTGTAAGGTCCTGAACCTATGGGGTTTATGTTGTAATCGCTCAGACTGAACTCTTCAGGGGTCAGGTCCTTCCAAATATGTTTTGGCAATATCCCTAAGGGGGCGTTCTCTTCAATGAACGGGGGATAGGGCTGTTTCAAAGTGAAGCGTATAGTTTTTTTGTCTATCGACTCCACGCGTATTCCTTCCCAATTAATTCTGCGTGGACTTTTTACTATCGGGTCCTGAGCCATGAGTATTGTGTAGACAACGTCATCTGAGGTTACGGACGTGCCGTCGTGGAATAGGGCACTGTCGCTCAGTGTAAAAGTGTAGACGAGCCCGTCATCAGAAATTGTGTAGTTGTCGGCAAGGTCTGTGGTGACTACTCCGCGTTTGTCGCGGCGCATAAGTCCGGAATAAATTAGGTTAACCAAATCAGTATCGGATTCAGAGATTGCGAGTACCGGGTTAACGAAACGGGGGGAACCGATTATACCTTCGCGTATTTCTCCCCCGTAGGACGGCACCTCTGTAAGGAATAGGCGATTAGCATCACGTAGAGCGAGCAGGATGCTTAAACACGAAAGTAGTATAAGAGACCCGATAATAAGAACTCCGCGCACAGAAAAAGAAGACAGTGCTTTGCGCAGCTCTGTCACAGAAGGAAACGAAAAACGCGATTTCGTTTTTTGGTCGTCCATTTAAATCAAAAATTTTTAAAAACTAAACAATCCGGTTATTACTTTGAGGCAATAAGAGCAAAAACGGCAGAGGCGGCGAACAGGATCGCTATGACGATAGTCGCCCTGTGCAGAGTTTGTTCAAAGCCGCGTTTTGTGTGACCGGACTGGAAACTGTCGCTGGATAATGCCCCCGTGTCGGTTACCGGACGCTGTAAAAGCACCGCGCCGACAAGCAGAACGGAAAGGGTTATTTGTATTATCGGCAGGAGTTTCAATAGTATTGCCATAAAGAAGAATCTATCATATTTCAGTTATTAATCAAATTATTAGGCTACACGTTCGCTTTGCTAAACTCAGTGTCTTCGGCGTCGTCACGCCTCGAGTTATCCCCAGTTTTTGTATGAGCAGTTGTTAGTTTTTTGTTCCAAATTTTTTAAGATTTTATACTTTTATAACTTATGTTGCCTATAGAAATTGGGAAATCTCGGCTGCTTGTTTTTTGAAAAATAATTCATGAAGGTCATCTCGGGTAGCCGATTTATCCACATATTTAGGCTTTTTTTGTTCGTCGGGGTCTTTCTTTACTGATATTATTACTGACAACAATGTCCGCTGACGAATTTCAATCAGGAGGGAAGAAATTTATATCTTCAAAATTAGCCGCGGGAGAGACAGGCTATACAACCGATTACATCGGCCAACTTTGCCGTAAGGAAAAAATTCCGGCAAGACTCATAGGAAAAACATGGTTTGTGGATGTGGAAGCTCTCATACGTTACCAACGGGATGCTCTTCTCTCTATGAAAGAGCGCGGCAAGGCTCTGCCTAAACTAAGCCAGCCCGGTATTTCACCCGCGGAAGTTTTTGTAGAGATGCCCGGGGAGAAGAAAACAGAAATCCCTCCTATTACGAAAGAACCCGTTGTTTCGGAGATAAAAGAGCCTCCGACACATGTGCGTGTACCGGAATCGGAAAAAATTTATCCGCCATTTAGAACGGCAAATGAAGTTAAAGCAGAAGGTGACGCCATCGAAGCACTTGCTGAAAAATTGGCGGAAAAATTAATTGCTAAAACTTCTGTAAAGCAAATTGAAGAATCGGCTCCGAAAATAATTCCGCAAAAATCTCCTGAGCCGATTTTTGTTCCGGAACAAATTGAAAAACCTGCCAAAGGAAATTATCCGCCAAGACTTTATAAACCGAAGACGCATCTTTTGACTTTTTTGGTGTCTTTCCTGGTCGCCGGGGGCATGTATGCCTTGGCGGATTTTGCATCAAATGGGGACTTATCTAAAGTCTCAGTGGACTTTGGTAAATCAGCAATTGGGCTTGTTTTTGACATCGGTAAAAATGGCTCCGGAAATCTTGCTTCCGTGGGAACCTCTGGGACAGCGCAAAGTGGAGACCAAAAAGTTTTATCAGTTCAGACAGAAGGAGGGGGCATGTCCATAGAAGATAAAATTGCCGAACGTGTTGTTGGGCAATTGAAACAATATGGCCTTGTTATGCAGCCCTCATCTGCGCGCGTAGTTGAGCGGATTATAGAAAGACAGACTATTCCCGGCGTGAGCGCCGATACAGGCATAACCAAAGAATTTTTGGATGCCCGTTTAAGCCAAATGGAAGATAGGTTCAGATCGGCGATTTTCAGCATGACTTCGCAATCGGGCCCGGCCGCCGCCGCTAATTTTGTTGCCATTGCACCGAGTAACCGCATAGACCAACTTTCTAACGTCGCTATATCAAATTCCACAATAACTGGGGTATCATCATTTTCCGGCAGTACTATTTCAGCTGCTTCAGGAACTTTTGGTTCTCTGGCGGTCTCTGATTTATCAACGCTCGCTTCCCTAGATGTTTTAGGTAATCTTTCTTTGGGCGGCAATCTGCTGGTCTCCGACATAATGGCAACAGGGACAGTAACGGTTAAAAACCTTGTTGCAACCGCTTCCACGACAGTCAATGATTTGGCGTTTGTAAATGCTGTTGGAGTGTCTGCTACTACCACCAATGTTTTCACTTATTATCTTAATGCCAATAATATTTCAGGAGGGGTTATTACAGCCACATCAAGCGCAACGTTGGGGACTACGACAATTACCAATCTTTCCGTTATAAACACAAGCACCAGTACTTTTGCCGGAGGACTTACCGTAGTTGGCAATATCGGTATTGGCACAACCAGTCCGACAGCACAGCTTCACGTGGGTTCTTTGGTTGACAGTAATGTTGTGCAAAAGATTACAGGGACTACGGGGCAAACAGCTGATTTATTGCAGTTACAGAAAGGTTCGGATACGAGGGCTCTTGTAGATTCTGGAGGCAGTTTTCGTACGAAGGGAAGGTATCAGTTACTTGAAAACGACGGATTGACGGTTATTCAGGGTTTATACCAGGAATCAAACCTGTTGTACCTGCGAGCAGGACCAACGGCGAACAGAACGGTTATGAAGGCAAGCGATATTACCAACATTGCTGTCTTTGATGGAGCGACACATGGGGTGGGGATTGGTTCCGGTATGTCGTATAGTTCATCTTTTTCTACAAATGGTTTGGTTGTGGAAGGGAACGTCGGAATCGGTACGACCAGCCCCGTGGCGAAATTGCAGATAGAAACCACAACAGATGATTCTGAAGCATTGAGGTTTACCAATACCGCAAACGGCAACAGCTTTATAAGTTTCCCGCGTATAGGAGACTCAACCCGCGGATTGATTATTGGTCATCAGACTGTTCCAGGTGACAATAAAAGTGTCATTCGCGCTTGCGGAGGGGTATCGGAACATATTTGTATGACCCCAGGGTTGAATATGGCCGGTGACAGGGGATTTTTGCAAATTACTTCAAGCAATTTTTATACTACAAATACAACTATAGGCACGGGCGGGACTTCAACTCCTTGGGCGAAACTTTCCGTAGCCGGTTCTGCGACGGATTCGACAACTCCGCTTTTCACGGTAAGTTCTTCTACTCCAACAGGCACTTCCACGGTTTTTCATATAACCCCGCAGGGTAATGTTGGAATCGGGACAACTACCCCGCTGTACGCGCTTTCCGTCAACGGGGATGTTTCTGTCGGCGATTTCATACACTTCAAGGCCAATCCGGCAGTTTATGAAATTGGTCTCTTATCAGCTACAAATCAAATGATAGCAACCCAAGGTGTGACATCAGGGTCGAACGATTGGTTTGTCCATTACTTTGGAGGGTCGACGAACAAAATTTACCTGGGAGATGATGGTACCAATTCTTGGATTGCGGGAGGCCACAAACTTTTTATACGGGCAAACATGACGTCTGTCCCCTCTACTGCTGCAATACCGGATATGACAATCTCATCCGGTAACGTCGGAATTGGGACGACAAGCCCGTGGGCGCAATTTTCCGTAAATCCAAATAATGTGGCGGGTCCCGCATTTGCAATCGGCTCATCCACCAAAACGGATTTTGTAGTGACTAATGGGGGGAATGTGGGCATCGGCACGACGAACCCAGACACTGCTTTGAATGTTAATGGGATTACTACGCTTACTCGTGGTGCGTATGACCAAGCTCTTGTTTTACAATCAATAGCAGGTTCGGAAATTATGAGATTAGGAGCCGGTCCGCTAAATGGGGCGCAAGCGCAGATTTCTGCCGGAGGCCCGATACATATTACCCCGAACGGCAGTGGTATTTACGATTACTCCTTCAACTCTACGGGTATACACTTTGGCTCGAATGTCACTGCGTTATATTCCTCCGCTGATTACCAGTATCTGGAGCTAATGAATGGCGGTTCTTCGTCGTATACCATGACGGCTAAGCTATACGATAATTCTGCCAGTTTTTTGATCAAGTCTCCGACTAGTGAATTCCTCCGTGTCGGATTATCAAGTTATTTCACAGGCAATCTTGGTATTGGCACCACATCTCCCTACTCAATGCTTTCCGTCGCCGGGCAAGTTGTGGGGCAGAATTTCGTGGCGACTTCAACAACGGCAACTTCAACTTTTACCGGTGGTGCCACTTTTGCAACAGGCGGGGGGAACGTTGGTATTGGTACTACAACGCCCGGGGAGAAAGTGGACATAAATGGCGGTAACATCCGTCTTAACGAAGTGTCTCAGACAGGATTTCAGCCGTCATACGGTATTAAGTTTCGGTCATGGCAGAACGGAAATCCGCTGACAATGTCTATTCAACAGGGAACTCCGGATTCCGGAGCGGCGTATTTGGATTTCATTGGCTTGACCAGTAATGTCATAGCTCGGCTGATTCATGATGGCAGATTTATTGCGAGTAGTCAGATAGGGGCCGGTATTTCAGGTGGTTCTACCGCAAATGATTATATCCACTTGAGTTACGCACCCGGTCTTGGCAGTTTGTGGACCGGTAATCATATGGCTGACATTCAAATTGGTAATAATTGGATGAGGTTCAGCCAGGCTACAGGCAATGTTGGTATTGGTACTTCGTCCCCTTACTCAAAACTTTCTGTAGCGGGGCAGGTCGTAGGACAAAATTTTGTGGCGACTTCAACCACAGCCACGTCTACTTTTGCCGGCGGGCTAGCCGTTGGTTCAAATTCACTTAGTGTTCTGCAGAACGGCAAAGTAGGAATCGGAAACAGTAATCCGATAATGACGCTTGATGTCACCGGAACCGGAAGGTTTTCTTCCACACTTACCATATCCAATGTAACAACGTGTACAGGCGGGCAGGCTCTTCAGACAGACGGTTCAGGCAATGTTGCTTGTGGAGCCGTGAATGTCAGCGGTGCGTCTGTAGGCGGAGGTTGGGCAACAAATAATATCGGGAGTGTAACTTTAGCCACCACAACTGACCGTGTGGCGGTTGGAGCTTCAACAACTCCTTACGCTAAATTGACGGTTCTTTCCGGGTCTGTTTCCACCACAACTTTTGCGTTGGTTCCCTCGGGGGCTCAAACGGCAAACATAATAGACATATATAACACGTCGGACGTGCTCTCTTCTGTTATGACGGCGGGTGGAAATCTTGGTTTGGGGACTACGAGCCCGACCGCTCAATTGGAAGTAAAAGCAAGCGGGTCTAATGTCGGGCTTCTAGTTAGGGGGAGCAGTGGGGCGCAATTTCTTCAGCAATGGTACGGAGGTGTCACAGGGACTTTGGTGGCGGCCATTAACGACAACGGGAATTTTGGTATATTAGGCGGCGCAAAAATATTTTTGGACGGCGCAGCGGCTAATGGCACAACGTACATACAGGAAAGCGGCGGACTTAACTTGGTGTCCGGTTCCGGCAGAGACATAATTTTAAGCGCCGGTGCCAATGGTGAAAGGATTAGGGTAAAAAATGATACCGGCAATGTCGGAATTGGTACGACTAGTCCGGTAGCGAAATTGGAAGTGTATAAGAGCGGTTCCAGCTACCAGCAACTTGCTAATTTTTGGGATGATACTTCCGGTGCGTGGCCGTACATAAGCGTCGGCAAAGCATCAGGAGTGGCGGCAGATACCGGAGCGGCGTTTGGGTATAACCCGTCAGGCAACCATGTTTTTATTGGTGTTCTGGGGGATGCTATAGCGGATAATGGACAGGGTCTTGTTGTTAAGAGAGGTGGTAATGTTGGAATTGGTACGACGACACCGGGGGCGAAGCTGGATGTTGCAGGGAACAGCAGATTCAACGGGCAAATCCTTGGTGACACCGCGTTTGGTTTTACCGGAGCAACATTTCAAGATACCAATTCTCTTAGTGGGGTGCTTATCCCGGCTCCTGTAAACGGTGGGTACGTCAAAACAATTTCCATTGACCAACCAAACGCGCAAATTTTGTTCCAAAATCAAAATGTGGATTTGGGGATTGGCGGGGGTATTAAAAGAGACGTAAATTACAACACAATTGTTTTTGGCAATAAAGTAGGGGCGGGTGGGGTGAGAATTGATACGGGCGGCAATCCCCGGATGTTTGTCGACAGTTCCGGCAATGTAGGTGTTGGTTCCACCACCCCATGGGCACAGCTTTCAGTTAATCCAAACGGAGTGTCGGGGCCGGCGTTCGCCGTTGGCTCTTCCACTGCCACCAAACTCCTTGTGACTAATTCAGGTCAAGTTTTGATTGGAACCACGACGACTTACTTGGGTAGTATAACGTCAGCACTCTTGGTGGATGGTGGGCCCATATCAGTCGGCGCAACTCCAGTCGGATCAGATCTCGGTTTGGGTAGTATGCAGCTATCCAGTCATCTTGTTTTCAAAGGAGTTAGCCCAACACGGGCGCAAAACGCCATTATTTTTGCGGCAAATACCGGATCGCGCATAGGAACATTCAGCTCTCAATGGCTCACGAACAATTTACCGGTTGAATTGGGCAATGGAGCGTCTGTGTTTTTAGGCATTGATTCCTCCGGCAACGTGGGCATTGGTACCACTTCGCCTTACTCTATGCTTTCCGTCGCGGGGCAGGTTGTAGGACAGAATTTTGTGGCGACTTCGTCTAACTCAACATCCACGTTTGCGGGGGGTATCACCGGATCGAATAGTTTTACCGTTCAACAGAATTCGGGAAATGTGGGAATTGGAATAGCAAATCCCATTTATCCTCTGCAGGTTGGGGGACTGTCTTATTTATCCGGTGGTGTCAGGACTACCAGTATCTCGGATAACGGTATCTCTAATGGGATAGTTCTTAATGGGTCAGGAATAACTAACGGGGCTGTGATTTTGGAGAGCCGCGATGGCGGTACCATTTTGCGGCTGCGTGACAATAATTCGAATACTGTCATGATTGCGCAAAATTCAGGGCTCGTCGGGATTGGGACCTCTACACCCTCCGGCAAACTCTCTATTGCCGGGCTTTCTTCCGAAAACGGTCAACCGCTTTTTATAGTCAGTTCTTCCACACCTACATCAACCACAACGGCTTTCATAATTACAGCGAAAGGAAATGTGGGGATTGGAACGGCAAATCCGAGTGACACTTCCGGAACGAACGCCAAGTTGCAGGTCAGAGGCGGGCGCACTTATCTTAATTCATTAAATAATGATGTTTATGCAAATTTTGCGATTGCGGATTTGGTTTTAGGGGACAACCAAACTCCAAGAAACGGCGTTAACGGAACAAACGGAAGTAATCTTTTTCTGCAGGCGAGAGGGAAAAGTACGATTTCGTTTTTGGATGACGGCAACAACGTCAGTCAGCTTTCTTATCAAAATCTTTTGTTCACTATAGGAGAGAATGCCGGTTACGGATTTGCCAACGCTAATTTTTTGGGGAATGTAGGTATTGGTTCAACTTCGCCGTCGCAAAGGCTTTCTGTGGCGGGTAACGGTTGGTTTGACGGAACGGTTACGGCAACGAATATTACCGCAACAGGCACGATGGCATTTGGCACTACCACACTCGCCAATCTCTCCATTACAAATTTTTCCACTTCTACTATCGCCGGTGGGCTTACCGTTGGTACTTCGCAGTTTGTCGTCCAACAGGCGACGGGGAATGTTGGAATTGGAACTGCTAATCCAAGCGAATTATTGACACTCCCATTTAGCGCAACCGCAAACCGCATAACTTTCCAGGACCCAAGCGGATTTAATCCATATATTGGTGGTGCGACAGGAAGCGGAGTCGGTCAAGGACTACAGATATATAGTCCTGGTGGTATTGCTTTCTCTGCGTATACCAGCAACAGCGCACCATTATCTAACTTCAATCATCCTCTCCTACTCCAACCACATGGGGTTTTTAGCTCGTATCCGTACGGCCTAAGAATTTACCTCGACGGGAGTTATGGTGGTGCTGCTAAAACTGGACTATTGATTGATTCATTTGCAAGCAACACCTCGCCACTTGTTGATGTCAATTCCGGGGCTACAAACGTCTTCAGAATCCAACCTAGCGGCAACGTAGGTATTGGGACAACGACGCCAAATGCGAAACTCGGTATTTATGATGTGGGCGCAAATTCTCTCGAGATAA
>CAYGDA010000010.1:0-24634 GCA_964348515.1 uncultured Candidatus Saccharibacteria bacterium
GATCCCACACAATAAAAAACAACCGGGTTGTGCAATTAACACCCCTGCCGGATTCGCTTTTAAAATCAGCCTATTTCTTTATTAGTTTCGTGACCTGCTGTTGCAATTCTTCAATCAATTTTTGCTGTGCATTGTTGATTTCTTCCTGTGCCTTAAGTTGGCTCTGCAGTTCTCCAACTTGCCTGTCATGAAGAGTAAGTTTGTTCTTGATGCTGCCAATGGAGGCAACGATATTTTCAATCTTCCCCGCAAGTTCTTTAACCGCCTCAATTAACGGACCAACTAATCTGTCATATGCCACGGATTTCATTCCTGTCTTCTCGTTTACACGTACAAGCTGCGGATAAACTTTCTCCACTTCCTGGGCAATCACGCCTAAATCATCTTTTCCGCCCTCTTTCCAGTTGAATTCCACGCCCCGCAACTTGAGGACAGCATCCAGCGCGTTGGATATTGTCTTGATATTCTCCTTAAGGGCAATGTCAGAGTAGTTGTTAAAAGAGGTGCCCCAAACACCGTTGGCCCAAAGATTTCCATTATTGATACTCCAGAAGTAAGAACAGGTGCTGTTGCAGATTTGGGTGCCGACATATACAAGATTTGGGTTAATTGTACCGGTATTAATCGTACCATTTACTGTCAATGTCCCCTGAACCCACGTACCCGCTCCATTACCTACGTACGTACCCCCGCTTCCTGAATAATTAAAATGGCAATTACTTCCGTTGTTACAGTAAAACTGATTGCTGTCCATTCTGGTACTGCCGCCGCCGTATGTGTAGAATTCACCAATACCGTTTGTTATGTAACCGGAGTTGTTGGAAAACGTAGATATGGGGGGCACATTTGCTGCAGAGTAGACCAGATTGCCTCGGTCATAGATTCCCCCTGCAGAATAAAATGAGGTGTTGGTGTAAAGACCCCAACTTGCATGAGAACCAAGATACCAATACTTTTGGAAATTATAATTATTGGACACATCTCCGGGATAAATGGCATATCCCTTCTGTTGGGTTATGTCTCCGTTATACATACGCATATCACCGGCTTTGTAATAATTTATCTCCAGCGGATCGCCAGAAACCCCCGTGCCCACAGTATCAAAACTGCCGCTGTTGTAATAAAGACCGTAGGTTGTTCCTCCATTAGAAAAAACATGTCTGGAGAAAACCGTATCCCCAGAAGTTCCGCCCTGAATGGACAAATTAGCATGCTGGTCATCATGAATTCCTCCTCTTGCTTGAATAGCCGCTTCAGTATAAACAGTACCGCTATTAAAGTACGCCCCGCCTGGGGCTACAAAATATGATGAGGCTGTTATGTAAGGATTTGCTGTGGTAAAAGTAAGACCCGACGAAACAACAAGCACGCCGCTACTGTCTATGCGTGCCCGTTCAACGTTTCCCGTAACAAAATAAATACTGCCCTCTGAACCAATGGTAATATGGGGGTTATTGTAAATACCAGGGCGTCCCCAAGCTGCTCCCAGTCTCACATTACTACCGGATCCTTCTGCATTAACAACATGCAACCCACTGTCGTCTGTGGGAAATGTAACCCGCCCGCCAGAACCAGCCGGCGCCAAACCAGTCCCAGCCGGCCCCGTTGCCCCCGTAAGACCTTGGGGACCTTGTATACCCTGCGGTCCTTGAGAACCAGTCGAACCCGTCAAACCTTGCGGTCCCTGCGAACCCGTAGCTCCGGTGGCGCCTGTTAAACCCTGAATTCCCTGTGAACCTTGGGGGCCTTGCGGACCTGCGGCTCCGGTGGCGCCCGTGGCCCCAGCGGGTCCTTGAGGTCCGGTGTAGTCAGTCCAACTTATACCGTTACAAACATAGTGCTTACTGGCAGAACTGCTGAAATACAGATATCCGGCGTTACCGGAAGTACAAGTGAACGGTTGTGTCTGCGGAGTAAGTTTTATTGCTCCACCAAATGAGGCGTTCCCGTCCGTTCCAAAACTGGATACCCACAATCCACCGGATTTCACCTGAGCTGTGGCACTTACATTAATCGGTACAGACGTGTTGGTAACCGGAGGATTTCCTGTAGGCCCGGTCCAGGCGTACACGGAACTCACGCCAACGGCAAGAGCACAGAAAGAAAGTAAGAGCTTACTGTGGATTTTCATTTAATTTTTTATAAAAACTAACGAATTAATATGCGACTATTATATAAAAATAAAATTTAAATAGATAGACTGTTTATCAAAATTACTGTTGATTTCAAAGGTAAACCCTGATACACTTGCCTTTACGTACATAGGTATCTCTTAAACACTCTTGCGGGAAAAAATAGCCATAAACGAACAGATAAGGGCCCAGGAATTACAAGTCATCGGAAGCGAGGGACAAAATCTTGGCGTCATAGGACGAGACGAGGCGCTCCGCCTGGCGCGTGAGGCAAAACTGGACCTGATAGAGATTTCCAAAGGGGTAATACCGCCGATAGCCAAAATAATGGACTACGGCAAATACAGGTACGAGAAAGATAAAAAGGTCAAACGCGCCAAAGCCAATGCCCACGCCACAGAGACTAAAATGCTCCAGGTGAACATCGGCACCGGCGAACATGATCTTCTTATAAAAGCCAAACAGGCCTCCGGGTGGCTCAAAGAGGGGCACAGAGTAAAGATAGAACTGCGCCTTTCCGGGAGAGTTAAATATATGGAACCAAGATTCTTGAGAGAGCGTCTGGACCGTATCCTTCACCTTCTGACGGAGTCCTATAAGATAACCGAAGAAGCAAAGAGGGGTCTCCGAGGACTGGCTCTGGTTATAGAGAAAGCCAAATAACAGGTTTTGGTTGCAAAAACACCGGATTTATAGTAAAAGTATAGGGTTAATTTCTAAGCAAAATGAAAGTAAAAAAATCTCTTACAAAAAGACTGAAGATAACAAAAACGGGCAAAATCCTCTCCAGGAAGCCCGGTTTTAACCATTTCAACGCCAAACAAACCAGAACAAAACAGCTGGCCGGTAAGAGAATGAATGCTTTCCACCTGACAGGCAAGCAGAAATCCCGCTACCTTCCCGGGCTTGTGTAAAAAACATATCTAAAAAAAGTAAGTTAAATAAAATATCATGCCAAGAGTAAAAAGAGGATTAATGGCCAACAAGCGCCGTAAAAATGTTCTGAAAGACGCCAAGGGGTACCGTTTCAGGAGAAGTAAAACCGAAAGAGGCGCCCTGGATGCCTTAAAGCACGCCGGATGGCATGCTTTTGCCCACCGCCGGGACAAAAAGAACGTTATGCGCCGCAACTGGACCGTGGAAATCAACACCTTCCTGCGCGAACGCGGAACAACCTACAGCAAATTCATAAAGATGCTCGGGGATAAGGGAGTAAAAATAAACCGCAAAATGCTTTCCGCAATGGCCGGAAATAACTCCAAAAGCTTTGAACGTCTCGTTCAATTCGTTTCCTAATCTCCACAAAGAAATAAAAAAAATAACCCCCATTCCGGGGGTTATTTTTTTATTTAATACCAAGCGCCTTACGGTCTTTAAGCACTAAAGCAATAATCTTCTCCACCAATACCTTCGGGTCTTTATCAAAAACTATTTTTTCATTCACCCGGTTACTTTTTGACATTATATTCTTAATAACCTCGTCCGTTTCCCATTCTCCTTCCAAAATACCCATGGGCTTTCCATCTTCGTAGGCAATTGTAAATTCGTGTATAGTTCCGATTCTTCCGCACCCGACAAAAACAGCATCGGACGAGCGGGTAAGAAGGAGATCCCTGCCTGGATATCCGAATCCCGTAAAAATAATCATATCCATGTTTTGCGGGGGCAGCCTGTAAACTTCCGTATGCTCTTTCATATTAGCCGCGGGTGAAAATCCGATTGAAATTCCTCCTGCTTCCTTTGCCCCTGATGCCGCCCAGAAAGGAAAACCCGTCGTTGCCCCTGTTGCCAAAACAGTATGCTGACGCGCAATTTCCCGCCCAAGCTCCCTTGCCTTCTCAGCAGCACCTACCCCGCAATGGCCTATTTCCGCCGCGCCGGAAACACAAAGAACAATATTACGATCGTTTAAAATTTCTTCCATTTTTTATTTTGTTTATTATACACTAAAACGGCACGTTAATTATTTCTCCTTTCTCAGGAACGAGAGTCTCCACTCCGATATTGTCCCGTATGCGTTGCGCCAGAAACATCGAGGCTTTTGGTTCCCCGAGAACAACGAACACCTTACGCAAGCCATTCATCCCCTCAACAAATTCAAGCAGATGATCAGAATCTTTGTGCGCGGAATAACCGTTTAAAGAAACTATATTAGCGCGCACTTTCACCATCTCCCCGGTTATCTTAACTTCCCTTATTCCGTCTTCAAGCAACCGCCCGGGGGTACCGGCCGCCTGATACCCAACTATTATGAATGTCGACTTGGGATCGGGTAAATAATGTTTGGCGTGATGTATAACCCGGCCGCCGTTTAACATTCCGGAACTGGCTATCACGACTTTAGGACGGTGATCAAAATTTATTGCCCTTGATTCATCCGACGTTCCCGTAACTATAAGTCCCGGAAAATTAAAAATGTCATCGCCTTTTTTAATAAGAGAAAGCGTGTCCGGGTTAAAATAACTTTTGTATTTTTGGTATATAGCCGTAATTTTTATAGAAAGAGGCGAATCCAAATAAACCGGGATTTTGGGAAATTCCTTGTGTTCAACCATCTCGTTTAATTCAAAAAGCAGTTCCTGGGTACGTTCTGTTGAGAATGCCGGAATTACAACCGTCCCGCCGCGTTTTATCCCTTCTTCTATTAGGGTTTTAAGCTTTTTCTTTCGGTATTCTTTGGGGTCATGATTCCTGTCCCCATAAACGCTCTCAATACAGAGATAGTCGGCTCGCGGCACCTCCTCCGTATCTCGGAGGAGCGGCGACGGCGTGTTGCCCAAATCCCCGGTAAAAACAAAATGCTTTCCGCCGCGGGAAATATCTATCATCGCGGAACCGAGTATGTGTCCCGTATCACGGAGCGTAACTGAAATGTCACCTTCTGGGTCAGTAAAAATTACCGGTTTGTCGTAAAGTACCGTCTCCCATAAAGAAAATGAACGTCTCGTATCCTCCTCCGCATAAAGAGGCTCGCGGCCGTCCTGCTGCGCTTCATGGCGCAAAATATTAAGAGCGTCTTCCAAAATTGCCGCACCGATTTCTTTTGTCGGCGGGGTGGAAATTATTCTGGATTTAAAACCGTCTTTTACTATTTTCGGAATTCTCCCGACATGGTCCAGGTGTCCGTGCGTTACAAAAAGAGCGTCGACACCGGCAACATCATAAGGAAAGGGTTCCGCGTTTTCTTCAGCTCCCACGTGATGCCCCTGCACCAATCCGCAATCAATTAAAAATCTTCTTGATCCCAAAGAAACTAAGAAGTTAGAACCTGTAACTGAACGCGCCCCGGACGCAAACTGTATAGTCAGATTATTTTCTTTCATCGGTTATCTGTTTTTAAAATAAAAAAATGATGCACTGCCGCCCAAAAAGTCAAAAAGTAAATCTGACAAGCCATTGGCGGAGACGAACCCCGAACCGGCGTCAAACGGATCAAAAAGGAACGAAAAATATTCCCACAGAAAGCTTACGAACATTACCGGAAGAATTATTTTAACATAAGAAAACCCGCCCCCTTCCCTTTTAAGCGCCCACATAAATACTAACCCCACCCCTAAACCACCTGCGAAATGCACGGGCATGTCTATGTACGGAAACAAAAAATAAAGTTTTGTGTAAGTCGCGGCAATGTGGAAAAGGAACAAGCCGGAGAGAAAATACATGAGGTGTCGGAATGACATAACCAACATTGTACCAGAAAAGAAAAACCCCGGCTTTTAGGGCCGGAGGTTCTTCTTAGGGTTATTTGATCAATTTTTATTCGTAGAAAAAAATCTACGTGGGTGCCCGCGGGGAAAGGCATCAGCCTTTCCCGTGATAGGCTCCCTATAAAAAGGCATTCTAGATAAAAAAGTTCAAATAACCCTACTACAAGTATATCGCCCCAATTAAAGTGCGCAATATGTACTTACTGCAAAAAACGTGTTTTTGTTTTCAAGAAAATTTTAAATTCTATTTTCTCTTTTTCCCGGAAAACTTACTCTTTGGCATGGTAAAACGCTCATGGGCAGTATCATAATCAAAGATTTCACGGTCGCTAAACCAATGTTTTATCTCTAACTTTGCTTCTTTGGAGTCCCCAGACGCATGAATTATGTTGGTAAGCCCTACTCCCACCTCATCAGCGTGTCCATAGCTTAAATGCGCGTAATCACCGCGAATCGTACCAGGCAAAGCAGACTTCGGCTCTGTCACCCCAACCATCTTTCTCACAAGAGAAACCGCTTCTACTCCCTCCAATACATACGCCACGATCGGACCGTCCTGCATAAAATTAAGCGTGTCTTCAAAAATTTTCTTACCGTGACGGGAAACCATTGTTCCAATGGTCTCGTAATGATGAAAAAAATGTTTCTCGTCGGGCGCCGCCATTTTACAGGCAACTATTTTTAGCCCCGCGCGTTCAAAACGCGCCAGTATCTCGCCGACTATTCCCCTCTGCACGGCGTCCGGTTTAAAAATTATAAGAGTCCTTTCTTTGTGTGTTTGGGCGGCCATATTTCAGAATTAATGAAATTAATTCGCCCATCCTAGCAAATTTCACAATATAAGGAAACCGGACTTAGTATCATCAAAAAGAAGCGTACTTGGCCAGTATTTCAGCTTCAACTTCCGTACGGTCGCGCCCGTATTTTATGTAAGAGAGTTCCTTAAGTTTGTTTGCTATCCGCATGTCCCCTTTCACCGGCATGGGGACTTGTATGTTAAACGGTTTGGCGGGAGTACCCTTAACCAGAAGCTTCAGGTATGCATTATAATTTTCCAGCTTCATTATGTCCGCCGCGGTAAATGTCGGCTCAAACTGTTTGGCCAAAAATTCTGCGTCTTCCGAACCAACACGGTACACAGCCATGGAACCGACATTCCCAAACACGGCATTCTTTATTCCTTCTTCAAGCTGAGCAATGTACTGATGCGCTATATTCAGACTCAAACGGTATTTGCGCGCTTCAGAAAGAATGCTGGATATCGCGGGAGTGGTTATATTCTGAAACTCATCAATATACAGATAAAAATCATTCATGGGTTTTCCGAACATATCAACGCGGGAAAGCGCCGCCATGGAAATCTTCCCGACCAAAATAAGACCGATTAAATTAGCGTTCATATCCCCAAGACGCCCTTTGGCCAGATTTACAAGAAGAATTTTTTTGTTATCCATTACTTCCCGGAAATTAAATGATGACTTTTGCTGGGTAATAATGGGCCTCATGATTTCGTTGGACAGAAACACGTCAAATTTACTGGTCACATACTGGGCATAATTGCCGAGACTTTGTTCCCCCGTTGTTTTAAGGGCATTTTGCCAAAATTGCAGTACCAACGGATTTTTGCAGTGAGAAAGTTTCATCTCCCTGAAAACCTTATCCGAAAGCACCCGGGAAATTTCGAGAAGTGTATTGCCGGATTCCGGATGTTCCATTACAAGCAAGGCGGAGTTTCTGAAATACTGTTCAAAAGCCGGCCCGCCGACGGTTTTCATATCAAACAATTTATTGAATATTCCCAAAAGCTCATCAACCACAAAAGTCTTTTGCTCCGGAAAACGCTCATCGTATTCAAGCATGTTTAGCGCCATAGGCCGCGCTGCGTAACTGGGGTCAAAATAAATAACATCATCTATTCTCTCCGGCGGAACATTGGAAAGTATCTCCTGAACGTCCGTTCCGTGCGGATCAATAAAACAGCACCCGTCGCCGTTTTTTATATCCTGAGCAATCATCTGTTTTAGGATAGTCGTCTTTCCCGTGCCGGTCTGCCCTATGGCGTAAAAGTGACGCACGCGGTCTTCACGACCATAGTAAACTTTCGTCTCCATATGACGATATTTATTCACGCCCAAAAACACTCCCTGTTGCAGAAGTTCAAGCGGGGCGGGAGCAGTCTGCGCGCGAGCGTGGCGCACCTGGGCAAATCCTTCCATCTGGACGGGAAAATGAAACACTGTTGCCAGTTCCTTTACGTTCAGGGGAATAGCTTCATCATCATTCCAAAGTCTGTAAGAAAACTCGCGGAAAAGTTTCAGATTGTCGCGCCCCGTCGCCTCCTCAAACATGAGGGTGTTACCTTTAGTTTCGGTAAACTGATGAAACCCGCCGGCCAAATCGCGCAAAATTCCCCGCGCCCTCTCCGTTGTGTTTGCAGAGGCTATGGCGCGAATATTCACGTTCATTATGGTACTGCTGATTTTCTCGGCAATCAGTTTAACCGCGTCCTCATCAACGTGGGAAACATCGTGTTTCTTTTCTTCTTTATCATCGTCGGCAAAAAAAGTGAACGCTGTACGCAGAGTTGAAATCACGGGGTCGTAAGAGGCAACCTCATGCAGAGTCTTGCCTCTCTTTATTTCATCCAGCATTTTCCCGTATCGTTTTATAAATTTTTCTCCGGCCGGCATGCAAATAAACTGTATGGCCGCCCCCTCTCCTTCACGGCGGAGTTTGGAAAAAGAATTCAAAATCACTGAAATGGGGTCACCGGCGAAAGTCTCATAGGTCTTTATGGGAAGAGCCGGGGTGGCCTTCAGCCTTCCGTGCATCGCAAACGATGCGCCTGATTCGTTGAAGACATTGTAATCATCTTTTCTTTCCTCAACTCTGGCTTTCGGATAGAGCGCGAAAATTTGCTTTTCAAATAAATCGGCTTTTTCTCTGGGAACGGAGACATACATTGAAATTTCATCGCCGACGTTCGGCAATGCTATTTCCAAAGTAAAATAATTTTTGTCCTTGTTTTCTTCCCCGCCGGAAAGAGAGAGCAGTCCCGTATAAAAACGCTCCATGAGAGTTACCACCTCGCGGAATTCTTTTTCTTTTTCCTTTGGGTCAAAATCAGGCAAAGTCACTTCGTAGAGAACAAAGTGGGTGGCTTTAAACAGTTCCTTGTCTTTGCGGACACTGCTATCGTCTCCACCGGCAAGCAAATACTGCACAAGCAGACGGTGAAAATCATCATCAAGATGCGGATTTTTCAGCCCATCAAGAACAGACAGAGCGTTTTTTAACCCCTTCTCAAGAAAAATAGCAAAAAGCTCCTGCATCTTTATGTCATGCTCTTCGGGAGAAAGGTTAAGCACTATTTTTTCCTTGTCTGACGGGGTCAGACGTACGCTTTCGTGAAGTATTTCGTGGGCGGGCGCGGCACGGTAAGAAGCCAGTTCCTGTTTAAGAAACTGCTCTTTCTCGGATCTTTCAAGCGGTGTTGTCTTTTCAAGCGACGCCAGGCGCCCTCTCAAATAAGCAAGCTCTTCGCCGGGAGAGGAAAATTGCGCCGGAGATTTCTCAGTTGTCTCCATATACTGATAAGTATATCAGAGGGTCAGGTAAAGTTGTGGCCGTTACCTTGCCTTCCGTGTATTTCAAGCGCCATCCTTTGCGCCTCATAAATCTTTTGCTTGTAGTCTTCCGGGTGAGCGGCGTCGTCAATAACGAATTCCTGCAGTTCACCGGCAGTCTGGACACGTATGGTTCCGTAACCTATAACAGTTTCTATTACTCCGTTCATCTCTATAGTAATGTCCTGAATATGTTCAAGTTCAAGAGTGGAAACGTGACGCGAAAAAAAATAATGCTGCTCGGCGCTCACTATGCGGTGATTGGTCAAAACCCAGACGTTCAGATAAAAAAGAGTCCATCGCCAAAAGACATGGACCCACAAAAGAAGCCAGACGATGGCGCAAAAAAATACAAAATTTTTGGCGCCTCCTGAAACAACCCGGGCGCCAAAACCGGTAGTAAACATAAAGAGGGGTATGACCGCCACTATGATATGCGGCAATATTTGAAAAACAAATCTTATCCAGTGTTTGCGCAAATAACCTATTATGAATTCTCCCGGTTCAAGTTCTATCATATGGATGAATAAGCGAGGGAAAGGAGAGCCAGCGCCACAAGAAAATAAAATGTTTCCATGAGCGGCACAAACCTGTCACGCATTGAAAAACGGTGCCAATGATAGGCCATTATTGCTGAGGCGACGGCGAAAATTATGAGAGCACCCAGGAAAATTGAAGGAAAGGCCATATTTGCACTATATCATGGGAATTTCTAGGTGAGAATCTCGGAGCCGGATTTTTTAAGAAGTATAGTGTGTTCAAAATGAGCACTGTATTTGCCGTCAGCGGTTTTAAAAGTGTATCCGTCATCATCCAGAATAACGTCTTCCGTGCCCTCATTTATCATGGGCTCAAGGGCCAAAACCATTCCTTCTTTAAGTTTTTCCCCGCGCTTTCCTGAATCATAATTGGGCACGTAAGGATCCTCATGCACTTTTTTCCCGACCCCGTGACCGGCCAAAATCCGGACTATTCCGTAGCTGTATGGTTTTACGTACGCCTCAACAGCTTTACCTATATCATTCACATAACCGCCCACCTTGGCGGCATTTATTCCGGCCATCAACGATTCTCTGGTAATTCTTATCAACTTCTCATGCTCAGGACTTACGCGCCCGACCGGCACGGTAACTGCGGAATCAGTTATGCGCGAACCATGGGCCAGCCCTAAATCAAGACCCACTATGTCTCCTTCTTTCAAAACACGTACCCCGGGAATGCCGTGGACAACTTCATCGTTAACGGAAACACAAAGCGACGCCGGATAAGGATATGACGCCCCAAACGGCTGATAACGCAAAAAAACAGGAATATCCCCGTCTTTTTCTATAAGTTTGCGCGCCAAATCATCAAGTTCGGACGTGGTAACTCCGGGGCGCACCGCCGCCGCGACTTTTTGAATAACAGCATGCAACCGCTTCCCCGATTCCCGCATAAGCGAAATATCTTTATCGTCAGTAAATATAGCCATTGTTTCTAAACAATACCCTCTTTCTCAAGTTTGGCAATGATTTCCACGCGCACCTCCTCTATGGTTTGTTCTCCGTTTATCTCAACAAAGGAAAAAGGTTTCTCTGATTTTAAATGACTGATTACAGGTTCCACTTCAGTGTCATACCAGTCCAGTCTCCTTTTTATTCCTTCCTCATCATCATCCCCCCGCGCACGTCCGCGCATTAGTTTCTCACTGAAGGCCCGGGAGACATTAAGGTGTATGACAACCGGCTTTTCCCTTTTAAAGAACTTCATTGCCCCCACAAAAACTTTCGCCTCATCAAGCCGGCGCATTATTCCGTCAAATATTATGTGTTCCCCGCCGTGGAGAGTGTCTATCAAAGCCCCGGCCCAGTTCCAAATCGCCAAAAACTCAGGCTGTAAACCTTTATTATCGTTTATTTCGCGGGCCAGAGCAGCCGCGTGTGATTGGCTAGCCACAAAGGCGCGGAATCGGCTGCCGGTTTCAACATAGACAACCGAACGTTTATCAGCGTCGCGACCCTCAATATATTTCTGCAAATTTTTAGCTTGCACTCCTTTACCGCATCCTGAACGGCCCATAAAAATGAAAGTAAGTGGGGACATCGAAGGGTCTCTTTAAATTATTAATCTATAGTCTATAGTAGTTTTTGAAAAAAAGACAACAGGACAGGTCCGCTGGAAATTAACTTATTTCTATAGGCATCTGACTGCCTTTTTAGTACTCCCGCATTGCTATCTGGGCGTCAATGCGTTTAATCAGGTCCAATACAACGGAAACAACGATGAGAAGTGACGTACCACCGACGGCAAGTGATTGAAAACCGGTAAGCGACTGAACAATAAGAGGAAGTACCGCAATTAAACCCAAGAAAAGGGCGCCAAAAAGGGTAATACGCGTGAGGACAGAACCGATATGCTCGGCTGTAGGAGCCCCCGGACGTATACCCGGAATAAATGCGCCGTTTTTCTGCAAATTAGTAGAAATTGATTCCGGATCAAATGTTACGGCTGTGTAGAAATAAGTAAAAAGGAACACCAGGAAGAAATACATTGCCCCATAGAACAGTTGATTCTGAAGAAGTGCCATCAGTTTTGTACCTATGGTCTGGAAAACTCCGCTTGTGAGCGTAATGAAAAATGTCGCGACCATCTGCGGAAGCAGGAGCAGGGAAATTGCAAAAATTATAGGAATAACTCCGGCCTGATTGAGACGCAGCGGCAAATATGTCGACACTCCGCCGTAAACTTTTGAACCCCTCACGCGCTTGGCATAAGTCACGGGAAGCGGTCTCTCAGCTTCCGTAATGAACACAACCGCCGCAATTACAACTACGGCAAGTATGAGATACGCCAAGAGAAGAGGAATCTGAGATTTATCAAAAGCAAAGAAAAATTGACTTACCTGGGAAGGAAGAACTGAGACTATGCCGGCAAAAATTATAAGAGATACGCCGTTTCCGATTCCATATTCGCTTATAAGCTCGCCTATCCACAGTAGAAGCACCGTACCCGCCGTGACAATAATTATATTTTCTATGCGATCAAACATACTAAGGGGTGAAATAATCCCCTGCTTTTCAAGAAGAACCAGCAGGCTCGCCCCTTGTATCACCGCAAGCGGGATGGTCAGCATTCTCCCCCACTGAGTAAATTTACGACGCCCAAGTTCTCCCTCCTCCTGATACATTGCCTTTAACTTCGGCACCATAACGGTAAAAAGCTGCATTATGATGGAAGCTGTTATATACGGGCCCACGCCAAGCATTACTATGGAAAGACTGGAGAGCCCCCCGCCGGAAAATATATTCAGGAGTCCCAAAAATTGACCAAAATCGCTGTTTGTTAGAAGTTGTGCAAGTTTTGAAGCGTCAATACCGGGAATGGGAATGGCCGCAAGTGCCCTGAAAACAAGAAGGGCAAAAAACATGAAAAGTATCTTCTTCCTCAAGATTTCATCCCCAAACGCAAGTTGTAATTTTGAAAACATGTTATTTATTGACCTTTCCTCCGGCTGCGGCTATCTTTTTGCCGGCAGAAGCGGAGACCGTGCACCCCGAAACCGTAACAATCCGTGAAATTTTACCGCCCCCCAAAATTTTAACTTCCGGAACTTTGCCGTTCTTCATATTTACCGCCCCCGCTTCCACAAGACCCTTTGGAGTAATTTCAGTTATTGAAAGCACTTCCAATTCGCCCACATTTACCACGGCTGGTTTCTTTTGTGTGGAATGGAAACGGTAACCGCGGAGCTTGGGCAGTTTCTTTATGATATCGCGCAATGCCGGGCGGAATTTGCGGCCGGCGCGGGCGTTCTGCCCTTTGGTTCCCTTGCCGGAAGTCTTTCCGCGTTTCCCTCCTCTTCCAACTTGGCGCGCTTTTTTATTTTTATGTGTGCGTATTACAGTCATGGTGGTTTTATTGTACTTCCGCTTCCTTTACATCTTCTTTCTTTTCTTTCTTCTGCATAGGAACCTCGCCACGTGCATAAGCCACCTTGCGGAGAGCCTCCATGCAAACCTTGGCGTTGTTCAGTTTATTTTTGCTTCCGGAATTATACTTAGCGGTAACATCACGCACGCCGGCAAGATTTAAAATTGTACGGGCGGAACTTCCGGCGATTAATCCCTTGCCGCGGTTAGGCATAATTGAAATCTTAGAACTGGCGTATTTTGCGTCTATATCAAAAGGTATGGAGTGCTTTTTGTTCAAACGCAAAGTAATCATTGTTTTCTTTGCACTCTTAACCGCCTTGTCTATCGCCAAAGAAGTGTCCGTCGCCTTACCAAATCCCAAACCGGCGCGGCCTTTATGGTCTCCCAAGGCAACAACCACCGAGAAACTGAAGCGGCGGCCTCCGGCAACAACACGCGTCACGCGGCGGACATCAATCATTTTCTGGTCAAACTCCGGCTTCTGGCGCTCATAACCGCGGCGCGGTTCACGGCGTCCTCCTTTTCCGCCAAACCTTTTCCCTCCGCGCGCACCCTGCCCCCCCTGGCCACCTCTCCTTGAATCAACAAATTCTTTGGGAGCGGCAACCGGAGCCGCCGGAGCAACCTCGGGAACGACATCCGGTACAATCGGAGTCTCTTCTTTAATTTCTACTTCTTCTTTTGTGTCTAATGTTTCGTCCATATTGTTTAAAAAATCAAACCCCCTTCGCGGGCTCCGTCAGCCAAAGCCTTTATGCGCCCGCGGTAAGAAAAGCCACCGCGGTCGAATACTATTTTTGTGATGGATTGAGCCTTGGCTTTTTCCGCAATCATTTTTCCGACTTCTCCGGCACGCACAAGCTTACCTTTCTTTTTGGCGCCAAAATCAGATGCGGAAACAATTGTTACGCCCTTGTCATCATCAATAAGCTGCGCGTACATAAAGCGGTTAGAGCGAAAAACAGAAAGACGAGGCAAAGATGCACTCCCCGAAACTTTCGCTCGGATTTTTTTGTGCCTTGATATGCGTTGTGAGAGTTTGCTTTTCATGTTTATTACGCGGCCTTCTTGCCTTGTTTCCTAAGGATAACCTCCCCCTGGTAACGGATACCCTTGCCTTTGTAAGGTTCAGGTTTTTTAAGCGACCGGACCCTGTTGGCAAAAAGTCCCACTGCGTCTTTATCAATACCTGAAACGGTTAGAGTTCCCTTTTCCGCGACGACAGTAATCCCTTCCGGTATCGAAAGGGTAACAGGGTGCGAAAATCCAAGATTCAGGGCAAGGTCTTTGCCTTTTACTTCCCACTTAAAACCAACTCCTTCAACAAGCAGTACCTTCTGGTAAGGAGTCTGCACTCCCTTAATCATATTCTTAAGGTGCGCGGCGTATGTACCCCAGAGCGAACGCGTAGCCTTATCAGTTCTGCGCGGAGCAAGTGTTATTTCACTCCCTTTTGTCTCAATTGTAACCGAGTCAACAAAAGTGCGGCTAAGTGTTCCCTTAGGCCCTTTAACGGAAATAATATTTCCTTCTCTGGAAACTGTTACTCCTTCCGGTATTAAAATTGGTTGTTTTCCTATGCGGCTCATGTTTTTTTACCAAATTGCAAACAGCACCTCTCCACCTACAAGCTCCTTCTTGGCTTCCTTGTCGGTCATTATTCCCTTCGGTGTGGAAATGATAAGACGACCAAACCCGTTCTTTACCGGTTGAAGCTTGCTCACCGGCATATAAACTCGTCTGGACGGCTTTGATATTCTGTCTATTCCGGATATCTTCGCTTTCTTATCTCCCACGGCAAGAACCACCTCAATATTCTTTTTCGGCTCGTTGGAGACCGAAACCGAAGCCACATATCCCTCTTTAAGAAGAACCTCAGCAATGGCGTGCTTTACGTTTGAGAAAGGAATCGTAATGCGCGGTTTACCCGCGCTTGCGGCATTCCTCATCATAGTAATCATGTTTGAGATAGGATCCATAATCTTTATTACCAGGAAGCTTTTGTTACTCCGGGAATCATTCCTTCATTGGCCAACTCGCGGAAACAAATACGGCAAAGACCGAAATCGCGCATAAACCCGCGCTTGCGTCCGCATTTGAAACAGCGGTTAACAATCCTTGAGCTGAACTTAGGAGTTTTACGGGCACGTGCTTTTACCGATGTTTTTGCCATTATAAATTTTGATCGGATTTTTGCGGTAATATCTCGCGTGTTTTCTTCCGGATTTTCAAAGATTAATGATAATCCAAAAGGAGAAACGCGGATTCTCCGCAACTGCCGAACCACTAAAAGCTACCACAACCCTGGAAAATTGCAAGAATTACTCTTTTTTGAAGGGCACTCCTATAATTTCCAGGAATTTGGTGGCCGCAGAGGCGCTTTTAGCCGTTGTCACAAGTGTTATTCCCATGCCAAAAACGTCCTTCAATTCTTCATCGGCCGTCTCCGGAAAAATAGTGTGTTCTTTTATACCAATGGTGATGTTTCCTATGTTATCAACGGCTTTCCTTGATATCCCGCGGAAATCTTTGGTGCGGGGGAGAGCCACATTGATAAGCTTGTCCAAAAAGCCGTACATTCTTTTCCCGCGCAAGGTTACAATAAGACCAATTTCTTCATTCTCGCGCAGCTTAAAACCGGCAACTGATTTTTTGGAAACACGGGCGGAAGATTTTTGTCCTGTAATTTTAGCGAAACGGTCTCTGACAAGTTCGTTACGTTTTGGGTCCTTTTTAAGGGCAGAGCCGGTACCGGACGACAAAATCACCTTAACAAAATGCGGCGCTGACATGGCATTCTTGTAACCAAACTCCTTTTTCATGAGTTCAAACGCCTTTTTTTCTTTTTCTTTTATTGAAACGAATTTCATGATTATTTTTTGGAAGCCTTCTCAATGCTTTTCACTTTGGAAACACGCATTGGTCCCGGTTTTGAAACAATTGTTCCTTTCTCTCCCTGCTTTTTGGGACGCATGTGGCGCTTTTTCATATTTACTCCTTCTATAATGACTTTGCCTTCCTTTGGGAACGCAATCAAAACGGTTCCCGTCTTGCCTTTATCGGATCCCGAAATAACTTTTACTTTGTCTCCTTTTTTGATTTTCATGTTTTTACAAGACCTCGGGGGCTAGTGAGGCAATTTTTTTGTATCCGTCGACTCCGGAATCAGAAAGCTCCTTAGGTATCGGGCCAAACACACGACCGGCGCGCGGCTCCTTTTTAACTTTATCAACTATAACAACGGCGTTGTCGTCAAAAGAAATATAGGAACCGTCTTTGCGGCGGAAAGGTTTTTTCTGACGTACAATAACCCCGTAAACTATGTCCTTTTTCTTTACGGTCTTGCGCGGTTCGGCAACTTTTATGGAAAGAACGACCATGTCCCCTATGGCGGCATAGCGGCGCTTAGAACCTCCGAGAATTTTGAAAACGCGGCCGAATTTACCTCCTGAGTTATCTGTTATTGTGACGTTTGTTCCTGCTTGTATCATGATAATTTATGCCTTCGCGACAACAATAAAATGCTTGTCCTTGGACATTGGCCTCGTTGACTCAATTACAACCTTGTCCCCTGTGTGGTACTCGCCCTTTTCGTCGTGAGCCTTGAAGCGGCTGTGTTTTTCGGTGAATTTTCCGTACTTCTTGTTTTTGACATAGCGGGAAACGGAAACAACAACAGTCTTCTGCATTTTGTCCGAAATAACGGTTCCAGTCATTCTTTTTTTGTTGATTGTTTTTTCCATTGAAAGTGAATACTATCCTTATTTTTGACGCTTGTCTACGAGCGGCGACGTATCTCCGTGAGGAGGCGGGCCACGACTTTGCGGAGTTTACTCGACTCTTTTACGTCCTTAGCTTTGCTTCCGGATGTGCCAAAACGGATTGTGCGCAATTTCTCGCGCGTCTCTTCCGCCTCCTTTGCCAGCTCCTCTATTTTTTTATCTTTTATGTCAGCCATGTTTTTTACTTAGGTGCGGGCGATTATTCTGGTCTTAACAGGAAGCTTTGACCCTGCTTTGCGCAATGCTTCCCTGGCAATCTCCGGCGTTACGCCGTCAACTTCAAAAAGTATGCGTCCCGGAAAAATTTCCACGCAGTACGCATACGGATCACCCTTTCCCTTACCCATGGGAACTTCTGCTCCCTTCTGGGTAATCGGTCTGTCAGGAAAAACACGAATCCATACTTTTCCGAATTTTCCTACTTGCCTGGAAATAACACGGCGGGCAGCTTCAATCTGGTTTGATTTTATGCGCGCCGGACTCTCTGCTTTTAAACCAAAAGAACCGAAAGACATAGAAATACCGCGGGTCTCCTTGTGTTCCCTGCGTACTTGGCTGCGGCGTCCGCTCTGCCATTTTCTGAATTTTACTTTTTTGGGGACTAACATGTTATTTGTCTTTCTTCTTATCAAAAACCATTCCCTTGTATATCCAAACCTTTATTCCTATGACACCGTAAGTCATGTAAGCCTTCTCACGCGCAAAATCAATATCAGCACGGAGCGTCTGAAGCGGAATTCCTCCGCGCTTTATTTCTTCCGCTCTGGCCATGTCTCCTCCACCCAAGCGTCCGGCGAGCCCGATCTTCGCGCCTAAAACGTTCTTATTAGCCATTACTTTTTCAATGGTCTGTTTAAGGACACGGCGGAAAGGCATGCGTTTCTCTATTCCTTCGGCAACCATCATACCGACAATGGCCGCGCTGGCTTCAGGCGCCGGAACTTCAACTACGTCTATTTTAAAATCCTGCGGAAGCACAATCTTATGGCGCTTCATTTCCTTTATGATTTCAGCGCGGAGTTTAACCATTCCTTCCCCGGAACGGCCGATGATAAGCCCGGGGCGGGCAGTATTTATTATTATGCGAAAAGTTTTTTGTCCGCGTTCAATTTCAACTCCGGCCACCAGGTTGTGACGCAATTTTTTTACAAGAAATTCGCGCAGGAGAACGTCTCCCTTCAAATATTCCCTATATTGTTTACGGTCAGAAATCCACCGGGACTTCCAGTCCCGGAGTACTCCTAAGCGATGTGAATACGGATGTACAGTGTGTCCCATGGTAATTATTTTTCTCCGAGCTCCACTATTATAGTGGAAGAACGTTTCTTAATCGGCGCTGAACGTCCGCCCATGCGAGGCATGTGGCGGCGGGCAACGAGTCCCTTATCAACGCGTGCCGACTTTACAAAAAGACCCGCTTCGCTTTTTTTGCCGTTGTGCGTTGCGTTAGCAACAGCTGAATCCAGAACTTTCTTAATAGGCAAGCTGCCGCGCTTTATTAAAGCGTCAAGCTCAGATCTGGCTTCGGAAACTGATTTGCCTGTTATAAGAGTCGTTATTAAACGGACTTTGCGCGGCGACTGGTGATAATTTTTTAAAATGGCTTTCATAATTATTTCTTGGCCTTGGTATCAGTTGATTCCTTGGCTGCCTTTGCCGCCGTAATCGCCGCTTCCTGCTGTTTTGCTTCTATTTCTTTCTGCATCTTCCCTCCATGGCGCACGAATTTACGCGTAGGAGAAAACTCACCGAGCTTGTGTCCGACCATATCCTCCGTCACTAAAACCTCAACGTGGACTTTCCCGTTGTGAACGCCAAATTTAAATCCAACCATTTCAGGAGAGATATCCGAACGGCGGGCCCATGTCTTAATCACCTCGTTTTGTTCGGGGCGTCTCGCAGCCACCTTCTTAAGAAGTTTGGCGTCGATGTATGGACCTTTTTTTAGTGATCGTGTCATTGGTTTAAATTAAAACAGGCCTTTCGGCTTCTCCGAGATAGTAACGGAGAAGCGGGGCGAAGTCAAATATGGCTTTAAAATTATGAGCCTTTTGACTTCTTACCCACCTTGCGCCGGGAAACAACGTGCACATTGGAATACTTTTTCGGCGTACGGGTTTTCCTGCCTCCCGTAATCTTACCCCACTTGGTCTTAGGACGCTTTGTCCCGCGCGGCTGCCGACCTTCACCTCCACCGTACGGGTGATCGACCGGGTTCATTGCTGAACCGCGCACCGTTGGGCGTATTCCAAGCCAACGCGAGCGTCCAGCCTTGCCCAAATTGCGCAAACGATACTCTTCGTTGGAGATTTCCCCGATTGATGCCCAAGCGGAATCGGGGATAAGCCTGACTTCGCTTGAAGGCATTTTCAAATGGGCGTATCCCTTATCCTGAGCAACTATTTCCGCAAAATTCCCGGCCGAACGGGCGATTTTGGCGCCACTGCCGAGTTTAAGTTCCACATTGTAGATAAAAGTACCGACGGGAATGTGCTTTAGCGGAGCGCGGTTGCCGGGAAGTATCGGGGCCGTTTCGGATACGATGAACTCTGTCCCAGGACGCATTGATTTTGGCGTAAGAACATAGCGGCGTTCGCCGTCGCGGTAAACGACAAGTGAAATAAACGAGGAACGATTCGGATCATATTCAACAGTCTCAACACGCGCCGGAATATCTTTCTTGTTGTAAGCAAAATCAACGTCACGGAAGAGCCGCTTGTGTCCCCCTCCTCTGTGGCGGCTCGTAATACGGCCAAAAGCGTTTCGTCCGGCATCGCGCTTGCGTCCTTTTGTAAGCGCCTTATGAGGTTCAGCCACAGTAAGAACCTTACGGTAATCTACCATGGTCATTTTTCTCTGTGATGGGGTTGTCGGTCTGAAAGTCTTCATGTTTTTTAAATTGTCTTAATGGTGTCTCCTTTCTTCAAATGGACAAGGGCTTTTTTACCGCCGGTTTTGAAACCTTTTCTACCTCGGACAATTACGTTCTTACCCGGTACCTGAATTATGGCAATCCGCAGGGGCTTTACTTTATAAAGTTTTTCAACAGCTTTTCTTATTATGAGCTTGTTGGCCCATGTGGCTACGTCAAAAGTATAAACGTTGCCGCCGGTCAAATCAGTGGCTTTTTCCGTAACGCGCGGGCGCATAATCACTCCCTCCAGCGAATCAGGATTGCGTATTATGGCCACGCTCTTTTTTACTTCTGTTTTTGTTTCTGTTTTTGCCATGATAATTACGATAATTTCTTCTCAAGGAGACGCGCCGATTCCTCCGGATTAACTATCACGAGGTAACGGTGCTCAAATACGTTAATCGGATTGATGGAAGAGAGCGTTATCAAATCGGCATTCGGGAGATTCCTGAAAGCGCGGGAGTAAGGACTCACTTCGGGCACAAATATTCCTATATTGTTCGCCTTCTTATAATTGAGCGTCTTGAATTCCGGAACAGCCGAAAGATTTTTAAGAACGTCATACGCAAATTTTGTTTTGTTCTCCTTCAAGGTCACTTTATCCACAAAGAGCACTCTGCCTTCCTTAAATTTAGCGGAAAGCATCGTGAAAAGCGCTTTAGCTTTCATCTTCTTATTTATCTTCTTTTTGTAGTTGCGTTCATTACGCGGACCGTGCGTAACACCTCCGCCTTTCCACAAAGGACTTCTGATGGAGCTGTGGCGGGCGCGTCCTGTTCCTTTTTGTTTCCACGGACGCTTTCCTCCACCACTCACTTCGCGTCTGTCTTTTGTGTGAGCGGCTCCGGAACGGGCATTTGACTGCATGGACAAGAGAACCTGGTGAACCAAATCCGCGTTCCAGGAAAGACCAAATACTGATTCAGGCGGAGTAAATTTCCCTGAAACCTTTCCGTCCTGTGAATAAACAACCGCCTCTTTCGGGGCAACTGAAAAAACTCTGGCGGAAGCGTTTCTCTCCCCGGATACTTTTTTCTTGGGCGACTTTAAATTTGTCTTTAAAGACTTCACCACTTTAGATTTTTTTTCTGCTTTTTCCATGTTTTTTAGCCGCGAATTTCGATTATGGAACCCCGGGGTCCTGGAATCGCTCCCCTGACCAAAATGCGGTTCGACTCCGGATTAACATCAAGAACCTCAAGGTTCTTAACCGTAATCCACTCTCCGCCCATGCGTCCGGCCATGCGCATACCCTTAATGACACGTCCTCCGGCACGTCCGCCGCCGCCGATTGAACCAGGTTCGCGTTCAGCGTGCTTGTTGCCGTGACTGCGGCGTCCTCCGTGGAAACCATGGCGTTTAACGACTCCTTGGAAACCTTTACCTTTTGTGATTCCGCGGACAGCCACGGTATCTCCTTTAACAAACTGGGTCAGAGATAAGGCCTCACCGCGGGCAACTGTCATAGGAAGTTCTTTGAAACGGGAAAATGCCTCCAAATCTTTTGTATTCCCAAGTGTTGTTTTGCCCGCCTTTTCCTTTTTCATCGGTAAATACCCGAACTGAGTGGCCTCGTAACCGTCGCGCTCTTTGTTGCGCGCCAAAGTTGCCGTAAGGGGTACAGCTGAAAGGATAGTCGCCGCAAAAGCTTCACCGTCGCCGTTGAAGAATTGGGTCATATTCTCTTTTCTTGCAAGAATAAATTTCATTTCCGTAAATTAGGAATTTCCATCCGCACAAATATATACAATTAAGGAACCCGGGGACTCTGGCTTCGGGCCAAAATCCTCCGGTTTTAGTTCATCTTGACGTCGATGTCGACGCCGGAAGGAAGCGATAGATTTGTGAGAGCCTCGATCACTTTTGGTGTCGGGTTCACAATATCAATCAGGCGCTTATGAACGCGCATTTCAAACTGCTCGCGCGAATTCTTGTAGATGAATGCGGCGCGATTAACAGTGTAGCGTTTTATTTCCGTTGGAAGCGGTACGGGCCCCAAAATAGTGGCGTCGTAGCGCAATGCCGTGTCAATAATCTGCTTCACTGATGCGTCCAAAATTTTAGACTCATAGGCGCGAACGCGTATGCGTAAGCGCGCTATTTCAGCTTCTTTTTTTGCCGCCTTTGCCGCCTTCATTGATGGAGCCGCCTTTGTCTTTTTGACTTTAGCGACTTTTTCAACTTTTTCGGCTGTAGCTCCTTTTGTCATGGTGCGAAAGGTTTTACCCTGTTCTTATTTGACGATCTTAGTTACAACCCCGGCACCTACCGTCTTGCCCCCTTCACGGACGGCAAAGCGCTGCTGCTCTTCCAGGGCGATAGGGGCAACAAGTTTAACCACGAGTTTAACAGTATCTCCGGGCATAACCATCTCAGTTCCTGCCGGAAGAGTACATTCACCGGTAACATCAGTCGTACGGACGTAGAACTGAGGCTTATATCCGGCGAAGAACGGCGTGTGACGGCCTCCTTCTTCCTTTTTCAAGATATAAACTTCACATTCAAAGTCTGTATGAGGCTTTACCGTGCCGGTCTTTGCAAGCACCTGACCGCGTGTAATGTCCTCTTTCTTTGTTCCACGGAGAAGAAGTCCTGCGTTGTCGCCGGCCATTCCTTCCTGGAGGGATTTGTTGAACATTTCAATACCTGTAACGGTAGTCTTAGCAGTGTCTTTAAGACCGACGATTTCGATTTCTTCGCCGATTTTCACAATACCGCGTTCAATACGTCCGGTTACAACAGTACCGCGTCCTTCAATGGAGAAGATGTCTTCCACAGGCATAAGGAACGGCTTGGTGGTGTCGCGTTCCGGCTGGGGAATGTACGTATCAACAGCGTTGATAAGCTCCATAACTTTTTTTGACCATTCATCATTTGCATCCTTGGCTTCCAGGGCTTTGAGGCCTGAACCGCGGATAACAGGGGTGTTAACGCCGTCAAACCCTTGTTTTGTAAGGAGTTCACGGATTTCCTCTTCTACGAGTTCAATCATTTCCGGGTCGTCAACCATATCGCATTTGTTCAAAAATACGACGATTTTCGGTACACCTACCTGCTTTGCAAGAAGGATGTGCTCGCGTGTCTGGGGCATAGGACCGTCAGTTGCGGCAACCACGAGAATAGCACCGTCCATTTGGGCGGCACCCGTAATCATGTTCTTGATAAAGTCGGCGTGTCCGGGACAGTCTACGTGTGCGTAATGACGCGCAGGAGTCCAGTACTCCGAGTGGTGAATGGCGATGGTAATACCACGCGCCTTTTCCTCAGGAGCATT
The DNA here is from genome assembly GCA_964348515.1 of uncultured Candidatus Saccharibacteria bacterium. Classification (GTDB taxonomy): domain Bacteria; phylum Patescibacteriota; class Minisyncoccia; order Phycocordibacterales; family UBA5272; genus CAYGDA01. Next base: position 23,347 of record CAYGDA010000010.1, read on the forward strand.
GTCAATCTGGTCAATAGCCTCCATTCGGGCGCCGTAACCGGCATCCTTGTGCAAATCGAGGGTCTTAAGAATAGCCGCAGTAAGAGTAGTCTTACCATGGTCTACGTGGCCGATTGTGCCCACGTTTAAGTGGGGCTTGTCTCTTTTAAAGTCTGCCATATTTATGTAGCGTCGTGCCCGGGAGGGGCAGAGGACGATTAATCTCGCTTATCTAATTACTAAATACAAACAAAAAACGCACCAAGCGATAACCGCCATACTATCAAAACGGGGTTTGTTGTCAACCGAAGATTAAAACGGCCTAAAATATAAACACCCCGCCGAAATGTTGCGTTGGCGGGGTATCTGAGTGCGCTTTGGAGCGCCTGGGTCCTTAGGACCACTTAGTTGTATTTATATGTGCTTTCTTTGCTTTTTTGCAGGCTTTCTAGCTACTTCGCTGCCGCCTTCTTAGCCGACGCCGTTGGCCGAGTGCACGGAGTTGGCGCCGCCCAGATCCTTGGCGTTCGCAGTTGTCGAGGTTCGCGCGCCCGAGCCGGCACCGGTGTAGGCCGTGTCTTCGCGTTTGTCCTGGCTTCGGCGGCGCCTTGTGGCCGAGATCGCTGTCGTCGTGTTGATGCGGAGTTTCATGGTGTTTCCTCCAAATGATCACGTGGATGTAGAACGGATGTCCCCTCCTTTTGGCTTCGTTACACGCCTTCAGGTGGACTATATAAGTATACGCCTCCCATAAAACAAAGAAACCCCTTTCGGGGGTTCTTGTGGATAAACCTTTAAAACCAAATTACTGATAAGCAGAGGCTGTCACCATTTCAGAAACAGCCGTGTCTGAAATATAGGGCGCACGGGAAAGAAGCCGCACATTGGCATAAATAACGAAGGTAACAACGGCAATCAAAATTGCCCCGTTCCTTATTATTTCTCTGTGCTGAATTTTGAACTTTATAACAATGGCGAGAATAAGAGAAAAGGCAAAAAACAACCCCAAAACAACATAAACGTCACTTACTCTGTCGCGCAAAGAACCGACTATTTTTTCATACCACGTAAGGGTTTCTTGCTGAACAAACCCCTGCTCCGGTACAGAAACACTGGCTGCCAACACATTCGCTCCCGCACCCTCAATAATCTTTTCTTCCGGCTTTACAACACCCGGAATAACCGGTGTTTTTGAAACCAAAACAACTTTATTCGGGGGCGTACCCAAAAATTGAACGACGAACGTGGCGTTTTTCCCTTCGTATTGTCCGTTTGCAACACCAATGCCGACTTCCCTGAAATTTCCGTT
>CAYGDA010000011.1:0-24599 GCA_964348515.1 uncultured Candidatus Saccharibacteria bacterium
CCCTCCGAACCCGCCTCCACCACCTCCGCCCCATCTGCCGCCGGAACCGCCAACCCACCATGGTGGAGTAACGCCGAGAGCTTTTGATTTGCTGTAACCCCTAGAAACTACATAATCAAACAAAAGACCAAGAAGAGTAGCCCCCATCATGACAGCCAATCCTGTAATTAAAGTGGCGACAAAAAACATAGCTATACCGCCGATTACAAAACCAACAACTCCACCGGCCCACCATGATTTTGAACGCGAGAAAATTGAGGCCAACCAAGGCCCCACAAAGAAAATGAAGACGAGAACAAACTGAATTATATTTTCCACCAAAGAACCGTTTATCCTGCCGGAATTATTTTCCTGGGCTGTTGCAAAGGTCTGATCCCCTGAAAGTACTCCAATAATGTCCGCCGTACCCTTTTCAATTCCGCCGGAATAATCCCCCGCCTTAAACAAAGGCAATACGTCCCGCTGTAAAATTTCATTGGATTGAAAATCAGTAAGTACCGGCTCCAATCCGTAACCAACCTCAATGCGCACTTTGCGTTCATTAGGCGCGACAAGAAACAGCACACCGTTGTCTTTGTCTTTCCCGCCTATTCCCCAATCCTTAAAGAGTTCAACCGCGTATCCTTCGATAGTATCCCCATCAAGAGATTCAACCGTCACAACCGAAACCTCGTTTGACGTTTGGCTTTTAAAAGCCTCAAGTTCCGATTCCAATGCCGTCCGCTTATCCTCAGGCAAAATATGCGCGAAGTCGTTAACTAAACCAACCGGCTTAGGAAATGAAACAGCGGCAAGGGCGAGCGCCGGCAAAGCGCACGCGATTAAAGCGAGGCGCCATGAGTTTTTCATAATTTTTTAGTAAAAAACTTTTACAGGGAAACTGCAGGCGCAACATCCGCCCCTTCCGCGGCCTCAAAGTACGTCTTTTCGGCAAAGCCGAATGACTTGGCAACTATATTTATCGGGAAACTGCGCACGAGAAGATTGTAGCTCTTCACTGCATCGTTATAACGCATACGCTCAACACTGATTCTGTTTTCCGACCCCTCAAGCTGGGACATAAGAGACTGCACAGTTTCGGAAGATTTCAACTGAGGATAATTCTCCATAACAACAAGCAAACGTGAGAGTGCGCTTTCTACGCCGGTCGCGGCCTGCGCTTTATCATTTACAGTAGAAGCGCCGGCATACCGGGTACGGGCCTCGGCTAAATCGCCAAAAACTTTCTGCTCCTGCTTCATCACGCCCTGCACGGAAGCGACCAAATTAGGAATGAGGTCAAGACGGCGCTGGTAAACGGTCTCCACCTGAGCCCACTGATTTGTTATTGATTCATTTCCTTTTACGAGACGGTTGTACCCGGAAACTACGTACACAGCTACAACTGCAAGTACCGCTAAAATAATGATTGTTGTCTTTTTCATAATATTTTTATTATTACGCTTAAATATACCACTAAATTTATACTTTTTGTTCCCCGGAAGAGCCTTTCAAAAGAGCTTTAATCCTATCCTGTACCGGCGGATGGGTCATAAAAAGCCTGGTCATGGGAGTTACTTCCTCTGACCCGTCTTCACGGAAACTGTGTCCCATTGGATTTGCTATAAAAATGTGCGCTGTGGCGCTGGAAACATTCTTCATGGGTTGAGGAAACTTGCTGATTTTTTCAAGCGCCCGGGCAAGCCCTTCGGGGTACTTTGTGAGAAGCGCTCCCGATGCGTCGGCTAAAAATTCACGCTTGCGCGAAACCGCAAGCTGAATCAGTCCCGCGGCAATCGGGGCAAGTATTGAAGCCAGTATCCCCGCGATAAAAAGAAGTCCTCCGGCGCGGTCACCGCGGTCGTTTCCCATCCAGGAAACGCGCAAAAGAAAATTGGCGAGTATTGAAACAACACCGACAAGCGCAACCGCCATCATTGACACAAGCATGTCGCGATTGCCTATGTGTGAAAGCTCGTGGGCAAGCACCCCTTCAAGTTCATTTTTTTCAAGAAGCGGAATAAGTCCCGTAGTGACGGCGACAGCGGCGTGTTTTTTATCGCGCCCGGTGGCAAAAGCATTCGGAGCGGGATCATTTATTATGTAAAGTTTCGGAGTAGGTATGCCAACCGTATGCGAAAGATTTTCAATCATCACGACAAGATCCGGATAATCTGAAGCGCTGGCGGGTTCTGCTCCCGTCATACGCATTACCAGTTTATCGGCAAACCAGTAGCTAAAAAAATTGAAAGTAAGCGAAAGAACTATAGCTCCATAAAAAACGGAAACATTATCAAAGAGAACGGCGAAAAGAAGGCCCAATATAACAACCGCCGCAAAAAAACCCGTCATGAGGGCCCATGTCTTTCTTATATTCTTCTTTTGTTCAGCCTGGAAGTAATTCATATAAAACAACGCGAAAACACCAAAGAACAGAAGTGAATTAATTACATGTATTATACCAGAAAAAACCTGTTTTGGCTAGGGGCTCTAGAACTTAAAAATCTTTTTCAGAGTTTCCCCGCCACCCGAAAAATCCGGTATAAAATCGCCAAAAACACCCGCGACTATAATAACAATAAGAGAAATCAATATGAGAGTAAAAAATACGGTGGCTGTAACGAAAAAGTGGCGGTTTAACATATTTGTCTGTACAGTTTACCTGTTTCCGATTAAATATTCCACAGGCGGCAAGCTCGTGTTAGTATAGCCAATATTATGAATGAAACCCAAAAAGAACCGTCCGAACGCGACCACAAAAAACTCGGGAAAGAACTGGAACTGTTCTATATAGACGAAACGGTAGGAAAAGGACTCCCCCTTTGGCTCCCCAAGGGCGCGGCGATTCGCCGAGAGCTCGAAAGATTCATAACTGATGAAGAATTAAAACGCGGGTACAACCACGTATACACCCCGGACATTGCAAAGCTTGAGCTCTACGAAAAATCAGGTCACTATCCGCACTATAAGGACTCAATGTACGCGCCCATAGAAGTGGATGACGAGAAGTTTATGCTCCGCCCCATGACCTGCCCTCATCATTTCCAAATGTATCTTTCCAAACCGCATTCCTACCGTGAACTTCCGATGCGCATAGCCGAAGTCGCAAAAATGTACCGTTATGAACAGTCGGGCGAACTGATGGGACTCCAGCGCGTGCGCGGGTTTTGCCTGGCGGACGCCCACATCATCTGCAAAAGCGAAGAGGAAGCCGTGAGCGAAATCGGGGAAGCTTTGGACCTTATTGAATATGCAAACGGAGTACTTGGGCTAAAAATGGGAGAGGATTACCACTACCGCCTTTCCGTTGGAGACCGCACCAATACTGAGAAATACTACAAAGACGACGCGGGTTGGGAAAAAGCGGAAGATCTTCTGCGTAAACTTATGAACTCGCGCGGCGTTGAATTTGTTGAAGCAAAAGATGAAGCCGCCTTCTACGGACCAAAAATAGACATACAAATGAAGAACGCCAACGGCAAGGAGGACACCGCTTTCACCGTGCAGTATGATCTCTCCGGTCCGGTGCGTTTCAATCTCACCTACATCGGCGAAGACGGCAAGGAACACCGCGCCTTTGTCGTACACCGCTCTTCAATCGGCTCAATAGAACGTACAATCGCCTTTCTTATAGAAAAATATGTCGGGGCATTCCCTCTTTGGATTTCTCCCGTACAGACAGTGGTTCTCCCCGTCAGTGAAAAACATTCCGCTTACGCGGAAAAAATATTCAAGACTCTGCGTGACGCCGGCATCCGCGCAACAATTGATACAAACAACGAATCTCTGGGCAAAAAAATACGAAACGCAAAACTTGAAAAAAATCCCTACATTTTGGTAGTTGGCGACAAAGAAATTGAAGCCGAAACCGTTTCAATTGAACACCGCGAGAAAGGCCAGCTTGGAGCAAAACCTATTGATGAATTTATTAAAGATTTGAAAGCAGAAATTAAAAGCAGAAATTAAAAAAGAGGGGCTATCCCCTCTTTTCAGACTTCCTTCCCGCCGGCCCGCCAAAGCAGCTTTATTTCCACCATCTCCGTCTTTCTTTCGTCGATAGTGAGGCGGTAAATTGCCGTTATTTCGCGGCCGTTGGAAAAAGCGAGGAACTGCGTCTTCAAAAGGCCGCCAAATACGTAAGGACCGTCGAAAAGCGAACAGTAACCTCTCCTGTCCTCAATCTCGCACGGAACGCCCACCTGAATGACCGGCCGGCCTTTCAGAAACAACGGGAGTTCACTCAACGTTTCCGGAAGCTTTCCGTCCACTTTTACGGAATCGCCGGCCAGACAAAGCGAGGCAAAAACCATAAGCCCCGCAGAAAAAAATTCCCGAGTGTTTTTCACAAATCCTCCTCTAAATGAACCTTACTTAACGCTACGCCAGAAAAGAAAAGAAGGCAATATAATTAAAACTACCTGTTAAACCCAAACAATCGTTGCAATGAATCCAAGAATCCCAAGCACAAGACCAAGAAGTGCGCCTTTCTCCGGCAATTGATTAAAGAAAAAATAAGCAAGGAATGGTTCCGTGACAAGTATCGCCACTACAGAAGCAACCGTGACAGTCCAAATATTTTTGGAAGCCGTATAACCAACCGAATAACCGAACAAAAGAAAGGAACAACCTGCGATAACCATCAAAAAAAGACCGATGTTTTTAAACTCAAATAAAGAATTCACTCCCGGTAATTTAGCAGATAACATTTCCGCCCAAACGTTTATCCCCTCCCCCACAATAAGCAACAAAAAAGAAAGTATTGTCCCGAGCATTTTAAATATCCAAATTAGCCAGCTTGGCGTGAGTTTGAATAAACGACTTGCGGGCAGGAACGTCCGTACCCATCAAAACTTCAAAGACTTTCTCCGCTTCTTCGGCATCATTGATTGTGACTTGCTTTACGATTCGCGCCGCCGGATCCATGGTAGTTTCCCAAAGCTCATCCGAGTTCATTTCACCCAAACCTTTGTAACGCTGTATTGATACTTTTCCCGGCCCTTTTTCTTTTGCTTTGCCTTTTGCGGAAGTTTCTTCTTCTGTTTCCTCTTCATCAATTTCTTCTCCTTCTTCAGCCACTTCCACGACATCAAGCATGGAAACATCCTTGCCTATTATTTTATTCTTCTCTTCATCGGAATAAGCGTAGTGAATTTCTTTCCCTCGCTTTATTTTATACAAAGGCGGCTGGGCAATATAAATAAAACCTCCGTCTATAAGCGGGCGGAAATAACGGTAAAAAAGAGTGAGCAGAAGAGTGCGGATGTGCGCGCCGTCAACGTCGGCATCTGTAGCGATAATTACTTTGTGGTAACGAAGTTTATTTATATCAAAAGTATCCCCGATAGCCGTACCCATGGCCACAACCAAATTCTTTATCTGCTCTGAGGCAAGCATTTTGTCCAAGCGCGCGCGCTCAATGTTTAAAATCTTGCCACGGAGCGGAAGTATTGCCTGAGTGCGTCGGTCACGCCCCATTTTGGCCGTACCACCGGCCGAATCCCCTTCCACGATGAAAAGCTCGGATTCACTGGCGTCTTTCGTCTGACAATCCGCCAGCTTGCCCGGCAAAGTCATTCCTTCAAGCGCGCCCTTGCGCAGTACGGAGTCTTTGGCGGCTTTGGCGGCTTTGCGCGCCCTCATTGCCAAAAGTCCCTTCCCGACTATTTCCTTTGCGTCATCGGGGTTTTCCTCAAGGAAGTAAGCGAATGCTTCGCTCATAACGGATGCCACGGCGCTCTGCGCCTCCATACTTCCCAATTTTCCTTTTGTCTGACCCTCGAACTGTATTTCGCGCAACTTTACCGAAATAACGGCGGTCAAACCTTCCAGTACGTCATCGCCGGTAAGATTTTCATCTTTTTCTTTTATAATATTATTTTTGCGCGCGTACGTATTTATGAGACGGGTGAGGGCTGTTTTGAAACCGGTCACGTGCGTACCTCCCTCGGCATTGGGAATGTTGTTGGCGAACGGTACTATTTTTGTCGTAAGATCATCAACATACTGAAGTGCAATCTCCACGTTCACACCTTCCGCTTCTTTTTCAACATAAAAAATATTTCTGTGCAGGGGCTTAGCATATTCATTGTGATAACGGACAAGGGAAACAAGACCGCCTTCAAAGTAGAACGAAACAGAAGGTGCCTCTATGCCTGTATCTGAAAAATAAAATACATCGTCAAGATTCAGCTTGCCCGGATAATCACGGACATCCACCAAAGTTATTCTCAATCCGCGCACCAAATATGCCTGCTCGCGGTGGTGCTTTATAAGACGTTCAAAATCAAAAGCTATTTCCTTAAAAATTTCAGTGTCAGGCTCGAAAGTAACAATAGTTCCGTGTTCTTTTGAAGACGCTATCTTCTTCACCGCCGCTTTGCGTTTTCCGCGGCTGTATTCCTGTATATATTTTCCGCCGTCGCGGTGAACCTCGACACACGCGTAAACTGACAAAGCATTCACAACTGACGCACCCACCCCGTGAAGACCGCCGGAAACTTTGTAACCTTCTCCGCCGAATTTACCTCCTGCGTGGAGAGTTGTCATAACGGTTTCCAACGCGGAAACTTTTGTTTTTTTGTGAATATCTACGGGGATACCGCGACCGTTATCAGCGACACGCACGCGGTTGCCGGGAAGAAGCACTACTTCAATACGGTCAGCGAAACCGCCCATCGCTTCGTCGCGGGAGTTATCAAAAATTTCGTAAATAAGGTGGTGCAAGCCGTCAGGTCCGGTTGTACCGATATACATCCCGGGACGCTTGCGTACGGGCTCCAACCCCTCCAAAACCGATATGTCAGAGGCGTCGTAATGATGCCCGTTTCCTTTCTTGGTATCAGCCATAATAATTAAAGAATTAGGCCAGATTTTGGCCTACTTTCGTAACACCATCTTAGCATAAAAAGGCCGAAAAAGAAAGGGGAAAAGTGGATAATGCCCTCCCTAAAAAGCCCCTATTTTCTAGCGTATAAATCTTATTTTTGCCCCCAAAGAATTGAGACGGTTTACCAGGTCCTCATAGCCTCGGTTTATGCTGTAAATATTGCGTAAAATGGACGTACCTTTTGCCGCAAGCATGGCAATTAAAACTATGGCCGAAGGGCGCAGCGCCGGCGGACAAACAACCTCCGTGGCGCGGAGAGGCGTCGGCCCGGTTACGTAAAAACGGTGCGGGTCGGCGAGGAGTGTTTTGGCTCCGAGCCGGTCCAGTTCTTTGTAATAAACGGCGCGTTCTTCGTAAACCCAATCGTGAATAAAAGTAGTCCCCTTTGCTTGAGTTCCAATAACGGCAAAAAACGGCAGATTATCAATATTCAGTCCCGGATACGGCCGCGGTTCGATTTTTTCTTCTAAAGCAGTGAGCTCTGAAGGAAAAGTTGTTATATCTACAAGTTTAGTGTGCCCGTTTTTGGAAAAATAAGGCGCCGAACTTTTGTACTTAAAGCCCATTTTTTTCAAACGCAGAAGTTCCAATTCCAAAAATTCAATCGGGGAACGGTTTATAGTTATTGACGATTTGGTGGTAATTGCCGCAGCCAGGAAAAACATAGCCTCCGTCGGGTCTTCAGAAACACTGTACTCAACCGCACAATTAATATCCTTAACTCCTTCAATCAAAAGGGTCGTCGTTCCTATTCCCTCCACCCTGACACCCAACTTCTCAAGAAAAAAACAAAGTTCCTGCACCTGATAATTGGCGGAAGCGTATTTAATAACCGTAGGTCCGGGAATTTTTGCCGCCGCCATGAGAGCATTGGCGGTTAAAGTGTCCCCTGACTCAAAAAGGACTATTTCCGCGGGGTTCAGTTCTTTGTGTGAAATTTTATAAGAATCATCAGTTGTTTCAATCGATACCCCAAAATTTTCCAGGGCATAAAAATGGGGGCGTACGGAACGCTCCCCCAGGCGGCACCCGCCGGCCTGCGGAAGAATAAACTTCGGAAAAAGATGAATGAGCGGACCGATAAACATAACAATGCTCCTGGTGCGCTCTGCGGCCACACGGTTTATTTTTGCAAGCAATAATTTTTTAGGGGGAGAAATTGTAAGAGTATCATCACGCCATTTTACCGAAACCCCGATACTCTCAAAAACCTCCAGAATGCGGTGAATCTCTTCTATTTTGGGTACATTTTTAAAAGTACTCACCCCTTTGTTCAGGAGAGAAGCGCACAAAAGCACAAGCGCCCCGTTTTTTGAAGACTTAACAGTAATCGAACCGGAAAGCTTTCTCCCCCCTTCAACCGATATGTTTATGGAATTTGCCCCGACCTTCACCAAATCCCTTCCTAACACATCGCCGATTTTTGAAAGTGTGTCCGCGGTCAGATTTTGCTGACCGGTTTCTATGCGCGCAACGGCACTTTGTGTCGTACGGAGAAGTCTGGCAAAACGGCCCTGGGTTATCCCCTTCTCCTCCCGGAGCGTTCTTATTAGTTTGCCTATTTCCTTGAGTTCCGAGCGCATAAATATATTTGCCGTAAGTATAGCATATATGCTATACTCGCAACAGGCACATATTCAAACAGAAAGGAACTCGCGCCATGAACATCCAAAACGCGATCAGGCACGGCGGGTGCTTTGTGATTGTAAGGCAAGGAGGAGGTATCCTCTTCGGCCGGCACTCTTACCCGTCGGGTAAACATCCTGCAGGCATGTGGGGGCTTCTTGGCGGCGGTATCTTCGCCGGAGAAGACCCGGAGACAGCGGCAATGCGGGAAGCGCGCGAAGAGGCAAACCTGGTCGTGCATCCTGACGACCTGTCGCTTGTCGCAACGCTCAAATGCGGCGAACTTGTGCTTCTCTACGAAGCGCATACCGCTGACTTGTCGGAAATGCGTCCTGACGGCAAAGAAATTTCCGAATTGCGGGTTTTTTCTCCGCACGAAATTGCCGGCGACACAGGGACGATTCTGCCGGCACAGCGGAAAATGGCCGGGCTTTACTACAACCACTGGCTCGAAAATGGGCGCGTCATAAGCGATTTCATATCCAATGACCACCCGTCGCAACTCGACCCTTGGCCGACACCAATAGAGCCTCCCCTCATCAAGCTGATGCGGACAGCCAACACCCGGTAATCCCACCCGGGTTTTTTAATAGAAATTTTTATAAAGTATATTTATGCATCCCGTTAGAAACCGCGGTCACGACTTAAAAATAAGTTAAGAAAAAGATTCAAAACAATGGTAAATATAATAACCAAGTCAAAAGAGCCAACGCCACCGCGACCTGTTTCTAACGGGATGCAAGCAGTAATCTTAGCGGCAGGAGTGGGAACAAGACTCCGTCCGCTTACAAACACAACCCCGAAACCAATGCTCAAAGTCGGCGGAAAGCCGATACTTGAACATCTTCTCTCTTCCCTGCCGGAGGAAATAACGGAAGTAATTGTTGTGGTTGAATATCTCCGTGAACAAATAGAAAATTATTTTGGACTGTCTTTTTTTGGAAAAAAAATAACCTACGCAACGCAGGGAGAAATGAAAGGCACGTACGGGGCCCTCTACTCCGCCAAAAAATACCTGCGCCCCGGAAAATTTCTGGTAATCGGCGGGGATGATTTACACACCAAAGAAAACCTGGAAAAACTGACGGTACCGGAACGGGCACTGGGATATTCCAAAATTACTCCGCCGAGTAAAAACTTTTTTAGCATAGAGAAAGACGCGGGCGGAAAATTTACCGGTATGCGCCGGCCCCAAGAAAACGAAAATCTGATAAACGTGGCTACAGGCGCTTATGTTCTTGACGAAAATATATGGAAATATGAACCCGTCTCCGCCGGAGGCAACGAACTGGGGCTTCCCCAAACGATTCTCCTCATGAACAAAGATTTTCCGTTTACGGCAATTGAACAAACCGGGTGGTTCCAAATAAACACGCCCGCGGATCTCCAAAAAGCAAACGAAATAAAACCCAATTAGCGCACATGCCAACCATTATTAGTGTTGAGCGCTTTGGTAACTCTGTCCATATACCTGCCCACCTCATCATCAGTAAGAGTTTTTTCAAATGACTGGAATACAAGTCTGAAAGCATAAGAAACTTTTTTCTCCCCGTCCGGAAATTCCTTTTCAAAACGGTCAAACACGGACATTCTGACCAGAAGCTCGCCGGCCTCCCCGCGTATAAGGTCCTCCACTTTCTCCGGTTTAATGTGCGCGGGAACAAACAACGAAATATCGCGCAACACAAAGGGGTAAACAGAAAGTTGTTTGTATTCAATTTCTTCGCGCGCAAAAAGCGATTCATACTTTTCCGGCTCGGGAAGGCTGTCAAAAACTTTATCCGCGTTTATTTCAAACACAAAAGGATTTCCTTCAGGCGCTGTGTAATCACCGGGGAATTCCCGCGCGAGCGCCGAGAGTGCCTCTTCTGCATAACGTTTTACTTCAGTGTTTGTTTTTTTATCTGTTCCTGAAATACCCAGGCAAAGAGAAAGGTGTTCCCCGCCGTTCTCAAAGACTCTGCCGAGTTCAAATACTTTTACTGTATCAATACCCAAAAATGGCGCGTAATAGCAATTGCGCAGCAAAGCGTCCTTCATCCCGCGGTGAAGATTCTTCCGCAAAGCCCATTTATCCTCGGCCATCGGATTCTGAAGTTCAATATCGCCCCCATCCACAAACGTGTATGTGTAAATTTCCGAAAAGCCTAAATCAGTCAAAATTTTACGCACGTGATTTCCGTAATGAAAACGCTTGTGCGGAACGCCCCGCCGTGAAAACCGCGACACTTCCGCGCTTCCCAAATTTTCAAACCCGAAAAGTCTGCCGACTTCTTCAACCAAATCTTCCCGGATTTTTATATCCAAACGGTCCGGAGGCGGGATGACTGAAAACTTATCTCCTTCCTTTTCAAATGAAAAACGCAGTCTTCTGAAAATATTTTCCACAAAAGACATCTCCAGAGAGCTTCCCAGTATGCGGTTTATATCCCCCAGAGTCACGGAAACAACCGGTCTTTCCTCTTCCTTGACCCCGGCTTCCGTAACGGGACCGGCGGAAAAATCTTTTTCTCCGCCCAGTTCCTTAAGAAGACTAACCACCATCTCCATCCCCTCCACGGCTAAATTACGGCCAACGCCATTTTCAAAACGGCGGGAGGCGTCGGTCTTTATTCCTAATTTTTCGGAAGTGGTGCGTATCGAAGAAGCGGAAAAATTTGCCGCCTCAATTATCAAATTTTTCGTGTCTCCGGTCACCTCCGGAACTTTTCCTCCTTTTATGCCGGCAATTCCAAGGATGTGGCTTTTGTCGGCTATGACAAGTTCACCTCCGCCGAAAATAACGTCCTTACCGTCAAGCGTCGTCATTTTTTCACCTTTCTCCGCCTTCCTTACGATAATTTCACCGTCAACTTTATCTCTGTCAAAAGCGTGTATCGGCTGCCCGATATCAAACATCACAAAATTACCTATATCAACAACCAGATTAATCGGGCGCTGGCCTATTGCCTTTAATCTCTCTTTAAGCCAACCCGGTGATTCCCGGTTACCCCCAAACGTGACTCCTCCCGCAAGATAAAGCCGGCACAGCTCCGGCTCTTTTACGGAAACAGATATCCCGGTTCCGTTTTTATTCAATTCCTTACGGAAATTATCCTTAACGGAAAGCGAAAATATCGCGGCAATTTCACGCGCCATACCGCGGTGCGACAGACAATCCGGAGCGCGGTTCGGCAAAACTTTTATATCAAGCACCGTGTCATTTTCCGGATTTTCAATTCCTTCCACTTCAAAAGAACGCATCGTAAGAGTCTCAGCCAACTTTTGAGGGGGCGGGAGAGTTTCTTTAATATGTTCCTGAAGCCACTTGTATGAATACTTCATTTTTTCAAAATTGGTTCACAACCCGGAGATCACCGTTGTAAAGAAGGCGTACGTCTTCAATTCCCCACTTGAGCATAGCCAACCGGTCTAACCCTCCGCCGAAGGCAAATCCCTGGAAACGCGCCGGATCAACTCCGCCGTTGCGCAAAACATTGGGATGCACCATACCCGCTCCCATCACTTCTATAAAACGCGTTCCTTTACAGACGGAACAATTGTCCGCTTTTTCCTTGCCTTCGCATTTAAAGCAGGATATATCAACTTCAACGGACGGTTCGGTGAACGGAAAATAACTCGGTCGGAACCGCACCTCGCGCGCCCCTCCGAAAATTTCGCTGAAAAACTTTTCCAGTATTCCTTTCATCAGAGAAAGCGAAACATCCTCGCCGATCATCATCCCCTCAACCTGATGGAACTGTGTCTCGTGAGTTGCGTCGGTAGCCTCGTAACGAAAAACTTTGCCCGGCACAACAATGGCAAACGGCGGCTCGTTGGTCTCCATATAGCGGACCTGCATCGCTGAAGTATGCGTGCGCAGAAGTTTGCGTTCCTCTCCCGGAGGAGTCTTAACCCAGAAGGTGTCCTGCATGTCGCGCGAAGGGTGGTCAGCCGGAATATTGAGCACGTCAAAATTATAGTGTTCAGTTTCAAGTTCTGGACCGTCAATAACGGCAAAACCAAGATTTGAAAAAATCCTCACGGCATCGTCTATAAGGATAGTTATCGGATGAAGATGTCCGCGGGTCTGTTTTGCCTCTTTTTGCATTCAACCAGTCTAACAGAAATGGCCGCCTCAAAAAAGCGGCTCTTTCCGTCCTAAAATTGAAAAAAACCCGATAATTATATATGATGGTGTCCATGACGTTGGGCGACATCACGACCCATATATTGCTTTTTTTGTCACTTTATTTTGAGGTGTTTTTGTTGCTTACTTTTATAGAACACCGCCACACCATAACGAAGGCCAAAATCTCTCCCGAAGAGCCTGAATATTTTCCCACCATAACCGTAATTGTGCCGGTCTGGAACGAAGAAAAAACCCTGTCCGTCACAATGAAATCACTTCTGTCCTTAAACTATCCCAAGGACAAACTTTCCATAATTGCCGTTGACGACGGCTCTACAGACGGAACATGGAAAGCTCTTCAGGATTTCAGTAAAGAACCGCAGGTCAGCCTGTTTAAAAAAGAAAACGGGGGCAAATACACCGCGCTGAATTTTGCCCTTGAGAAAATAAAAAGCGACCTGGTAGGGTGTCTTGACGCTGACTGTTCCGTGGACACCGAGGCCCTGAGACGTATAGTTAAAAAATTTGAAGACAAAAGTGTGATGGCTGTAACGCCGTCCATAAAAATATTGAATCCTAAAAATCCGATTGAATTGGTACAACGCGCGGAATTTGCCATAAGCGCCTTCATCCGCTACGTGTTCGGAACCCTGAATGCCCAATACATAACACCGGGGCCTCTTTCAGTTTTCCGCAAAAGCGTCTTTGATAAGCTCGGGCCATACAAACACGCCTATCTCACGGAAGACATGGAAATCGCCATGCGCATGCAAAAAAACAAAATGAAAATTGCGAATGTCCATAATGCCTACGTTTATACTGTACCCCAGCCGACGGTATACCGCATGTACAAACAGCGTCTGCGCTGGATTTACGGCGGCATGAATAATTTGCGCGATTACCGCTTTATGCTTTTCACAAAAGAGTACGGCACGCTCTCTATTTTTATACTACCCATAGTGGCCTTCACTTTGTTTGCCACGATGTACTTCATCGGTCTCATAGCAAAAACCATCGTAGTCAGCCTCGCGGACAAAATAATTGAAATACAAACAATAGGCTTAAGTTATTCAATGCCGAAATTACATATTGATTGGTTTTTCCTCCAAACAGGTTCGCTTTCTGTATTAGGATTATTTTTCATATCGCTCGTCCTCGTGACTATTCTTATGGGCAAACACATCGCGGGAGAGCGCGTATACATAGGGCGTGATGCTTTATTCTATATTCTCCTTTACGGCATAATATCTCCGTTTTGGTTCGTAAGAGCCGCATACAACACTGTATTTGCCAGAAAGACGACTTGGCGGTAGTTTAGCTATATATGGAAACAAACCAGCCAAAGTGGACCCGGTATGTTGTTGTCTTTTTGATTACGGCTGTAATCTTTTTCACCGCGTTCTATGTGAGTAATTCTCTGAACGACCGGCGCCTGGAAGAAATCCGCGCCATAGAAAGTAAAATCGCCATTGATATTCTTTCTTCGGAAACGCAGTTTAGCCTGCTTTCGGAACGCTCCTGCAAGGAATTCGGCGAAGCCCCGGTACTTTCTTCGGAACTCAATTCCCTGGCCAGCCGCCTGGATTTTACCGAAAGTCAGCTCGGCAGCAAAAATGACCAGGTCATACAGCTTAAACGCTACTATTCTCTGCTGCAAATAAAAGACCAGCTGCTTTACAAACGTCTGGCGGAAAAATGCGGTACGGAACCAATCTTTATAATCTACCTTTATTCAAATGAGGGCGACTGTCCGGATTGCGACAAAGAAGGGTACGTACTCACGTATCTGCGCGAAACATATCCGGGGCTCCGTGTTTATTCTTTTGATTACAACTTGGACCTCTCGGCCATAAAGACACTTCTCTCTATTTACAAAATCCACGGAGAATTTCCGGTACTCATCGTCGGTGAAAAAACTCTTTACGGTTTCAAAACAAAGGAAGAAATAGAGAAACTACTGCCCGCTTCCATAACCGCATCAACAACAGCAAAAGCCGCCGATAAGACCGGAACCAACACCAAAGGAAACTGACGGAGCCGCAGGACAACGGCCGGAGAAATTTATTTTCCCTTAATTACAGAATCCACATCACTCTTCCAGTCAGGATGGTTCTTGTTGATTTGGGAAACTAATTCAGAAGCCGCCGAGTAATTCCCCGCCTGCCTGTAGACGCTAATCAAAGTCAGATACGCTTCTTTGTCGCTGTCGTCCGCGCTTTTTGAAATTCTTGCTTTCAGATAAATAACCGGTATCTCATATTTTTTCTGTGGCAAATAAGCGGACAGAAACGCGCTTGCCGGTATCAACGACAAATCAGGAATCTTCTGCAGCAACTCTTTAACAAGTTTGTCATTACCGACGATAGCCGCTCCGAAAACGTAATATGCTCCGGCTGCCGGATACTCCGGGTCAAGTTTGTAAGCGCGTTCCAGCGTTGCAAAAGCGTTCTCCGAATCCTTTTTCTGCAGGTAAGCGCTGGCCATGTCAAAAAGTATTATCTGTTTGGAAGGAGAAACCTCCAGGGCGCGTTTGAAAAATTCTATGCCCTGGTCCGGCTGTCCGAGACGCGAAAGATATGACCCGAGGAAATAATCATAGCGTATGTCCCCATTTGTCTTTTTTATGTGATTAAGCATTTCATCGCGCGCGAGCGTCAAAAATTCGTTGAGCTCCGGAGTTTGAGCCTCACGGGCCGCCACCTGGAATCCGTTTTGCACCATCTGTTCGCATATTTCCCCTTCGGCAAAAGTATTGTACGAGAGAGCCTCTTTGAAGGCAGCCAGTTTCCCGGGGAGATCCAGAGTTTTCCCGTCAACGGTGCGCACTGTGGAAGAAGCCACTCGAGGAGAAACACCCCCCAAAATAAGCGCCTGCGAAGCCATAATCGGTTTGACATTGGCAATGTACAAAACAACGACAAGCACGGCGGCAAGAGGAACGGACAACTGAAGCGGAATGGCTTTGATTTCTTTCTTCTTGTTTTCTCCCGTTTCAACAAAGGTTACGCGGAACGCTATGAAAGCGAGTACGGTGAAAAACAATATATAGCTCGTCAGATTATCAAAGACAAAAAGATTCTGGAAAAAATACCCCGCCAATAGACCGGTAAATATGCCCCTGTCCGCAACCGTAAAGCCCCTGGTTCCTTCACGCTTCGGCCTCCACAAATACCATATGGCCACGGCGAAAATTGACAGGTACGAGATCAGCCCCAGCGCGCCCCCGGCGATAAGCCAGTCGAAAAATACGTTGTGAGAGCGGTCAAACCACGGCTCCTGATTCCACATAACAGGTTTGTAATAACGCTCAAAAACATAAATGAAGTTATCCTGTCCCCATCCTAAAATCGGGTGCTCCTTGAATCCTTCCCAGCTCATGTTCCAAATCGTAAAGCGGGACGTGGTCGTGCGCTCTGTGAATGAAATAGACGCAAACCTGGAAAGCACTGGGCTCTCATGTATAAACGACGAGACAGGAGCAAGAACGGAAAGCGCCGGGCTCTGTTTTATAAACTGGTAATTACTAAGCCCCGCGAAAATCCCCGTAAACAAAATAATCGCGACAAGAACTCCCGTTACGATTTTTCTGGCACGTGCCGCCCCTTTTGAAAAAACTACAAAAAGGAGCGCGGCCAGAGAACCCCCGGCCAGAAGCCCCAATATAGGACCGCGGCTCGCCGTGTAATACAGAAGCACCAGATTCAAAACAAATAAAATAGCATGCAGCACGTCTGTAGCAATCTTTTTAACCCTGTCGCTCAGAAAACGGTCGCGCAAAAGTATATATCCTCCCAAGAAAATTACCGCAAAGGCTACCCACCCAAACCAAGTGTGGAGGGTGCCAAATTGGGTTTTTTCGGCAAGAGTGAACAATCTGTACAGAGAATAAAAAACAAACAAACTACTGCCTACAAGATAGGTTATAAGAATAGACCCAAAACGGTTGGTTCGCTCCTCCAAAAATAAAAACGCCTGAATAAAAAGAAGATAAAGAAGAAAAACAGCAAAATAGATGGCGTTCCCTAAAGTTGCATCAAGACGAGTAGTTCCCTGGTCTATGTTTATTTCCCCATTCAGCTGTAATACGCCGTAAAAACCCAAAAACAATCCAACCCCCAGGAAAGTATGAAAAAGCTTTTCCCACGTTTCTTCTTTCTTCAGAAAAGAAACAAGCACCACAAAATAAGCAAACAGATGAAGGTGGGCAATGAGTCCTTCCATTCTCTCGTAGTTAGACCAGAAGCTTCTGTAAAAACTCTGACCAAAAATATCGGCCAGCGATATTAGAACAATGAAGGCCGCGTAAGCGACGAGAAGGGCCGTGCGCTTAGGTCTGTATTCCGGATTGGAATACGCCAGAAGGACATAAAGAACGCCTATTATTTCAACAATGATCCGGAAGGCAAAATTCTTCCCGGTAATAAAGGGGAAGAACATGCTGGTGGGAACAAGGAGAAACGACAAAACCGGGATGGCAAACAGACCAACCAGAATCAAATTGCGTAAAAGTTTTTCAGCCATAATTCCGCTACTATATCACGTAAAGAAAAAGAAAAAAGCGGTTCCCGGAGGAACCGCTTGCTGTGGTAAAAGGCCAAAAATCAGGGAAGAAACCCGGACGCTTTGTAGGCCTCGTGGAGGATATTCATGACCTTCTTCCCGGATTCGTAGGAAATGGGAGAAGTTGAGGCGCTCGCGACACCATCGTACACATCTTTCAGGTGCTGCATCTCCCTGAAGAAGTCGTCGGGGCGCTTCTTTTCGTGAACCCACTCTTCCGTTTCGCCGGTTGCGAGCGAAAGACGCAAAAGGTCGCCCTTAGGCGATCCGTTCACGAGAAGTTGGACGGATCCGTTCACACCTTGAACGCGTACTTCCTTGCGGACCGGGAAAGTTACGACGTCCTGAATGACACGGCCGACTTTTTCCTTCCCGATTGGAAAGGTGAAGGCCGCGACGGGGTCGTAATCCGCTTCTCCCTGCACCTTCCTCCCGAGTCTGCCGACAACATGCGAAGATTCAAAACCGCAGTCGCCCGCCAGCGTGAGATACAGATGGAGTGCGTGCGAGTGTTCGCACCCAGCTCCGCCGCCGCGCCGCGCGTAACCCAGGTATGTGTCCTCGGGACCGGAAAGCCACGGGTGAGCCGCGAAAATTCCCTTCCAGTGCTCGCGGAACTCCACGTCAATGGAAACCACTTCCCCGACTGCGCCTTTTGCCACCATGTTGCGCATCTGCGTGAAAGCCGGCGAAACCGCGTGGTCATATCCCATGAAGGCGCTCGTGTGCGTCTGGACGTAGTAGGCCTGACTGAATTCCGAAATGCCTTCAAGCGACGGAGTGCAGAGCGGTTTTTCCAGAAGCAAAATCCGCGGCTTTTCCTCAAGTGCCTGAAGCGCGAGCTTCATACGCACATCCGGCGGAGTGCCGAGGAAAATCATGTCAAACCCCGACCTTGGCTCATCCCCCAGAGCACAGAGGGTTATGCCATCATCCCACGCGCCGTAACGCGACGGATAAAGCTTTTCCTTCATGCGCTGGAGAGCCGCCTTGTCCGGGTCAACGACTGTGACGTCCCAACCCATGCGGCGCGATGCCTGCGCCAAATGCGTGCCGATTGAGCCGGCTCCGTATATCTTGATTTTCATATATCCTCTCTAACTGAAGTAAAACAACAAAAATTGCCCAATTGCCTGGTCTCTAAACTAGAATAACTTCTTAGGAATGTCAATAGTTACACCGCCGTTGTAAACTGAAAACTAAAGGTGTTTTTTGATTTCTTTGAGATGCGAAATCAGAGGAAAAGTTTTGTCTTTCCAAAGATTCCAATCGTTGGCAAAACCGATAAACCGGCATCCGAACTGCCGTGCTGCTTCTTCATCGCCGTTTGAATCACCTACAAACACTATATCTTTGGCGTCAGTAATCCCCTCCCTTTCAGCCACTCTCTGTAAATTTTCCGTTTTGGAAGAAGGTTGTCCGTACACGCCTTTAAAAAAATCCCCAAGTCCGAGCTTTTTTATACTGAAACGCACAGCTTCTTCCGGAGACGCAGAATTAACATACAGAGGAAAATTATCCGAAAGTTCCTTTAGCGCTTCCCTTGTATCCGGCAAAAGGCCATCGTCTAAAATCATGGCCTGAACCGACTTGTCGTAAACAGCGGAGTAAAAACTGACTTTGTTCTTCAGTTTTTCGCCGACATAACCGAAAACACTTTCCAAGGATTTTTCCAAAATATCGTACCGTGAACCCTTCCCCTTGCCTTGTCCGTATTCCCCGCGGTAAAAACGAAGTTTATTTATAAACTCTTCAGTCTTACCGGCTTCTTCTGTATCAATATTACCCGCCAAAATTTCCCAGGCTTCTTCTTTCAGCCCTTCTCCCCGCACAGTGATGACTCCATCAAAATCAAAAACTATCGCCTTTACCATACTCTAATTAATCAAATTGGTGTCTGCCCCAATTCACAAGTTTAGTCTTGCGCGCTTCGCGCGGCATCTCATTTATCTGAATATCTTCGTAAAAAGAATCATCGTTATAGTGAGTAGTGGAAATCTCTTCAAAAATTGCCCCCGTGTCAGACCAGAAACGGTGTTTTACCCCGCGCTGAACAACGGCAACGTCCCCCGGGTATAAAGTGCGGCGGTGTCCGTCGAGCTCAATTTCAAGAATCCCGGAAAGAACCTGGAAAGCTTCCTCCTTTTTGGTGTGATGATGATGAGGGTGTTTTTGTCCCGGCAACTGAACAAGTATCTTTTTGCAGTATTCGCGGTTTATACAATCAATAATAATCACGCCGGTTTCGCGGAAATTCTCCAATCCGTAGTGATGAGAAAGTTCCACGTTGAAATCGGTGCCGATTGGTACGCGCGCCTCGTTCAGCATCCCTTTAACCTTGTGTATGGTGTGGTAAATCAAATCTTTGTTGGATGGCTTGCCGTCGCGCAGAGAAACGGAAACCGGAGAAAGGGCGGGGTAATAACGGTCAGTCAAAACACCTTCTTTAAAGCTGCCGCTTGTAAGCTGCCCCTCGCGCAAAGGCATGGCAAAAAATACGTCTTCTTTTGTAAGCTTTTCTCCTTCATTAATATCGCGCTTCACATAAACTCCGCGCATGAGAGAAACCAAATCTTCCTCTTCTTTAGGCTCAATAGTCTTATCCCCGTCCCCGCCCTCCATCAAAACCGCCTCCTTATAAGCGCCAATCCAATCAGCAATTTGCGCCGGCGTGGATGAGTAAGCGTTCAAAGCAACCGTGTCAGTGGGAATACCGACATGGCGTTCAAAAATTCTAGCTCCTTTGGCGTATGCGTACTTGATGGCGTCCATATTGTCCGGCTTCTCGTGCGTGGAGAATCCTATCGTGACGTGAGGATAGCGTTTGCGGAAAATCTCTATCTGTTTTAACTGAAGCTTGTCCGACGGAGTCGGATATATTGAAACGCAATGCATAAGCGCGTAGTGCGCGTAGCGGTGGTCAAGAAAGCTCACTAACTTGTCCACATCTTCTATGGTAAGTCCGCCCGTTGAAACAATCATGGGTTTGCCGAGCGAAACAGCCTTCTCAAGGAGCGGCCAGTCTTTGGCTGAACAGGATGCAATTTTAACTATCTCCACGCCTAGTTCTTTAATAAGATCAACGGACGGTTCGTCAAAAGGAGTGGCCATGGATATCATTCCGTGCTTTTTCACGTCCTTAACAAGTTCGGCAAATTCCTGCTTGGTAAGCCGCGTAGAAAGAAAGCGTCCTATGTGTTTGTTGTCTTTGCTTCCCTTAAAGTCCGGATGTATGAAAGTATCCAAATCGCGAAACTGGAGTTTGACCGCGGCTTTAACCCCGGCCGCGTGCACAACCTTTCCCACCTCCTCAATAATGCGTTTGCCGTGCGAAAGGCTGCCCTGGTGGTTATTCGCCATTTCAATGGTAAAGAGTCCTGAGAAATTGAATTTGGTGGTTTCGGTAGGCATGTTTTTGGTTATTAGAATAGATAACAATCTAGCTTACAGTTTAGTCACAGGCAAGGTTAATCTTTTTTTGCCTCGCTTTGCGAGAGCAAAAACTCCGCGTACTTAAAATCAGTTTCGGAATCAATATTTACGGAATATTCCGGCTCCATCAGAAAGAACCCCAGGCGGTCTCCGGAAGTCGATTTTTTTTCCAAAATAGTTCCGGGTCTCATAACATCCATTGCCCCGGTATGCATATAGACTTTAGGAAACAGTTGCCGCGGAAGGTTGTGCGGCTCCTTGAAACCCGTAAACGATTCCGGAAGAAAAGGCTCCAGAAGTTTTCCTGAAGAATCAATCTTCCAGAACTTATACGGATGTTTGGCCGCTTCACATACAGGCCGCACCGCATCAAGACTCCCATCTCCCAAAAGCACCTCAATTCCTTTGTTTATGTGCTCGCTTTTGCAAAGCGGTGATGTGGGAGGAAGGCGGAGCACAACATCAGGTTTGTATCCCTCCTTCTTTTCCAGTTCCGTAAGCACATGAGTCAGAAACTCAACGTCAGTTGAAAGGTCCTTGGAAATTTCTTTCGGACGCAGAAACGGAACCTCCGCCCCGAAACTTTTTGCGACTTCCGCTATTTCCTCATCATCAGTTGAAACGATAATGCGGGTAACGCGCGACGCCTTAGCCGTTTCAATCATCCAGCCAATAAGAGGCTTACCCATGAGGGGGCGTATGTTTTTGCGCGGGACTCCTTTGGAACCTCCGCGCGCGGGTATAATCGCTAAAATTTTCATATTGTCTATAACCATACTTTATTTTCTTTTGTTCTCAAAAAAAAGATCCGCTTGGGGGCGGACCGTAATAACTGCGGGACGGGATTATCACGCCGGGAATACCGTATCCCTTATCGCCTTAAGAATCACGCGGGCGGTTTCGCCGGGTTTCGCCGCTGCCGGGAACATCTTTTCCTCGTGGTCACGGAGCGTTTCGCGCAACTCGGTTCCTCTCTCGCAGAAAAGGCTTCTCAAGTGCATGCGGATGCCCGCGGAATCCAAGGCCGGAAGGACCACCCCGCGTTTTACGAGCTCCGGTATTTCATCGCCGCTTTCGCGCTTGATGCGTTCCTTGGCCCTTGCGTTGAGGAAGTTCACGACCGGGATACGCAGAAAGCAGGCCGCCACATCGGTTGTGGCTGAAGAGGCGCTTACCACTACATCCGCCGCCTCCAGAAGGTCGTTTGTGGACAGACCCCCGTCGGAAGAAAGTACGGCGTATTTGCGGTAAGAGTCATGGTCGGTTTTGTCGCCCGGGTGGACGGCAAAGAAAACCATTGCCCCTTTTGTTTCTTCCGCGTCCACAAGTGCCTTCACGAGTGCCGCAAGCAGCGACCCGTTAGACGCGCCGTCTTTGGTGCCGGGCACAAGTATTACCTTGCGTTCACCGGCATTGATGCGTCCGCGTATAGACCTGCGGTTTTTCCCCAGGAAGGAGAACTCCTCCCAAAGGATATTGCCGCTCGGAATAATGCGGGCCTTAGTGAAAAGGTTACTTGCCGCTATGGCCTCCATCTTGTTCAGGACGAACAGAAGGCTGGTCTCGTCGCGGAAATCGGCGAACCATTCCCTGGAAAAGCATCCCCATGAGTCCGAGTAGAGGCCGTACGGAACACCGATGGCTCCCGCGACCTTACACGCGTCCCATTCGGGAACGGCGAGAACGCGGTCCGACGACATTCCAACGAGGACGAAATCCGCCTCTTTGACCATTTCCTTGAGCTCCCAGGGCCTGAACGGAAAGTCTTTCCCGTCAGCCACGGCAAGCGTAGGAGTAATTCCAAACTCCGGATACGCCTCCGCGAGCTTCGTGAAAGAACGCGAGGGATTCGCGTCCTGTGCGACCAAAAGTAGCTTCACCGGCAACCTCCATTAGAGTAAACGAGCAAAATTACCTGTGTAATAAACTAATACAAATAGCTGTATTTGTCAATAGTCCATATAAACAAACGCCAATTTCACCAATTTAAAAGTCTAAATAATCGTAACAAACTCTTACGCGCGTTCACAAAATACATTGATGTGCCCCCTTTTTGCTTCTTGGATCAACCGCTCATCAGAAACTTCTTCAACCGCCCCGTCACTTTTTATTAATTTTGTTTTTAAGCCATAACTACGAATTTTGGAGAGAAAATCTTTCGGTTCCATCCCCATTGAACGAATAGTTTTAGGAGAAAGCTCAATAGTCATCTTAATTCCGGGGTTATGCGCGATAACGTACTTTGCGCCTTCCAAGGCATTTAATTCTTCTCCTTCAATATCCATTTTTATAAAATCAATCTTAGTATCGCCAAAATAATCGTCCAAAGTTACCGAAGGTATGGGAATAAAAGAATCATGCGGGATTTTTTCGTTGAATGTATTGCGACCATTACTTATGGAGGAAAGATAGAATTTTTTTTCTCCACTTGTATTTGAAACCGCTTTTTGTACCGGGATAATATTTGTAAATTTATTTGCTTTTATTCCATCACGTAATTGCTGAAGACTTTCGTGAAATGGCTCAAATGCAAACACTTTTCCATTTTTGCCTACCAATTTTGAACCAATAAGAGAGTAATAACCAAAATGAGAACCTAAATCCACAATAGTATCGCCTTCTTTCACAACTTTCTTAAAAAGCTCAGTTGTTTCAGATTCATGCGTTTCTGCAAAATAAATTTTCAAGAGAACATGAGGCATCTTCACTCCCTGAACTGTTAAAGGAAAATCTATTTGTTTTTTAAGAATTTCGTCATGTAGTTTCCGGAGAATCTTAGGCCGATTCAACCCGAGCGTGTGAAAAATTTTTCTTATCTTTTTATGGAATTGTGGGAGCGACATAGAAATATTCAGAAATGTTGAGTGTACTTTACTCTAGATTTAAATTACGAACAAGTAGAAAATCCGATGTTCTTTTAACTAAAAAGTGTGGTATATTGTCCCGATAAATTATGACCAATTCCCAATCCGATGCGGACAAAATAAAGAGCAGTGTCCGCACTTTTTATAACGAACACCCAATGTCCAATTTTGGCATTTTGCAGAAACTGGAATTGCCTAAAAAAATCCGTGGAAAGAAAGTACTGGATGCCGGATGTGGTTCCGGATTCTTTTTGTTTGACTACCTTTTCTACGGAGCGGACGTAACAGGAGTAGACCAATCGGAAAAATCCATACAGTTTATAAGAGAACAAGCTGATTTGCTCGGCTTCCACCCGACACTCATTGCCGGGGACTTGGAAACCGTGCACCTGGAAGAAAACTCATTTGATTACATATTCTGTATCTATGTGCTTCAGCACACTCCAAATCCGCGTCTCGTCCTTGAACAATTCCGTAAGTGGAGCAAAAAAGACGGGACTATAAAACTTATTATTTCCCACAAATACGTATTGGAAACTTTTCTCCAAAGACTAATAATCGCCCCTATATTCCACCTCGCCCCGTGGCTTTCAAAAATAATACCAACGAACATTAAAAAAAGAGTTCATTGGGAAGACCGCTTTGAACACCCTTACTGGAGACAAATGTCCAAGAATCAAGTCATTGAGCTTTGCAATTCCGCCGGTCTTGAAATACGTTCAATTAAAATATACGGGTTCACCACGTTTTTCCTCGGGTACTTCATACCGCCAATCATAAACAAAGCCCTTGATGCCCTGCTTGGCAGGTATTTCGGCAGGGCCATCGCCGTTGAAGCAACTCCTAAAAAATAGTTTTATTTCTTCTCCGCAAAAATAACGAGTCCTGTTCCAAACGGAAGTACAATTTTGGGCATAAACAACGATTCCAGAAAGACAATCGCGTAAAAAACAGAATCCGTTAATTTGGACATAGCAAAAGAACTCTCCCCTGTTCCGCCAAAAAAGCGCACGACCGCAGCCGGGATAAAAAGCAACATATTCCAGTAACTTGCGTAGCTTACGTAAAAACCTTCTTTTTTGAGCAGACGGATAATTTCTCCGCGCGAATACCTGCGCTTGTGATGATGATTTATATCGTG
>CAYGDA010000012.1:0-21386 GCA_964348515.1 uncultured Candidatus Saccharibacteria bacterium
CCAATATGCCGTTTTCTTGGAAAAAGTTTTTTAAAAATGCCGGAATAATTTTGGGAGTACTTTTGGTTATTGGGGTCATAATCCGCATACCGAACGCGTGGGAGAAACAAAAGACAGCTGAAGCTGTGGCAAAAATTCACGCTACGAAGCTCACTATGGATGATGTAATGGGGAAGAATTTACCACCCGATCCGGGGGCGGATGCGGACAAGACCATTCAAGGAGTAGACGCGAATTTTAACGGCATCCGTGACGATGTGGAATTGGCAATTTTTAAAGAGTATCCGAATTCCGCCAAAACCCGCGCCGTTTTGCTCCAGTATGCATTAGCGCTACAGATGGAGATGACGCAGACGTTGGTGAATACAGGAACAGTGACGGCTGTGGCGGAAGTTGGGGATAGATCGTATGCATGTGTCGGTAGGATCTTTTCTAGGGATGACATGAAAATTTATAGCAGTAATACTGATAAATTACGCACCTTCATCAAAGATAGACAGCTTAATACTCAGGAAAGGAAAAAGGCGCAGGATTCTTTTTATGAGAAGCTTGGTAGTTATACGTCTCCTAGTGAGTCCTGCGACATTCCAATTTCTGATTTTACAAATTAGAAATTTTCTTGCAGATGAAAGTTATTCTGCCATTAGCCATAATAATTACTTTCTTCTCCCCGGATTTTGTTTTGGCTCAAAGTGTGGGATGCTCCAAAGAAGGTTTTACAGTGCTGACCATAAATGGAGTTTTTACGAATGAAAATGGTGCCAGGGGTAATATGCAAATTTTGAAAGATAAGGTCGGAGAATTGAATGGAGAAGAAGGTATAAAATATAATTACCTCCTCAATCCCTCCCACATCGGTGGAATAGGGGACATTCTCGCGGCGGCACTTCAGAAATATTTTGAAGCAAGTACAGTCACGGATTATGACCTTGTGGAGATGCTCAAAACCGCAAGCGAAAAAGTTAAAACACAAAAAGTTCTCCTCGTTGCCCATTCCCAGGGCAATTTTTATGCAAACAGTTTTTATGACAGTGTTGCCGGGCATGACGGAGGAGTGCCGGTTAAATCAATTGGGGTTTACGGAGTAGCAACGCCTGCGGGAAGAATTGTCGGAAACGAAAAATATCTGACGTCTGACACGGACAAAGTAATTGCTGGTCTCGTTAGGGCGGTTCCGGGTAGGGGTATTATGCCTCCAAATACTCACATAAATCTTGGGCCGGCGGATGATTATTTGGGACATAATTTTGCGGACGTTTATTTAAAATATAAGGGAGAAAAAATAGTTTCCGATATTCAATATTCTTTAGATTCACTTTCTTCAGATGATACTAAAGACATAACTGCGCCATGCATAGAGCCTCCAAGACTTTCAATTGTTCATAAGGTTGAAGGGGTGGTTCTTTCCGTTCTTGATCCAATTGCCGGAGGTACGGTGTTTGTGGCCACGAATACAATTACCGGAGTGTATAACATCGCTGAAGTGATTACCGGGACAACTACAAAAATTGCCACGACCTTGGGACTTATGACTCGCTCGTTTTTTGTGTCCAAGCCAGGTCCGGCTATTGTTGCGGCCGTTGCCGCTTCCACAGAGTCGTCTGTCTCTGCGTCAGAGACTGCAATTTCTGAAACCGAAGTTGAAGAAAGCAATTCAAACAATGACTCTGTGTCATCCAAACAAGAAAATATGCCGCAACAAACAAATGTGTCGGCACAAATTTCCACAATTGCAACAGGCTCTATTTCGACAGACATTCCAGCGCCTGCGCCGCAACCACCTGACCTATTTGCGGGATTTTCGGGGATTGCGCCAGGGTTTGGCGGCGGCGGCCCGCCTCCTGTGACCGTTTCGGCTCCAGAGCCGGAACCTCAGGAACCCGCAGTTATTGCCCCCCCAATATTTACACTTGATTTGCCGGTGGAAAGTTCATTCGCCACCGATACGGTTAATTTTTCAGGCACAAAAACAGAAGGAGCCCAGATTGTTATTGAAGGGCTTGCCACAACTTCTGCTGACGGTACGACATGGAATTACACGGGGGCTTTTCCTGAAGGAACTACGACACTCAATTTTTTTGCTACAAAAGAAGGGACAACAAGCCAGCCCGCTTCAAAAACATTCAATGTTGCCGTGCCGGATACTGCGTATACGTTTCCTTTTCTTTCTTCACCCGACCATAACACCACTGCGTCAATTTTTTCCGGCACAAAAGAAAAACAAAGTACACTCTCCATCGCGTGGGGGACGAGAGTTTACGATAGTTTAGCCGGCGGATATATTTTTACTGCCATAGGCTCAAGCATTATTGGACCAAGTGTTCACACAAATTGGGGGATAGACACACAGCTTTCTCCCGGTAATTACCATCTTGTTTCCAATTATCAAAGTTCCACTATAAACTCCTCTGCTTCCACTGACTTTACTTATAATCCGTACTACGACCCCATTGATACAACAACGCTTAGTATAACGCCGTTTCTTTCTGGGACGATTTCTACTACGACCCCGGCACACATTTACATAACTCACAAAAAGGGAGTCCATATAACGTACGAATTTTCAAATGGTTATGTTGTTTCTACCGGTCCATCTTTTTCAAATTCCTCAGAACTGATTTTAGATTTGCCGCCTGGGGCATATGGATACACTTTCCGTGTTTTTGATGGTGCCAATCAGCAAATACAGTCTGGTTCTACAAGCTTTACCCTGGTCGGGATTTGATTTTTTTGACACTAAAACTTTGGGAGGGTATAACTCTTTGCAGGTACGCAGATTGAAGGAGAACAATGTGACGGGTCCACGGATAGGAAAGAGATACAGGCGGTTTGCCGTATTCCTTTCGGACGACAAGAGGCAAATATTTCTGACTCTCCAGGGAAAATTTTGGGGGCTTATACCAATAGCCTTAGGGTTGTCAGACGAAACCGTTTGGCGGGAATTGAACCACGAATTGCTTAAGGCGAGGATAAATCTGAAAGGTCCCGTCAGCCGGCTGTTTGTTCCGGAGGGGAGCATTATTTTCCCGTCGGTAATTTACAAGGGGGAGACCGATATAATCGGCAACCCCGTCTCGGCGCGGATGTTTTATCCGCGCGAGTTTCCGTCGTACAGCATTTCCGCGCAGACTGTAAAGTTCGTGGAAGACCTGAAGGAAGGAGCCTTTATGAAAGCCTGAATTCCCGCGCTGAAAGACGCGGGAATTTTTATGATATAGTGTGCCTACTTTTCTTTTAATTTAAACCATGAAATATACAAAAAAGATTTTACCGAGCGGGCTTCGCGTGATTGTGGTACCCATGGACAATCCGACAGTAACGGTTCTGACTCTTGTAGAAGCAGGGTCAAAATATGAGGATAAGAAGATAAACGGCCTTTCTCATTTCCTTGAACATATGTGTTTCAAGGGTACGGTGCGCCGTCCCAACGCCTCAGATATCTCCCGCGAGCTTGATGAGCTTGGCGCTGCCTACAACGCCTTCACTAGTTTTGAATACACCGGATATTACGCAAAAGGGAAGAAAGACCACTTCAAAGAACTTCTGGATATTGTTTCAGACCTTTATTTGAATCCCACTTTTCCGGCGGCGGAAGTTGAAAAGGAGAAGGGTGTTATATGTGATGAGATTAATATGTACGAGGATCAGCCGAAGGATGATGTCGAATATCTCTTCACTAAACTTTTATACGGAGACCAGCCGGCGGGCTGGAGTATTTTGGGCACAAAGGAAATAATCCGCTCGCTCAACCGGAAGAATTTTTTGGCCTACAGAAAGAAACATTACATTGCTAAAGCGACGACGGTGATTGTTGCCGGAGGAATAAAAGAAGCGGATGTGTTCCGTGAAGTGGCGAAAGCATTCAAGGGAGCGGAGAAGGGAGCCAAGGGAGGAAAAAAGAAAGTTATTGAAAAACAGTCTCTCCCGAAGGTTCTTACAAAGGAGAAAAAGACTGACCAGACACACCTGATTTTGGGGGTGCGGGCGTTTGACCTTTTTGACAAGCGCAATTACGCGCTTACGGTGTTGGCCGGTGTGCTTGGCGCAGGAATGTCGTCGCGGCTTTTCCGCCGTGTCCGTGATGAGATGGGGGTGGGATATTATGTCGGCTGCGGAGTTGATGATTTGACTGACCACGGATTTTTGGCGGCAAAGGCCGGAGTTGAAAGTTCTCGCGCCCTTGAGGTGGTGAAGGCCATATTGGAAGAATTCAAAAAACTTAAAATTGAAAAAGTTTCCAAGAGGGAATTGGATAAAGTTAAAGAGACTCTTATAAACAGAATGTGGATGGGTCTTGAATCCAGTTCCGTGGCGTCAAACTTTTTCGGGGCGCAGGAAGTTTTTCATAAAAAGATAGAAAGCCCGGAGGAGTACGAGAAAAAAATCCGCGCGGTCACGGCTGAGGAAGTGCAAAAAATTGCTTTGACGATATTTCAAAACAAAGGCTTGAACCTCGCCATGATAAGTTCCAACAAGAACGTAGACGAATTCAAAAAGATACTTTCGTTACAGTAGTACTTATTGCACCCGGTTAAAAAAAGCATACAATATAAAGGAATATGGAACAGGCGCGAAACTTTAACATAAATGTCACTACCGGCACGATGCTGCGGGCTGTTTTGATTGGTTTGCTTCTGGTGGCGTTGTATTATCTGCGTGAATTGGTCGTTTTGCTTCTGACATCGGTTGTCCTTGCCTCTTCAATAGAGCCTCTTACCCGTCTTCTTTTGCGTTTTAAAATTCCGCGGGTGGCTTCTGTCATTTCTGTTTTTGCCGCCATAATCGCCGCGGTTATTTTTGTGTTTTATTTCTTCCTGCCGCCCCTTTTGGACGATGTGGCCGGACTTATAAGCTATGTGCCGAAACTTTTTGCGCCGGGCAGCATCATTGGAGATGTACTTTCTCCTTATTTTGATTTTGCTTCCAGTGTCGGTAATTTTAAAGCAACCGTTACCGCGAAAGATATTTCTTCAGTAATTCGGGGTTCACTTTTTGGTTCCAGCGGGATTCTCACTACCGCCGGCATAGTTTTTCACGGTCTTACGCAAGTGATACTTGTCATAGTTATTTCTTTTTATTTGGCCGTGCAGGAGAGGGGAATTGAAAAATTTTTGCGCATAGTTACCCCGGTCCGCCAGGAAAAGTATGTGATTGATTTGTGGAACCGCTCGCAGAGGAAAATTGGTCTTTGGATGCAGGGACAAATAATACTTGGGCTTCTGATAGGAGTTCTGGTTTACCTGGGGCTTTCAATTCTTGGTGTGCCGTATGCCTTTTTGCTAGCCCTCCTTTCTGCTTTTATGGAACTTATTCCGC
Organism: uncultured Candidatus Saccharibacteria bacterium; assembly: GCA_964348515.1. Classification (GTDB taxonomy): domain Bacteria; phylum Patescibacteriota; class Minisyncoccia; order Phycocordibacterales; family UBA5272; genus CAYGDA01. The sequence goes on from CAYGDA010000012.1 coordinate 5,317, forward strand.
TTTTCGGGGGACTGCTCGCAATGATTCCCGGAATCATGGTGGCTTTCGCCCAGGACGGCGTCACCTCCGGACTTATAGTGTGGGCGTTCTATCTTATTGTTCATCAGTTTGAAAATCACCTGCTTTATCCGCTCGTGGTCAATAAAGTGGTTGGAGTGCCTCCACTTCTCGTAATTATTTCGCTGATTATAGGATTTGCTTTTGCCGGATTTTGGGGGCTGCTTCTTGCTGTTCCGGTGGCCTCCGCCGTCATGGAGTTCGTAAATGATTCAGAGAAGGAGCGCGCCAAAATGATAAAGACCATCACTTTGTAATTAATGAAAGACAAAAAACCGTTTTACATAACAACCACGCTTCCATACGTGAATGCCGATCCGCATATAGGATTTGCCTTGGAAATAATACAGGCCGATGCTTTGGCCAGATACCGGCGTTTGACCGGCGATGACGTGTTTTTCAACACGGGTACAGACGAACACGGCCAGAAGATATTTGATGTTGCCAAGGAGGCCGGGCGCGATGTTCAGGAATATACCGACTATTATGCCGCGGAGTTCAGGAAACTTAAAAAGATACTTAATCTTTCAAACGACACGTTTATAAGGACCACTGATTCCGCCCATCATCTGGCCGCGCAGGAAATGTGGAAGAGGTGTGAGAAAAACGGCGATATATATCTTAAAGAATACGAAGGACTTTATTGCGTCGGGTGCGAATACTTTAAAGCCGAAAGGGATTTGGAAAACGGAAAGTGTATGCTCCATCCGAATTTGGAGCTTCAGAAAATAAAAGAGGAAAATTATTTTTTCAAATTCAAGAATTACGAAGAAAAACTGCTTAAACAATTATCCGAGCCCGGCTCAGTAATACCCGACTGGAGAAGAGAAGAGGCGATAAATTTTGTTAAGGCGGGGCTTGAGGATTTCAGCGTCTCGCGCGAAAAGAAGCGTCTTTCGTGGGGGATACCCGTGCCGGGCGATGAGAATCAGGTTATGTATGTCTGGTTTGACGCTCTCACAAACTATATTTCCACTTTGGGTTGGCCCGACGACAAGGACGGCAATTTCAAGAAATTCTGGGATAACGGCGAAACCCTTCAGGTGGCGGGCAAGGACCAGGTGCGCTTTCAGTCGCTTATGTGGCAGGCCATGCTTATGTCGGCTGACATAAAGACGACGGACAGGATTTTTTACCACGGCTTTATTAATTCCGGCGGACAGAAGATGTCAAAAAGTCTCGGTAATGTTGTTAGCCCGCTTGATATTATCGGACTTTTTGAGGGCGTTACAGATTTTCCCGAGGACGTACTTCGTTTTGTTGTTCTTCATGATGTCCCGAGCTTTGAAGACGGGGACGTAACAATAGAATCCATAAAGACGAGTTATGCCGGGAATCTTTCAAATGGTCTTGGGAACCTAGTGAGCAGGATAATGAAAATGGCGGAAACATACCTGGATACCCCCGTGAACATAGGAGAGAGAGACGCAAATGAAACGGTGGAAATTTCTATGGATAAGTTTAATATTAAAGAGGCTGTGGATTTTATATGGAAAGAGATTTCAAAATTGGACGAAATAATTCAGAAGGAAGAGCCTTTTAAAGTAGTTAAAGAAGATAAAGAAAAGGGGGTAAAAATAATAAGCGGTTTGGTAAAAAATTTGTTTGGTGTTGCTTTAGATCTGGAACCGTTTCTCCCGCGCACATCCCTGGAAATACAGAAGCTGATAAAAGAAAACAAAATGCCGGAGAAGCCGCTTTTTGCCCGTTTGTCTTAAATAAAAAACAACCGCCCTTTGTGGGGGCGGGGACCGGACGATTTCTTTCAAGAGCGGTAACACTTGGAGAAATAGCGCGGTCAGGGGCTTGTGGCCTCCCGCTTTCAGCTGCGGGTTTGTAATATTTGCGGTGGCAACACTTCGTAAAGAACTAAAAAGCCCTCCTGTGGAGGGCTTTTTAGTTTCTGTCATTGATTCCGGTTAGTTTTGATAGAAACGAGAAAACCTTCCACTTGTGTGGTTAAGAAGAAGGCTAAGAAGGACCTGCTCATTTCTATAGTTCATATATCCAATATAACCGAGAACGGCGCGGTTGGTCAATAAAAAAACAGCCTAGGCGGCTGATTGCTTCATGGAATATCCGAGGATGGCGTTGCGGACTCTGCGCGCGCCAAGAGTTCTCCGGTCGTTTGCGCCGTGTCTCAGACGGACGAACGGGGCGATTACTTCCGACGAGCCCGCCGGGAAAAGGAAGAAAATCCCATACAGGGTGATTTCATCGAGCCCGATAAGGATGGCGCAGGAGGGGGGGCCGCCGTCCGGCGTCATCCTTTTTGTGAAGTAATCCTGCGGGATTGTGAAGTCCACGTCTCTCATCGTCGCCGGCTTTTGCCCGTCGGGTAAGTTGAAACACTTTTCCCCGACCGGCAGCAGTATTTCGTCGCTGGCGTAATTGAAAAGAAGTTCGGAGCCGTTGATGCGCCCCGCGGCGATTTTCCCGCCGCCGTCGTTTGTGTTTTTCATTATGACGGCGATGTCCCCGTTTCTCCCGCGCAAACGCTTCTCCAGTTCCCAGGCGCGCTGGCGGAAGCTGGGGAACCTCACGTAGCTGTTATGATAGTTGCCGAAGCGCATTTGGCTTATGAAATCACCGAGCTGTCGGACCCTGTCTGATTCAAGCTGGACAGACGGCTGTCTTTCCCAAGTCCACGAGTTCATCTCTGGTTTCCTTAAATTGCGTTTATCTTGCTTTACCCTAAGCGTTTCCCGTAGTATTGTCAAAGCCATGTATTCATTTATAGACGCACACGCACACCTGCACGACCGCGCGTACGATGCCGACCGCGAAGATGTATTATCCAGAATGCGGGGGAGTAAGGTTGTTGCCATAACTGTCGGGACTGACCTTGTGCAGTCTGAAAAAGCGGTTTTGCTTGCCGAAAAAGAGAAAGGTATTTGGGCAACTGTGGGGAGGCACCCCGTGGATAACCGTAATGAAATTTTTGACGCCGTAAAATACAAAGAGCTTGCGGGCAGAGAAAAAGTCGTTGCCATAGGTGAATGCGGCCTGGATTATTATTGGCCGTCCGAAGACAATCTTGATTTGGTTAAAGAAAAACCACGTCAGGAAGAAATTTTTCGGGCGCAGATTGAGATAGCCAAAGCGGTAAATAAACCGCTTATGCTCCACGTGCGCCCTTCGCGCGGCAGCCAAGATGCCTACAAAGACACGCTTAGGATTTTGCGCGAATACCCTGGAATCCGCGGAAACGTCCATTTTTTTGCGGGGGACGAATTTGTGGCTAAAGAATTTACAGATTTAGGTTTTACTCTTTCTTTTACGGGGGTTATTACATTTACTAAAGATTACGATTCCGTTATTTCGTGCATTCCCGCCGGTTCCATACTTACGGAGACAGACGCCCCTTACGTGACGCCGGCTCCGCTTCGCGGCAAACGCAATGAGCCAGGCAACGTTGTTTTTGTGGCAGACCGACTGGCGGCTTTAAAAAATATGAAATTGGAGGATTTCATGGAGGTGGTCAGGGAAAATGCGGTCAGGGTTTTTGGCATAACCGCCGTATAAATCTCCGGCTAAAAGCCTTTTTGACTTACAGGACTTCGTTTGTTAGTATAGCGCCTATCGTTATGAAGAAATCTAAAACTACAGAAACGGAAGTTTCGGAGGTGGAGCCCCGTATTTACGAGCTCGGCTACCTTCTTTCCCCTTATATTGCCGAGGAAAAAATCGGCGCGGAGGTTGAAAAAATAAAGAAATTTCTCGTGTCAGCGGGGGCGGCGGTAATCGCCGAAGAGGAGCCTTATCTGCGCGATTTGGCCTACGAGATAATTAAGATGATTGCCAACAAGAATGAAAAATTTACCCAAGGGTATTTTGGCTGGATAAAGTTTGAGGCGTCTCCTGAAGCGGCTGAATCCATAAAAATAGAGTGTGATAACAATAAGGGAATAGTGCGCTATCTTCTCGTTAAAACTGTCCGTGAAAACACAGTTTATACAAAGCGTCCTAACAAAGCTGAAATTAACCCTTCAAAAGAAGAAGGAACAGGGGAGGCAATTGCCGAAGTTCCGGAAGAGGTTCCTGCTGAAGTTGCGGCTGAGGAGCCCACGGTGGAGGTTGTGGTCTAGTGTTTGGACGCCGTTTTGTTTGGGCTATACTGTAGAAATAACCAATAACAAATATGTACTTAAATAAGGTGTTTCTTTTTGGAAATCTTACCCGTGACCCGGAATTGAAGTCTCTCCCTTCCGGGAGTAAAGTCGCTTCGTTTGCGTTGGCGACAAACAGGGTTTGGAAGGACCAGAGCGGTACCAGGCAGGAGTCGACGGATTTTCACAACATAGTGGTCTTTGGCAGGCAGGCGGAGACCGCGAGCCAATATTTGAAGAAAGGCGGAAGCGTTTTTATTGAAGGGAGAATTCAGACACGCAGTTGGGAAGGTACGGACGGCAAGAAAAATTACCGCACCGAAATCGTAGCTGACCGTGTACAATTTGGTCCGCGCACGACCGGCGGAGCTACGGCTGGGCAGGGAGGAACCTCGGCGCCTTCCAAGGCGGGCGGGAAGGAAGAGGGGGGGATTGAAACGATAGATTACGGCAACGAGGAGGTTAACGTGGACGACATTCCGTTTTAGTTTGCTTTTTTAAAAAAGTTCGAGTATAAATAATTACCTATGACAAAACAGTGTTACTTTAAGGAAAACAACATAAAGCATATTGACTATAAAGACGTCGATATCCTGAAGAAATTTTTAAATCCCCACGGACGAATGCTTTCCCGTCGCCGCACGGGGGTTGCCTCCAAAAACCAGCGCAGTTTAGCTCTCGCAATAAAGCGCGCGAGATTCATGGGTTTTCTCCCGTACGTAGCCAGGTAAAACGGATTAAGAAACAAAAAACCGCCGGTTGGCGGTTTTTTGTTTTGTCTCGCGGGTTGTTATTTGTTTGCCCTTTCCGTGTATTCACCCGTTTGGGTGTTTACGCGTATTACATCGCCCTGTACCACGAAGAACGGAGTATTTATTTGCGCGCCTGTCTCAACAGTTACGGGCTTGCCTCCGCCGGAAGCGGTGTCTCCGCGTATAACCGGAGGAGCTTCCACGACCTTCAGGTCAACTTTAATCGGAAGAGTGACGCCTATTATTTTCAAATCGGTGTCTTCGCCGAAGGTGTCAATTTCTATAATGGCGTTTGGAACCATATATTTCCAATTGTCTCCTATAATTTCTGAGGGAATAGTAAAGCGGTCTGAAGGATTTTTGGGGTCGCAGAACCAATACTCGTTTTTCTGTTTTTGGGAATAAAGGAATTTCACCTCTTTTTTTCCTATCTCGGCTTCGTCCACCCGGTCGGCGGCATGGAAAGTCGCGGGGATTACGCGTCCGTTAAGCAGGTTGCGCAGTTTAGCCTGGTTCTGCGGTTTGCGCTGTTGTTTGCGGGAGACCTGCGCTTCAACAACCTGGTATGGTTCTCCGTTGTATATTATGCATTTCCCCGGTTTGATTTCGTTGTAGTCAAGCATGATTCTTAATTTTTATCGCTTTGTTTAGCGTGTCCATTAAAACAAAAAAGAAAAAGCCCAAAATTAAGGCAGGACCTTTCGTGCACAGAATATAAACCAGTTCGCTTTTATTCGCAACCCGGTTAATAGGGATTACTTGACCGGATAAGCAATACCGTTCTAGTCTGGGGTTAGGGATATGCCTTTTATGAGGGAGGGAATTATGGCCAACAGCCAGATGGAAAGATTCTTCTCCCTTATTTGGAGGCGTGAAGAATTAGCGGACAGCCTGATTCGGGATGTAACTGAAGCAAAGTTGACTCCCGAAGACGTAGTGTCCCTTCTTTTTGACACTGAGCCGGCCGGTCCGGAGCTTACGGCGTTTCTGCTACTTGTTTCAAACGGACAAAAAAACGCCATTGAGCTTATGGATTTGATCCGGAAAAGGGAAATTACCCCGGCGGAAGCCGAGGATGATTTTATTTCCCGTCAAAAAGAATAAGACGAACTGCTCTCTACCGGGGGCGGTTTTTTTTTATTCTTCCTCCTCAGGTGACGCTTTTTTGGGCGAGTAGTCTAAAGCTCCGGAAGCCAGCTTCTTTTTTATTTCTTTCAGGATGGCCGAAGACGTTTTTTTGTTTTCCCTAAGGTATTGCCGCGAAGCATCATAACCCCTCCCTAATTTTTCATCTCCGTAAGAATAACTTGTGCCCATTTTCTTTATCAGTCCGAATTTTTCGCCCAGGGCCATTATTTCGCCTTCGCGGGAAATCCCTTCGTTGTACATAATGTCGAACTCGGTTGTTTTGAATGGGGCAGCGACTTTGTTTTTTACAACCTTCACTTTAGTGCGTGATCCAACCACGTCTTCTCCTTTTTTAATTTGGGCAATGCGGCGTATGTCTATGCGGACGGAGGTGTAGAATTTGAGCGCTTTTCCTCCCGGAGTCGTCTCGGGATTTCCGAACATAACGCCAATCTGCATGCGGATTTGGTTTATAAATATGATGACAGTTTTTGACCTGGCCGCTATCGCGGTCAATTTGCGCAGTGCCTGTGACATAAGCCTGGCTTGCTTACCCACATGGAAGGCGCCCATGTCACCCTCAATTTCATCACGGGGAGTAAGGGCCGCCACTGAATCAATGACGAGAACGTCTATTTTTCCGGAGCGCACAAGCGACTCGGTAATTTCCAATGCCTGTTCTCCGTTGTCCGGTTGTGAGATGAGCAGTTCATCCGTTTTTACGCCGAGTTTCTTTGCATAATCCGGATCCATCGCGTGCTCGGCATCAATGAAGGCGCAAATCCCGCCAAGTTTTTGCGCTTCAGCAATGACGTGGAGCGTCAATGTGGTTTTCCCTGATGATTCCGGACCGAATATTTCAATGATTCGTCCGCGCGGCAGCCCTCCGACCCCGAGCGCGTAATCAAGACCGATTGAGCCTGTCGGTATGACTCCGACATCCACTTTCGGTTTTTCTCCCAGCTTCATTATTGAACCTTCTCCGAACTTTGTCTGTATTTCTTTTATTGTATGATCAAGGTCTCCCGTTACGCGCTCTTTTTTTTCTTCTTTTTTCTTTATCATGTTTTTAATTATTTTTTGCCGCTACCGCTAATGAAATTGTTTTCTTTTTTCCGAATCTGTCCTCAGCTTCCACAAGAATGTGCGTAAGCGGGGGAGAAAGAACGACCACATCTCTGAAATAGCCGTCTTCGCCTAAGGCTATTTCACGCCCGTTTATCCTGAGGCGCTGCACTCTTTTTGTGTTTCCTTCAACCATTGTAACAGGGCGTTCTATATAGGCGCCATTACCCGGGGAAGTTACGGAGAGTTCCGGACCCTGAAATAAGTCCTTAGTTTTAAGTATTCCATAGAAAATTACCAGACCGAATATGATAATTCCTAAAATTAAACGCAAAAGTCGTCCGGCCTCTAGTGTCATATTGATTCTTCAGCGGTGGCCTCCGTCTGCGCTGGCTCGTTTCTTGTAAGTATTTCGCGCGGTTTGGCGCCTGAACCGGCGCCCACAATTCCGCGTTCTTCCAGCATATCAATCAGCCGTGCCGCGCGTGAATAGCCGATTTTCAGGCGTCTTTGCAGGTACGATGTGGATGCCTTGCCCGATGACTCAACTATCTCCTTAGCTTCCCCGTACAGTTCATCTTCCGCGTCGGCCTCACCCCCCAAATCGTCAGAAAACAGGGAGTTACGACCTCCTCCGCCGTTTCCATTGCCGCTGTCCGCGTTAGGGAAAATTATTTCGTCCGGCGCCATGTCGTCATAGTGGCCCGTGAGAAATTTAACAACCTTCTTTATTTCTTCCGTTGAAACAAATGGTCCCTGTATACGCTCCTGTCGCGGGTTTTCGCTGGAAATGAAAAGCATATCCCCCTGACCCAGGAGTTTTTCCGCGCCGGCCATATCTATAATAGTGCGCGAGTCTATTTGGGACGCCACCTTCAAAGCAACCCGGGACGGTATGTTTGCTTTAATAAGTCCGGTGATGACTTTAACCTCGGGGCGCTGGGTCGAGAGTATGAGATGAATCCCCACGGCCCGGCTTTTTTGCGCCAAACGCACGATGGCACCCTCAAGTTCTTTCGGATACGTCATCATTATATCGGCGAGCTCGTCTATTATTATGACTATGTAAGGCATGCGTTCAGGCAGTTCAATGTCGGCATCTTTGAGTTTCTTGGCGCGTTCATAAGCCGGGGCATATATTTTGTGGTGGTACGCGTTTACATCCTTTTCCCCGCTTTCTTCAAGTACGTCGTAACGGCGTTCCATTTCCCGGACTGCCCAGTTAAGCGTTTGAATAGTCTTTTTGGCATTGGTGATTACAGGAGTGTATAAATGGGGGATTTTGTTGTAGAAGGTCAATTCCACTTTTTTCGGGTCAACCAATATGAATTTGAGGTCATACGGGGAGTTTCTGAAAAGAAGGGAATTTATTATTGAGTGAACCATAACCGATTTTCCGGAGCCGGTTGTTCCCGCGATAAGGAGGTGAGGCATTTTTGCCAGGTTGGCGTACGTCGGCTTTCCGGAAATACCGCGGCCGAGAGCCAAAAGAAGAGGGAGGTGGCTCCCGGCGAAGTCTTCCTCGGAAAAAAGACTTCCGAGTCCCAATGTGGATTTTGTTTCGTTTGGTATTTCAATACCCACGAGCGATTTGCCCGGGATTGGGGCTTCTACGCGTATTGATTCAACCGCCAAATCCAAAGCAAGTTCATTCTGTAAACTCACTATGCGCGAAAGTTTTACTCCCTGTGCTGGTTTGAGGGAGTAGCGGGTTACGGACGGGCCGACTGATATTTCATCCATCTCAACGTTAATGCCGAAGTTCTGGAGGGTGCGTTTTATAATCGCCGCGTTGGCCTTGATGTCTCCCACGGAAGGTTTGCCGCGGTCTTTTTCAAAGAGGGTAATGGGAAGAGGAGCGAATTCCTCGTGTATGATTCTTGTCTTCTTTTCAATATGCAAGGCGGGCAGTTCATCAAGCAATCCCTTATCTTCCTTTTTGGGTAATGTGCCGGCTTTGGTTGCCCCCATCAGTTCTTCGTGAAGTTTGGTTTTATCTTCGCGTGGTTCTTCCGCAGTTTCCGCCGAGGTGAAGTCGTCTTCCAGAGAGGGGGACTGTCTTCTGAAGAGGGAGCGTAAGTTTACAAACCGTTCCGGAATACTGCGCACTGATTCTGATAGGGAAGAGAGGTCGGGCTTTTCATCAAACACCATAAGTATGGAAATAAGCACAGTGCCCCAGAGGAAAAGAAGTGCCGGATATATTGTGAAGAGAAAAAGGAACGGCTGCGCCAAAGTTGTGCCCAGGAGCCCCCCCGGCAGATCGGTGGACAAAGTGTTTGGTATGGCGGAAGCCGCCAACAAAAATATTATCAGTCCCAGACTCTGGGAGAAACCGATGGGGGGGAGAGTTTCTTTCCATATGAAGTAACTGGCGGTAAACAATGCTAAAGGCAGGAAATAAGCCAGGAACCCGAACAGGTAATAGGCCTCCTCAAATATTCCCGCCTCAACCCCGCCGAGCCGGAAAATAGGAAAGGAAAATGCCAAAAGAAACCCAAACATCGCCGTAATAATGGAAAGTATTCCCATTACTGTACCGCGTTCAAGACCATGCTTCTTTTTGACGCTGTTTTTAGGAGATTCTGATTTTGCCATTAGAGAATACCCATTATTGTATCACGACATTTTACTGATGACGCAGAGTGAGTGTGATACAAAAATTTTTTGTATGCTTGAACTTTGACACTGCACGGCGGGTTGAGTGATTGGGGAAAAATTTTTGTACCTAGGGAAGTTTCTCGTAACCCCCCATAGTTTATTTTCTGAAAAAGCCGCTTAAATCAACCTGGATTAAAAGTGCACCGTCTTTTACTTTAGTCTTTGACTTTTTTCACCCCGGGTATATATTGTGGCCAATAGAAGTCTCTGAGAGATTAAGAGACAAAAACTATAATTATGGACAGCCAGGAAACAAAGGACGCGAAAAGCTCAAACAGACAACATACGACTCCCAATAGGGGAACAGAGCCTTCTCCTTCTATAGGTACTGTTTTTTTAAAGACAAAAAAGATAACCTGCGCCGTTCACATGATTACGGACAAAATAGGAGACAACGAGCCGGTTAAAAAACGCATTCGTGAGTTGTCCGTTGAGATTTTGTCTGAGCTGGCTTCTATCGGTCAAGATAGAATTTATGATGGGACAAGAATGGGGATTTTGGCAGAAAATAAGTTTAAGGAATTGAGTGCTCTTTTGGAATTGGCGCAGGAACTGCGGATGGTATCTCCCATGAACGCGGGGATAATTATTGATGAATATAGGAATGTTTTAAATGGACTTTTTGCCGGGCCGGGATTTGATTTGCGGGGGGAGATTGAAGCAGTGTCCGATTACAATCGTAGGCTCCCTGGTGGGATAAAGGACAGTTTTATAATGGACAAAGAGTATAGGACATTCAATAAGACAACAACAAGAGAACAAATATCAAATAGGGGAGACTTACTACAGGGACACTTAGTTAACAGGTCTGGTATAAAAACGGATAAGAACGTGGCAATTGATAAGCAGCCGAATAATGAAAAAAAGAAGAACAGACAAGAACAAATTCTGTCTTTGTTTGTTAGGGGCAAAAACTACTCAATTAAAGACATTTCTGTGGGATTCTCTGATTGCAGCGAAAAGACAATACAGCGCGAACTCAATAATTTGGTGGTTCTGGGACACCTTGCCAGGGAAGGGGAAAAACGCTGGAGCCGTTATCTTTTGCCGGCATAAGCTTACTTTTGGCTATTTTCACTACAAAAATTGAGCATCCATAAAAGGGGCAGTTTTGACCTCCCCGGCGCGCCTTCGTATGCCTTATTGGTGTGAAAGACGAATCGCTTTGGAGAATATTACAGAAACCGGGGGCTTGGCCTCCGGTTTCTTGATTTTAAAGCTTATTTATGCGATACTTTTGGGCAGATCTGCGGAGGCCAAGTGTGGTTATCCACAGTATACTTTTGCCTATTTTAAAAGGAAAATAGTATACTCTTCTGCAGGTGTCTCAAGCGGTTGGGCTTTCTTCTGTTTGAGATGCAAAGTGTTGTTAAGTAGGCGTTTAAGTTTAGGTGCGCTGAAAACAAGTGAACTGGTCATTGACAATTACATACTAACGATAACTCAATTATCATTCAGTTTGTTTTCCGCTGGGGAATCACGCTTCCTTAGCACGTTTGTAAGCTTTGTTTTTCTGGTCCGCGCGTGGCGCAGATAGGGGAGCAAAGTAACTTGCACATAAGCGTTAGTGATTAAAACTAACTAGAGTCGAAACTAACCAAAGCTTTGTGCACGTAGCATCTCACTTGGAGCCTAACCGCTTCGGGCTTTGCTACAACAATCTTAAAAGTAAATTAAATTATGAGTACAAATAAAATAAAGGTAGGAGTTTTTGCTTCTATCTTGGGCGGAGTTGCTTTCGCTGCATTGTCTTTTGGCACTGCATCGGCTGCACTCAATGTTCCCACAAGTGCTTCCTGCTCGGCTAAAGTTACACAAAACATGAAGCTCGGAAGCTCGGGTTCGGAAGTTAGGGAGCTTCAAAAGATCCTTAACGCGAACTCGTTAACTCAGGTTTCAGTAACAGGAGCTGGAACACCTGGAAACGAAAGCACGTACTTTGGTGCCAAAACCAAAGCCGCTGTTGTCAGATTCCAGAATCTTCACTCCTCGGACATTCTCAATCCGGCCGGTCTTACGGCAGGTAATGGAAATGCCTACGGTCTTACCCGCGCAATGTTGAACCAGATTTGTACTGGTGGAGGTTCAACTGGTGGAATGACCTCAGCGGTCCCAGGCTGTACCTCAACAGTAGGTTTCAGTCCGACCACAGGTCAGAAATGTGATGCCTCAACGACGGGCGGCACGACAACCGGAACAGTTTCCGGTGCGGCTACCGTTACTGCTGGCACACAGCCGGTAAATGCTCTCGCTGTTCAGGGCGCTTCACGCGTTCCGTTCACGAGAATTACCGTTTCTGCCGGTTCTTCTGATGTAGTTATGACAGGTGTTACGGTAGAACGTAACGGCCCTGCTCTTGACGCCGTCTTCTCCGGAGTTGTCCTTATGGATGACATGGGAGCTCAGGTTGGTATCGCCAAGACTTTCAACTCGAATCATCAGGCTACGGTCGGTGATCGTGTGACAATCAAGGCTGGTACATCAAGGACCTTTACAGTTGCCGGTAACATGGCAGCTGCTTTGACCAACTACGCCGGACAAGTTGTCGGTGTTCAGGTTGATGCGGTAAATCTTGAAGGCGGCTCAGTCGCTTCAGGAATGCTTCCGATTGGCGGCGCGATGCACACAGTGAACGCCTCGCTTTCTATCGGTACAGCATCTATGGTTCAGTCATCGTTTGATCCGGGTAACACCGGCAATCAGCCGATTGGAACCACTGGCTATCGTTTCTCAGGTGTCCGCTTAACTGCAGGCTCTGCTGAAAAGGTACGTCTTTGGTCAGTACGCTGGAACCAGACAGGTTCAGTAGGTATGGGCGATCTCGCCAATATCGTTGTTAATGCCGGTGGCACTGCTTACCCGACAACGTGGTCTTCTGACGGTAAATACGTCACAGCCACCTTCGGGACAGGTATGGTTATCGACAAGGGTGCTTCGATTGACATCTACATCCAAGGTGATGTGGTTGGCACGAGCGCCGCAAACAGAACAGTTATCTTCAGCATCTACAAAAACACGGATGTTTATGTAACTGGTGAGACTTACGGTTACGGAATTACCGCTACGGGTTCCGGTACCGGTTTCGGAGGATCAACAGCGTTCTACGCTGGTAACACTCTGAATGTTAACAATGGTTCTGTAACTGGTATCACCAAGGCTACGTCGGTTGCTTCGCAATCGATTGCCGCCGGTGTAACAGGACAGGTTCTCGGTGGTTTCGATGCTGACATCAAAGGCGAGCCGATCTCGGTTCAGTCAATGTCGTTCAAATTCGCTACGACCTCAACCTGGGGCGGTCCTATCACGAACATCTCCATCTATGGTCCTAACGGGAACATAGTTGCAGGTCCGATGGACTTTGCTACAACTCAGACCAACGGTTCGGAAATAACCTTTACGGATTCGGTAACCTTCCCGGTTGGAAAGGGAACCTACACCATCAAGGGTAAAATTCCTGCTGGCACTGCTAACAGCGCCACCGTGCAAGTTTCCACTGCTCCTAACGGAACAGGCGGTACTGCATGGGCGAACATTACCGGTCAGACAACTGGCAACACCATTTCTCTGTCAGGTAGCGGTCTCATATCCATGAGCACAATGACGGTTAAGGCTGCAGCGCTCTCAGTGAGCATTGCTTCAACTCCGTCCTCACAGGTCATGGTTGCAGGTACACAGAACAGAAGCTTTGCAGCTTTCCAGTTTGACGCAACTCAATCTGGTGAAGATGTACGTTTCTCAACGGTACAGCTTACCCTCGCTAAGGGCGGTTCGGCTGCTTACGCAGACCTTACTTCCTGCCAGCTTTGGGACGGCACGACAGCTTTGAACACAGGTTCAAACGTTGTGGCTCCTACAGGTACAACGGCTAACTTCACATTCGATAGCTCTCTCACGATTGCTAAGGGAACTGTGAAGACGTTAACCCTCAAGTGTAACCTTTCGTCAGCTTCGGCTAACAACGGTACATTCTCTTGGGGCTTAACAACGGCTGCTGCTAACCCGACCATCACTGGAGTAACTTCCTCTGCTTCGGTTGCGGCTAACGGCGGTTCATACGGAGTGCTCTCGGGCGCCCCGACTATGACTGTTGGAACTTCAGGTACGCTTGCTGTGTCTTCTCACCCGTCAACTCCGTCATACGCGGTAGTTGCTTCGGGAACAACGGGAAACACTGTAGGTGTTCTTAACTTCCGCGCTACAAACGAGCCGGTTAACCTTAACAAGATTGGTCTTAGCCTTACTTCAGGTGCCGTTGGAGATCTCTCCAGTGTAACCTTGTGGCAAGGATCAACTCAGGTTGGACAGGTTGTCTTTACGAGCGGTAACACGGTTGCAACTACAACGTTAGCCAACCCGATTGCTCTCGCTAAGGACACTGATGTTCAGCTTACGATTAAGGCTGATTTGGCCGCCGTCGGTACAGGACAATCCGGTACCCCTGGTCGCTCAATCAAGATTGACTACAACTCTGCACAAGGCACTGGTGTAGATTCAGGTTCTACAGTTGAAGGAGCAGGCTCCACCTCATTTGCAGGTGTCCGCCTTCAGAAGTCTTATCCGGTGATTACCTACTCGACAACTTCGGGTACGGCTCAAAACGGTCAGAATGACCTGCTTGCTGTAAACATCGCCGCTAACGCTTCGGGAGATGTTCAAGTGAACAAGTTGACCTTCTCGGTTTCAACGACTACGGTCGCCAACCTTGCTTCGGCTAACTTCACGTTCACTGGTCCTAACGGAAACGTAGGATCTTCAACACCAATCTTGGCCGCTGACGGTTCCTCTGTCATCGTTTACTTTGACTCCGCGTCAAACACGAACGACAAGACAATCGGTGCCGGCACTTCCAAGAGCTACACTCTGCGCTACACGAGCTTGAGCCTTACCGGTTCAAACTCAACTGGTTCAGTAGGTGTTGCGCTTAAGGCTGACGCAGCTTACCCGTCACTTGGTGGTCCTCTTATGGCCTCAACGACGGCAGCCGGACTCACTGGCCAGAACGTTCTCTGGTCTCCGATCTCCACGTCATCCGTGTCTAACTTAACGGCAGCTTACGACGACTGGACAAACGGTTACGGTCTCGGCGGATGTTTCGCTTCAAGCGGACTCGGCCAGAACTGTACTCCTCGTACAATCGCCAAGTAATCTGAGTTAATCTGGCTGACGGGGTCTCTTATGCGGGTAACCGCTAAAGATTCCTGAAGCTAACAAAACCGCCCCCTAAAAAGGGCGGTTTTGTGTTGGTTGTTTTTTTGTCGGCTGACCCCCGCCTTTGGAAAAAGGCGGGGGTTTCTGCTACAATCTTGCTTACCTGATTATGAGCTTTTCTTTTAAGACAACTTTTTCCATCATTTTGGCGGTTATTGTTTTTGCCGCCGCTGGGATTTATTTGTACGAAGATACCGTAGCGGTTCGTGAACGGAATGGAACGGTAGACGGTGAAAATTTACCCGAAGTCTCTTTGGCGACTTCAACAGCCTATTCTTCCAAAAGTAGTACTACGGCAAAAAAGGGAGACGAAGAAGTCGTTGTTTCTTTACCTTTACCAAATCTGAGTCGCCCGTATTCTATACCGTCCTCGTTTCCGGAAGAGTTCAGAAAAAATATAACTTCTTCCATACAGGAAACTGTCGCGCGTCTAAAAATAAATCCCGGCTTACTTGCCGATTGGCTTTCTCTTGGGGTCTATTACAAAACGATAGGGGATTATGAGGGAGCCCGTGAAGCGTGGGAATATGCCAGTGCCATCCGCCCCAAAAATTATATTTCTTTCAGTAATCTGGGGGACTTGTATCACTACTATCTGAAAGATTATCCGCACGCGGAACTCAATTTACTTAAGGTGGTAGCGAATGAACCGACAAACATCGCAAGTTACAAAAATCTTTACGATTTATATACTCTTTCTTACAAAGAAAAAGCACCGGAAGCCCCGAGAATTCTGGAGCGCGGGCTTATGTCCAACCCCCACAGCACGGACTTATTGTCTTTGTTGGGCGACTATTACCGCCTCAATGGAAATCCCACTATTGCCAGAACGTATTATTTAAAAGCTTTGGAAGAATCCAAAAACCAGGGTAATACATCCCTTCAGGGAACCTTTGAAAAACTTTTAACCGACCTGGCGGCCCAGTAAAAGATAGAAGAGACACTTTTCCCGCTGACCTAAATATATTTACTTTACTGAGTTCAATATCTCCAGGCCAGGCTGATTAGCATCTTCGTTGCCTGACACTTCCCGACTTATCCCCCTTTTTCGCCAATTATCCCCACCTTTTCAACTGTTTTTCCCCAAACA
>CAYGDA010000013.1:0-20252 GCA_964348515.1 uncultured Candidatus Saccharibacteria bacterium
TAGCACTAGAGATTGTGGATCTCTCAGTTCGGGTTCAAATCCCGATAGGCACCCAAAAATAACGAGACGAATATGAAATATTCGGCGACTATATTTTTGGAGTGTGCCGCAGGCAACGCCTGCGGCCACCCAGTATTGCAAAGTTCTGATTAAAAAATCGGCGGTTTGACTTGTTTTTTCTCTTTGCTCGCTTTCTAAAAAGTTGTATTGTTTAGATAACAAAAGATATGTCAAATTTAGAACAACCAATGGGTTCGGTTTCAGATGAGACCAGGCAAATGAGGCTTGATAGGGCGGTTTCTTTAATGGCCGGCGATTTTCAAAGTCACGGAATACACGGAATTGCTGAGATGGAATTACTGAAAAGAATTGAATCCCCCGACTCCGGGGGAGTAATTTCAGGAAGGACTGCGCTTATGGCTGAAAAAGCTTTGGCAAAATACGTACACAGACTCAAACAGGAAAATTATGAGCTGGAGAGAAGAATTGAAAGCAGGAAGGATGTTAACGAAAAAGCCGCCGGAGAACAAATCAGAGAAAACGAAAAAGAGATAAAGATGATAGAGGGGAACTGTCTTAATTCCTTGGGTGGAATAAATAACACTATTCTTTCTCCGGATTTGAAATAAATTTGCCGGGTACTTCGGCGGCGCGCGCATTTTGTGAAGGATAGCCTTTTGTGGTCTCTTACTATATATTTTCCGCATGGATATTATTCATATTGATAATCTGATTTTTTCCGGGAAGCACGGAGTTTATGAAAAGGAACGTAATTTAGAACAGGAGTTTGAAGTCTCAGTCGTTCTGTCCTTTGATGTGTCCCGGGCAGCTTTGTCCGATAAAATTTCCGACACCATAGATTATTCGGAGGCCAAAAAAGCGGTGCGCGGGGTCATCGAGGGAAGTTCCTGTTATCTCATAGAGAAATTAGCCCGGGACATAGCGGACAAGTTATTGGGCGATACGCGGATTGAAAGCGTCAAAGTCACTGTTCGCAAGATTCATGTGTGGGATAACGGTATTCCCGGTGTTACCATTACCCGCGGCAGGAAATAATTTTTTATGGTAAAAATTTTAGACGGGAGAAAAGTTCAGAATATTATCGCCGCGCGTTTGGCCGTTAGAATTTCAAAATTCAAGAAAATTCCAACACTTGTAATTATTCAGGCAGGGGACAGGGAAGATTCGAATGTGTATATACGCCAGAAGAAACTTTTTGGGGAGAAAATAGGTGTTTCGATTGTACAAAAAAAATTTCCGGATAAAGTTTCTGAAAAGGCAATAATTTCTGTTATAGAAAAATATAATAAAGACAAAAATATAGACGGAATAATAGTTCAATTGCCTTTGCCAAAACATCTGAATCGGTGGGCGATATCAGGGGCGATAAATCCGGAGAAGGATGTTGATGGACTGACCGCGAAAAATGTGGCCGGGCTTTTGGCTGGAGAAAAAAATTGTTTTGTGCCGGCAACGACAAGAGGGATTTTTGAATTACTGGAACACTACAAAATTTCGGCCACAGGGAAGCGCGTGGCGGTTGTCGGGCGGTCTGTTCTTGTCGGAAAGCCTACCGCAATGGCGCTTATAAACAGAGGGGCGACTGTAACTGTTTGTCACAGCAAGACCAGAAATCTTAACGAAGAAACAAAGCGTGCCGAGATTTTGATAGTGGCCGCCGGAAAGCCGGGACTCATAAGTAAGAAACACGTATCCCGCGGTCAGATTGTGATTGACGTTGGTATAAACAGATTAAAAGGAAAACTGGTTGGAGATGTAGACTTCGCCGGAGTTAAAAAAATTGTTCGGGCCATAACCCCGGTTCCGGGCGGCATAGGTCCCCTTACTGTAGCTTCTCTTTTTTCTAATTTGTTGGACGCGTGCAGTCGCCGCAAATAACCGCTTTTGATACACTTAACCCAAAGGATGACGCACACTCAGAGAGATATTTTTTTTGTAACGATAAGTGTTTTAGCGGCGATTTTTATTTACGAGTCTGGGCTTCTCGCAACCTTGTTTTCTTACACAAAAGAAGCGGTGTTTCTGGGCGGTCTTGTTTCCGGTTTTCTTTTTACTTCAGTTTTGACAATCCCCCTGTCAATCGCGGCGATATTGGAAGTTTCTTCGCACGCTTCCCCGTGGATGGTTGCCTTAAGCGGAGGAATGGGGGCCTTGGCCGGGGATCTCCTTCTTTTTTCTTTTTTCAACGGACACGTGGCCAACGATATGGCCCTTCTTACAAAAAGTCATAAATATGACAGACTTAAAAAAGTTTTTCATCTGAAAATATTCAGGTGGGTTATACCGCTCGTGGGAGCGCTTATAATCGCTTCTCCTTTGCCGGACGAGCTTGGACTTGCGATGATGGGGGTAGCCAAGACAAGGCTGGGGGTGTTTATTCCAATCTCGTTTTCCATGAACACACTCGGAATTTTTTTAATAGCTCTGGCGGCTGTTCCCGTCTGATATAACCTTTTGACTAACAACACATGAAAACAATATCTGAATATTTCCCACATATTTTACTCGCCGCTTATTTATTTGTTTTTGTCTGGTTGGGGATTGCTCCATATGACCGTGCGGTTTGGTATGTGGAAAACGCACCGATTTTCGCCATAGCGGCTGTTTTGGCTGTTTTGTATTTGCGCGGAATTAGGTTTTCAAATTTGTCGTATGTTTTGATGTCGGTGCTTCTTTTCTTGCACACGGTCGGCGGGCACTATACTTTTGAGAGGGTTCCCTTTGATTGGTTTAATGATTTTTTCGGATTTGAACGCAATATGTACGACCGACTTGGGCATTTTTCCGTCGGGTTTTACGCTTTCCCGTTCATGGAGCTCTTGGACCGGTACGGGGTGATAACAAAAAGATGGGTTGCTTATCTTTTCCCGCTTTTTGCCGTTGCCGCGGTTGCCATGTCCTACGAACTGATTGAATGGATTTATGCCGCCTATTTCGGCGATCCCGGCGCCGGAGCGGCCTTTTTGGGGAGCCAGGGGGATATTTGGGACGCGCAGAAAGATATGCTTTCGGATACGCTAGGTGCGGTTTTTGCCTTGGTTTTGTACGGTGTGATAAGGCGTAATCCTTCTTTGCAACGGTAGCCCTGCACAGCTTTGTTGGGTTATACTGTGTAAATCATGACAACAGAATCTTTTACGAATGGGTTGAATTTTTTGCTTTCCGTAGGCACGGTTATATCCCAAATCGCAGCGGTGTTTTTGTTGGTTTTGTATTTTCTCCGTGGGAAGGGGGAACGGTTTGGCAGAGCTTCTAACTTTGTTGGGAAATACGGACTTTTTGTAAGTTTTATGATATTTTTGTTTGCCTCTGTAACGTCGCTTCTTTATTCGGAAGTTCTTGGTTTCCGTCCCTGCAGTCTCTGTTGGTTACAGAGGACACTGATGTATCCCCAGGTGTTTCTTCTCTGGCTTGCTTTGTATAAAAAAGACCGCGGCATAGCCGTCTACAGCATTTTTCTTTCTGTAATCGGGGCGGTCATAGCTTTGTACCAGCACTATCTTCAGATGGGAGGAGGGGAGATTATTCCATGCCTTGCTAATTCCGAGTCTGTAAGTTGCGCGGTGCGTGATTTCTTTGAGTTCGGATATATAACATATCCGCTCATGTCTTTTACCGGTTTCCTTCTTGTCATTGCGCTTATGCTCCACGTGCGCGGTTGGGGAGAGAAGCAGGAAGAATGGGAGGAATAGGGAGTAAATACTTTTTCTTGTTATAATCTTTTTCAATGAGAGAGATTTCTTTGCAGTCTTTGAAAACACTTTTTCCTGAAGGGATTCTTTCTGACGATGCGACGCTGGAAAAATACGCGCAGGACGCCAGTCTGCTTTATGTGAGGCCCGAGATTGTTTTGTTTCCCAAAAATGCGGAGGAAATAAAAAAATTGGTAAAATGGGCGGCAGAAAATAAAAAGAATGACGGTTCTATTTCAATAACGGCGCGCGCCGCCGGGACATGCATGTCGGGCGGTCCCATAAATGACTCTGTCATTATAGATATGACCCGTTATTTTCACGGGATTGAATCAATGTCCATAAGCGAAGCCAGGGTTTTGCCTGGCACTTTTTACAGGGATTTTGAGAAGGAAACAATAAGACGCGGCGCAATTTTGCCGTCTTTTACGGCTTCAAAGGATATGAATACGGTGGGTGGGATGGTCGGCAATAATTCTTCGGGAGAGAAGACTCTTCTTTATGGGAGTACGGACAAGTTTGTAAAAGAGTTGGAAATGGTTTTGGCGGACGGGAACAGTTACAAAATAAAACCATTGACGGCATCGGAACTGGAGAAAAAAATAAAAGAAGAAACATTTGAGGGGCAGGCATACCGTAAGTTAAAAGATTTGATAGAAAAAAACAGGGATCTCATAGAAAACAAAAAACCGATAGTTTCTAAGAATTCTTCGGGTTACAACATCTGGGACGTGTGGGACGGTAAAACCTTTGACTTAACAAGGTTAATGACGGGTTCACAGGGGACACTGGGGGTTGTGACCGATATAACCTTCAAGCTCGTTCCAATCCAGCCAAAATCGAAACTGGTGGTTATTTTTCTTTCAACTCTTAATGACTTGGGAGGGTTGGTTAATGAAATACTGGAGACCAAGCCGGAAACCATAGAGTCTTATGACGATCAGACTGTCCGGTTCGCGGTGCGTTTTTGGAAAGATTTTATAAAACAATCCGGTCTATGGTCTATGATGAAGATGGGAATGTCTTTTTTGCCTGAATTTAAAATGGTTCTTTTGGGTGGAGTCCCAAAACTTATTTTGCTCGTCGAATACGCCGGTCAAAATGAGGAAGAAATACACAGGCGATCTTTGGAGCTCGTTCAAAAATTAAAACCTCGCAAACTTAATATCCGCGTCACTTCTTCTGAGGATGAGGCAAAAAAATATTGGGACGTGCGCCGCGAGAGTTTCAGTCTTTTGCGTAAGAATGTCGGGAATGGTCTCCACTCGGCTCCGTTCATTGATGATGTTGTGGTTTTGCCGAAGTATTTACCGGAATTTCTGCCAAAACTGAACGCCATATTAAAACAGTATGACATTGTTTACACGGTAGCCGGACACGCGGGGGACGGAAATTTTCACGTTATTCCCCTTATGGATCTTGACGACCCGAAGACGGCGGATATTTTGTTTGAACTGTCAGAAAAGGTTTACACGCTTGTCGCTGAATACCACGGCTCCATTGCCGGGGAACACAACGACGGGCTTATACGCACTCCATATTTGGGAAAAATGTTCGGAAATGAAATGGTGGCTCTTTTTCGTGAAGTTAAGAACATTTTTGACCCGCAAAATATTTTTAATCCGAGGAAAAAGGTTGGTGGAACCATAGAATATGCAAAAGCCCACATTCACCACTTCAATTCCAATAATCACGCCTCATAGTGCTAGAAATCGGCTACTTTGATATAGTTTATTCATAACAAAAACATTATGAACGAACAAAAAGAAAAAACCTTATTATTCAAGGCGGGAGCGGGTCTTTGCGGCGCATTGACCCTGCTTGCGCTTGTCTACATTTTCAGCGCGATAAAAGAATGGCGTTATATTGGTGCCGGGGTTCAACCGACAAACACCATAATGGTCTCGGGCGAAGGGGAAGTTTATGCGGCTCCCGATATTGCCGTGATTACGTTTACCGTGAGGGAAAAGAACAAAAAAGTTGTTGCGGCGCAGGATGCAGTAAAAACAAAAGTTAATGCGGCACTGAAAGCACTTGATGATCTTTCCGTAGATAAAAAAGACATAACGACGAATTATTACTCGTCTTATCCTAAGTATGAGTATTCTGATCCGTCGTGTATGGGTTTCCCTTGTCCAACTTACAGAAATCCTGTTCTTTGGGGATATGAAGTCACTCAATCAATAACGGTTAAGGTTCGTGACATTGAAAAAACAGGCGATCTTTTGGAGAAATTGGCGGCCGCCGATGTTACTGAAGTGAGCGGGCCTAATTTTTCGATAGACAAAGAGGATGAGGTAAAGAACCAGGCGCGCGCAAAAGCCATAGCTCAGGCTAAAGAGAAGGCTGAAACTCTGGCGGAATCTTTGGGTGTTGATTTGGTGCGTATTGTCAGTTTCAACGAGAATGGGGATCGTGGCGGGATTTATTATGCGAAAGCCATGTCGGCCACTGCGGAGGGTGGTATGGGGGGAGACAATGACATGTCTGTGCCAAGCGGAGAAAACAAAATAACCTCAAACGTGTCCATCACTTACGAAATAAGGTAATTGCCGGTGTACGCAGGACGCATAAGGGGTTTTTGACAAAAGGGCAACATCGTTGCCTTTTTGTGTTTTTTCTGTAATATATTAGACATTCAGTCACGAAGGAGGGGATATGACCCTCAGGCAGTTATTTGAAATACCCTGCAAAATCTTTCCAAACTTTCTTTTGTGCCGTTGCCGCCGCGACCAGTTGGTGATTGCGGGCCCGGTCACAGATGTTTTGGTCAAGAATAACCAGGGTTCGCCGACGCCGGTTTCTCATGTGGCAACCCAGTCATTGAGAAGAGGCAATGGAGAAAGGCAGGACGAAATGAAACGCCGCGGTGTTCCCGGCGGAGTTCACGCCCCGCACCTTGGCATCCGGAAACCCGGACGCCGTTCTCCGCCTCGGCCGCGCCGAAGCTTCTCGTGAAGATCCTGTATCCGCCTCTGTGGCGGGTTTTTTGATTGTTCCGAGGTGTTGACAAACCCGTTTTTTCCATATAATATAAGCATATTAATTGCCCGTGCGGGCGTTTTTTAATAAAAAACTTATGGGACTCACAGAATATTTGCAGGAAACAAAAGGGGAATTGAAACATGTGACTTGGCCTAGCCGTCGACAGACGGTACTCTTTACCGTCTTTGTTATAGCTATTTCCCTTGTAGTCGCGGCACTCTTGGGGGCGTTTGATTTTGGTTTCAGTAAACTGTTGGGAAGTGTTTTGGTTCGCTAATTTTTAAGATTAAAATTATGGCTAAACAAACAGGGGAGAAAGAAAGGCACTGGTACGCCATTCACACGTATTCCGGATATGAGAATGCGGTTATGCGTAATTTAAAGCAACGAATAGAATCTCTCGGCGTGGAAGACAGAATCTTCAATGTAATCGTCCCGATTGAAAAAAAGATAAAAGTAAAGGGAGGAAAACGCGTTGAGGTCGAGGAAAAAATATACCCAGGGTACGTACTTGTGGATATGGTTGTGGATGACAATTCCTGGTACGTGGTGCGTAATACGCCCCGCGTTACGGGTTTTGTCGGTGCGGGGGTTACCCCCGTTCCTCTGGATCAGAAGGAAATAGACTATTTGTTCGGCAGAATGAAATCTGATAAGGTTGAGCACACGATCGAGCTCTCCACGGGAGAAGCGGTAACGATTATAGACGGTCCATTTAAAGACTTTGAAGGCAGGGTAAACGAGGTAGACCACGAGCGCGGAAAGGTGAAAGTACTTGTGTCTATGTTCGGGCGCGAAACCCCGGTTGAATTGGATTTCCTTCAGGTTAAGAAGATGTAAATAATATGGCAGCAAAAAAACCAGTAAAAAATGTAAAAGTTCAGATTGAAGCGGGCAAGGCAACTCCCGCTCCGCCTCTTGGTCCTGCGTTGGGACAGGCCGGCGTAAACATCGGAGATTTCGTAAAGAAATTCAACGACGCCACCAGGGAAATGAGCGGACTTCTCACTGTTCGCATTCATGTCTATGAAGACCGCACCTACAATTTTTTCGTAAAGACCCCGGTAACCACTACTCTGATAAAGAAAGGAGCCGGCATTGAGAAAGGTTCCGGCAAGAACACCAGTTCAAAAGCGGGGACTCTCTCTAAAGATAAACTGCGCGAAATTGCTGAAGCTAAGATGAAAGACCTGAATGCCCATTCGGTTGAACAGGCGATGAAAATTATTGCCGGAAGTGCCCGCAGTATGGGAGTAGAAATAAAGTAAATATAGAAAAAGAAAACTAAGAACAAAAAACCCCGCGCAAGGCGGGGTTTGTTCTTTTTCACACGGCAATCGGGGCGCTAATGGCCGGGTGGTGGTCGTATTCCGTGAGAGTGAAGTCTTCGTACCTGAACGAGTCGATAAATTTCACTTCCGGGTTGAGGACCATTTTGGGAAAGGGCTTTGGTTCCCGGGTAATCTGAAGTCGCGCTTGTTCCAAGTGGTTCAGATACAGATGAGTGTCCCCGCCTGTCCAGATGAGTTCCCCCGGTTTGAGCCCGCAAACCTGTGCAATCATCATGGTGAGAAGCGCGTAAGAGGCGATGTTAAACGGGAGCCCCAGGAAACTGTCGATGCTGCGCATATAGAACTGGCATGACAATCTTCCGTCGGCCACGTAAAACTGAAAGAAGCAGTGGCACGGCGGGAGTTTTACCAAAGAGACGTCTGCAGGATTCCAGGCGGTGACGATGTGCCGGCGCGAGTCGGGATTTTTTTTGATACTCGCAATCACGTCGGCAATCTGGTCTATTTCTCTTCCGTCATCGGTTTTCCAGCGCCTCCACTGGTAGCCATATACGGGTCCCAGTTCTCCGCTTTCGTCGGCCCACTCATTCCAGATTGTGACACCGCGTTCCTGAAGCCAACGTACGTTTGTTCCGCCGGTCAGAAACCAGAGAAGTTCGTAGATGATTGACTTCAGGTGGAGCTTCTTCGTGGTGAGAAGCGGGAAGCGCCCGCTTAGGTCAAAGCGCATCTGCCAGCCGAATACTGAGAGAGTCCCCGTTCCGGTTCTGTCAGATTTCTGGTTTCCCTTTTTGAGCAGAAAACGAAGCAGGTTTAAATATTGCTCTTCCGGGTGCCGTGAGGCATCGGTATCTTTCATTGTCGCCTCCTTGGCGGTAAATGGACTGTCCTGTTTTTAGATTACTCGCGTGGCTTTTTGTGTCAATTTGATTTTGGCGGTTTTTGTGGTAATCAGAGGTTAGGCTCATTCATAGAAGAGGTGTTCCACATGATAAAGAATCGCATAAAAATCGGGGCTTTGCCCGATTCCGAACTTCGGAAACTGCGCGGCGCCGTAGACAGCGTCAGTACCCACGTTCAGCCGGAAGTGGGGCCGGCGTCAATTGACGTGCCATGCGGGGATGAGTTTTACAGGTTGCCGGGGGTTGTACTTCCGGTACATGGAGAACTTGTCTCCGATCTTATTCACCGCGTCGGAGTGTCTCATTCGCTTTCGTCTCCTCTTGAGGTCGGTCATACCTACGCTGTGCCTCTCGGGGGGGTACGTCTTCCGCACGGTATATACGGGTATTACAACCCGAAGTCGTCTCTAGGAAGAGTTGACGTGCATTGCCGGGTTATCGCGGACAAGGTTTCCCGCTACGACACCTGCAGGCCGGAGCGTCTGTCCGGAGGATACGACGGGAGGACTTGGCTTTTGGTCACCCCGAACAGTTTTACGATAATGCCCCCGGCCAATCTGCCGCTTGTCCAGTTGCGCCTTTTCAACGGAGATACGCGTTTCAAAAAGGATAGTGACCTGAGGCAGGAATGGAGGAAGAACCCCCTTGCTTACCACGGGAAGGATTTGTCGAGAGCTTACGCGTTGGATGATTTCAAAATGTCCGACAGCGACGGCACGATTCTTTTTACCGCGGACCTCGAAGGGGATGACGGGGTAATTGGCTACCGCGCCCGGCCCACCAGGGAAGTTCTCGACCTGCGCAGGGTCTATGCTTACGATGGGGAAGATTTTTTTGATCCCGTCAGGGCGAAGAACGGCGAAGTACTGCTCGCTCCGGAGGTGTTCTACCTTCTGCGTACCGACCAGGCGGTAATGGTGCCGGCTCACTTGGCGGCGGAACTTATCGCCATGGACGAGAGGATCTTCGAAGGCCGGTCGCATTATGCCGGATTTGTTGACCCGGGCTTCTTTGACCGCATTACGCTCGAAATCCGCTGCCGGGGAATGCTCCTGCGCGAAGGCCAGCCCATCGCGCGCATCCAGTTTGAACGCCTGATTTCCAAAGCGATGGTTCACTATGGAAAGCGTGACAGCCATTACCACAAGGGCAACACCCTTCTTTCCAAACATTTCAAACTCCCCGTTTGATGCCCGCCCCCGGCGGGTTTTTTGTTCGTAAGATTTGAGTTACACTGGCAACAAATGAAAATAAAAGTTAAGAGAATCGACTCTGATGCAAAAATACCGACTTATGCGCACCCTGGGGACGCGGGGATGGATTTGTATTCGCTGGAAGAAAGGATAATTTTGCCGGGAGAACGTGTTGCTTTGCGTACGGGGATAGCAATGGAAATACCGGACGGATACGCGGGGCTTGTTTGGGATAAGAGCGGAGTTTCCACAAAACGCGGGATTAAAGTAATCGCCGGGGTGATTGATTCCGGGTATATAGGAGAGATAGGGATAGGCATGACGAATATTGGAAACGAGGAGCAAGTTTTTAAAAAAGGAGACAAAGTTGCGCAGATGCTGATTCAGAAAATTGAGCGGGCTGAATTTGAAGAAGTTGAGAATCTGGAGGAAACCAGCCGTGGGAGTGCGGGCTTCGGCAGTACGGGAAAGTAGTGGTACGATAAAAACAAATGAAGTTTTTGAGAGAACTTATAAAAGAAGCGCTTGAAGAATCGGGGTTTGCCGTTAAGAACGAGTTTTCACTTGAACACCCGGACGAATTTTCCCATGGTGATTATGCGACCAACGCCGCTCTAATTGCCGCCCGCGACCACAAGAAAAATCCGCGGGAAATAGCGTCTCTAATCGCCGATAAAATCCGCGGAAAGAAACACCCCTCAATATCAAAAGTGGAAGTTGCCGGTCCCGGATTTATTAATTTTTTTCTGACACCTGAATTTTTTGTGGGAGAGATTGAAAAAATTTTAGCGGACAAAAAATATGGAGCGAATGATGATTTAAAAGGGAAGAAGGTGATGGTGGAATATACGGACATGAATCCATTCAAGGAATTCCACATAGGACACCTGATGAGTAACTCCATAGGGGAGTCGCTGTCGCGGATTTATGAATATTCCGGCGCGGATGTCGTGCGCGCGACTTACGGTGGAGACGTCGGTCTGCATGTCGCTAAGACAATCTGGGGGTTGGAGCATAAGAAAAATGAATTTCCCGGCGAAGACGAGCCGTTATCAAAAAAGGCTTCATTTCTTGGTAAGTGTTATACCTTTGGTGCCAATGCTTATGAAGATGATGAGAAAGCTAAAGAAGAAATTCAGGCGCTGAATAAACTTATTTTTGAATCATTAGCATCAGGGGCGCGGAAGAACGCGGGTGAAGTAATGAAACTTTACGACTGGGGGAGGAAAATTAGCCTTGAGCATTTTGAGACCGTGTATAAAAAAATTGATACTAAGTTTGATTATTATTTTTTTGAATCGGAAGTCGCTGACGAAGGAGTAAAGATAGTCGGTGAATTCCTCGGGCGCGGAGTTTTTGAAAAAAGCGACGGCGCGGTTGTGTACAAAGGGGAACAACACGGGCTTCATACACGCGTGTTCATAAATGCGCTGGGCATCCCGACTTACGAAGCAAAAGAATTGGGGCTTAACAAACTCAAATTTAAACTTCTCCCGCTGGACCAGTCTTTAATAATCGCGGCGAGCGAACAGATTGATTATTTCCGCGTGCTTATGCGCGTGATGGGAGAGACTATCCCCGAAATCGCAGAGCGCACTAAACACATTTCTCACGGAATGCTCAGGTTCTCCAGCGGAAAGATGAGTTCGCGTAAAGGAAATGTAATCACTGGAGAAAAATTTATAGAGGAAGTGAAAGGCGAAGTGGCGGCTCTTATGAAAGAGAGGGGGATAGCCGAGTACGAAAAAGATTTGGCGGTCTCCGTAGCCGTGGCGGCTATAAGGTACTCGATGCTTAAACAGTCTCCCGGCAGGGATATTGTTTTTGATATGGAAACCTCGGTTTCTTTTGAGGGAGATTCGGGGCCGTATCTGCAGTACTCATATGCGCGCACATGTTCGCTACAAAAGAGGGCGGAGAATGAAGGGGTGGCGCCACTCACCGAAAGAACGGAAAATCCGGGCGAACTTGAGCGCCTCCTATACCGTTTCCCGGAAATTGTAAGTCGTTCCAGGATTGAATATTCGCCAAATCTTCTGGCTACGTATCTTGTCAGATTGGCAAGAACTTTTAATTCCTGGTACGGAGCTGTGACAATCGTCAACAAAAATGACGAACTTTCCCATTATCGGCTGGCAGTGGCTATTGCCACGGGGCAGGTTCTCAAAAACGGGTTACATCTTTTGGGCATACGGGCGCCGGAAAAGATGTAGTTTTAAGCGTATTTTTGCCTGCATCTTGCTTTTTATAATAGTTTGTGTTAACGTAATAAACGTCTGAGAGCCTCGGGTTCCCAGATTTTTTGTTTCTACGTTTTGTCTTAAGGAGAAGTAGATTGAAAAAAAGAAAAGCAGTACAAAGGGATTTCCTCGTAATTTCCGCCGAAAGAGCGTCTGAAGCCGCCTTGCGGTTGGGGAAAAATCCCGATCAGTTTTTCTCCCATGTGCGTGAATTTGCCGCATATGTGGAGAGCATCTGGCGTGAAGGAAAGGTGCTCGTGATGAAGAGGGACGAGCTCGTTTATACTCATTCCCTTACCATACACGTCCGCCGGTGCGCGGTTGAGCTTTTTGAGTGGTTTCTGAACCACCTCAAAGGCGGCTACGCGCTCGCTTCCGCCGTGTTCGTTCAGGCCGAAGAAAAAGAAGAATCCGCAAAGCACCGCTGGGAAAGCATTGAAGCCCCCGCGTTTGCGTGGGTACAACAATACTCAGCCTGAAACACACAACAACTCCGGACCAGTTCCGGGGTTTTTTAATGGTTTTTCCGTGTGCTATATTCATTTAATGAGTGAAAAGAAGGTTCCGGAACGCGAGGAGGATACTTTGCGTTTCTGGAAAGAAAACTCCATTTTTGAAAAGTCCGTCTCCAAGGATTCTCCCCGGGGTGTTTTCTCGTTTTATGACGGGCCGCCTTTTGCTACGGGCCTCCCGCACCCCGGTCACTTTTTACAGAGTGTCATAAAGGATGCAATTCCACGGTATGAGACCATGCGCGGCAAAAGTGTGCGCCGTGTCTGGGGCTGGGATTGCCACGGCCTCCCGATAGAAAATCTTATAGAAAGCGAACTCGGGTTTAAGCACAAAAAAGAAATAGAAGATTACGGGATAGATAAGTTCAATGCGAAGGCGAAGGAAAGCGTCCTTCGTTTCGACAAAGAATGGAAAGAAATAATTCCGCGCCTCGGGAGATTCATAGACATGGATCTTTCTTACAAGACGATGGATACCTCTTATACAGAATCAATCTGGTGGGCGTTCAAGGAACTTTACGACCGCGGATTGATTTATGAGGGCAGAAAAATTATGTATGTTTGCCCGCGCTGCGAGACTCCTCTTGCCCAGTCGGAAGTGGCCCTTAACTATCAGGACATTACTGATATTTCAGTGACGGTAAAATTTGAACTGGAAGATGAGCCAGGGACTTTTTTGCTTGCCTGGACCACGACGCCGTGGACGTTGCCCGGGAATACGGCTATCGCGATTAATGAGTCTCTTTCCTATGTAAAAGTAAAAAATAAGACTGAGGAATCAGCCGTCAAAGAATTTTTTGTGGTGGCGAAAGAAAGAGTCAACTTCGTTTTCAAAGAAGGGACGTTTGAAATAGTCGAGGAATTTAACGGCAAAAAGCTTATCGGTAAAAGCTATAAACCGGTTTTTGATTATTACAAAGACGCCGACCTGGAAAACAAAAAAAACATCTGGAAAATTTGGCACGCGGATTTCGTGACAACGGAAATGGGAACGGGTATTGCCCATGAGGCGCCGGCTTACGGCGCGGAAGACATGGAACTCGCCAAAGAAAATAAGATTCCCGTTATAGAACACGTGAAAATGGACGGTGTTTTCAGAAAAGAAGTTACTGATTTCGCGGGTACTTATGTAAAGAAAAAAGGGGACTCGCAGTCGGCGGACATTGAAGTTATAAAAAACTTAGCGCACAAAGGACTTCTTTTTGCCAAAGAAAAAATAGTGCATTCGTATCCTTTGTGCTGGCGCTGCGATACCCCACTTCTGAATTTTGCCACGTCCTCCTGGTTCGTTAAGGTAACAGAGATAAAAGACAAGCTTATAAGTGAGAATCAGGAGATTCACTGGGTACCGGAACATATCCGCGACGGACGCTTCGGCAAGTGGCTCGAAGGCGCGCGCGACTGGGCAATTTCGCGCTCGCGTTATTGGGGCGCGCCGATTCCGGTTTGGAAATGTGCCGAGTGCGACAAGTCCCATGTTATAGGAAGTTTGCGGGAACTTTCCAAAGGGATAACTGCAAAAAATATTTATTATGCAATGCGCCACGGTGAAGCAAAAAGCAATACGGACGGCTACATCGATTTTGGAGGCGACCCGGAGAATCACTTGTCTGATAAAGGAAAAAAAGAAGCGGAAAACGAAGCTTTAAAATTGAAAGGGAAGGGAATCACTTATATCTACACTTCTCCGCTTGTGCGTTGTGTAGAATCGGCACGTTTAGTTGCAGCCGCTCTTGGCATACCGAAAAAAAACATAATCGAAGATAAGCGTTTGTCTGAATTTTGTGCTGACCCGTCTCTGCAAGGTAAATCGATTGACCAGCGCGAAAAAGCAAAAGTGCCGGCGGATTTATACAGGCGCAAAGGGGAAGGCGAAACGCACGCAGAAGTGCGGACCCGCACCTTGTCCCTAATTCATGAATTAGAAAAAACTTTGAGCGGAGAAAAGATTCTTTTCGTAACGCACGGCTCTCCCCTATGGATGCTTCTTTCCGGCGCCAGGCTTTACACCGACGAAGAAGCCTTCAAGTTCAAAGAAGAAAAAACCGCTGACATAAACGAATATTTTTTGAAAAACGGACATGTTGAGGAAGTAAATTATATGCCTTCTGCGAACGACGGCGCGGAAATAAATCTCCATCGTCCTCATATAGATAACGTGGACTTCGTGTGTTCCTGCGGAGGAGTTATGAAGAGGGTACCTGAAGTTTTTGATTGCTGGTTTGAGTCAGGGGCGATGCCCTTCGCGCAGTTCCATTATCCTTTTGAAAATGAGAAGGAGTTTCTCTCGCACTACCCGGCGGATTTTATCGCGGAAGCCCTGGACCAGACACGCGGGTGGTTTTATTCTCTGCTTGTTTTGAATGTGGCTCTTTTTGGGACTAAGCCTTATAAAAATGTTATTTGCACCGGGCTACTGACCGCGGAGGGCGGACAGAAATTGAGTAAGCGCCTGAAAAACTACGCCGACCCTGTGGAACTTTTACAGACATATGGAGCGGACGCGATGCGTTTTGCGCTTCTTTCTTCTTCCGTTATACGCGGAGAGGACGTTGAGTTCGGGGAGAAAGCCGTAGATGAAGTTTATAAAAAACTGATTATCCGCATGGAGAACGTGTTTTCTTTCTATGAACTTTTTAAAACAGAAGAGTCGCCGGGGGAATCTTCCAATATTCTTGACCGCTGGATAATTGCGCGCATGGCAAAGCTTGCCGGAGAAGTCACGGAAGGATTTGACCGTTATGAACTGGATTTGGCTACGCGCCCGATACTTGAGTTTACTGACGATTTGTCAGTTTGGTACGTGCGCCGTTCGCGCGGGCGTTTTAAGGGTGACGACAGGAATGACGCCGGCCATGCCTCAAAAACATTACGTCTGGTTTTGACGGGACTTTCAAAATTAATGGCGCCGTCTACTCCGTTTATTGCGGAACGCATGTACCGGGCGCTCTCGGGGAGTGATGATAGTGTGCACTTGACTACTTGGCCGGAGGAGTTATTGCGTAATCTTTCTGCGGAAGAGAGGGAAATGATTTCACGCATGGAAGGTGTGAGAAACATAGTTTCCCGAGGACTCGAAGAGCGCGCTAAAGCAGCCATCAAAGTCCGCCAACCACTTAAAACCCTGGAAGTTAAAGGTGAAAAGTTGGAGGATGAATACGTTGAACTTATAAAGGACGAAGTAAACATAAAAGAAGTGGTGTTTGCCCAAGCTCTTTCGGGGGAAGTTGTTCTTGATATAAATATTACGGATGAACTTCGTGAAGAGGGCGATTTGCGTGATTTGGTACGCGAAGTTCAGGAGCTCCGTAAAAAGGCGGCGCTTACTCCTCGCGACAAAGCAAACCTTCATTTCAGCGCTGATGAAAAGGGAAACGGATTTATTGAAAAACACAAAGATTATATCTTAAAGCAGTGTATTCTCTCGGGTATTTCTTCGGGAGGAGCTGTTGGTGGAAGCGAGGTGACGCTAAGTATGGGGGTAATAACGGTTTTTATAGCAAACGCTTAATAACAGTAAGTGTCTTACAATATTTATCACACAAAGGCATTTCTCGTAGGTTTTTCTCCGCTTGGGGAAAGCGACCGCTTTGCGTTATTTTTTACCGATAAACTTGGACTTATTCCTGCGCTTGCCACAGGCGCGAGGACACTGCATTCCAAAATGCGTTCGCATCTGACACTTTTCAATTTTCTGGAGGCAAGTTTTGTGCGCGGGAAAAACGGATGGAGGTTAGTTTCAGCAGAGACTTTGATTTCCCCCCGGGGGATGTCTGCCCGCAAATTTTTCGGGCGCTTAGCCGTTCTTATACGCCGCCTTATTCACGGGGAGGGGGAACACAATGAATTATTTTCGTCACTCGAAGAAATCCTTAATTTGACGGCGGGAGGATTGAGAGAGAAAGATCTTGAAAACATTTATCTTTATTTTTTGGTCAAGACTTTGGCGGAGTTGGGCTATTGGGACGCGGGGGAAGGGGAAATTTTTTT
Source organism: uncultured Candidatus Saccharibacteria bacterium (assembly GCA_964348515.1). Classification (GTDB taxonomy): domain Bacteria; phylum Patescibacteriota; class Minisyncoccia; order Phycocordibacterales; family UBA5272; genus CAYGDA01. The sequence continues at coordinate 16,828 of CAYGDA010000013.1, forward strand.
GGACGGTAAGTGCACTCCGGAAGCGCTTGCCGGTATCGGAAAAGAAAGAAACCGCATTCTCATACTTGCCAAGAAAGCCCTGGAAGAATCGCATCTTTGACGTGGTACAATATTTTAAAAGATGATTCCTAACGAGAAAAAAGATAAAAGCAAAATTGAGGCTTTGCGCGACCGTCTTTACCGCCAGAAGAATACTGCCAAAAGGGAATGGAAGGGCGTTTTGCACGAGCAGGAATTTGACGTCCCCCATGAGTGGGTTTCGGAACCGGCTGAGGAGGAAATAGTTCCGCACCCCAGTATGAGTTTTGCGCGCAAATTTTTTGCGGCAGCGTTTATAATTTTTATAGGCACGCTTTTCTTTGTCTGGTATCAATTTTCCACGAAATCGAATGTTGTTTCTTCGGATAATATAGACATAGTGGCCACGGGACCTTCTTTTGTCGGTGGCGGCGAAAGATTTTCGGTTGACATTTCCATTGCCAACAGGAATCCGGCCGCGGTGGAGCTCGCTGAAATAGTAATAAGTTATCCGAAAGGCCAGTCGGCTACGGGAGAAGAGGATATGGTCAGGATTAAAAAGAGTCTTGGCGACATATCCCCCGGGACAGCCAAGCATGAATCAGTTGACGCGAGTGTTTTCGGCGCCGAAGGCAGTGACCGGTCTTTTTCCATGCTTTTAAGTTATAAAGTACCGGGCTCCAACGCCATATTCACGAAAGAGACAAATTACTCGGTTACCATAAAGTCTTCCCCGATTTCTCTTTCCCTTGATACGTTAAAAGAAATCAGCTCCGGACAGGAACTTATGCTAACAGTGAAGGCCAACGCTGACCGCGGGGAAATCACCGCGCCATTTGCCGCGTACATGGAGTATCCAACTGGATTTCAATTTATTGAGGCGTCACCAAAGCCGGATTATGGAAACGACACCTGGAATATGGGGACTTTTAAGAAGGATGAAGAAAAGACAATAACGATACGCGGGGTAATGAAGGGGGAAGACGGAGATGAGCGCACCTTCCGGGTGTCCGGAGGTTCCAAAGGTGGACACAGCGGACGCGGGCTTGATGTTGTTTATACGGATGCCCTCTCTACCATAACCATAAAAAAACCGTTCGTTGATGTGTCTGTTTATGTAAACGGATCAAAGAGTGACAATGTCGCAGTTCAGGCTGGTTCTCCAATAAACGTAGAGCTTCGTTTCGCGAACAATCTGCAGCGTTCCTTGAATAATATGGAACTTACCGCCAGGCTCGACGGGGTTCTTCTGGATAAAACAACCGTTGAGGCAAACGGCGGATATTACGATTCTAAAAGCGGGATTATCACATGGAACAAATCAACAAACAGGGAATTTACTGAAGTTCTCCCCGGAGCATCGGGACGTGTGGCGTTTACTTTTCGTTCGTTCCAGTTATTTAAAACCGGCGAAGGGCTTTACCGTGATCCGCACGTGACGGTAATTGTCGGCTCCAAAGGAAATCGTTTTTCTGAAGCAGGCGTTCCGGAAAATGTGACTTCGCAGACGAGCACGGATATTAAATTTAATTCCGATATCGGAGTTTCCGCGCACGCCAATCACTTCGATGGGGTTATCTCAAATATTGGCCCCATTCCTCCTGTTCCGGAACAGGAAACCACGTACACAATAGCTTTGTCGGTTTCTAATTCTTCAAACCGTCTGGCAAACGGAGAGGTCACCATAAAACTCCCGCAGTATGTCACGTGGAAGAAAAACACCGCACCAGTCTCGGAAAAAATAGATTACAGCAATCTGGATAATGAGGTCGTTTGGCACTTGGGTACGGTTGAACCTGGTGTTGGGATATTAGGCGCTCCGCGGGTTGTTTATTTCCAGGTTGGCATTATACCTTCCGTTTCCCAGGAGGGCAGGGAGGTTTCCTTAACGGGAAGTATTGATTTCGTCGCCAGGGATACCTATACGGGTAGAGATATGAAAACTTCCCTTCAGCCGGTAACCACAAGGACAACAGATATCGGTATTCGTACGGGAGACGAGCTTGTTAGTAAGAGAAAATAAAGATATAAAAGAAGGATGAAAACAGACACTCTGGAACAAATTGTCTCCCTAGCGAAGCGCCGCGGCTTTATTTATCAGGGCTCGGAAATATACGGCGGGCTTGCCGGCACATGGGATTACGGACCTCTGGGTGTGGCGCTTAAAAAAAATATTGAAAATCTGTGGTGGAGGATGTTCGTGGAAAGCAGGGACGATATGTACGGTGTTGATTCGGCAATTCTGATGAACCCCAAAGTTTGGGAGGCCAGCGGGCACGTCGGCGGGTTTTCTGATCCTCTGGTTGAGTGCGAGAAATGCAAACGCCGTTTTCGTTCCGATCATCTTGAAGATAAAAATAAATGTCCGGAGTGCGGGGGCAAGGTGGGAGGGGAGCGCCAGTTTAATATGATGTTCAAAACAAATATCGGCGCCGCGGAGGACGAGACTTCGGTTGTTTATATGCGTCCTGAAACCGCGCAGGGAATGTTTGTAAATTTTAAAAACATTGTTGATTCGTTTCATCCGCGCCTTCCGTTCGGTATTGCCCAAATCGGAAAAAATTTCCGCAACGAGATAGCCCCGCGTGATTTTATTTTCAGAGTCAGGGAATTGGAAATAATGGAATTTGAATATTTTGTGGAGGAAAAAAACTGGTCAGAACTTTTTGAATATTGGCGCGCGCAAACGCGCGAATGGTTTAAGTCCCTTGGTTTTGAGAAAGAAGATATAAGAGAAGTTGAAATTCCCGACGGGGAACGGGCGCATTATTCCAAACGTACGGTAGATTTCCATTTCAAGTACCCGCATAAGTTTGATGAGATAGGGGGTTTGGCATACCGCACGGATTTTGATTTGAAAAATCACATAGAACATAGCGGAGTTGATTTGCGGTATCTTGACCAGATAACGAATGAAAAATTTATTCCGCATGTGCTTGAACCGACGTTCGGTCTTGGACGCCACCTTCTTGCTGTTTTGGTAAAAGCCTATACTGAAGATGAGTTGGGAGGGGAGAAGAGAATATTTCTGAAATTCCCGGCGCACTTAGCACCAATAAAGGCGGCAGTATTTCCGCTTCTAAAAAACAAACCGGAGTTGGTTTCTAAAGCCAAAGAGGTTTACGACACCCTTAAAAAAGAAATCCCGCAGGTTATGTTTGATGATAACGGTAACATCGGTAAGCGTTATAGACGCCAGGATGAAATAGGCACACCCGCTTGTATCACGGTTGATTTCCAAACTCTTGAGGATGACACGGTTACTCTCCGTAACCGCGACACGGGGGAGCAGGAACGTGTTTCCATAAGGGAACTGACCTCCAGGGTGAAATCTTAGGCTCTGTCCGTTAAGTTATCCCCCTTTTTCGCCAATTATCCCCACCTTTTCAACTGTTTTTCCCCAAACA
>CAYGDA010000014.1:0-19820 GCA_964348515.1 uncultured Candidatus Saccharibacteria bacterium
CCTTTACCCACATCTGGCTCTACCCGAATCAGCTGGAGTACTGGCACCTTGTTTCGTTTAATAAGATTGGTTCGTGGTTCCTTCTGCTTATCTTGAGCTTTGCTCTTGTCTCAATTATCTACCGTGATAAGTTACGGCACAGTTTGTAAGAAATATTCCCCCTCATGGACAAGTTCAGAATTCTGAATTAGGTGAATGTTGAATTAGAGATTAATAAATTGAATTCTGGTAATCAATTAAGAGCGTTTCAATTTACAGAGGAAATAATGGATAATCAAGGCAAGGATAGTCCAATAAAAAATGAGACAGATACCAATAAACGGAGGTGGTGGATCGTCTTTCAAAAAATTAATCTGAGGCAGAGCCAAAGGCCCTATCAAAATAATTTTGATGGGCAAGATAATTGTGGATACGGCGCTCTTCCAGGCGATTGGTGAGTCGCCGCCGGTTCTAAGGACAGAGTCGGGGGGCTTGGGGAACCCTCGGGGGCCTGTTGTTCCCAAAAGTGAGGTAGTAATAAAAAGAAAGGCAAATCCACAAATGATGAAAGTAATAATGAATTTTGTTCTTGAGATGTTCATATTTACTTAATAGAACGCCAAATTCCTCACTTTAGTTACAGGGGGAGGAAATGAAGCATATAAGTTCTATCTCTCGACTAATTTTCTGAGTTCATCTATGACAGCTTTCTGCCAGTATTTCATGGAAAACCAACCAATGAGTGGTCGTGCAACTATACGGAGTAAGCGACGATGGATGGCAACTTGATAAGTGTAATCAATCACTGTTCCTTCCGGGCGTTCAGAGAGCAACAATTCTTCGTGGCCAGAAGTTCCAAATTTACGGCTTTCATTATCCGAAATGAACCCCTTTCCGGGGAGGATCTCCGTTTTCATTTTTACCGGAAACTTTTGACCGAACGATTTAACGGTCGCGTCCATTTCCAAATAATTTCCTTCGCGTTTCGTGATTTGTATAGACTCTGCAACTTTCGGAAAATATTCAGGAAATTTTTCAAAGTTAGTAATTACGTTAAATACTTCCATTAAGGGGGCCTTGATAAGCCATTTGGCATGGAGGGTGATATCTTTCATACAAGAACTATATCAAAAAACTCAAGTATATTACTTACGACGTTAGAACCTATTTTTCAAAACAGTCCATACGTTTTTATCCCTAATTTTTGATAGGATGTTCAAATATGAAGTTAACAAATGACAGCTACATAATATCTATGGGCACAAAGAACTTCACAGAAAAGTATTTCCGGGAGAAAGACGGCTGGGTTAAGATTTCTGCGAAAGGTAAAAAGTTCAAAATGACCGCGGAACAACTCCTTAATCATCTGTTGCCCGCTATAGCTGGAGTAAAATCTGGTTTGGCGTGGAAGGTTGAATATAAACACCAAGTACCCCCAAAGTCTTCAAAGGGGTAGATTGTCGGGCTCCGCGGGTAGGAAAAACGGACTCGCCTCTCCCTACGGTCGAGACGCACCAAAAATATATTCGCTATGCTCATTATTTTTGGGCGCCTCCGGTTCGAGTCCAACCTGCGTGAAAATAGGAGCAAAAATAAAACGCCTACGAAAGGCGTATTATTTTTTCTCTGCTCCGCGGGTAGGACTCGAACCTACGACCAACTCCTTAACAGGGAGCCGCTCTACCAACTGAGCTACCGCGGAATGGTAAAAAACAAGGATATATTACGTAATTTTTCTTGCTTAGGCAAGGTGGTACAATGTAATGATGAAATGGGTTATAGACGCAATTCTCCTGCTCCTGTTTGCGGGGGCGGTGTTTTACTTCTGGAACGGCGGGGGCGTGCAATTTTTACAAGTTAACAGGCAAGTTTCCGGAATCAATTCAGGGACGCTTAATATTCCGGTAACGGAAAACAAAAACATGGAGGAAAAAGGTTTTTCTCTTGAGAGTTCTGCTTTTGGGTATGGCGGGAATATCCCGTCAAAGTATACCTGCGACGGGGCTAATATTAATCCGGAACTTCTGATAAAAAACGTTCCGGAAGGAACAAAAACTTTGGCTGTTATTATGGAAGACCCGGATGTGCCGAAGAATTTGCGCGCGGACGGTCTTTGGGTGCATTGGGTGCATTTCAATATTCCCCCGGAAACAACAAAAGTACCGGAAGGCCAGGAACCCGGTGGTATAGCGGGCAAAGGTACAGGGAACAACCTAAAATATTACGGACCTTGTCCTCCGGACAAGGAACACAGATATTTTTTCAAGCTCTACTCCCTGGATGCCATTTTGTGGCTCCCCGAAGGCTCTGTTAAAAAGGAACTTGAAAGTGCCATGGAGGGGCATGTTCTGGCGGAGACTGTTTTAATGGGCCGCTACAACCGCAATAAGTAGGTATGTACGTACACGTCAAAGTTACGGCTAAGTCTAAAAAAGAAGCGATAAAAGAAGAGAAACCTGGGTACTTTAAAATAGACGTAAAAGAAAAGGCCGAACGTAATTTAGCGAACACCCGGGTCAGGGAACTCATGGCAATGCACTTTGGTTTTCCGGTTAAAGCTGTACGCATAATTTCCGGAATTCACGAAAAAACAAAGCTTATTTCTCTGCCTGACACTGAAAAAAGCCAAATATAAATCCATATTTAAAGGGTGTGATAATATAGGGCAAGGGTATAAATTTGCAAAATCATATGAACATCAACATAAAGCTAACGGGGATAGAACAAACTGAAGCCATAAGCGATTACACGCGCAGGCGCGCACAGTCGCTTCTGGGAGTTGTTGGTCCGGACAGCGGGCCGGTATCTGTTACGGTTGAACTTGGAAAGACGACCCGTCACCACAAGAGCGGAAATGTATTCCGTTGTGAGATAAATTTTCACATAGGAGGAAAAACACTCCGCTCGGTTTCCGAAAAAGATGATCTCTATGCGGCAATTGATGATGCAAAAGAGGAAATGTCCGAGGAAATAGTTTCTTTCCGCGACAAGAAGCGCACTCTTTTCCGTCGTGGAGGGTATATATTGAAGCAGTTGGCTAAAGGTGCCATGTCCCCATTTACCAAAATAAGATTACGAAGGAAAGGAAAGCAATAAATAATATGGAAGGAAAAAGCATAATGAATTGGGTGGTGTTTGTTCTTGTGGCGGCTGTTTCCGGAGGTCTGATTTATTATTTCGGAAAAATAACGGAATCAAACATAGACCAAACTTTGGTCAGCGCCGCTATTTCCAGTTCCGCGGCAAAAGTCTCCGGGGGTCCGGATGAGGCGCCTCCCACCGGCGCCGTTATTTCGACTAGTGCCGGCGATATAGAAATAGTTTTTGATGTAAGTTCTCCCAAGGCCGTGAAAAATTTTGAATCTCTTGCAGGCAAGGGATTTTATGACGGCACAAAATTCCACCGTGTCATACGCGGATTTATGATTCAGGGCGGAGACCCGCTTTCCAAAGACGACAGTAAAATGAGTTATTGGGGGACAGGCGGCCCCGGCTATACTTTCCAGGATGAACCTCATTCAAGCGATTCCTATACTCAGGGAACCGTGGCAATGGCAAATGCCGGACCGGACACCAACGGAAGCCAATTCTTCATAATGACGGGGACAAACACGGCACAGCTTGATTCGGCCATGAAAGACCAGGCAACAGGAAAAGGGAAATACACCATTTTCGGGCATGTTGTTCGCGGAATGGACGTGGCACTGCAGATAGAAAAGGTGCAAACAGGCCAGAATGACAGACCAGTTAAGCCTGTGATTGTAAAATCTGTTGTTCTCAAATAATTCAGGCAGACACGGTTTTGTTCTTGAGGAATTAACTGATGAAAAGTCGCGCCATATTTCTCTTTCTTGTATTTTTGACCGCCATTTACGCAGTATCCAACTTCTCTTTTTTAAAAAGTGAAGTTTCCGGAAAGGCTGAATCGTTAAAGGTGGCGTTTTTGAATTATGAAAAAACAATAACCCGGGAGGAGAAAAAAATAAGTTTGGCTTTTGTTGGAGATATAATGCTGGACCGCGGAGTTAAGTCTGTTATTCAAAAACACGGCGGCGGTGATTACAATTACCCGTTTATTTTAATAACGCCTTTTTTAAAATCATTTGATTTCGTTTTTGCAAACTTAGAAGGTCCCGTATCGCAAATGGGCGTTAACCGCGGCTCTATATATTCTTTTAGGATGAGTCCGGATTCAGCACAAGCCTTACGCAGTGCTAATTTTGGTATTGTTTCCGTGGCCAACAACCACATAGGTGATTGGGGTGAGGAAGCCATGAAAGACACCCTCGATTTTTTGACGAAAGACGGTGTTCATTATGCGGGCGGCGGGATGAATCAATACGAGGCTTATAGTCCCAGAATAGTCAATATAAAAGGAACGAAAATTGCCTTCCTGGCTTTTAGTCAGTTTGGCGCCGGATATACGGAAGCAATCGGAAATAAAATCGGGATTGCCGTCATAGATACCGAAAAGATAAAAAGGAGTATTGCGGTTGCCGTAAACGGGTCAGATGTGGTCGTTGTCTCGTATCATTTTGGTGATGAATACAAAAAAGAGCCAAATGATTTTCAGAAAAAATTTGCCCGCTTGGCGATTGATTCAGGGGCAGACATAGTTATCGGGCACCACCCGCACGTTGTTGAACCTGTGGAAAAATATTTACACGGTTATATAGCTTACAGTCTTGGTAATTTTGTTTTTGATCAGAATTTTTCCAAAGAAACCATTGAAAGTTTTATTTTGGAAGCTGATATAGAAGATAACTCCGTAGTCGGGCTGAAAAAACACCCGGTAAAAATTAATTCTTTTTTCCAGCCTGAACTTGCCGGAAAGCCTGAAATTTTATTTGATTAAATTACAACTGGGTCGCCGTAGCCCCTCACGAATTCTTCAAAGCTCATTTCTTTCTTTCCCTCAGGCTTTACGTTTTTCAGAATAAACCGGCCTTCTTCGTATGAAGCATCTGTGACGAGAACTCTTATCGGCTTGTTTTTATGGCTGTAAAAAAAATAAGTTCCCGGCCAGCCGTAATGGGCGTTAAATTTAAGTATGTTTTTCTTAGGGTCGGAGTCTAAGAATATTTCGCCTTCCTCTTTTTCTATTTTCCTGGTGTAGGTTGCCTTCTCATGTTCTTGCTCATGAGGCTTTAAAGAACCTTCAATATAGAGGGGCAAAGCATCAGCCACTAGCCGCGCGCCGATTGTCCCGAGCATTGCCTGGAGGGCTACGGAAGTGGTTTCCGTTGCTTCAAAAGGAAAAACGTCCTGGGCCAGTATAGGCCCATGGTCTACTTCTTTGTCTATTAGCATAAGAGTTATGCCGCAGTCGGTGTCATTTGAAAGAATAGTGGCCTGTACGGGCGAAGGACCCCGGTACTTTGGAAGTACCGAAGGGTGAAGGTTAACGGTTTTATACCGGGGTGATTCAATAATATTTTCGGGGATTATTTTCCCGTAAGAGACGACAAGAAATATATCGCACCCGAAGCCGGAAAGTTTTTCTGCTATGTCGGCGTCTTTAAGGGTGGCGGGCTGGAGCAAGGGTATGTTTTTTTCTTCGGCAAATATTTTAACGGCGCCTTTTGTCAGAGTAAGGCCGCGGCCGGCTTCTTTGTCGGGCTGAGTTACTATGAGAGCCGGCAGAATTTTATAATCCCTGGAAAGGGTTTCAAGCACCGTGATTGCCAAGGGCCCTGTTCCAAAAAATCCTATTTTATAATTTGAATCAACCATTTATTTTTTGTCAGTTTTTGGAGGTGTTTTTTCTGGCGGGGGGACTTCAACGACATCCGTTGCTTTGTCTATAAACAAAGTGCCTTCCAAATGGTCTGTCTCGTGTTGAAATATTTGGGCAAGCAGACCGCTCCCGCCGCGCTCAAAGTGCCGACCTTTTTCATTTTGTGCTTCTATGGTCACTTTTTTGTATCTTTTAACTTTTCCGTAAAGCCAACGTACCGATAGGCATCCTTCATCAACATCTTCCTTTTCTTTTGACACCTTAATAATTTTTGGATTTATAAAAAAAATCGGGGTGTCCTTGGCATTCTTGGCATAAGCAAAAGGAGAAACCACAAATATGCGGTAAGGGACCCCTATTTGCGGGGCGGCAATGGCTATACCGTCTTCTTCGCGTCGCAGGGCTTCAACCATATCCTCAAGTATTTTTTTAAGTTCGGCAGAGCCAAAAAGAGACTGCGGGACTTCCTTCGCTTTTTTTCTAAGAACAGGGTCTTCTTTTTGCACAATCTTTGCCATATTTTTCGGTGGACCCCAGCGGACTCGAACCGCTCACCCCCGCTATGCAAAAGCGGTGCTCTACCAGATGAGCTAGGGGCCCTTTATGTGGGGTTTGCGCACAGACCCCAAATAACAACACAAGTATACACGAAAAGCAAAAGCCTTCAATTTTCTTATTTTTAACGGGGCATTGACTCCGGTCTATTTTAGAGTAGGTTTTGTTCAGAGAAGTATTTTGCAACTAAACCGCAACTAAACGTTTGGGGGTATCCATGAGAATCTTTTCTCCGGAGGAAGTTCAAAAAGGACGCGTGCCTACAGTTGATCACATTAACTTCGTGCTGAAGCACATATGGGATCAACTGAGGGATTACTCGTCCATTGTCCACGCCATCGTACTGGGCTCGGCGGGCAGAGGGACAATTAAGCACACGAGCGACATCGACATGGTCGTGATCTACGACGATACCGACGAAGAAAGGGAAGAACAGGCGATGTTGTTTTTGAGAAGCGCCTGCGATTTCGCGCGCCTGCACGCGGTGAGTTTTGAGCCTGTGCCTATACCTATTTCAATCGTGGAGACTCAGTTCCACAGCATAGGCGCCGGGTATATGCAGCACATGATTCGCTTGTCAAAGTCGGGTATGCCGTACATCAAAGGAAATCCCGCCGGCGTTTTCGTTCAATACAACACGGAGCAGGATGACCTGGAATCATATTTGCGCGCCAAAATCCGCTCGGTCGCTGAGAAAATAATGCTTCACGGGAGCGGAGTGCTTCCTGATGAGTACGAGGCGCTCCGCAGCATAATGATTACGCCCGTGCATGTGGCCCGCCGGATGCTTTCCGCCTACGTAACGCAGTTTGACGATGACGAGAAAAGCATCGTTATTAGGCGTTACAAAGAAGTTGTTACGCCCCGGGTTTACGCCAACTTTGAGCTGCTTGTACTTTTGGAGCGTGAATATTCAGCGGATCTTTTGCGGAGCCTGGCCAAGTACGACGACGGCCAATACCGCGGTTCAATTGAAAAGCTATGGATATTTGCTCCGGAAGTACTTCGTTTCCTGAAAGACAATGCCCAGATTGTTCTCAAAAGGAATGCCGTCTTGGCGCGATAAGCGCCGGGCGGTTTTTTAATTTTTGAAAGGTGCGATATAGTTATCCTCGTGTTAATTTGACGTGGGATTGCTAAAGATTTTCGGAGTGTCGTATAGTGGTAGTACGCAAGCATGGGGTGTTTGTAGCCCGAGTTCGATTCTCGGCACTCCGACAAGGTGCTTAAAAAATAAGGGCCATTAGCTCATTTGGTAGAGCGCTTCCATGGCATGGAAGAGGTGGCCGGTTCGATCCCGGCATGGTCCACAGGGAGCATGTACCCTTAGCTCAGTTGGTTAGAGCGCTGTACTCACACTGCAGAGGTCACAAGTTCGAATCTTGTAGGGTACACTGTAATAAAGTTTTTAAAGTTGGTAGCAGCGTCGGGATGTAGTACACCGGTAGTATACACGCTTCGGGAGTGTGAGAACCGGGTTCGATTCCCGGCATCCCGACACTGCGACTAACTAAAAGAGTTATAATATTTGGACAAGGGCTACGCGAAAGCGTAGTGCCGGGGATTGAAAGGCGGAGGCACGGCGGTGCCGAGCCGGGGGCGCGGGTTTTGCCAGCAGGCAAAAACCTGTGGCCGATTCCCGGCATCCCGACACTGCGACTAACTTTGGTGATTAAATATCTTTTGTGAAGAAAAAAGTTTTTCCTTTTGGTAAGAATTCAGACAAACTAAAACCTCTTCTTGAAAAAGCCGGTTTTATTGTTGTTGATAAAACCCCCGATTTTATAGCCAGTTACGGAGGGGATGGTACGTTTATGCTTTCAGAAGCGAAGTATCCCGGAATTCCGAAAATAATTCTCCGCGACAGCCATATTTGCAAAAAGTGTTCGCCGTTATTAAATGAAGAAGTTTTAAAAAGAATAGCGAAGGGCGCGTACGTAATTGAAAAAATGGTGAAGCTGGAGCTTTCGCTGGGCAAGAAAAAGTTTTTGGCCGTAAACGATGTTGTCGTTCACAACGACAATTCACGCCACGCCATGCGTTACAAACTTTCAGTGAACGGCAAAGTAATCGGGACTCATATAATAGGCGACGGAATAGTGGTTTCCACTCCGTTTGGTTCCACCGGGTATTACAGGAGCATTACCGACAGTATTTTTGAAGTCGGGATTGGTTTGGCGTTTAACAATTCAACGGAGCCGTCGGACCATATGGTTCTGCGCGATGACAGTCTGATAGAACTTAGCGTGTTGCGGGGTCCGGCTATTGCGTATGCCGATAACCAGACAGAAGCGTTTTCTCTGGGGGCGGGAGATTCTATTTTTATCAAAAAATCCAAACAAACGGCACTGATTGCCATTCCAAAATAACAGGGACTTTCGGTAATTTCTGAAATAAGTCATACTTGAAAAATGGACAGGATTAAAATACTTCATCATTCGGTTTACAAGGGTAAAGACACTTTCAAACACCACAGCAGTTTGATGCACAGGTACGTCCTTATTGGCGGGTGCGTTCTTCTTGGCTCCATAGTATTTGGCAAAGAAATATTGCCGGCCGCTCTTTTCTTCGGTGTTTTGGGGGTTTTGTTTCTTGTCATTCTTACTTGGGTCTTAACGCCTTTTAACAAGGGACTGGTGAGGGGGACCGCGGTAATATCAGCGGCGATTTTTGTAATACTTGAAAATTACGCTCTTGAACAGTATATAAAAACAAAAAGTCTGACTGATATTGTATTTTTCATGCAGGAGATGATTGCTCTGATTTTTCTGGGGGCGGTTTATTTCGGAGTAAAGGCCGTTTTCAAAGTTTTATCTGCTGAAGAGAGGAGAGAAGACCCGATGAAAGAAGAGGAAGAGCCGGATGAAGAAGAGACTGGCGCTTCATTCTGATTATAAGAGCGCCACGTTTTAAGCCGCGCTTCAATGGACGGTGCGCGACACGTTTCCGCAGAATCGATTACGCGACATAATTTTGCAAAATCATATGGACAAACTTAAACTTAAAGCGGAACATTTTGACATACTGGGACTTTTTACGTTCACATTTTTGGCGGGTGTTTCTTTTTGGGCTATAGCGACGGGGGAGTCTCTGCCGGAATGGGCTATTTTCGTAATTCTAATAATAGGAATTCTGGGTATTATTATTGACGGTACCATCGTCTATAAAACATTTATCAGAAAATAATCCGATAATTGCTTATTTTGCCCCTTCGCGGTTTAATGGTGGGGTTCAAAAAAATTAAGGGCCCGTAGCTCATCTGGTAGAGCGCGTCGTTCGCAATGACGAGGTAAGCGGTTCAAGTCCGCTCGGGTCCACCATTTCAGATTTGCCGGGGGTGGGTGGATAACCTCTTAGCCCCAACCTCCCGTGTGCTGTAAAATATGAAAGTCGGTTATCTTATTTCTAAGAAGCCCCTTAGTAATTTTTGACTATGTCACACACTCATCATCTCACTGCGATAGCGGTACTCGCATCAATGCTTTTGTCCGTACAGTCCGGTTTTGTGACGGCCCAAACCACAACGGCCACGGTACCTACGGTTAATTCATTTACTTACGGGGATTCGTCGCAATACAGGGGTTCCAAAGAATTTTTATGGTCTACGGGCAATGCCACGCGGGCCACTCTTTCTGTTGATTGCGCGTTGGGTCTTAATATTTCGGTTGCGCCACGCAACACCAGTTTCCCGTGTGGAGTCAAAAGAAGCGTAGCCACCGGAGGAAATATTGTTCTTACATTTAACAACACAATGCGGTCGTCTGTTACTGTTGCCGCAAAATTAAGAGCCATAAGCGGAAACAAGTTTGATGAGGAGACCGTTTCTTTCAGAATTTCACCGAATCCCAGAATTAATTCTCTTTCTCCGTCAAAAGTTGCCGTCGGACAAACAAGGGTTTCTTTTATTGTAAACGGCAGTAATTTTCAGGATGGAGCCACGGTGATAGTTTCTCCTTCGGGCGGGGAACATACGGCGGCTTTCGTCAGTTCAAATCAGATATCGTTTGTTTCAGATATTTTTACAACTGCTGGTAATTATTCGGTTACAGTTAAAAATCCGGATGGACAGGCGTCATCCGGAAGGAGACTTACGGCTGTCAGTGTTTCGGCTTCTGGTTCTTCCAACCAGGGAACACGTGTGTGCACGCAGGAAGCCAAACTTTGCCCGGACGGCAGTTATGTCGGGCGCACGGGACCAAACTGTGAGTTCACAGCGTGTCCCCTAGTCGCGTCAAATAATTGCGCGAGAGATTTAAAACTTTGCCCGGACGGCAGTACTGTGGCGCGCCGCGGGTCCAATTGTGAGTTTGCGGCGTGTCCTACAGTGTCCGTTGCTTGCGCCAGAGACGCTAAAGTTTGTTCCGACGGAAGTGTCGTAACGCGCACCGGGGCAAACTGTGTGTTTGCCGATTGTCCGACTGTTGCCGGAACAGGCACAGGCTCCGGGACGGGAACAACTCCGCCTTCAACCCCCGTGAATACTCTTTCCGGAAGATGTTTGGGCCGCGACACGACGGGCATAATTGATTTGGACAGAAGAACTGATTCAGCCTATATACTTCAGACAAAAGATTCATGGGCGCCGGCCGGATTCACCTGGGCGTTTAAACAAGGACTCATGCATGTTTTCCGATTTAAGACCGATGGAGCCGGATATGTGACACAGACTGGAATTGTTCAGGACGAGTTCTATACGCCAACGTCATTTATTTCTCCCGCGCCGTGCGATTATGGGTGGGCATACCAGCATGGGACCGTGTTGGGGAGCGGTGGCAACAGATTTGATCATGCCGTTCTTACCGACAGTCAAGCGAATAATATTTACGCAAAACAAAGATATTGGTATCTGACAAACAGCACCTGGTATAAACCTGAGAAGAAGACACATTTGCTGCCCAACACATATTATTATTTGCACGTGACAAGTGTTGCCGGAGCTCCAAGCATGGGAATAACCACCAACAGTCAGTTCACCGCGGCAACGGACTCCGTGGTAAGCACTCATAGTGATGGAAGTCCGTTGGGCAGATATTTGAGGATTGAATTCCTTGATACTAAAATAAGACCGGGCAATATCATCGGCGAAGCATTTTTGGAGGCAAATCCGTCTATTCTGCCTTTCCCCTGGACAATAAACGGAAAGACTTATTCTTCTTATTCGCAGGTGGAGGCGGATCATCGCGCATATGTTTTCCGGGACAGAGGAGTCGCCGTTGACCAATATCCTATTTTCGGCGGGTCTTCAGGTATATTCAGTTTTGATTCCCGCACCGCGGTATTCGGGAGTTCCGCAAATAATCCGTTAAAAGAAGGTGACGCGGCAATGCCCGCTTTCCCCTGGACAATAAACGGAAAGACATATGAGTCATATCCGCACCTGTGGGCGAATTTCAACGCGGGAGAGTTTTCTTTCAAGAAAGTTATTGTTGACGGAAAACTTATTTTTAGCGGCAAGACGCCGGCCATTACAGGAACGGGGGCCGGTGGAGGAACGAGTGGTGGTACAAGGTCGTGTTTAATATTCGCAACAGGCGGGGTGGGTACCTGCAGCTCTACGGACAAAGCAAGGGTACAGAGCGCGTGCTGCCCGAACGGAACGGTCAGTTCCTGCTCTATTACGAGTAAAAGTCCCGGCGGAGACGGAATATCATATACAGCTACAGATTGCGACACAGTTCCGCCGGAAAAACATTATGTTGCGCCAGTATCGTTGGGTAATGCCGGTATTTGGTATGGAGAAATAATTTTGGGTTCCGGGCAAAAGGATTATCCTGTCGGGACAGTATGCGCCGGTGACCACGGCTATTACATTTTGGATCAAAGCATCCCCATGAAATTAAACGACGCCTCGCTGGGGGAAGGGTGTGAAAATACGGCTTGTTACGTTGGGGAAAGATTCATCCAGCGTTGCCAATAGGTTTTCTACCTCACGGCGTAATAGTTTTCTATGTTGCGTTTGTGTTCCTCGTAAGTGGTTGAGCAGTGGATTTGCCTGTTTTGGTCGTGAATATAGAAAAGACATTTTGTTTTCTTTGGGTTGAGCGCCGCGGCAACTGCGGAAAGGCTTGGAGAAGAAATCGGTGTTGGGGGCAGACCTTTGTTTTTATATGTGTTGTAAGGGGAATCTATAAACTTATCTTTGGACGTAAGTTTTGGCCACCATCCGGAATCTTCAGATCCTTTGGCGTATTGAAGCGTGGCGTCCATGCCTAGAGGCATATCTTTAAAAATGCGGTTCCAAATTATTCCTGAAATGAGGCGCATGTCGTTTTTACCGGCGGCTTCACGTTGAATCATGGAAGCGACAGTGATGGCAACTTCCAGACTCACGACCGATTTTGTGGATGTCGCATAGCGCGCCAGCACTTCTTCCTGGAAACGTTCCTTCATTTCTTCCTGTATTTTTTCTTCGTTCGTATCCGGCGTAACTACGTAAACGCCCGGGGACAGGCGTCCCTCGCCTATGTCTGAAGAAGCCATAGCAATAAAATTCTTTTCGGTATCTTTGTCCCAGCCGAGTTTTTTTGCAAAAGTTCCCGCTATTTCTTCCATTCGGGCCCCGGGATATATATTTACAGTCTGTGCTTCCGGAGTGGCCAGTGTTTTGAAACGGGAGAAAGAATTATTTAAGATTATCGCGGCTTCGTAAACAAACTCCGCGGTTTTATCAAACCAGGACATCTCTTGTCCGGCCAATTCGGTTATTTCTTTGTTTGAAGTATCCACGCTAACGGTAAAAGGGACTGCGTTCTCATTTTTTCCTGTTTCGTAGAGAATAAAAATAAAACCTGCCAAAAGGAGCGGAACAATTCCCATAAAAACATAAGGTAAAAAAGAATTGCGCTTGCCTTTTCTTCTCATTTGCTTAAAGTATAACACAGGTTTTTTGTCCTTAATTTGAAGCGGGAGGGGAAATGCTCGGGTTTACTGGCAGAAAGACCCTCACGCCTAGTGTTGAGGGTGCAATTGCGGTTTGCCGACAGCGGGCAAAACTGGCGCGGGTGATTGAAAATGGTCCGAGGGAAGGAAAGGAAGATACTGAGCGCTGGAGTTACGTTTACAAAGAACAGGCTAATATGCGCAGCCGCGGCTTGTGGGTAATAGATTGTTTTTTTGAAACCGTTGCCGTCCATACCTTTCAACCCGGGAGTTCCAAGCAAGAAGAGTTATTCGGGGATGACGCGGCCGTTTTTACCGCCGGAGCCAAACTTCTGCCTCCGCTTGCCCATTCGCCAAAGGAAATTTCTTACGTGAACCTTGAAATAGCGCTTGAAAAGGTGGTTTCGGGGAAAATTACCCGCGAGGATGTCTGGTTTTTTATGGCTTTCGGAGCCGCCGCGGGGTTGTGGTTTATAGATACTCCCCGCCGGATGGGGTTTTCGCAAGAGACCGCGGAAAGACTGGCTAAAGAAGGCCTCATCATTTTGGTGGACGCAGGAAGAGCGCGGTTTGATATGTTCAGAAGGTCCTCCGGCGCCGGGTTTGCGCAGTTTTAACTCACGTCTATTGCGTGAGTTTTTTAATATTTTGATTTTACGCGGTATCATTGAAAAATGCACAGGGAACTTATTGACGGTTTTATTTTGGTTTTCTCGTCTGTCCGCAGAACGGGAGCCGCTTTTCTCATGGCGGTGTTTTTTTACGCGGTAACCGTCATTATCCAAAATTTTTCTTTTCTCAGGGAAATAATAAACTTGCCCGGTGTCGGTATAAATGAAAAAATTATTTCTTTTGCCGCTATATTTACCAGTATAGGAACAAATTTCACTCCGCTTTCTTTTGTTTTAACGGTGGTGGCGGCGGTTCTATTCGGAATGGATATGGTTTTCGCGTATCACTACTTTCGTATGCGCGGAGAAGTGTTGAAGGTCTCGGGATTGTACAGAGGCGCCACGGGTTTTTTTCTGGGAATTTTCGGAGCGGGTTGTGCCGCCTGCGGTTCAGTAGTTCTTTCGGCCGCCGGGGCTTTCTTAGGCGGCGTCTCGTTCATTTCTTTCTTACCGTTTGGGGGATTGGAATTCTCACTGCTTAGCGTGGCCATACTTTTTGTATCTGTAATTATTACGGCCAGAAATGTTGGCCGTCCTCTTATATGCTGAGAAAAAATGCCATACTTTTAATTTTATTGGGGTTTGTCGCAGCGGCTAATTTAACTTGGTGGTATTTGCCGAAAAATGAAAATGTTTCCGGCAGTGTTGCTTCTGTCGCAGCGGGTTATGAAGTTGATGCGAAGTCTCCGGCAAAAGACGAACAATCCGTAAAACCGGATACTTATCAGGTGACAAGGGTCATCGACGGTGACACTTTTGAAATAATGACGGAGAGAGGAAAACAAAAAGTGCGCGCGCTTGGAATAAATACTCCGGAAACGGTTGATCCAAGGAGGGGTGTGCAATGTTTCGGGCTCGAGGCGAGCGCAAAGGCAAAAGGACTTTTGACGGGGGACGAAGTGACCCTGGAATTTGATTCTTCACAGGGCAGGTTGGACAAATACGGACGGTTGCTTTCTTACGTTTATTTGCCGGATGGGACATCCTTTAACGAAAAAATGATTTTGGATGGTTATGCGTATGAATATACATATGACATTCCATACCGTTACCAATCCAGGTATAAAGAAGCAGAAGGGGAAGCCAAGACGGAAAAGCGCGGACTATGGGCGGACGAAGCCTGCGGGGGAAAAACATAGTAAATTAGCAAACTGTATGTGTTATGCTTGTAGGTATAGAAATATTGATAGGTATTGACTTTTTTCACAAAATATAGTACAATACAGTCACTTAATAATAATAACTTAAAACTATGAACGGAATGGGAATGGAAGGACCAAATTTAAATTTATCTCCGGAAGACGTGGAGGCCATCAACTTGAAAGCCGCCCAGGATGCCGGTATAGAATCAGTTCCGAAGAAGCCGGGTGATGAAGACCTGGATATGAGAGAAGGTGGTTTGGATTTTACGGAAAAACCGGATTTGGATTTCACGGGAACAGGAGATAATACCCTTCACTAATTTAAAAAGAACCACCAAACAGGTGGTTCTTTTGTTTGATTAATACTTTCAAACGACTATAATTTACGCTTATGAACCAGCCATTCCAAAACTACCCGTCGGGTGAACCAAAATCGCCTGATTTGAGCGGGAGAGCAGCAGAGCCCGCCATGGATGCTCAAGATTATTTGGATGCCCAGCGGAGAAACAGAATATTAAATCCCGAAAAAAAAGCCACACCGGCGGAAATGGCCGTGGAGTGGTTTTTGGATGAAGACAGCGGGTTTAAAGAAATACAAAACAGGATTGAAATTCTTGACGCGGCGAAAGGAAATCCCGAAGCAGAAGACAGAGTTTTCGGTGCCAAAGCTTTTTACAGTAATACCTTCAAAAAGCACATGGAGGATATGGAAAGAGGAACTTCCGAGGAGGTTCCTGCCGATGTTGCCATAAAGGCCCGCGAACTGGAAAAAGATCTGTTGAGAGCAATAAGAGAAGCTTCTAACGGCACTATTCACTAAAAACCATGGGATTTTTATTAAGGATTATATTTGTCATAATTTGCATCGCGGTAGTTTATTATCTTCTTTCCTGGGTAATACCCGATGGTTTTATGCGTTTTTGAATCCGGCAAGACTAAACGCCCCAAGGGCGTTTTTCTTTTTGCCCGCATACGGTACAATACGTGGAACTTAACAGGTAAATCACCACACATGAGAGATAAAACATTCGTAATAGGCTTGGGTATTTTAATAATTGTCATCCTGGCATTCCTTGGTTTTTATGCCCGTTCAAAACCCGGCACCGGCACAACAGGCACGGTTTCCCCGGAGGTAACCGCAAAACTTTTAGAGGTAACAAGCGCGGATTGGACAAACGGCGGCGATCCCAAAGTTACGTTAGTTGAATATGCTGATTTCCAATGCCCGGCCTGCGGAGCGTATCATCCTCTGCTGAAACAGCTTAAAAGTGAATATGGAAATAAAGTTTTGTTTGTGTACCGCCAGTTCCCACTGACCCAAATTCACATAAACGCGCTTTTGGCGGGGAAAGCGGCGGAAGCGGCCGGAATGCAGAACAAGTTCTGGGAAATGCACGACATGCTTTACGAAAAACAGACAGAATGGTCCGAAAAAGCTGATGCTAAAACAATATTTCTCGATTATGCCGGAACACTCGGCCTGGATAAAGAGAAATTTTCCAAAGACATAGAACTTCCGGAAGTTAATTCCAAGATACAGGCCAGTTACGTGGCAGGTGAAAAGCTGGGTGTGCAGGGCACCCCCACATTTTTCCTCAACGGGGTGAAAATACCGAAAAACCCGTCTTCAGTTGAAGAATTCAAAGCTCTTATAGAGGCGGAATTAAACAAATAATTAATATGAACCCTGCAAGAAAAGTTCTTTGGGCAGTCGTCGTTCTTGCGCTTCTTGGGGGAATTTTCTATTTGTTTTCCGGGAGAGCTGCCGCTCCTGCGCAGGATGGCAAAAAAGATGATGCCGAAATATTATCTAACGCCTGGATTGAAGTGACTAAACCGAAAGCATATCTGATAAAAGAAGGCGGAAATCTTGAAATTAAAACCGGCGATGAGATTGGGAAGGGTTCAACCGTAATGACAGATGCAGGGGGTGCGGCGGTGTTGCATTTTCCTGACGGTTCCTTATTACGTTTGGATGGTAATACAAAGATTGTCCTGACTGAAAGCTTTTTCTCAAATAAAGTTATGGATACAAAAGTCGGTGTGAGACTTCTTCTCGGGCGGGTCTGGTCAAAGGTTGTTTCTCTTGCAAGTCCGGAGTCCTCCTGGCAGGTGAAGTCTTCAAGTGCTGTGGCAACAGTGCGCGGAACGGCTTTTTCGGTGGAATACCGTTCGGGAAAAACAACAATCCTGGCCGTGGAACACTCAATTGAAGTTAAAGCCGTTAATCCAAAAACGGATGAAGTTATAGAAACAGCCAAAACGTTGATGGTGGAAAACCAAATAATTCAGATTTCAGAGTCTGCGGCGCAGTCAATTGCGGAAAATAAGTCAAAACCTGAAGAAGTAATGAAAGTGGCTCCTGCCGGAAAGGATATTCTGGAAAGCGATTGGGTAAAAAACAGCAGAAAATCCGGAACGGAAACGGAAGCTGTAGAGGTCAGGATGAAAGATTTGCGTGAAAAAGGAAAAATTGAAGAAGAAGTACGTAAAGAAGTGCGTGAGGAAATAAAAGCAAAAAGAGAGGAACTGCGCGGTGAATTGAAACCAGAGGACGGAGATAAGGAGGAGGCAAACACGAAAGCTGAAACTGGAACGAATACTTCAGAGTCCTCGGGCACGCGGACGGGGACGGGCAGTATTTCTTCACCTGAATCTTCCGCCGAAACATTCAAAGCAGTCTCCATTACTCTGGAACCGGTCCGCGGGGCACAGATTTCAGAGAGACAGACTCTTACGATGACTTTGTATGCTTTGGACGGGCAGGGGGCAAAACGCGACGTCACCAAAGAAGCTAAGTGGCAGGTTACGGGACCAATCGGACAAATGAAGTCTGCGGGGGTTTTTTTGGCGGCTCTTGGTGATGAAGTTTCAGAAATCGGAACCGGAAAAGGGGAAATACAGGCCCTGTGGAATGGGTTGCAGTCAAATGTCATTTCCATAACAACTTTGGGATTTGTAGACACAACAGGAGATGAATCAACACCCATCTCGTTCTAATTTTATATGCGTGAAAAATCATATCTCCTGTACGTAACTCTCCTGAGTCTCGTGGTTTCTTCGGTTATTTACGCGCTCTCGCTTTTTTCTGGCACGGAGTATTTTTTACGGGATACATTCACAACGCCCAGGCCGTTCTCGTCCGATATAGTAATTCTCTCGATAGACGATTCTTCCATAAAAGAACTTGGACAGTGGCCTTGGCCGCGGGCGACATTCGCGAAGCTTTTTTTGAAGCTGGAAACGGTTAGGCCGAAAGTAGTCGGTTTTGACGTGATGTTGAGTGAAGATTCACGGTTGGGTGGAAATGATGATGCGGCTTTGACTCAGGCAATTTCCCGCTTAACTTATCCTCTCGTAATGCCTGTTGAAGCGCAAAGCGTTGAATCAGAGCGCGGGGTTTTTTCTTCGTCCTTACCTCTTACAAAGACAAAAGAAGAATTTGCTTCCGCAAAAAATGTCCAACTTGGGCACGTTAATCTTATTCTGGACCGCGACGGAGTAGTCCGCAGATACCCGACCTCCTTCCGCGCGGAAGGAGCAAACATATCGTCTTTTTCCATACTGGTCGCGGCAAAAGCCGGAGCCTCTCTTCCCGATAATGGGGAAATAATCTATTCCGCCTATCCCGGTAGCATACGTACAATTTCCGTATCCAGATTTTTAAATGAAGGGGCAAACCTGAAAGATAAAATTGTTCTTATAGGTGCAACTTCCCCTGATTTGCATGATGAAAAACCAACGCCTCTCTCCCGCGGTACACAGATGGCCGGAGTGGAAATACAGGCCAATATTGTAAATCAAATACTTAAGGGTTACAGAGCTGAAGAATTGCCGGTCCGATATGCTTTTTTACTGTTGTTTGTTCTTTCTTTTATACCGTTTTTATTTTTTGCGTTTTCCAAACGCATTCTTGTTCCCGTGATAGGCAGCGCGGTTTTGCTTGTTCTTTTGTGCCTGATTATTTTGTTTGGCGAGGAGCTTGGATTTCATTTCCCAATCGTGGCCGGTTTGGTTTCGCTTATTCTGTCATCTCTCGGGCTTTTGGTTTTGCGGTATTTTTTGGGGGACAGAGAGAAACGCACGCTTACGCGGGTGTTTTCCAAATATGTTTCTCCTGAAGTTCTGAATCAGATTATTGCGAATCCGGAGTTGGTCGTGCTTGGCGGAGAAGAGAAGGAAATCACCGTTCTTTTTTCGGATATACGCGGATTCACAAGTCTTTCGGAAAAACTTTCACCGACGGAATTGGTCGGAGTTCTTAACAGATATTTTACCAAAATGACGGCTGAAGTACTGAAACACGGAGGGGTTTTGGACAAATACATCGGAGACGCGGTTATGGCTTTCTGGGGTGCTCCGCTTCCTGATTCTGAACAGGCTAATCACGCCTATCTTGCCGCGGAAGGAATGATAACGGCACTGAGAGAATTTAACGAAGAACTGGTCAAAGAAAGCGGTTTAACTATTGATATAGGTATTGGTTTGTACACGGGAAAGGCAGTCGTGGGAAATGTCGGGAGCGAACAACGTTTTGATTATACGGCCATGGGAGACACTGTGAATGTGGCGTCACGCCTGGAGGGCTTAAACAAAGAACACAAAACGCATTTGATAATAGGGGAGACCACCAGGGAAAAAATCACTTTACCTGCGCAATTTATCTCGCTTGGCAGTGCAAAAGTTAAAGGACGTGAGCAGGAATTAAAGATTTTCACGATAGAGAAGTAAAAAAGTTTGCACATTATACATTCGCCCTACTGGGCTCAGTATCTTCGTCGCCTTCGCTCCTCGAAATAATTAAAAAACGCCCGGATGCGGGCGTTTTGCGGTAGAACTTGCTAGTGGACTGACGGT
>CAYGDA010000015.1:0-6317 GCA_964348515.1 uncultured Candidatus Saccharibacteria bacterium
CGCGACGGCGCCGAGCCGGGGTCGCAGAATTTTTCAACAGAAAAATATCCGTGACCGACAAAATAACAAAGACCCCAATTGGGGTCTTTGTTATTTGCTGTTTTTTCCTTGTGAGGAGCGGTTCCTGCCCCTCCCTCCAACAAAAAACCGACTCTTCGGTTTTTTAGGTACCAGAAAAATCGGGTTCGTTTTCGCCGACGACTTGGGTAGTCTCCCTCTCTTCCCTCCCATTTTCTTTCCATGACCCGGAGAAGAGCGCCGCCCAAATAATCCGCAAAACAAAATAAGCAACGAAGGCGAGGAACGCGCCCAAAACCAACAGCTTTATGAAAAGCCAGATGCTCATAACCCCTCCCCCTCTTCAACTACTGTATTAAGAGTATTACCAACGTCTCCCCCAATCAACAAACTTATCCACTTATATTTTTTTCCAGGCAGAAAATCCGCCGAGTAAATTAAATGTCTTTTTATAGCCGATACTTTCCAGAATATTCTGAGCAGCGCCCGACCGGTTACCTGTCTCGCAATAGAGGACGTATTCCGCCTCGCGGTTTAATTTTTCAAAATTTTCCAAAAATTTCGGGTCAAGAAATGGGATGTTAATACTGCCCGGTATTGCTCCGGAAACATGTTCCATCCTGGAACGCACATCAACGGCAACCGCTCCTCCGCGGATTTTTTCTGAAAATTCTTTCGGGGTAATTGATACTCCCATGGAATAATTAAGAGATCTTCTTGAGAGCTTTGGCCAGGCGTGATTTCTTGCGGGAGGCTGTATTCTTTTTTATGACGCCGCGTTTGGCCGCTTTATCGAGCGCTTTGTACGCCAAGCTTAACTGCTTTTCCGCTTCTTTTTTGTCCTTGGAAACAATAACGCTGCGGAGTTCTTTGACGACCTCCTTCATCGTGCGGGTACGGCGGGCATTCACCGCTTTGCGGCGCTTGGAAACACGGATTGCCTTTTTTGCTGAAGTTGTAATAGCCATATAAAACAGTTGTTAGTTTGTAGTCTTCGGTCTTTAAAAAACTCAAAAACTGATATGGGGACTCTATCAAAAACACCCGAAAAAGGCAATAAAATGGCGTTTTTGTTATAATGCCCATACCATTATGATTGCTTCCATTTCAGGAACGGTGCTGTTCTCCACGGAAAAATACGTCGTCATTGGCATTCACGGCATAGGGTACAGAGTATATGTGACCACAGGAACGGCGCTGGATACTTCCGAGGGGAAGACCCTCTCTCTTTTTACTTACTTTGCCGTGCGCGAGGACGCGCAGGATCTTTACGGTTTTGTCTCAAGGAACGAACTGGATTTGTTTGAAAAATGCCTTTCTGTTTCGGGGATAGGTCCGCGCTCGGCATTGAATATACTAAACGTCGCGCCCGTGGAAACACTGCGAAAAGCTATAGCCTCCGGGGATGTTTCTTACCTCACTAAGGTTTCCGGTATCGGAAAAAAGACCGCGGAAAAAATAGTTTTTGAACTCAAAGACAAACTTTCCGGCGGGGCTGAAACTTTTGCGGTTGAACTGGGTGAAGAATCGGATGTTCTTCTTGCCCTCCAATCTCTCGGCTATTCAAATCAGGAGGCACGCAGTGTGCTAAAAAAAATACCCGCCGACATCATCGGTGCCGGTGCCCGCGTGAGAGAAGCTCTAAAAATACTTGGCGGTACTCAGTAGGACGATTTGGCCGTAGCTCCGCCCAAAAAAGATATTGTTTCCTTTCCTATGGAATTATTTTCTCCTTTTATATTGTTCTCCGCCTGAAACTTATTTAGAGCTTTTTTAGTACAGTCGCCGAAAATCCCCGTGGCCGGACAATCGCGCAGAGTCTTTCCCTCTGGCGGATAGAACCCGTTTTTTATAAGTTGTGTTTGCAGGGCAAATACCTCAGCAGAGACGGCCGGCCATGGTTTTATTTTGTTCTGCCACACAAAAGGCAGTGGGGAAAAAGAAGCTTCCCCTTCTCTGTTTGTAAGATAATCTTCAATACCTAAAAACGTCTGGTGTGCGTATTCCCGTAAAACAAATTCCCTTGTTTTACGGTCTTTAAATTGCGGCTCATAAATATAACCATACTCTATAAGAACACTGGCGGGGTTCAGCGTATTGAAACTCCCCAAGGCAATAAGCTCCTGGTCTTCCGTCAAAGAATCTTCGTGCGGTTGATTGCTTTCGGACAAAAATCTGGAAAACCGCCCACGCAAGACATCCGCCAAATCACGGCTGGCTTTCGCGTTTGAATATTGTTTATCCGGAATATATATCGTGTAGCCATCATATTCACCCGACCTGCGCGAATGCCCCGGATAGTCGTTGAAATGTAGATGCACAATCATGTCAAAGTTTTTTTCATTGGCCCATTTGTTTATTCCGTACAAATAGAGCGCCGAGTTTTTCTTGGCATCCGCATGCGGAAGCGATGGCTCTTTCTTTACTGCTCCTTCACGGATAAGACTGACCATTTCTCTTTCCTTTTCTCCGCGCCAGGCAAGTATCTCGTCGGAGTGGGCAGAAACGTAATTTTCCAGTTCGGGATTCCATTTCTCGTTGTCCCTGGCCAAAATTATTTCCACTTTTTTGTCAGATTCCAGAAATTTCTCCAAATAAAGAGCTATTTCAACCGCCATTTCTCTTTCCTTTAAACTTCCGTATTCTGCGCCACCGTATCCCGGTTCGTGCCCCGGTACTATAAGCAGGCGCAAGCGGCGCGATGTTGTAGTGGCGGGCACGGTGGGCTCGTCAACCCCGCTGTAAATAGCGCGGATTTTCTGGCTGGAAGTACTCTCCGAGAAAAAAACCGCCGCCAGGCGCGGGGAAGCCTTATAAACGGCGTCCCCGGCAAGCGACTTTAAAGAAACCGCGTTTATCAAAAGCAGGAAGCTCATGCAAAAACAAAAAGCGAAAATGAATGCGTTTCTGATCACAGCGTAGTATTTAATGAATTATATAACAGACACCGGTTTTTTGTTTGTTTTATTTGTTGTAGATTTAACCAATGCCTGAATTACCGGAAGTAGAAACCACAGTGCGCGGACTGAGTAGGGTTTTGCCTAATTTAACGATAAGAGACGTCTGGACCGATTGGGAGAAACTCTTCCGCGGGGCGGACTTCGCCCCCGTGCGTAAAACTTTGCGCGGGAAAAAAGTGGCGGCCGTTGGGCGGCGCGGTAAAAATATAATAATAGTATTGGACAACGGAAAGAGTCTTCTTGTCCACATGAAAATGACCGGGCACTTGCTGTACGGGAAATACAAAAAAGAAAAAAATAAGTGGATGCCGGCGCAAAAAGGCGCGCTTAACGACCCATTCAACCGTTTCGTTCACGTGGTTATAATTCTTTCTAACGGAAAACACCTGGCCTTCTCCGACACCAGAAAGTTCGGGAAGCTTTGGATTGAAAAAACAGACCATCTCCCCCATTCCCCGCACTTGGCACACTTGGGGCCGGAACCGCTTGACACCCTGTTCACAAAAAAAATAATGCGGGAAAGGATTTTAAAACGCCCTAAGTCAAAAATAAAATCCGTGCTGATGGACCAATCTGTTATCGCCGGGATAGGAAATATTTATTCCGACGAAATACTCTGGCGTTCAGACATACACCCGGAACGTCCCCCCTCTTCAATCACAGAAAAAGAGTGGGCCATACTTTTTAAAAATACGATAATTCTTCTCCGCAAGGGGATTTCCTTGGGGGGAGACTCTATGTCAGATTACAGAAACATCCACGGGGAACGCGGTAAATTCCAACTTGAGCACAAGGCATACCAAAAGACTGGAAAACCCTGCGGGAAGAGAGGCTGCGGGGGTGTTATAATAAGAAAAATGATAGGAGGCAGAAGTTCCCATTTCTGCAGCCTTCATCAAAAATAATTCTTATTTTAATTTTAATGGCTGAAGATAAAAAACCAACAATTGTGGATGACGCAGGCAGAGACCTGTTTTGGTTTATAAGTATTATTGTTTTCTTGTGGTTTGTCTGGTTTTTTACCGGAGGGCCGGAGCGCGCCTGGAAACAGGGCGCCTACATAAAACCTCCGCCTCAGGCCGGAGGGACAGGAGAAACTTACGGAAAAATAGACGTTCTGGAACGAAACAAGCCGTTCGGCACAACCACCCCTCAATAGTTTTCACCGGCGGTCAAAAATTCTATAGGCGGCCACACCAAAAGCTACGGCCACGTTAAGAGATTCTTTCTTTCCTTTCATTGGAATCTGAATCACCGCGTCAGATAATTTTTGAATATTTGCGGGAACACCAAGTGTTTCGTCTCCGACAATAAGCGCCACGTCCCCTTTAGGGCGAAATAATTTGTAATCTACAGACAATACCCCCAGCTCAAGCGAAACTATCTCGACCTTCCCTTTTTTCAGTTTATAAATAATCCCATGAAGCCTTGCGTGATAACTCCACGGAACTGTCTTCTCCGCCCCCAAAGACACCTTGGCAAAATCAGAACGCGGGCGGCCAAAACGGTCAATAGGCGCCGGGGTAGTTCCTGACAAAAAGATATGGTTTAAACCGAGGGCGTCAGCCGTCCTAAAAATAGAGGCTGTATTGTAAACGCTTCTTAGATTATGAAGAATCGCCATCTTGCGCGGGACACCCCCCTCTAACTTTTTCATGGTCCGCCCAGTAGGAATCGAACCTACGACCCTCTGCTTAAAAGGCAGGTGCTCTACCAACTGAGCTATGGGCGGATAAAAAACGCTCTCCCTGTAACGATTGCGATAGTATCAAAAAACCACTGTGGTGTCTAACAAAAAAACCAGCATCGCTGGCTATTTCTTTTTCGCGGAGCTTCTTTTACCGCAAATTTTCTTCGGCTTTTCTTTTGCACGCCGTGCGGCCGCCTCGTGAAATTCATCCCCCTGGTAGTAAATCTTCGGCACGGAGCTGAACGTGGAAGCGCTCTCAAGCCGGCGGAGGAGATTGCGTATTTTGAACTGCATATCCACACACTCTTCTTCCGTCATGAAGAATGTCCCTTTCTGGTCGGCGCGGAAAAATCCGCAGTCAAACATCATGAGCAGATGGTTGAGCGCAAATGCCGCCACCAGATACGAATCTTTGGGGATGTCGTACGGGTGCGGTTTGTAAACCCTCCCCAATCTGCTTATGAGCGAAACAAGGCGTCTCCCGCCCGGAATATCAAAGCGCCGGGGAATAAAAATCCTCCCCATTTCGGCGGCAAGAACCGCCCCTTCGGGAATTAGGGGTACCAACTTTTCTTCTTTCATTACGGCTTCTCCTCGGTTGTGTCCTTTTGTTGTTCTATCACAATCACAACCCCGGCTCAACCTACAATCTCTCCAATACAAACTTTTCCAAAAGAAGCCCGAGTTCCCCTTTCCCCAGGTGAGCATTATGATACGTACGGAATAAATCAGAAGACATCCCTGTAATTTCTTTTTCCGAAAAATTAGACGCGGCGGTTTTCATTTTTTTAAAAACAAAAGGCTTCATCCCTACCGCCTCCGGGCTTTTTACGCTATCCCCGGCTACCAGTTTCATTGATTTAACCTGCCACCACAAAATTCCGTGAATTTCTTCGGGAGACGCCCTCTCCAAAGCCTCCGTGAGTTTAGCCCACGCAAGACGCTTGTTTCTTGCGCCTAAGGCATCCGCCAGCGGAAAGAAATTTTCGCGCTCATCCGCTTCCTCAAACACAGTTATGTATTCCGCGAGCTCCTTCTCATCCCCTTTCGGCAATTTGGTCCCTTCAAACAAAAAAGGGGTGTCGGATGACACAAATATTTCTTTTTCTTTTATAAGAAAAGCGGTTAACTCCCCATTTCCGTCAAAGCCAGAAACATAGACGGCAAATTTATCCCCAAAGAGCCCGTTTGATTTAGCATACTCCGTAAGTTCCCCGCCTGACACACTGTCGTCTTTTCGCACAACAGAAAAACCCTTTTCATTGAGTTTTTCAATCTCCTCTCTTATTTTTTTTGCCTTCAAACTCCCCTTTCCCAAAATAACGGTAAGCATATTAAAAAATTCTGGGAATATGTTTTTTATACTCCAAAAAACGTGACCCGTACCGGTCAATTAAAAGTTTCTCTTCCCTAATCACAAAGAAGCGCGTAATGAGAAACTGTAAAAGTGCCACGGCCAGCGCAACGGCTGAATTAAGTATGAGAGAAAGACCAAAACTCAGAAGAAAAAGCCCTACATAAGTCGGGTGGCGCATCCCACGGTAAGGGCCTTCGTAGAAATTAACATCCGCCGGGTCTTCCAGTCTTATCTTGCCGACGGCCTTCTGGGCAAAATACACCAGCACGGTTCCTGAAAAAACAGAAAAAAA
>CAYGDA010000015.1:6417-13200 GCA_964348515.1 uncultured Candidatus Saccharibacteria bacterium
TTTTTGTGTTTTTCCACGACTTTTTCCATTATTCTCGCGATTTCCTTGGAAATCTGTGAGGCTTTTTCCTCAGTAACTTCAAATATAAGTTCGTCATGGACCTGCAGCACCAGTGCCGCATCTTTTTCCAATCCTTTTCCGCGCAGAAAATCATCAACGTCAATCATTGCGAGTTTTATTATGTCCGCACTCGTTCCCTGCATTGGAGCATTTATGGCCATGCGTTCCCCGGAAGCGCGCAGATAAGGAATCGGGGAACGCAGCAAACTTAAATGACGGCGCCGGCCGAATAAAGTTTCCGTATACCCGCTTTTGCGCGCATTGATTTTTACTTCGTCCAGATAAATCATAAGCCTGGCAAAAGTATTGCGGTAGGCGTCATAAAATTCCTGCGCTTCTTTGCGGTCAGTACCCAAAGCCTCTTTAAGCGCCAATATCCCCATGCCGTAAAGAATCCCGAAGTTCACAACCTTCGCCCTCCGGCGCATTTCTTCCGTAACCATTTTCTCCGGCACCCCAAACACTCTCGCCGCTACGGCCGCGTGCGGATCCTTATCATCGTGGAAAACCGCCAGCAGTTTTTCGTCGCCGGAAAGCACCGCGGCGGCGCGCAGTTCCACCTGTGAATAATCACAGGCTATAAAAGTTTTCCCGGGGGGCGCAACAAAAGCCTTGCGCACTAATTTGCCCGTCTCGCCCTTGGTCGGAATATTCTGCAGGTTGGGATTAACGGATGAAAACCTGCCTGTTGCCGCTCCATTCTGAAGGAATGTGGCGTGAAGACGCCCGTCAGCGGCGCAAAGTTCCGGTAAGGCGTCTATATACGTGGAAAGAAGTTTCTGATGCTCTCGGTGTTCAATTATGAGCGGTATGGCCGGGTGCGCGTCTTTCAGAAGAACCAGCGTATCAATGTTGGTTGAGCGCGCCCCTGTTCCGGTTTTTTTTACACCCTTGGTTTCAAGACGCAACCTCTCAAACAAAACTTCGCCGAGCTGTTTCGGGGAATTTATATTAAATTCGCCGCCCGTGAGTTTCCATATTTCTTTTTCTATTTTTGAAAGTCTTTCGTGTTCGCTTATGCTCAGTTTTTTAAGATAAACAGTGTTAAGAGTAATTCCGTGTTCCTTCATTCTGTTTACTATGGGAATAAGAGGGAGTTCAATTTTTTCATAGACAAACGATAGTTTTTCTTTCTGTATTTCTTTTTCTAAAACCTCCAAAGCCTCCTCCGGGTTTTCTTTCCGGGTACGTCCTTTAACATCCTCCCAGTCCGCGTCTATTTTTTCAGAGTCCAAAAGCCACAAAGCCACCACGGCCTTCTTTAAGGTATCCGGGTTTACTGTTTCTTTCTCTTCCTCTTCTTTTTCTGAACCGCCCGTCTTCACTCCGTCAGCTTCTTCCTTTTTTGGCCCGTCAAAAACCCTCCTGGCTCTTTCCCGCAAACTTCCAAAGCCCACCTCATCAAAAAACTCAATGACTTTCTCGTAAGACATTGCTTCGCGCCACGGCTTTTCCGGCAGTATAAAATCAATCGGGGCATCATCCCGTATTTCTGCAAGCGTTTTAGAAAACAGCGCTTCTTCTTCATTTTCCTTAAGAAGGCCAACCAGGCGTTCCTTTACCCCCGCTTCCAACACCTTCTTTTCATTTTTCTTGAGCGCTTTATACAGATTCTCTAACGTGCCAAATTTACCTATCAGGATAGTGGCTGTTTTGTCCCCTATGCCCTTAACCCCCGGTATATTGTCAGAGGCGTCACCCGCCAGTCCTTTGTAGTCAGGAATGAGTTTTGGACCAAAGCCGAAGCGCTCATTAACTTTTTCTTCGTTATAAAGAACCGTGTCGGAAAGTCCCTTCTTTAGCGTCAGAACCTTCACCTCGTCACCGGTGACAAGCTGAAGAGTATCCATGTCTCCTGAGGCGATTACTATTTCCATATCCCTTCCGTGGAGTTTCTTGGCGATGGTCCCCAAAATATCGTCAGCCTCAAAACCCTCACTCTCGTAAATCGGAATCGAAAATGATGTAAATAAAGTGCGGCTGCGCCCAAGCTGTTCCTTTAAATCATCGTCTGTCTTTTTACGGTGCGCTTTATAACCGGCAAACGCGGCATGGCGGAATGTGGGTTTTGGCAAATCAAAACAGGCCACCAAATAATCCGGTTTCAAATCCTCAATGGCCCGCATAAGCATCGTGGCCAAACCGTAAAGCGCGCCCGTGGGTTCGCCTTTCCCTGAAACAAAATTAGGCAAAGCATGGTAAGCGCGGTGAATGAGCGCGTGGGCATCAATGAGTACTATTCTTTTTTTCTTCTTCGGCGCCATTTATATATGAAGTATTACTTCCCTCTCCTTTTCGCCGGCATGATTAAATTCCAGCTTCGCGCTGAGCGGAAAATCCTTGGGGATGCGTTCCGGCCATTCTATCAGAATGAGCGTTTTCGGTTTGTCGAGTTCTCTCTCCAATTTTAAAACAGAAAATTCCTTGTCATCTTTCAACCGGTAAGCGTCCACGTGTACAAGCTCCTTAAACAAGGGGTCTTTTGTCGGATAAACCCGGGCCAACACGAAAGTAGGACTGGTTATGTTTTCCTTTATCCCCAAAGCGGAACCCAGGGCTTTGGTGAAAGCAGTTTTCCCCGCGCCCAAATTGCCTGAAAGTCCGACAACAAACGCCCCCGTTTTTTTGGCCGAGGTTTTCTTAAAAACAGCCAGCATTTCCTTGGCAAAAATGCCTATTTTTTCTTCTTTAACCCTGGTTTTTTTCACGTTATCGTAGTGTATACCAAAAAGAAAAACCCCGCGACAGATGTCTGCGCGGGGTTTTTCTTAAATAATTAAGAAGTAATTATTACTGTTGTCTGTTGCCTTCCTTCCATTCCTGATAGGAAACCATAAGATTTCTTATCAAAATTATGAAGATGAAGAGTACAACAAGGAGGAAGAGCCATCCCAGTAAAGTCGTGGGAAGGAATACTCCCGAGAAGAGGCCGACTGAACTTACCGTAGGCAAGGTCGAGACAAATCTTCCTTCACGAATCGTGGAGAGAACATAAGCTGTTACCTCTTCCTGCGCGTTCACGACATTCTTAGCCGGGGGAAGCGTGTAGACGCCGGAGGCGTTAACCGCGATAACCTTATCAACCTGCGCAGTATCAAGAGTGCGCGCCAAGATGGCGAACGTTCCTTCTTCTCCGCGGGCAAGATCGCCCATCTTAAGGGTAAGTGTTTTATTTTCCTGAGCATATGTTCCTCTGGAAGCGCTCTGGAACATCAACTCTTCAGGGATAGTAACCTTGATGAGAACGTTCTGGAGAGTCTTGTTGGTAACATTTCTGTAGGTGACACGGAAAGTGGTGTCGGTTCCCTTAATGGTGTCGCCCTCCGTTTTCTCAATAATAAGATCGAGATAAGCCGGGCGTCCGTAAGTAACCGTCTGTTGGGCAACTTCCACAGGGGCCGCAACCGCTATAGACGGAACATAAACCACAGTCTGTTGGGAAGGAGTTGAGAAACTCATTATGTCCCCGCGGAATGTCCCCGCGTTGTTTATGATTACTGCACGGTAGTAATAAGTAACTCCAGCATCAAGAGAACTGAGGCCTTCCGAAAAATTCATTCTGTCAGAGGAACCAAGGAATTGATGGCTGGTTACATTACCGAGCGATCTGGTTGTCCCCCATTCAAAATAACCATTTGTGGCTATTGAAGAGGTGAGAGCAATCCCGTTAAGTTGCGCGGAAGTGCGGGCAACGCGCGTGGCTACGCCTGTGATGGCGCTATTGAATGTCTG
Organism: uncultured Candidatus Saccharibacteria bacterium; assembly: GCA_964348515.1. GTDB lineage: Bacteria > Patescibacteriota > Minisyncoccia > Phycocordibacterales > UBA5272 > CAYGDA01. The sequence goes on from CAYGDA010000015.1 coordinate 10,210, forward strand.
ATTGGACACGTTGTACCAGGTCTGGGCTGTTCCCGGAGTGGTAAAGGTAAGTGTTTGCCCGAATACACGACCGGAACTGGCGTTATAGGCCGATGCCTGGAAGTAATAAGTGGTGCCCGGGGAGAGGTTCGTTATTGTCGCGGTAAGGCTCGTGCCGTTCGTGCCGGTATTGAACGAGCTTGTTTGGTTTTCCATTGATTGGGTTGTTCCCCAACGGAAATAAGCGACTGTTGAACTCTCATTGTTCGCGCTCACGAAACCGTTAAGTTGCGCAGAGCGTTCCCAAACATTTGTAGCATTGTTGGTTGTTACCCCAAGAGTACTGTAGTTGCTGTAATAGCCGGAGTTGCCCGGGTAATAGTAGGTGGGGCTGGTAACCGGTATGTAAGTGGATCCCGTGTAACCGGAACCGCTCGGCCAACAGGCGTTGTTAGTGAAGTAATAGCCGGAAGGACAAGTCCCGCTCGTGTATGTGCTCGGACACGACTGACCAATCACAACCACTGTGCCATTAGGGCAGGTTTGTGTTTGAACTGGGCATGACTGGCCCACGGCAACAACCACTCCGTTAGGACATGTTTGAGTCTGGGGTCCCGTTACAACAGGCCAACAGGCGTTGTTAGTGAAGTAATAGCCGGTAGGGCAAGACTGAACCACGGGGCAAGTCTGACCAACTGAAATTACCGTGCCGTTAGGGCAGGTTTGAGTCTGAACCGGACATGACTGTCCAACAGCAACAACCACTCCGTTAGGACAGGTCTGTGTTTGAGTAGGACAAGATTGTCCGACCGGAATTACCACTCCGTTAGGACATGTTTGTGTCTGGGTAGGACAAGTTTGTCCAATCGCTATAACCATGCCGTTAGGACATGTTTGAGTCTGAACAGGACAAGACTGACCTACTGGTATAACCACTCCGTTAGGACATGTTTGTGTTTGCGCGGGGCAAGACTGGCCAACAGGGATTACCGCTCCGTTAGGACATATCTGTGTTTGAGGAGGACATGTTTGCCCAACAGGAATTACCGTACCGTTAGGGCAGGTCTGTGTTTGAGACCCCGCGGCAACGTAACGCAAGGTTACGGTACCCTGGGTACCCCATCCCGGGGCAATACTTCCCAAAAACAACCCCGGTGAAGAAAATATTTCTGTTCCGGTTTGTCCGTTTAATAGAGTAAAGCCGCCGGAAACAGTTTGATTAGCGTGCCAAAGAAGAGAACCGGGCACATAAGCAAGTGTCGTGGCCGTTCCTCCGTTTATAGTCACGGAAGCCGAACCATTAACTGTTGCCGCGTTTGTGGCGGAAACAAATCCCGAAAAAGTAAACGAGGCCGCGCTAGGTGTGGTCTGCGGTCCGACTGAAACGTAAACGTTCTGTGCTGTGTCAGTGCCGGTATTGTGATAATAAACAAGAACACCGATGGTGTCCCCCGGATTAGCGGTAACAGAAGGTCCCCACCCGACATTGTCGTTGGGGTAAGTTGTGATGTTCTTAACGAGTACCGTCTGGTAATCGTTGGAAGCCGAATTGAATTGGGCCGCGCTGGCAACGCTTGTGCTCGCAAAGAGTACAAACGCGGCAAGAGCGACTGTCTTGAGAATTGTTTTCATGTTTTTTCGCTATGCCTTGCGTTGCAAGGCGGTTAATTAACAGATTCTTAATAACGCCTATATTATACTACGTGTACATATATTTGTCAATAGAACCTTAGGGTGGGCTTCTTATGTGAGTTCTACTCTTTTCACACAAAAAAGAAAGTCCGAAGTTTTTTTAAACGCTCATTTAATTCAAAGCAGATAAGCGCTTAAAAAAACGGGGAGCGCAAAGGCTCCCCTAAAGTGAAACTCCCAATGAAGGATTTGCCGATGAATCAGCCGGCGCCTAAACGGCCGCCGCCAGTCCACGTGGGTTGGGATGACCAACCCGGATTGCCGAGGACGGGACCGCCGCCGGGATTTCCGACAACCGGACCACCTGGGTTACCGATGACCGGGCCACCAGGATTCGGGAGTACCGGACCACCGGGGGTAACCGGAACGGGGTGATATGGCCTTACCACTATCGGTGGCACAACGACTGGAGCCGGGGTTATCGTCGTCGTCGGCGCGTTCGTCCACACGGGCGCATTCGTCCACGTCGTAGTGGGCGCGTACGTCCTGGTTGTGGTCGTGATCGGCGCGTACGTCGTCGTTGGCGCATACACCGGCGCGTTCACCGAACTCGTCTTGTTTATGCTTGTCGGCGCGTAAACGGACGTATTTCCGGAATCACGGGTGTTACCGTTATTCCAGGAAAGGTTCGGCGAGAACACCGTCGTACTTCCTGCCGGCTGTGCCGCCGCTTGAACAACTTGTTGCTGATACTGCGGCTGTGCCTGCACAACTTGCGGCTGCGCATACACCGGTGCCGGCGCGTACTGCGCCTGCACTTGCGGTTGCGGAACCGGAACCCAGAGGGTTCTGGCCGGAGCCGCGGGTGCCGGTGCCGGAGCAGGTTGCTGCACTTGCGGAGGAGCCACCGGCGCTTGAGGCGCCGGAGCAGGAGCGGTCTTTACCGCCTTCTTGTACTGCTTCACTTCCTTGTAGACGGGAGCGCAGCAGTTGTTGGCGCCGGGCTTGTTCCCGTAGAACAGGAGAAGTCCGACCAGGGCGACGAGGCCGAGGATGAACGGCAGAAACCACCACCCACGGTTGCAATTGCCGTTGTTGTAGTAACCGCCTGCGGTGCCTGCGGGTTGCGCGGGCGGCGGAGGGGGCGTTATCGTCGAAACGATTTCCGCTCCACCGTCGGGGGTTGCCCTGTGGGTGGTGCGGATAGAGAATGAAGCGGGACTTGCGGGACGTGCGACCATGACGGTCTCCTTCAAAAAAAGAATTGTCATTTTGTGGAAATTCCCTGAGGAACCCCACACCGGAACAGGATTTGTTCTGGTGGCAATAGTATCATAAAAAAAAGCTCCTGTCAAGGAGCAAAAAGAAAGGGCGAGTCCG
>CAYGDA010000015.1:13300-17777 GCA_964348515.1 uncultured Candidatus Saccharibacteria bacterium
GGGCATTGCGCCACTTCTCCGTTTGAATACTGACAACGTCCGGTCATTTCTCCGGTTTCGGTTTTTTCAACAGCAACCACGTGCGGCTGTTGCTGATACTGCGGCTGTGCCTGCGCCACTTGCGGCGCCCGCTCGATCTGCGGATACACTGCTGAAGCGGTTTGCACTGCCTGCTGGTTGCGGTTGGCCACATAGTGGTACCCGGCGATGGCCCCGGCGGCGGTAGCTATGGTTTTGCCATTGCCCCCGCCGACTTGGTTACCGAGAAACCCGCCTACTGCGGCACCGGCGAGGGCACCCCAGTCAAACGATTGCGCGGACACCGGCGTCGCGGACACAACTGCCAGCAAAACGACTGCAACAAACTTGGCGATGAGCTTTTTCATATGCCCTCCTTGGGCGGAAAACGGTTTTTGGTGAGAGCCCCTGCTCTTACCTTCTGCCTCGAATTATACACCACAAATGTACCTTTTGTCAATACCCCAACCACCTTCTCTAAAAAAGCCTGGTAACCCTTAAATTCAAGGGTTTTTGGCGGTTTCCTGGCTACCCCGTGATAGAATATTGGAATGATAGTCTTCGATGACGCGCGGGCGGAAAAGAGAGCTTCCGAGCTCAGAAAAAAGGACGAAGAGGATTCAGTGCGGATGCTCTCAGACCGGCACGGCATTCCCTATGTTGACCTGACGGGCGTTTCCATTGAGGTTGACGCTCTGAAACTAGTGCCGGAAGACGAGGCCCGAGCTGCGCGCCTTGCCACCTTCCGCTCAACCGGCAAAAAACTTTTTGTGGCCGTCACTTCCCCCAGCTTTGATCCCTCCAATGTGATAATAGAGGACTTAAAGAGGCGCGGGTTTCTGGTAAATCTTTTTCTGGCATCACAAGAAAGTCTTGAGCGCGCCTGGAGCCGGTACAAAGATATAACCTTCGCTTCGGAAAACCGGGCCGGGGTCTTAGACATATCAACCGAGTCGCTTGAAGAAGTTTTGGGAAGCGTAAAAACAATTGAAGATATAAAAACCACGGTCGCGGCGGTATTAAAAGAAAACAAAGGTCATAAAGTATCAAAGGTTTTGGAAATAATTCTGGCCGGCGCGCTCTCAACAAAGGCTTCCGACATCCATCTCGAGCCCGAAGAAGTTTCCGTGCGTTTACGCTTCCGTTTGGACGGCGTGTTGAATGACATTCTTTTCATAGACCGCGCCACCTACGACCGGCTCAACTCGCGCCTTAAACTTCTTTCCGGACTTAAACTGAATGTAAAAGAGGCCGCCCAAGACGGACGTTTTTCCATAGTAATTAAAGACACGGAAATTGAAATACGCTCGTCCATGATCCCGGGAGCCTACGGCGAATCAATAGTCATGCGTGTTTTAAACCCTGAAAGTATACGGGTGCCTTTTGAATCTTTGGGTATTGAAAAAAAACTGTTCGGAATTATAGAGCGAGAAATACAGAGGCCTAACGGCATAATTCTGGTCACGGGACCGACAGGCTCAGGAAAAACCACCACCCTTTACGCTTTTCTCCGTAAAATACACACGCCGGAAGTAAAAATAATTACTATCGAAGACCCTGTGGAGTATCACCTGCCGGGCATAACGCAGACCCAGGTGGAAGACGAGAAGGGCTACACATTCATAGCCGGTCTGCGCGCGGCCCTGCGCCAGGATCCTGACGTAATAATGGTCGGCGAAATCAGAGATGAAGAAACCGCCAAGGTCGCCATCAACGCCGCCCTCACCGGGCACCTCGTGTTCTCTACCCTTCACACCAACAACGCCGCCGGCACCCTCCCCCGCCTTCTTGATCTGAAGGTTAACCCTAAGGTTATTTCCGCGGCGCTTTCCCTCGCTTTGGCGCAACGCCTTGTGCGTACCCTTTGTGAAAAATGCAAAAAAACCGCCGGCATAAAACCGGAGGACAGGGAAATTATGGAAAAAACCATAAACAAAATGCGGGCCACAAAAAAAGGCGACTCTTTGGACGGGTTGGACACATCTCTCACAACTTATTTTGTTCCTGTCGGGTGCGGTGAGTGCAACGGGCTCGGATACAAAGGACGCATAGGAATACACGAGGCAATATTGATGGATGAAACTATTGAAAAAATCGCCACAGAAAACCCGAGCGAGCGGGAAATAAAACACGCGGCGGAAAACCAGGGAATTCTTACCCTAAAAGAAGATGCCATCGTAAAAATACTCGAAGGAAAAACCACAATGGAAGAGATCGCCCGCGTAATTGACCTGTACGAAGAGGAGTAAAAACAAAAAAAACCGGGTGGACATTCCGCATGAGTCGATAAAAAATATTTCGCAGAATGGCCACCCGGGTTTTCTATTGGTTTTTTCTTGAGCACACGAATCTCTAAGCAATCCTTATACCGAAGTAGAAGTGAAGCTTATCTAACAGGATAGCACCAGTAACGCACGGGAATCCGGCAACCAGAACGTCCCCTTATCAAAACCATGGAGGCCAGGGGCCCGATTGCTTAGAGATTAGAGCGTTCAAGGGGCTATTCAATTTCTGCAGTATTTATATCATATATTCTTATGTCTGTCAATGGGGTAAATCAGCGTGGCTCTATGGTGTATAGTTATGGGAATGGAAAAGAAAGAAGAGGAGAAGGCTGAGAATAAAGATATTTTCCTGGACCAAACCCTGCGTCCTTCACGTTGGGACGAATATATCGGCCAAAAATCAATAAAAGAGAACCTCAAAATACTCCTGAAGGCGGCCGAAGAACGTTCTCACCCGCCGGAACATCTTCTTTTTTACGGGCCCCCGGGTTTGGGCAAAACCACTCTCGCTCACCTTATCGCCAAGGAAATGCGGGCACAAATAAAAATAACCTCCGGCCCAGCAATTGAAAAAGTCGGCGACTTGGCCTCAATAATCACAAATCTCTCCGCCGGCGATATTTTGTTCATTGATGAAATACACCGCCTGAACAAGCTTATAGAAGAAGTTCTCTATCCGGCAATGGAATCAGGAACGCTGGACATAATTATCGGCAAAGGCCCGTCAGCGCGGACAATACAACTGGAACTTCCTCCTTTCACCCTCATAGCAGCCACCACCCGCGTTGCGCTTCTGTCCCCTCCCCTCCGTTCCCGTTTTTCCGGCGGCGTTTTCCGCCTGGATTTCTACACGGAACCCGAAATAACCCAAATCGTAACCCGCTCGGCTAAAATTTTAGGAGTGCCGGTTGAAGAGAGCGGCGCCAAAGAAATTGCCAAACGCAGCCGCTTTACTCCGCGTACCGCCAACTATCTTTTGAAACGTGCCCGCGACTTCGCCCAAGTAAACCGCATCCCGATTTCAGAGTCTGCGGTCAAAAAGGCTTTGGCTCTTTTGGAAATTGATGAGTTGGGCTTGGGCCCAAACGACAGGCGACTGCTCGCCGTGATTATTGAAAAATTTTTAGGCGGACCTGTCGGCCTTTCGACTTTAGCCGCGGCGACGGGAGAAGAGGTGGCCACCATAGAAGAGGTTGTGGAACCTTATCTTTTACAACTCGGCCTTTTGGAGAGAACTCCACGGGGACGTATCGCGACGCGACGCGCTTACGAACATTTGGGTTTTGATTTTCCAAAAGAGAGACAGGAGAAACTACTATAGGGAAACCCCGCTCTGCTTTTATAAAACAAATTTTTGTTGTAAAACTGTATATTATCAACCGGACTTTTATTCGAAACGGGAGTGGAGCGGGATAGTGATTCTTACAATCGCTCCGCTCTTTAAAAATCAGCCACATGTCAGGACATTCAAAATGGGCCCAGATAAAAAGACAGAAAGGAAGCGAGGACTCCAAAAGGAGTAAACTTTTTGCTAAGCTGTCGCGTGTTATTTCATCTGAATCAAAGCGGGCGAACGGCGACACTTCTTCTCCTTCACTTCGCACGGCCATAGAAAAAGCCAAGGCGGAAAACATGCCCAAAGACACAATCGACCGCGCGATTAAAAAAGGAATCGGCAGCGACGCCGGGGAACTTATTTCCGTACGCTACGAGGCCTATGGTCCGGGGGGATGCGCCTTTATGATAGAAGGAACGACCGATAATAAAAACCGCACCACCCAGGAAATCAAACACCTCCTCTCTTTGAACGGGGCCGCCTTGGCGGAGAGCGGCGCGGCAGCCTGGGCATTTCAAAAAAATGGAGACGAGTGGGAACCAACTGTCATGGTTCCTTTATCGGAAGAAGACGGCATGAAAGTCTCCGCAATAATTGAAGAGCTGGAAAGTCATGATGATATAGAAAACGTGTACACAAACGCCAACTAGCGCTCTTTCAAATTTTTTGAGTAAGCAAAGTGAGCCAAGCCAACCGCCACGGCATCAAGTTCGTCGTCTTTTTTGCCGTCCAGCGGAATTTTTAAAATAAGAGAAAGCATTTTTAAAACATCCGTTTTGGAGGCTCTGCCATATCCGGTAAGAGCCATTTTTACCTGAAGCGGAGTGTACTCACAGAC
>CAYGDA010000016.1:0-5402 GCA_964348515.1 uncultured Candidatus Saccharibacteria bacterium
GGAAGATTCTCGACTGCAGCCACCCGTAGGTGTATGGACCGTTTCTCAGTTCCATCGGTGGAGGTCACCCTCTCAGGTCTCCTAAGCGTCAAAGCCTTGGTAAGCCATTACCTTACCAACTAGCTGATACTGCGCAGGCCTCTCCCAGAGCGATAAATCTTTTCCCTTTCGGGGTATCAAGTATTAGTCCACCTTTCGATGGATTATCCCTGACTTTGGGTTGAGTTCCTGCGTATTACTACCTCGTTCGCCACTATCCTCAAACGACCTTTGACCTTGATGTAATCTCAATCTCCGGAAAAATGAGGACCGTTCGACTTGCATGCCTTATCCACGCCGCCAGCGTTCATCCTGAGCTAGGATCAAACTCTTTTCAAAATACAGTGCTATTACTAGTCCTGTATTTCAACTTAAGTTTGAAAGCGTCACAACACATAATGCTGTGACACTTTTTCTAGTTGAAATAAAACGGAGCAAAAGAAAAAATGTGTTTCCCGTTAAAAGCCCGATTTACCTGTGACGGCAAACCGGAGCCCGCCTTGCTTGGGGCACGACTCCTAACGGGAGTGGATATAACTATTTCATTGACAAAAAACAAAAGAAAACGACTGCCTCTAAGCAGTAGGAGAAGTATACTTTTTGGGAGTCTTTTGTCAACCTATCGGGAATGGGGCTTTTAAAATCAGGGTTTGGGCTAATTTACCTTATTTTTAAAGAGATATTTTGAAAAAATATTACCGTAATTTTCATCATTTTGAAGACTGAAAATAACAGCGAATTTGACGTAAAAAATACGTTAAAAAATAACTTTTTCCAAGCAAATAAAAACCGCTTATCCTTAGCTGGAAAGCGGTTGGTTTTTGCCTTGGTAGGGCACGTTACACTAACGGCTATGCGCTCGGGTCTGTCCAGAGAGGCTTGACGGCCGGCGAAAGAGCGTTAGCCTGGGGAACGGATTTAGCGCTGGCCTTGGGGATACCCTGCCAGTTTAGGGCTTCGGGTCTCAAATCAAACTTCACGTCCCAGGAATGCCCTTTTTCGCAACCGAACCTCTTCGTGTAAACCTCATTTGTGCCGCCGGGAAGAGTCGTCATCCTGCTGAAAAGCGACCGGCAGTTCATAACCGGGCAATATTCATGTTCTCTCATTGTTATCCCCTTAAAGAGCAATCATTAAACGAAAACCAGCCTTCTTTCCTGAAGGCTGGTTTGTGGGTACGAATATCTCCTACGCACGAATCAACCTTCCGGAATTTCGGCCGGTAAAAAAATAACCCCAGAAAAAGAAAGATTGATTAAGACGCATAAACATATCCAAACTACCAAATGATTTTAAATTAGGCAAATATTTAAGTAAAAGTTATGGGGCGCAACACTCAATATACCCGGCTACCGCCCATGTGCTGTTTTCATTTGACGGTGACCAGCCTTTCATGTAGTAACCGCTGGGGCACGAAATAGAGCCCCAAGTTGAAACATAGCTCCAATAGCAACTAATATCGCGAAGCGGGGCGCTACCCGCACTGCCGGCGCTATTGGCATAACCGGAACTGTTAGAATAACCTGAACTATTGGCATAACTTGAACTATCAGCATAGTCCGGCCAGCCATTACCGCCGTCATTATTAATTGACGAATATGGGTAACCCACACTAAGGGCATTGGTAAATCCCGGTCCGGCCGGTCCTTGTGGTCCCGTGGCCCCCGTAAACCCGGTTGCCCCAGTGTATCCTTGTGGCCCTTGTGGGCCCGTTGCCCCCGTGGCTCCCGTAAAACCCTGAGGTCCTTGAGGACCCTGTGGACCAGTTGCTCCCGTAGCCCCGGTTGTGCCCGCTGGTCCTGTTGACCCCGTAGCTCCCGTAAGCCCCTGAGGGCCCGCCACTCCGGTAGCACCCGCCGGACCTTGAGGACCGGTATTATCAATCCAGCTGGAACCATTGCACATATAATACTTCTTCCCTGTTATATTGTAATAAAGATATCCTTCATTTGCGGCCGTGCAAGTGAAAGGTTGCGTCTGGGGAGCCAGTTTTATACTTCCTCCAAATACGGCGTTGCCCGTGGTGCCGAGAGTATCCACCCAAAGACCCCCGCTTTTGACCTGACTTGTCGCGCTTATATTTATTGGCGCAGAAGTGTTACCGATAGGCGGGCTTCCTGCGGGACCGGTCCACGCTGAAACATAACTCGCTCCAATCGCCACAAAAAGACCCAGGAGTATACCCTTAAACAACGCAATCGGTTCTGAAAAAGTTTTATGCATAAAATATACTATGCGTAACCAGACTTCCATTTTATCACTGAATCAAGATGTAAAGAATAAAAAACCGTGACTTAATAAAACCACCGGTAGGATTCACTGTTGCGGGGGAATACTGTCCCATTAACTAATTGGTAAAATATCACCAAACAAAAAACCGCCCGTTGGGGCAGATTTTTGTTTGAATTTTATTTCTTTGGGGTCGGAACAGGAACATTTGCCCCCTGGGGCGGAACAATAGGAACCGGCGAAGGAACCATATTTTGATTCTGCAGCAACGGCGCTGGGGCTATGGAAGGCGTCAGGGAAATTCTTGCCGCCGTAAATTCCTTAACCGCGGAAACGTTTTCACTTGCCTCTACCATAACATTATCACCCACTTTAATATCTTTTATGGTAACAATCTCACGTGTAAAAGGTTCCGGTGGTATAACCGGGGCTTTCGCGGTTTCCCCGCTCAGCGGCGCTTTTTTTATTTCCTCCATAAATTCCGCTTGTTCTTTGCGCAGAGTCTCCATGTCTTTCGGTGTGTTGCGCTCAATAATTGTATCGTTACCAATAATCACGGTGCGGATAGTCAAATCTTCCGAAGCAAGGGGGCTAACCATAAAAACCTTAACGCCAAGCGAAGAGTCGCCGACGGCCGTCACCTGCCCATTCAAAACCTTAGTTTCCATGGCGCCGGGAAACATTCCCGACTTCTCTATTTTATCTTTGGCTTTTCCCCAGCCGGCCTGGTATCCTCCCTGCCAAGCCATAAAACCAACCACAACCACGAGTATCAGCACTATTCCCACATTAATTGATTTTTGTTCCATAAGTTTTTAAATTATTATCCGTTAATTATATTACTGAATTTTTGTAAGAGCAAATGAGTTTTTCCTTTCATTGGCCTGAATTGTCTAATTCGGGGTACTTGTATTTCTAAGTGAATCCAATAATCTAATTTTTTCCTCCACCGACATCGAATCCTGGGAAGTTGTTGAATTAGAAGAAGCTTTTAAAGCGTCAAGAATCTTTCTTTTATCCTCGTTAGTACTGGAAGAAACCGTTCCCTGGACGGCCTGACTGCCCCCGACCAGTGAATCAAGGACTTTTATTTTTTCTTCCTTAGTCAACGCCGCGGGGGGAACGGGAACTATGTCGTATTTTTTATACCCGGAATAAAAATACAAAAAAACAGCGGCTAAAACAACAACAAGGAGCGCTATAACGACTTTTGTATTCATAAAATATCCAGAAGAACAAAAAGTTCTCTTGCCGTGTATTTTAACACCCAATCAATTTAAACAAAACAAAATATCCACTTACTTTGACTTCTTCTGTAGTTTTTCCACAAAAACAAGCAGAGGAGCGGCAAAAAACACGGAGGAGTAAGTACCTATGGCAACCCCGGCAAAGAGGAGCATTGCAAAATCGCGCGTTGATTCCGGACCCATATACCAAAGTACCCCGAGAACAATCAAAATAGTAAGGGATGTATTCACAGAACGGGCAAAGGTCTGAACCAGGCTCTTCCCCACTGTCTCATCAAAAAGCCTGTTTGCGTGAAGACGTAAATTTTCTCTTATGCGGTCAAACACGACTATTTTATCGTGAACGGAAATTCCCAGAATTGAAAGCAGAGCAACCACAAAAAGAGAATTTATTTCCTTACCGAGATAAACAAACAAACCAGCCGGAATAATAATGTCGTGAGCCAGCGCGACAAGTGTTATAAATCCATATCTCCATGACGAAATCGGTTTGGAAACACCGCGGAAGGCAAAGGCAATGAAAAGCACAATACCAAAAATAACGGCAAGGATGGCAAACCATGCTTTAGAACGAAGTTCCTTACCTATGGTCGGGCCGATTGAACTGGATTGTTTTTCGGTCAAGGGGGCCTTACCGAAAAGCGAGAGTCCTTCAAGCAGTTTGGCGTGAGAATCTCCGCTTAAATCAACCGTGCGGACTAAAATCCCGTTTTCGCCCGTTGACTGAATATGTGTTTCCGGAAAATCTTTTCTAAGCGCTTCCTTCAGAGCCTCCGTGTCCGGAACCTGACCTTCATAGACAACTTCCACGATTGATCCTCCCTTAAAATCAATTCCAGTATTGAAACCTAATCTCCACATGGCGAACACAGACCCAAGGACAAGTGCTATTGATATGAAGAAAAATATATTTCTGTATTTGACTATAAACATGTTTTTTTATTTATTGAGTCCCGAGCTGAACAAAAACGACGTGAACGGCGTGCGTTTCTTAATTCCCAGGGCGAGCAGGAATGTGCGGGTCACAGTTATGGCGCTGAACATTGAAACCAGAACCCCAAGAACAAAGGTAAAGGCAAACCCCTGTATAAGAGAAGAACCGAACCAGAAAAGCATGACACCTGTGATTATGCTTGAAATATTTGAATCACGTATGGAAGCCCATGCGCGGGTAAACCCTTCCTGAATGGCGTCAGGAATATTTTTACCGGACCGCAGTTCTTCTTTGGTACGCTCGGCAATCAGAATATTGGCGTCCACGGCCATACCGACCGATAGGATGAATCCGGCTATACCGGCCGCAGTAAGCGTAACTGGAATCAGTTTGAAGAGGACGAGCGTTATAACTACATATATAAGGAGCGCTAGAACTGCGACAAGACCGGGCAAACGGTACCAAAGTATCAGGAACAATGAAACGAGGGCAAACCCTATAAGCGCAGCGCGGGCACCGGCCTGTACGGCCTTCTCGCCCAAAGTCGCCCCCACAACCTGTGAACCTATGAGAGAAATCGGCACAGGAAGAGCCCCTGCGTTAAGACGACCGACGAGAACCTTCGCGTCCGCCGGAGTAAATTCTCCTGAAATAACAGCCCTGCCTCCGGTTATTTCCTCACGGATTACCGGAGCTGAAATAGGTGAACCATCCAAATAAATTGCCAATTGCTTGCCTACATTATTTTTTGTTATGTCAGCAAACATTTTTCCTCCTTCGTCATTGAAAACGAGAGCTATCGTCGGCTGGCGGGTTGTCTGGTCAAACTCAAGCTGAGACTTCTGCAAAAAACGCCCAGTCAAATCCGTGGCCACATAATACGGGTCCTGCATAAGAAGCGGAGATATTGTTATGGCGCCGCCGGCGGCTTGAGCTTTCTTAAAATCTTCGCG
>CAYGDA010000016.1:5502-17234 GCA_964348515.1 uncultured Candidatus Saccharibacteria bacterium
GTGCCGCCCGAGAGGTCGAGCCCCAGACGAAATGGGTACCCGGCAAAAAAGGCCTGAGTTGATGTTGCCTGCGGCAAAAGGCGCGCCGGCAAACGTGAAATCTCTTTTAACTTCGGCTCCGACACCACGACAGAATAAGCCAGCGCGGCGGCGAAAAGAATTATGAAAATACTGCCTATACGGGAATTCCTCATACGCGGGCTATAATAGCCGTTTCCAAAAAATTAGGCAAACCGCTATATAAAATAGTGATACAATAAATAATAAGATTTATGGAGCAGAAAAAAACCCTCAATCTCGGAATCCTTGTGCTCATTATCGCCATCGCCACTTTTTCTGTCATATACTATCTAATTTTTAAAACTGATTCGGCAATAAAGCCAATACCGGTTCGGGCACTAACCCCGCCGAACGCACCGGAGGAAGTCCGAATGATAACAGGCAATGTGGAAAAAATATCAGGCCAAAGCATTACCGTCAAAAATTTAAAAAAAATATCAGCAAATACAGTGACCACGGTCAGCCAGACTGAAAGATTAACCGTCACCGCAGACAATTCTACAATTATTGAACAACTCACCCCAAAAGAACCAACGACGACAGATAATAACCGCACTGAAGAGACTTTCGGACGCATAAAAATTACACTGGATGATATACGTCCGGGCGACAGCATAACGGTATTTGCAACCATGAACATATCAAAAGTGTCCGCGTTTACGGCAGAAAAAATTGAAATAAAAACCGCACCGAAAATATAAACGGCAATGAGTACAACCAATCCACCAGATATGCGCCCACAAGATAAAAAAAATGTTCATACTATATTAAATTTTTTTTTATCGGCTTTCATTATATTGCAGGTAATTTTTCTTGGGGCTACCGAAACACAAGCCTCATCAGTGTCGTGGATGGCAGGAGCCTTTTCCTGTAGTGCTTCCAGCGACAAAGATGTTTACGCCTCCGGTGAAACGATTGTAATTAACGCCTCCTGCAGCAGATCTTCAGAAAGTAACTGCAACAACAGAGGTTTTAACGTTTTTGGTCCAAACTGCACTACCGTCAATTTCTGGACCAACATATACAGAGTCTTCCCGGGCATCCCGGATGTTTTGATGTGTACGGGGTTAAACGGCTGTTCCGGTACAGATTCCTTTCCTGCCCCAAGCACCGGCGGAATATATACGGCTTGGATTCTCGGAAACAACCAGGTAAATGCCTGGGCGAGTTTTGATGTAACTGTTGTGGCCCCAATCCCAGTAGACGGCGGCTGGGGCGCGTGGAGTGTGGACTGCTCCACAGCCTGCGGAGTACAAACGACGAGAACATGCGACAACCCGACCCCCGCAAACGGAGGCGCCGAATGCACCAGGTCTAACGGAAGCCTTACAACAATAGATAACAGGACAGAAACCATACCATGCCCCGCCTGCAATACCGCACCCTATGACCCCTCAGTATCAGGACCGTCCATCGGAAATCCCGGCGGACAAAATATTTTTACGATATCAGCCGGAGACCCCGAAGGAGACCAGGTGCATTACGGCATAGATTGGGGTCTCTCAGGTAATGTGGAAGAGTGGGTTCCCGGGAGTGGGTACGTAGATATCGGCACTTCCCTTACCGTCGGCCACATATGGCCGACGGTTGGGATTAAAACATTCCAAGTGTTGGCGCAGGACAACCGCGGAGCTCAAACTAAAAATTCCGGCTGGACATCTTTTTCAATAAACATTAAATCGCAATGTGAGGACGGCACGGATAACGATCATGATACCTACACGGATAGATTTGACCCTGACTGCCATACCGACGGAAACTGGCAAGACCCGCTGACATATGACCCTTCCAGGATTGAGAACGGACTTAGTGTTTCCACCACCTGTAACGACCACGTAGACAATAATATAGACACAAGCGTCGCCGTCGGGAAAATAGACTGCGAAGACCCCGTCTGCCACATAAACAATAACCTTACTCTGGCCTGTGATGTGGCCAACCGTAGAGAAGGAGCTCACATATTTACGGCGAACCTAAGCGGCGAAAGAAACGGTAGAAGCATATTCAATAAACTTATCCCCCCTAAAGTTGCCTTTGACCTTATGTGGGACACCACCGGAACACCGACCGGATGCTCACTGAAAACACATTACGGCGAAAACATAATAAGCCTGCCGGGAGATACTAACTACATAAACAGAGAAAATATAGAAAAAATAGATTCAAAAAGAATCACCGTTTCCGAAGGAGTCAGGGAAAACACCACATTTGTATTCAACTGCAAAGTAAACCCATTAATAAAATTCACTTTCAATGTTAAAGCCGGGGTCCTTAAAGCCTTCTAGAAATACCGGGGTTTTCCCCATAATTCAAATCTTTACAATAACTAATGGGTGGTACAATAGCTTTGTATCGCCCTTTGCCGTGCCGGGGGTTTGAGTATGAATAAAAAAATAATTTATCCGACTTCAGCAATCTTCTCCTTGTGCACTATTTTTTTTGCCGGTGCTACCCTCTTGTCCGCGCAAAACACCTCCCCTGCAGACCAGGCACAGGGGACCCCTCAAAAAGCAACCATCGTAGCCACAGTAAATCTGCAAAATGCGTCTATCTTGATGCAGAAAGATAATCTGATTTATGTCGGTTTTGATATTTCCAACAAAGAAGGAATCCAACCCCAGGTAATCTACGCGGTTAACCTGCTGAAAAAAGAATCCGACGGCCAATATTCCCTGGCGGATAAACTTATTTACAACAATGACGCCCTAAGTTTGGGAGCCAATCAGACAATACATAAAGAGTTTGATTATCAGGCCCCTGCGTTTCTTAAAGGAACGTACAAAATAGGACTTGAAGCCAGAAATTCCGACGGCCTTCCCTTTTCCGTCACGCAGATAAACAACGAGATAACACTAAACGGTTCCGGTGAATACGTCGTCGTCGATTCGGACGGTTGTTTTCTCACTGTAGAAGGAGAGCCCGGAAACAAAAAATACACCCCGGAACAGGGCGTAGACGTAGCCTCTGAAGAAAACCTAATACTGCATTGCCCAATAAAAAGTTCATTCAAGAAAACAGTTTCCGTTACCCCAACCATCCAGACGCGTTACAGAACCGCTTTCGGAAAAATATTGGGTGGTGAAAACTTAACCAGCATAACTCTTGCCCCCGGTAAAAATACAGAGTATTCGACCAAAATATCGAAGAAATCACTCGAACCCCAGGCTTATGAAATATGGTTCTCCTTTATTAACGACAAAGGCGAACTTATTTCCCAACCGGTATTTTTTCACTACGTCTTAAGAGGTGTCAGCGCGACCATCCAGAATATGAATCTTGATAAGGACTACTATTCCAAAGGAGATATAGCGGGTATTTCTCTTTATTGGACAGGCTCGGCCGATTCATTCCCAGGAGCGCGTGGCCCCGCAACACAATTAAGCGAAAGAAATCTGTCTGTTGACATTTCAAACGACAAAGAGAAACCATGCATCGCACGATTCACTAAAAAAATAACAAATAAAACCGGCGGTTTGGAAAAAATCGGAATCCCGATAACTTCAGACTGCAAAAACCCGGCTGTCTCCATAACCATGACCGACCAGGATGGAAAAATAATAGCTCAAAAATATTACTCCATAAAATCAGCCAGCCCCGACAGTAAAACAGACAAGATATTGCTGACTCTGTTCCTGACCGCTTTTATATTCGCTTTGGGATTAATCTCTTATGTTCTGATGAAAAAGGATAAAGGAATTGTCCTCGCGATCATAGGCTTAATTGCCTTTCTGGGATTCTTTACGGGCGGACAACCGGTTAAAGCGGATACGATAAGTTGGATGGAGGGCGGAGGCTGTACATTTTTAGACTCAAACTTAATATCCTGGACCGACGAGGGATATTTTTTCTACAATGGAGACGCCTATTATCCAGGTTCAAATGTATTTCAGGATACGGACATATACGGAAATTTTCTATCAAACCGGTGGCAGGTGTGCGCCCATGTTCCAATACCAGTCAGTTATTCCACAGGTCTGGATAAAACCAGTTACAGTGCTAATGAAACAGTTACAGCCTCGGGAGTAGGTTGGATTGGCGGGTGCTCAAACATGACGCCCGAAACTTCCCTTTATGCAACGGTAAACGGTACTAATAAAGTGTTATCAACCGGCGGGGGCAGTATAAGCGGGGTCAACTATTATTCAGCGCCATCCTCTTCCGGGTCATACAATGCAACATTCACCTACAACGTCGGACATATTTGGTACGACACATACACACACAACATTCCATACACAGTAACAGCCTCAGTTCCAAGTGCTCCATCCAATATTTCCGGTTCCTGCCCGTCCCCCGGAACATCCGCTACCGTCTCCTGGAGCCCTGTCGCGGGAGCAACTTTTTATAATTTCCGCGCCGATGACCAAACACACGGGGGATGGAACGGTTCGTGTAATCCGGCAAACGGCACGGGTGATTATTGCGCTGACAATGTAACCCAGACTTCTTTAACCGGTCCCACAATAGCCGGTTCCAATTACAATACATGGGTACAAGCCTGTAATTCTGCCGGGTGTTCCTCCGCTGTTTCAACGACTTTCACTTGTGCCGCCCCTCCGGCTCCCCCGCCGTCCTGCACTTCATCGGGTCCTTCGGGAACACCGACTATCCCCTTCAATCAGGGCACATATGATGTGTATGCGTATGGAGTTCAAAATGCCACAACTGTTACTTTCCCGACGTGGTCAGACGTAAACGGGCAAGATGACATAGTTTGGTATCAGGGTGTAAACCAAGGCAACGGCACATGGAAAGCAACGGTTAATATGAGCAATCACAGCGGCGACGGGCCATATAGCGTACACATATATACAAACGGGAGTTCAAGTGTGTTTTGCGGTACAGCTAACTTTGTCCGGGCGGCATCCTTTGTACCTTTCACTCCTTGGATTACCCAATCCAGCGCATCAACAATGCCCGGAACACAATTCACTATTGATTGGGGTGTGGGGGGAAACACCAGGGATACCCCCCTCACCCCCGCTTCAACCCCGGTTTCCTGCACAATTTCGTGTGCAAGCTCTGCCGGCGATCCTAATTGTTCATTTATCTCAAGTGGTGCAAAAAGCGGCAGCCGGTCACTTACTTTAAACGAGCCTGGAACATATGTAATTACTGACGTTTGTACAAGCCAGGGACAAACGATGACGTCCACCGTCACTCACAATGTAAACGGTTGTGAATTAACGGCAAGTCCGGCCAATACCTCCTCGCCGGGAAACCAGTCCGTTCTTTCGTGGAAAACAAACAGTGTCGGCGCCGCAGGTAACAGTACCGTCTTGTTCAGAATTGACCCGGATGTCGGCTCAATCTCCGTACCGAAAGGTTCAACAGCCAACGGGACCGTCACGGTTTACCCGCCAGTAACAACAACTTACACCGGGACTTACTTTGATAATGCCGGGGGATTCAGTCCTTTGCCGTCACCTTATCTGTGTACGGTCACAGTAACGGTTCCCTCTCAACAAACTCCCGTGACTCGATGTACAATAACACCACAGGTAACTGATATATCTCCAGGCGGTTCGGCCACACTTTCCTTCACGACAGACAGCAGAAATTACACCGTAATGAACAGTGCTAAACTCCATTTTTCGATTACAAACAGTAGCGGAGTATCGGTATATAGGAACGACAATCTGACTCCTGGTTCTGTCACCAACGGAACGGTCACCGTCTCTCCGTCGGCAACCGAATATTACAGAGGTTATTGGTGGGATGACTGCGCCGGGTTTGGTCCGTGTCCTTCCGGTTATCAATGTCCCCAGGATAGCACCGGCATGGTTTCTCCGGTGACTGTAAATGTCGCTTCTTCCCCCACAAGCACCGTCACCTCCCCCAACGGAGGAGAAATATGGAAAAAAGGAACGCTTCATGCGGTCAACTTCGCTTTATCAAACTGGATTAATCAGGCTAACGCAAACCACATAATAGCTTTCCAGCTTTATAAAGGAGGAGTCTTCATAAGCAACAGTGGTGCTTCTCAAATAACAATAGGACCAAACGGGGCTTCCGGTGGTGGCATTTCATGGACAATACCTGCTTCCCTTTCTGATGGAACCGACTATACGGTGCGCATAATTGATTATGCTCCCAACGGTTCAACCGTAATTTCCCAAGATTGGAGCGACCAACCGTTCACAATAAATTCTGCAGTGACAAACTCCTCGCCCAACGCTCCCACCATAACCGGTCCGGCGACGGGTAATCCTTCCGTAAATTATACTTACACGTTTACATCAACGGATCCTGAAAATAACACGTTGAAATACGAAATAGACTGGGATAACAACGGAACAATAGAGCAAACGCTCCCCGCCACGGGCTATGTCAATTCAGGAACAAGCCAGAGCCAGGCTAACAATTGGTCCGGTACAGGAACAAAAACTTTTAGAGCTCGTGCTGTGGATGTAAGCGGTGCCGCCTCTGCTTGGACAACTTATAACGTAAACATAACAATACCTCCCGCCACAAACTCAGCCCCATCCGCACCCACTGTAACAGGTCCGTCGTCAGGCAACCCCGATACATCATATACTTTCACCATTAGGTCAACCGACCCGGAGAGTGACCAGGTACGTTATGAAATTGACTGGGACATGAACGGAACCCAGGATGAATTAGTACCGGCAAGCGGATACACCACTTCCGGCACATCCCTAACTGCCAGCCATTCCTGGACAGGCACGGGAACAAAAACTTTCCAGGTACGCGCCAGAGACAACAATGCCACTCCGGCCGTTTCCGGATGGACTGGCAAAACCATAAGCCTGGCCTCTCAATGCGCCGACACAATAGATAACGAAGGTGATGGGTACGCAGATATCAATGACCCTGACTGTCACACGGACGGCAATTGGAGTAATGTCGCCTCTTATGACCCTTCCAGAAACGAGACCGGCGGTATCGCCTCCTCCTGCAATGACCACGTAAATAACAACAGCTCGGGCCTTATCGACTGTGCCGACCCTGTCTGTCACATAAACAACAATCTGTCCCAGGCGTGCGACATAACAAGAAGCGAGGGCGGGCATGCCTTCACTGCAGTCTTGAGAGCCGAGAGAAACGGACGTGATGTGAGTAATAAATTAATCCCCGCCGGAGCGACTTTTGACCTTGTCTGGAATACAACGGGAACACCGACAGGATGTACTCTGAAAAACCAAAGAAACGCAAACATTATAAACAACACGGCAAGCGCCCATTACGGCAACAGAAACAATATTGAAAATATCGCCGCCAATCGTTATACCGTAACGGAAGGAATCAGGGAAAATACCACATTTACATTAGGGTGTACCGTCAATACAGCAATAAAGGCTACTGTTAACGTACGGAGCGGCACAGTAAGAGCTTTTTAGAACCAGAAGGTTTTCCCCCATTTTACTTCCTTATAATAAAGAGATGGTGTTAGAATATGTTTAATATTCCAATGAGACGTCATCTGTTTATCTTTGTATTATTTTTTATTGGTGTTTTCTTTTTGTTCCCCGCAACCAGAACAGAAGCCGCCACCGTCGGCGGTTATGCATGGAGCGATAACATAGGATGGATTTCTTTAAGCTGCGCCGATGCCGGTATTTGTGCTTCATCAAATTACGGGGTAACTATCGATACGAGCACAGGCAATTTGGCGGGCTACGCGTGGAGCGACAATATAGGGTGGATTTCTTTTAACGCCGCGGATGTTGCAGGGTGTCCGGCCGGGACATGTCAGCCTAAATTTAATGTCCCTACCGGCCAAAATACCGGTCCGGCAACAGGCTGGGCAAAGGCAATCGGAGCATCCCAAGGCTGGGATGGCTGGATATCTCTCAACTGTTCTAATACGGGAGCTTGTGGTACTTCAAACTATTCTGTTGTTTACGGCCCGGGTTCTATTACAGGATACGCATGGGGGTCTGATGTAATAGGTTGGGTATCATTCAGCGGTTCAACATACGGAGTAACAACAAACGCGACGTTTAATTCCGCCCCCAGTTCTCCCACATTTGCAACCGTACCACCGGGACAAACCATAGGAAACCCGGATAATCCCGTAACTTTCAGCCTGAATGCCACGGATCCAAATAATGACCAGATACGTTACGGAATAGACTGGAACATGGATGGTACAGCGGATGATTGGATGCCGGTAGGCGTGTCATACGTAAATTCCGGAACAACACTCACAATAGACAACACATGGACTACAGCCGGATTAAAAACATTCCAGGCGTTGGCGCAGGATTCCCCGGGATTAAATTCCGCCTGGACTCAAAAATCCATAACCATCACCCCTCAATGTTCTGACGGGGCAGATAACGACGGAGACGGGTATGCCGACAGTACCGACCCGGGATGCCACACTGATTCTAACTATTCAAACGTAGCTTCCTATGACCCGGCAATAAACGCGGAGGCCAGCGGTCTCGCTTCTTCCTGTAATAACCACGTTGACGATAATGCCGATGTTTTGACGGACTGCGCCGACCCGGTATGTCACTTAAACAACAGTCTGCTCCAGTCCTGCGACGTCTCCCGCGGTGAAGGGGCTTTTTCGTTCACCGCCCTTTTGGGTGTTGAACGCGGCGGACGCAACGTAACAAACAAAATTATTCCTCCGGGAGCAACTTTTGATATAACTTGGGTAACCACGGGCAGCCCGACCGGATGCGACCTGAGAAACCAAAGGACAAACATTTCGATTCTACCTTCCAACCTTATAAATAAAGCTGAAACTATTTTGACTAACCGCTATTCCGTCTCCGGGGGGAACAAGGAAAATACGACGTACGTATTCACCTGTTCAGTAAACTCAACAATAAAAGCCCGCTTAAATGTCAAAGTTGGGAATCCGCGCTCGTTCTAGATTAAATCGAAATTCAGTAAGTAATCACGGCACCCCCGTGATATAATTAACAGACGAGTCAGACTTGTCATTGTATGGATGTTTAAAAATTTTATGCTAAGACCAGCTTAAAACATATGGAAGACAAAAAAGTAATCAATGTTGGAACAGGAATTCTCATAGGTATTGTTATCGGCATACTTACAAGCCCTTATCTTCCTCAGACTTTTGGTAATTATAAAAAGGGCTATCAAACCGGATTTAGTGACGCAAGAAACATGGTTGAAACAAGTATTTTTGGTGACTTTTTCCGTGTGCAGGAAGATGTACGCTCTGTTTCAGGCACTGTTGTTTCCATAAACGGGAACATGCTCACAATACACGGCACGGAGATTAATCCGTTCGATATTTCCACAATGGGCGACCGCGGCGTCACTGTATCCGCCGACACAAAAATATTCAGATTAACGGATAGTGTTCCGAGGGCTCCCGTAACCATCAGTGCGTCCGCCCCGGCGGCCTCCCCCGGCGGGTTACCCGGTCAGGCATCTGTCGGGTTTTCCAATATTAAGGTTGGAGATTCAGTGACGGCTATAGCTTCAGAAAATATAAAGAATGCGGCGGAATTTACCGCCCGTGAAGTTCAAATCAGGTCAAAAACACAGGCAAAATAATTTTTCATCATGACTCTTCAAAAAGTCCCGTCATTTAAAATAAAAAAATTGTTTTCATTACTGTTTGTTCTTTCATCGGCAATTTTTTTGGGGGCTAATACGGCGGCAGCGGCAACGACAAGTTGGACTGCCGGCGGTAATTCTCACGGAATAATATCTTCATTTACCGCTTCCAGCGACAAGGATGTTTACGCTATCGGAGATACGGTCACTATTACCGCCAGCGGTAATTCAACAGACCAGAGCTTTGGACCGAACACCAGAGGACTTAATGCAATTTCCGATTTTTTTGGTGGTGAGAGCGGCGGCACAAACCGCCAGGGAATAGCCGTGGACGGTTACGATTTTAGCAACGCCCTTTTTAAATCCTGCGGACGCGGAACAATCACCACTTCATACACCGACGAATCGGGGGCGTTAATCACTTACACAACCCCGGAATTTACAACCAGTTGCACTCTTTCGTACTCACTGCCCGCTTCAACGGCGGGGACATATACCATTTGGATTGCCGGATGCGGCGGGGTGTGCGAATGGGGCAGTCTTAGTATAACCGTCGTTGCTCCGACAGCCACACTCACTGCCTCCCCCAACCCGGTCGCTCCCGGTGCCAGCTCCGTCCTCAGATGGGAGTCGCGCGGATATGACAGGTGTTCTGGACCGTTGTATCCTCTTACACCAGCCACGGGCGATAGTTTAAATGGAACAGTATCAACAGGTCCGCTTACGACTGACACCACTTACGCATTTCAATGTTATCGTACTGTCGGATTATCATCACCGGTAATAACAACTACGGTCAATGTAACAACCTGCTCGGCAAACAAAGGTAACGCCTGCAATGGTCCTACAAATTCATGCGGGCAAAGCTACTCGGGATTTTACAACTGTAACGGGGATTGCATGGGAGGGGTGGGATACGATACCTACGGACAAACCACCCAAGACTTTGGCACTAACAGATTATGCAGAAATGCACCAACTTCACCAAGAGACTGTGCTGTTGATTATTACAATTTTGGAGGAGCTAACGGATACGATGAATACGACGTCAATTGGTGCGGGTATGACGAAACTGAAGACCAATATATATATTACACAAGAAGAAATTTTTGCTCTGACAGAATCTGGGGAGCACCTCCTGAGACCAATTGTCCGGCAACCCCCGCTCTTTCCGTTACAGGACCCGGCAACCGCACAATAGCTTTACCGACGACTCTCTTCTCTACTTCTTACACCATAACAAACGGGGGAACTTCTCCAACATGTGAATTATTAGATTACAGCGGTAATTTTCTTGCATATAATCCGTGCAGCAGCGGAAGCATTACTTGGGATACCAAAGCCCCGTCTACCGGTGGCACATATGGATATTATTTTAGAGTGACGAACGGAACTCAAATAGTAACTAATTATTTTACTGTATCTGTCACTGTAGGCTGCCCCGCTTCCGGCACTCTCTCCACAACATACTGCAACGGGTACACTCAATACGGGACATACAACAACGGTTCCTGCGGAACTTACGACAATATAATAGAAACAAACAGCCCGTCCTGCGGATACGTGGCTGCCATAAACGGCGGTTGGAGCGGTTGGGACTTGGATTGCGCTACGACCTGCGGAGTAAGCAAGACAAGGACATGCAGTAATCCGACACCTGCCAATGGAGGTACGGAGTGTCGGAGGTCAGATCTTTCGTATACCACTCCCGGGGACAGAACAGAGAGCATCCCTTGTCCTGCCTGCAACACGGCTCCAAATTCCCCCTCAGTTACCGGCCCCGCTTCCGGCAATCCTGATTCTTCATATACTTTTACAATAACTTCAACTGACCCGGAGGGTAACCAGGTGCGTTACGGCATTGATTGGGACAAGAACGGTGTGGCGGATGAATGGGTGCCTGCCGGCACCGCTACCGTTCCTTCAGGAACCGCGCTTACAGCAAGCCATTCCTGGTCCACGACCGGTGTAAAACAATTCCAGGTGCTGGCGCAGGATGCTCCGGGATTAAATTCAGGGTGGACTCAGAAATCAATAAGTTTAATTTCCCAATGCGCGGATACCAACGACAACGACAGTGACGGCTGGACTGACATTGCCGACCCTGACTGTCACACGGACGGCAATTGGAGTAATGTCGCCTCTTATGACCCTTCCAGAAATGA
>CAYGDA010000017.1:0-10513 GCA_964348515.1 uncultured Candidatus Saccharibacteria bacterium
CGAACTCCCGACACCAGTTTGGAAAACTGGAGTTATACCATTTAACTAATCCCGCTTTCTTTTACTATTTAACCTATTGATTTTAAAACAAATTTGGTTTTTTGCAAAAATGCACCTGGTTTTTTGGTGAATTACTCTGTCGGGGCGCCGAGAATCGAACTCGGTCTACCTGCTCCCAAAGCAGGCGTACTACCGGTATACTACGCCCCGGCAGAACAATTCACCTTTAAAACACAAGGAATAATAGCATTTTTTTGTTTATTTCCTAATTTTTCACGTGAAAACGGTATTCCACAATGGTCTAATTATTGCTTTTTTAGCAGTTTTATCAATGAAAACAGTAAAAATGTCTATTAAAATAGTTTTGTCCTCAATCACACGTTCTTTTATATAAGATTCAGCCACTTTTGTTATTTTATGTTGCTTTTCATGTGTAACCTTTTCCTCGGGCTTGTTTTCCAGTAGGGCTATTTCGTTTAAGTTTTCACAAGAAACACTTTTAACCTCAATAAAATGTATTTCTTTTCCTTTCTCAGCAATGATGTCTATTTCACCAAACTTTTTGGTATAGTTACGCTCCACGATAAAAAATCCTTTATTTTCAAGGTATTTACAACTTAAAGACTCCCCTAGATTTCCTGTTTTCTTGTTTAATTCTCTATTCATTTCACATGTAACATTGTAGATATGCGATAGTTTCATGTGAAACTATCGCATATCTTAATTTGTGGTTATTTTAAAGAAAAAAACTGTCTTTTTGACAAAAAACCTTAATATTAAAGGACTTTTTGACTTTCTATATCGCTCTATGAGTCTATTATACATAAATCAGAGACGTCCTTTATCAACAGTATGCACAGACTTATCCACAGATTTGACCTTCTGGCAATTTTTTGGTGAATTTTACCTTTATTTTAAAAGATATTTGTAAAAACCCAACAATTGTTTATAATCCAAAAGATTGCGGGTATGGTTTAGTGGTAGAACACGACCTTGCCAAGGTTGAGACGGGAGTCCGATTCTCCCTACCCGCACAGCAAGTTTTCCTGCCGGGTAATTAGGTTTTGTTTTGGCGGGTCACGTATAAAATTTTGCTAAATTTTTACGCGACCCCGGCTCGGGTCCGTCGACCCTGCACCGCACAAAAAACTCCGTTTTTTGTGCTCTCGCCAGGACTCGAACCTGGAACAACTGCTTCGAAGGCAGCGATGATATCCATTTCACCACGAGAGCCAGTATAATGATAGCTAATCAATAGAATAACTATATACCAACGGGGTATAGCGGCCAAATGAAAGAATTTAATATTCCTAAAGAAATACGCGGTGTCCTTATGATCCTGGAGCAGGCCGGTTTTGAGGCGTATCTGGTGGGGGGGGGTGTCCGTGATATTGTGAGAAAAAAGACTCCGAAAGATTGGGATGTGGCCACGAATGCGGTGCCGGAAGAAATAATTAAACTTTTCCCGAAGACTTTTTATGAAAATGCTTTCGGCACGGTGGGGGTTGTAACTTGCGGAGAAGATTTGGGGACTGTTTGTTCCGATGATTCGATAAAAGTTGTTGAGGTTACGCCGTACCGTGTTGAGGAAAAATATTCCGACGGGCGCCACCCTGACAAAGTTTCTTTCTCTAAATCCATTAACGACGATTTAAAACGGCGCGATTTCACCATTAATTCAATGGCATACCGCCTGGCGACCAATGAATTACTTGATCCGTTTCGGGGTAGGGTGGATTTGGAAAATAATATAATAAGAGCTGTGGGGAATCCGGAGGACCGCATATCTGAAGATGCCCTGCGCATTTTGCGCGCCGTGCGCTTTTCTTCGGAGCTTGGTTTTTCCTGTGACACGGATTTGGAAAAAGTAATACGGGAAAAAAAAGATGATTTGGAAAAAATTTCCAAAGAAAGAATACGCGATGAGTTTGTAAAAATTCTTCTTTCTGATAATCCAATGGACGGGATTACTCTTGCGCACACTCTCGGACTTCTCGGATTTATTGCCCCGGAACTGGAGCGGGGAATCGGCGTTATGCAAAATCAGGCACACAAATATGACGTGTGGGGGCATAATTTGCGCACACTTCAGCACGCAGCGGATAAAAAATGGCCGCTTATTATACGCATAGCGGCGCTTTTTCATGATATTTCAAAGCCGGAAACCCGCAGGTTTTCTCCGGAAAAAAATGATTATACGTTTTACGGTCATGATGTTGTCGGTGCGAGGGTGGCGCGCTCTATAATGCAGCGGCTAAAATTTTCCAATGAAATTACGGAAATTGTAACGATGCTTGTCCGTTGGCATATGTTTTTCTCTGATGTTGAACAGATAACGCTTTCCGCCGTGCGCAGGCTTATTGCGCATGTGGGGGAGAAACATATATGGGAACTTATGGATTTGCGCGTTTGCGACCGCATAGGCACAGGCAGGCCCAAGGAAAATCCATATCGCCTGCGTAAATATAAATCAATGGTTGAAGAGGCACTCAGGGATCCGGTTTCGGTCGGAATGCTTAAAGTTGACGGGGGAGAAATTATGAAAATAACGGGAGAAGCTCCCGGGCCGCGCGTCGGTTTTATTTTGCATGCTATTTTGGAAGAAGTTTTGGATGACCCAAAATTAAACGAGAAAGATGTCTTGGAAAAAAGAGTTTTGGAATTGGCTAAACTTAGCGACGGGGAATTAAAAAAGTTGGGTCAGGCGGGGAAAGAGGCCAAAGAAAAGAAAGAGGAAGAAGAGCTGACGGAAATACGTAAAAAGCACTGGGTGGTTTAGAAGACTATATTTTTTCTCGTATCTTCGCGGCGATTTTTTGCAGTTCATCAACCGGAGTTTCTTTTCCGTGCCAATGTTCCAGTTCATCGCCTTTATAACGCGGGATAATATGCACATGGAAATGGAAAACGATTTGCCCGGCGGCCGGTTCGTTGTTGATTATTATGTTTATTCCTTCTGCGCCAAGGGCGCTTTTCATGGAATTAGCCACCTTTCTTACCGTTTTCATGGTATTCATGACAGTTTCGTCGTCGGCATCGAGGAAGTTGCGTGATTGTTTTTTGGGTACAACAAGCGTATGGCCGGGCGAGGCGGGACTTATATCAAGAAAAGCGAAGGTGTTTTCGTCTTCGTATAGTTTATGGGAAGGTATTTCTCCGGAAATAATTTTTTGAAATAAATCGTGCATTGGCGCATTGTACCAGAAAGTTAAAAACCGTGAAGAAGTCGGGCATGGTACAATCAGACGAAATAGATGCCAGGAACCGCTAAAAAAGATGTTTTTGTTGCCCCGCAGATAGCTGCCCGTTCCAAAGAGGATTTGTTGGATATTTTGCTGAAAAACCGCGGAATAGAAGGAAAAGAAAGAGAAAAATTTTTAAACCCCGATTTTACGCGGGATACTTATGACCCATTTCTCATAAAGGACATGGAAAAAGCCGCGGAAAGACTCATTCTGGGCTTTTCCCGTAACGAAAAAATTGCCATTTACACGGATTATGATTGTGATGGGGGACCGGCGGGGGTGGTTTTGCACGATTTTTTCAGGAAAATAGGTTATGAGAATTTTTTTAACTATATTCCGCACCGCCATAAGGAGGGTTACGGGGTAAATCAGGGAGCCGTGGAGAAGTTTGTTAAAGAAGGGGTAACGCTGATGGTAACGGCGGACGTCGGGATTACTGACTTGGAATCAATTAAGCTGGCGCAGGAGTTCGGCATAGACGTAATAGTCACCGACCACCATCTGCCCGTGCTTTTGGAGAGCGACGACAGGGAAACTGAACTTTTACCGCAGGCTTTTGCCGTTATTAATTCAAAACAAAAAGGTGATTCTTACCCGGACCCGATGTTGTGCGGTTGCGCGGTGGCATGGAAACTGGTGTGCGCTGTTATTAAGAAGGCTAAGAGTTATGAAAAAAACCCCGCGTTTCCGTCGGGACAAATTGTGGAGAATATAAAAAATATTCCGGAAGGATGGGAAAAGTGGCTTTTGGATTTGGTTGGCATATCCACGATTGCGGATATGGTTCCGCTTCAAAATGAAAACCGCGCGCTCGCGTATTTTGGACTGAAAGTTTTGAGGAAGAGTCCGCGTTTGGGTTTGCAAAAACTTTTGCGCGAAGTGCGCATCAATCAGGAAACTCTGAGTGAAGAAGATATTTCATTTATGATAGCCCCGAGGTTGAACGCCGCCTCCCGCATGGATAATCCAATGGAAGCTTTCAAACTTCTTGCCACTACAGATGAAGCGGAAGCGGAAGTATTAGCGGAACATCTGCATAATTTAAACGACAACCGCAAAACAAGTGTTGCCGCGATTATGCGCGAGATTAATGCGGAGCTTCACGGCAGTGAATTGGGAGATGTTGTTGTGATGGGCAATCCTTTGTGGTCGCCGGGGGTACTCGGGCTTCTTGCGTCACGCATCACTGAAGTTTACGAACGTCCGGCATTTGTGTGGGGAAGAGGAGACGGTGAAATAATAAAAGGGTCGAGCCGCTCCGACGGCACCGTAAATATTGTTGATGTGATGGTGAATGTGCGCGAGAATTTTTTTCTTCACGTGGGAGGACATGAACAGGCGGGAGGTTTTTCAATTTCGTTCGAAAATGTGCACACGCTTGAGGAAGAACTGTCCCGCGCGTTTCTGAAAGTTAAAAAACTTCCCGTGGTGGAAAATGAAGGAAAGGTAGACTGTGTTCTCGCAATGGAAAAAGTTAACAGGGCAACCTGGGGAGAGGTGGCGCAACTGGCGCCGTTCGGAGTGGGGAATCCAAAACCGCTTTTTCTTTTTGAAAAGGCTGCTCCATTTTTGGTTAAGCACTTCGGTAAAGAAAAAAATCACCTGGAACTTTCTTTCCGTACGTCGGAAGGCAGGATTGTTAAGGCCATCGGATTTTTTATGGGCGCGCATCATTTTGAAAAAGAACGCGGGGTTATTTTTGCGGAAGGGGTGCCGGTGGATTTGACGGCTAATATAGAATTGTCCAGATTTATGGGAAGGGAAGAAATTCGTTTGCGTATAATTGATGTACGACCATGTATGTAATTTTTGCTGACGGAAGTTCGCGCGGGAATCCCGGACCTGGAGGCTGGGGAGTTTTAATCATTGGACCGGACAGAGTTAAGGAACTCGGAGGCAGAGAGAATACCACGACAAATAATATTATGGAACTGACCGCCGCGTACGAGGCATTGCAGTCGCTCAGCAATACCCGTGAGAAAATAATTTTTTTTGCCGATTCGCAGTATGTTTTGCGCGGCATTACTTCCTGGGTAAAAAGTTGGCAAAAAAACGGATGGCTTACCACAAAAAAAGAACCTGTTGAAAACAGGGCACTTTGGGTAAAACTTATAAATGCTTCCGACGGTAAAGATATTGACTGGAGATATTCACCGGGGCACAGGGGAGTGTTGGGCAATGAAATCGTGGATCAGATAGCCACGTCTTTTGCGGATGATATGAACGAAGGGTTATTTTTTGCCCCGCGCGCGGAATACGAGAAGAAAAAAAATGTCCGTATAAACGACATACTTTCTTTTACAGGCAGAGAAACTGCGCGCCGCGCCGCGCCGTATTACCTGGCGTACCTTAACGGGGAAGCACGCAGTTTCAAAACTTGGGACGAGTGTAAAAGATTTGTTTCAGGCGCGCGCGGCGCCAAATACAAAAAAGTTTTTTCAACGGAAGAGGAGGAAAGAACTTTGCGCGGCTGGCGTGAACGCTATTATTAAAATAAATCGTGAAACGGTTTTTCATAACTTTTTCCATAGCGTTCGGACTCGGAATCATTTTTGAAAACTATTCGCCGCCCGGCAGCGTGTCTCTGCCTTTCTTAGGTTTCATCTCGGTGCTTTCTTTGTTTTTTTATTTTTTCGGCGAGGAAAAGCGAAATTCCTCAGTGCTTCTGGTTTCTTTGGTTGTTCTGGGTTTTTGTTTCGGCGTTGCCCGTCTTTCTTTTTACGAACAAAAAAATACAGGAAATGATTTTGTGTCCTTGCGCGGAGAAACGGTTTCATTTTCCGGGAGTATCATTCGGGAGCCCGGAGAACGCGAGAACGGACTCGAACTTTTAATCCGGCCGGAAGAATTTTTTCTGCGCGGAAAGGGGACAAGTACATACTCCGGGAATCAAAATATAATCGTCACGACTCCCGGGTATGAAAAATTTTCTTTTGGCGATTCCGTGTCAGTCTCGGGGAAAATTACCCCGGTCGCGCCTTCTGTTATTTCCCCGGGGGATTTTGACGCCAGTTCATATTACAAAAATGACGATGTCTATGAACGCGTATCTTTTGCGCGGGTTTCGTTAGTGTCCCCGGCGCAACTTTCATTTCGCAAAGTGCTTCTTTCCGGAAAAGAAGAATTTTTGCGCAGAATACGCGCGGTAATCCCCGCGCCGGAAAGCGCCCTTACCGAGGGTGTGCTCATCGGAGTAAAAGGAACATTACCCAAAGAATCGGCAAATGATTTCCGTACAACAGGACTTTCACACATAATAGTTTTCTCCGGGTACAACGTTGGTATCGTGGCGGTCGTGCTTCTTTTTGTTTTTTCTTTTTTGCCGAGGACTTTTTCTATCATTGTCACTTTCCTGGGCGTAGTCAGTTTGGGATTTTTTGTCGGAGGTGACGCCACAGTCGTCCGCGCAATAATCATGGCAAGTTTTGCCTTACTCGCAAAATATGCGGGCAGGGAAGCAGATGCAATACTGGCGCTTTTTGCGGCGGCGTTTTTAATAATTATTTTCGAGCCGCTTCTCCTTGTATCAAGTATTTCTTTTCACTTATCTTTCCTGGCGACATTTGGACTCATAGCGCTCTCTCCATTTTTCGAAAAAAAGTTATTGCGAACACCTCAGTTTTTACGTGAAATACTTTCTGCAACGCTGTCTGCGCAAATTTTTGTGGCGCCGTATCTTTTATATAACTTTGGTTATGTTTCTATTGTGGGTGTTGTTTCCAATCTTCTTGTTCTCCCGGTTGTTCCTCTAATAATGTTTTTTGGAGCGCTTGCGGGAATATCAGGTTTTATCTTTTATTATGTTTCGGTTATTTTTGGTTTTGTTGCTTACGGTTTTTCCGCATACGCACTTTCGGTTGCGCACATATTTGCAGGAGTCCCGCTTGCGACATTACAAATTAATTTTTCTTTGACCCTTACTCTTTTTTTATATTTGCTCCTTCTTCTGTTTTGTTATGAGGTCCGCGATATATCGAGAAATATAAAAACAGAGCAATTAAAATTGCGATGAACGCTATTGAGAGAGAGTAGCGCGAAATGAGATCGGTACTTTTTCCGAAAATTAAACCCGCGTAAACAAAAAAAGTTGCCCACAGTAAGGAAGAGAAAAAAAATATTAATCCTGTTTTTACGCGTGGAGTTTTTCCGAGTCCCGCGGCAATAGGCACGGCAACTTTAATCGCCGGAATTAATTTTCCCAAGAATACAAACCAAAGTCCTCTTCCGCTTAAAAAATTCGAAACGCGTTCGAATGAACTTTGTGGGAGAAGTGAAACTGACAAGGCATAATTTACTCCGCGGGTTCTCGTAATTTCATACAATCCCATATTACCCAGAGTGTTGCCGAGTGCTCCGATAAAAATTATCAGCGCAGGGTTAAAAAAACCCAACGAAGAAAGATATCCGGCCAGCAAATAAAGTATCTGGCTTGAAGGAAAACTGATCAGTCCGTTTGCGCTCATGAGAGCAAAGATACCGGCATAGCCGGAGAAGACGAGAATTGTTTCCAGGGTTGTCGCCAGATGTTCCATTACTTCGTACTATATAGGAGAAAGGATGATTCATAAATATCCAAAACTTTTGTTTCTTTCCGTAATATTTTTTGCCGCAGCAGTTGTCTTGGGTATTTCCTCTGCGCTTCAGCCATCGGGAAAACTCAAAGTGAGCTTTCTGAATATAGGGCAAGGGGACTCAATTCTGGTTGTTTCGCCGACGGGCGGAAAAATGATTATTGATGGGGGTTCTTCGCGTAAAATTCTGTCTGAATTGGGCAAAGCTTTGCATTTTTACGAGAGAGATATTGATATTGTTGTGGGAACTCATCCCGATAAAGACCACATAGGGGGCCTTTTTCATCTTATGGATTCGTACAAAACAGGAGTTTTTATAGACCCGGGATCGCACAGCGCTACTGATTTTGACGAACTTTTGCGTAAAAAAGCCGGTGATTTAAAAATTCCCTACGTTATCGGCAAGGCGGGTATGCGCATAGATTTGGGAGGAGGGGCTAATTTTTATGTACTGTATCCGGACCGGGACGTGTCAAAAGTCAAAGAAACCAACGAAACTTCCATAGTCGGGGTGTTAATTTACGGGGGTAAGAGATTTCTTTTTACGGGGGATGCCCCAAAAGATGTTGAAGATTATTTAACCTTTAAAAATAGCGGTATTTTACGTGCTGATGTCTTAAAAGTGGGGCATCACGGCTCTAAAACATCAACTTCCCCAGTTTTTCTTTCTGCTGTTAAGCCTGCGGTTGCTGTTATTTCTGTGGGGGAAGGAAATCAGTATCATCATCCGAATGAAGAAGTGTTAAATTTAATGCAGAAACTTAAAATACCCTTATTTAGAACGGATAAAAACGGGCGAATAACAACCGCTGTTGAAAATGAAACTCTAAAAACAGAGACGGAAGACCAAAACTAGGCCTTTTTTTGAGGAAGAGTGAGCTGTTTTTTGGCTTTAAGACAACGGGTGCATATTCTTATGCGGCCGCCGGCAGGAAGAGCCGCCCACTGGAGATTGGGATATTTACGGAAAGAACCGCGCGGGTTGAATTTAGTGGCGCGGACGCGGTTTGAGTATTTACCCACAACGCGTGTTCCTTTGCTGCAAATTGGACAAATGTTGGCCATAACTTTTTATTACGTGGAGACGATGCTATCATAGAACTTCAACACATGCAAGGCGCAGAAACTGTATTTTCCTTAATTATATTGGTTTTTTCAGTGATTTCTCATGAAGTGGCTCATGGGTATGCCGCTTATTGGTTTGGTGATAAAACGGCATATTTTGCGGGCAGACTTACTTTAAATCCATTGCGGCATATTGACCCCCTGGGTACGGTAATTTTCCCCTTACTTTCCTATCTATCCTTTGGGTTTTTAGCCGGTTGGGCAAAGCCCGTGCCGTATAACCCGTTTCTTTTAAAAAACAGATACTGGGGAGAAATAGTTGTTTCTTCCGCCGGAATTTTAACGAATGTTGTTATAGGTATAATTTTTGCTGTTTTTCTCCGGAATAGTGATTTTTTTTCTTTTTCAAGCGCTTCCCAGACCATATTGTTTGATATTGTGATCATAAATATTTTTTTGGCAGCCTTTAATGTTCTGCCCTTTCCTCCTTTTGATGGTTTGCGCATAATTTTTGCTATTTTTCCGCGAGCAACAGCCGGATTAAGCAGATACATGGACGAAAATCATCTCGCTTTCATAGTTTTATCTATTTTTATCGCTTCGTATGTTTTTAAGTATTTATTACCGGCAATTTATTGGTTTGTTTCTTTGCTTACGGGTGTAAGTTTTAACTGATTTACGGGAAAGTTTTTTTGAAAAGTTTTTTTGTCTGCGATTTTTGATTTATCCACATTTTTGTTCGGTTTTTTGGCAAAAAGGGTGTTCATCCGTGATATAATTTTTGTATACAACAGCACATGTTGAAGGCGTTACGCTCTTTGCGAGTTCTTTTTTCCTTGGGACTTATTGTTTCAGTGTTTTCTCTCTTTGCTTTCACTGAGTTGGCCGTTGCGGCTAATGGAACTCCTCAAATCATCGGTTATCAGGGGCGTCTTACAAACTCGGCTGGTAATCTTTTGGGCGGAAGCGGTACAACTTATTACTTCAAATTTTCCATTTGGGACAATCCGACCGTTGGTTCAGGAAACAGGCTTTGGCCAAGCGGAACACCGGCAACAACCACAGCAAGTGTCCGCGAGGGTGTTTTCAATGTAAATATCGGAGACACGACGAACGGATATCCTGACCCTCTCACTTATAACTTCAATACGAACAAAGATATTTATCTGCAGGTTGAAGTGTCTGCAGATAATATTTCTTCAGAAACCGTTACTCCGCGCCAGAGAATCTCCAGCGCGAGTTTTGCTCAACTCGCCGGCGCGGTTTCCGGTACATCAACACCGTCTTCTTTTGGCACGACGAGCCCAATCGGAACATCGCTTGTAACTGTTGAAGCGACTTCAAGCAATGTGCGCGGCATAACTGTCCGCGGGGCCGGGAGCCAGGCGGCAAATCTTTTCACTGTGGAAAATTCTGCTGGTACGAGTTTGTTTTTCGTAGCATCGGATGGAAGCTTATATGCGTCGTCAACAGTCCAAGTCAGTGGCGCGGCGCGGTTTTACAATACAGTCACGATTGATTCACTTACTACATTAACCGGCGGATTGTTGTCAGCGGCGTCATCAACAATCGCAAACCTTTCAATAATAAATTCCACAACAACTAATGCGACAACCACAGCGCTTGCCGTTA
>CAYGDA010000018.1:0-9170 GCA_964348515.1 uncultured Candidatus Saccharibacteria bacterium
TGGGTGCCTATCGGGATTTGAACCCGAACTGAGAGATCCACAATCTCTAGTGCTAACCGTTACACTATAGGCACCATATAAAAGCCCATGGAACAATCTACAACTTACAATAAATCAGCAATAAATCAATGCTGGGCTTCATCGGGCAGTCTTTTAATTTTTCTTTTCTACAATCAATTCATCGCACTTTCTTATCATTGCTGGCAATTTCTTAAAACTTTCCTCAAACATCCCCATCATTTCATTCCCGCGCAGTGCCGCCGCCGGATGAAGCATTGGGGCTATAAACCACTTTTGATATCTGAAAAGTTTCCCCTGGTCGCGGGTAATTTTCGCCGCAGGCAAGAAATAATTCATCGAAAATCTGCCTAGGGTCACGATTAGTTTAGGATTTATAATTTCAATCTGCTGGGCCAAATATGGTTTATATTTTTCTATTTCTTCTGGGGTCGGGTCTCGGTTTTCCGGCGGACGGCGTTTTACAATATTTGTAATGTAAACATCACCTTCCTTCCAGCCAAGCGCGCGGATGTTTTTGCGGAGCAGTTGCCCCGACCTGCCGACAAACGGACGTCTTTGCTCGTCTTCATCCCTGCCGGGCGCCTCTCCTATAAAGAGCACCTCCGCCGCCGGATTACCCTCACCAAAAACAACGTTGGTTTCGAGCGGTAAATTTTTGTCCGTCGCAATTTCTTCCTCCAGTTTTTTTAATTCGGCCGCCTTATCCATAGGCGTATTATTGCAAAACTCAGCGCTTTTGCTAGCCTCTTATTAGATGAACGCGGGGAAAAACTACGACATGGAAATACTCCGAAGAATTGAATCTGTGGTGGCTTTTTTGCTCACCTCAGTTTGGGTGACCATATCCTTGTGGTTTTTGGCATCAATCATAATAAGCAGGCCTATTTTCTTCTGAAGGAGTCGCCCTATGTTAGAGACTTTCAAAAGACTGAGCTTTAGAAAAAAGCTTCTGTTCCTTGCAACCTCAATCATTGGAGCCTGGGGAACCGTCATTTTTTCCGTGTGGATTGGCGCCTAAAGAAATCCGATTATGCAATAACCCCACTCACCGCCCACCGGTGATTTTTTAATTGTCGAACTTTGCCAAGAACATTTTTACTAGTTGGAATAATTATATTGTTTTTGGTCACAGATATTTTCCTACTGGAAAATTACGCGACCCCGCCTCGGCACGTCTGCCTCCGGCTCACAGAATATAAAAAACGCGCTATTCAAAGCGCGTTTTTTATATTCTGTGCCCAGGAGAGGACTTGAACCTCCAATCCTTACGGAACATGCACCTCAAGCATGCGCGTATACCAATTCCGCCACCTGGGCCCGGTGTCCCGATTCTATACGAATCTTTTTTTAAAAACAAATCCCGCCGGGAGCGGGTATTTATTCTGCGGCTTCAACAACCGGTTCTTCCTTTATAACAGCTTCCTGCGTTGTAACGGAACCCTTTTTAACGACGCGCACTGTCTCCGATTTCATTTTCTTCCTGATTTCTTTCGCGGCTTTGTCGCGGATGTAATAAAGTTTAGAACGGCGTGATTTGGAGCGGCGAAGGAGTTCTATGCTTTCTACTGAAGGAGAATACAGGGGGAAAATACGTTCAACCCCTATTCCCCCGTGGGCAACCTTACGGACGGTAAAAGTAGCCCCCGCCTCCATACCGTGCTTGCGAGATAGAACTATACCTTCAAAGGCCTGGAGGCGGAATTTATCCTTTCCCTCCTTGTCTTTTCCTTCTTTAATTTTTGACCAAACACGTACGGTGTCCCCCGAGCGAAAATCTATCGCCTGACGTTCTTCCGTCTTTATTGGACTTAGAGTAAAGCCTGTTTTCATGGGAAGGCACTTTATCACAGAAGTCCGGCCTGGGCAAGAAAATCATGCAGATCCCGCGGCACCGGCGCTTCAACTTTTATGGGCTTTTTTGTAACCGGGTGTTCAAAAGAAAGACTAACTGCGTGAAGGGCGGTACGACCAAAAGCCTCCTCGGCTTTCCCCTTCACTGAAACCCCATAAAGACCGTCCCCAAAAACAGGATGGCGTATGGACTTAAAGTGAACCCGTATCTGATGAGTACGCCCCGTCTCCGGCAAAACCTCAACGTAAGTAAGGGGTATATTTTTCTTTCCTTCTTTAATAAAAAACCTGGTAAGGACTTTGTAGCGCGTAGTCGCCTCGCGGAGCGCGCCGCGTGTCCCGGTCTTCGGCATATGTAAATCAGGAGTTGCTTTGGACCGAAAATCCCCCGTACTCCTGCCTATAGGCAAATCTATGATGCCTGTATTATTTTTAACGTGTCCATGCACTATAACCCTGTATTTTTTCTTGACCCCGCGCCCTTTAAATTGTTTTTTCAGATTCTCGTACGCTTTTTGATTTTTTGCCACAACTAAAACCCCGGTAGTGCCGCGATCCAGTCTGTGCACAATTCCCGGTCTTGAGACCTCCTTTTCATCCTGTTTTCCCGGGTTCAAAATCAGCGGTTCTCCGACATTTTCTAATTTAGGATATTTGTTTACAACATAATCAGCCAAAGTTTCTTCAGTACTTCTGCCATCCCCGTGGACCATAATTCCGGCAGGTTTATTAAACACAACAATATTGCCGTCTTCATAAAGTACCGGTATGTCTGCCCCGCTTTTTTTTATTTTCCTTTTTTCCTCGTGCATCTGTTATATTCCTTCAACATTGAAACAAATTCCCTTTTTGTAAATTCCGGCCAAAAAGTCTTCGTCCCAAAAAGTTCGCTGTAAACACTCTGCCACGGTAAAAAGTTTGAGAGACGTGTTTCCTTTCCCTCAACTCCCGTGCGTATTATCAGATCCGGGTCAGGCAAATTTTTGGTGTAAAGATTATCGGCAAAAACTTTCTCCGTCAGCCGTTTGGGATCAATCTTTTTTCCCAAAACGGAGCGCACTGCCTGTAAGATTTCTTCCCTGCCGCCGTAAGAGAGGGCCAATACTACGGTTATATCTTTGTTGAC
The DNA here is from genome assembly GCA_964348515.1 of uncultured Candidatus Saccharibacteria bacterium. GTDB lineage: Bacteria > Patescibacteriota > Minisyncoccia > Phycocordibacterales > UBA5272 > CAYGDA01. The sequence goes on from CAYGDA010000018.1 coordinate 2,999, forward strand.
TGCTGTTTTTTTCTCAAGAATCTCTATCTTTTCCTGTATATCTTTGGCAAAACGAGTTCGGTTGCCTATAACAACAACTCTCGCCTTGAAAGAACGAATGCCTTCATCCGAAAGGGCAAACCGCAGAAGTTCCATGAGATCAAATACTTCCTGCGGAGCGCGGTTCCAGTTTTCCGTTGAAAATGCGTAGGCGTATATGGTTTTTACGCCAAACTCCTTGCACCACCCGACCATTTTTTTCAAAGTCTCAAACCCCGCGCGGTGTCCGCCTTTTGTCGGTAATTTATTTTTCTTTGCGAAGCGGCGGCTACCGTCCATGATTACCCCAATGGAGCCCGGGCCCCGGGTTTCGTTCTTTTTCATATTTAGTGTCTCATTATGCATTCTTGATTTAAAAAAGGAAGTGCGTTACTCTCACGACGTAACGGGTATAACAGAAAAACCAGGCAAAATATTGCACCCTTAGCTCAGTTGGTTAGAGCAACGCTTTTACACAGCGAAGGTCGGGGGTTCGAATCCCTCAGGGTGCACAGAAATGAAGTTTTCGTAACTAACCCGTCCTTGCGACTTTTCTCTCCGCGTGTTTTTCTTATGACACGCTCCCGTCGTTCAATGGATAGGATATCTCCCTCCGAAGGAGATGATCGTGGTTCGACTCCACGCGGGAGCACAAAAAAGACACACCTCGTCCGGCAGACACCATAACAAAACATCCGCCAATGCGGATGTTTTGTTATGGTGTCCCCGGGAAGAATCGAACTTCCATTTAAAGCTTAGAAGGCTTCCGTTCTATCCATTGAACTACGGGGACAAATAAATACTCTCAGATGAACAATACCTTACGTCGTTTACAACGAAGGGTCAACAACCACAGGGACCCCCTGCAAATCTTTTTGGTATTGCAGGTTGCGGTTCTCCATGATGCGCAACACTGTTTTTAAATCATCTACGGGTATTTTTTTAGAAACAGAGGAAGAAACTCCCGCCTCAAGCCCTTGTTCTGACTGTATTGTCCTGTAAAGAAAATACCCGTTAACGGTAAATGAAACCGCCAATACGAGACCAAACGTAATGAGGATGGTGTGCCAAATGAGCCGCGATCCGCGGGGACGCCACAGAGCAAAAGCCGTCTTGAAACGGTGCAACAATTCGTTTGTCTTATTTGTTATCTGCATGTTTTTATTCCGGTATATAACCCACGACCCTCAGACTACCCGTGAGCTTCCATAAAGGAGGGCCTTTCTTCTGCTCTCCGCTATCGCTTGAGAAATAGATATCCGTGGGGCGGACATAGTACGGCATCTCCTCCACAAGAACCAAAAAATGATTAAGGTCTTGAAATGTCCCGGCGGCTTCAAAAGAAAGAGTAAGGTTATCCTTGGATGGGTTTGCTCCCGTCACCGAGAAATCTATTTTTGTCTTTCTCCCGAGATCTTCCAGAACTTCGACAAAAGCCAGGTTGTTTTCTTTCTTTATGAAATAAGAGTCTAGTGTTTTGCGGGAGGCGGCCGTTGAGCGCAGGAGTTCCTTCGCTTCAACCTCATCAAGTTTTCTGTTTCTTTCTTCCTCAACCTTTTGATAGAGATCGACGGCTTCTCCTGATCTTACCTTAATCTCCGAGTATAAATAAAAATACAAATAAAGAAGAACTGCCGCCAAAAAGATGAGTCCCCATATTAAAGTGCGTAAAGAAAATAATTTCATGTTCCTTTTGCCTTTCCTTTAAGCGTCACAGTGAGGGTGAAAGTGAAATCTTTTTCTTTTATCAGGTTGGATAAAGGTATGTCCGCAGCCGAAAAAGCCTCCGTCTTTTTAAGATTAGAAAGAAAAAGAAGAGCGTCGGAACGGTCGCGCGCGGTACCGCGCAACGAAAGGGTGCCCCCATCAGGCTGGTGATAAACTATTCCCTGCACCGAAATTCCCTGAGGCTTGAGCAGAAGTATTTGAGAGATAATTCTGGAAAACGACGGCTCGTCTTTTATGCCCTTGAGAATCTTTATTTCAAGACTGGAAAGACTTGCCATTTTTTGGAACGTTTCAGTATCCCCGGACACGGCAATGTTTTGCAGCGCCTTAAGCTGGGCGTTATTTATCTCCTTCCGGCTGACGACAAAGATATACGACGGGAAGAGAGCGACCAGAGAAAGAAAAATGGCTGTATTCAGAAACAAGAGAGAAAGCACTATAACTCTGTCGCGGAACAGACCTTGTACCTTTCTTGATTTTTCCTCGGCGAGTAAATTAATCATATGATGTTGCGCACAGTCCCAGCGCCGTGGCGTATGTCAGTGAATTGCTGTATGAAATCGGCGGAACATAAGACTTAAGGGAATTTATATTCTGCCAAACATTAGCCTTTTGTGTCGGTATATGGAGACTCGCCTCAAAATACTCGGCAGCGCCCTTCAGGTTTGAATCCCCGCCGCAAAGAATGATGGTGTCTATCTTGGGGTGTTCCATCCCCTTCTCATCCTTGTGGGTATGCCAATATATGTAATGCCTGTTTATTTCGTCACGAAGAGCCGATATTGAATTCAAAACCGCCAAAAATACTTCCTTGCCCTTCCCGCTCTGCAGTATCCCGTATTCCCTCTTCATGTTTTCCGCGTCTTCCTGGGAAAGAGAAAAATGTTTGGAAATTGCTTCAGTAAGCCTGCCCCCTCCTATGTCAACGGTTGATGTAAACGCCACTCTGCCGTTCGTAACAACTGAAATACCTGTACGCGACTCGCCAAAATCAACGACCATGTACGTTTTTTTGCTGCCGCGTTCTATCACAGCTCTGGCGATTGCCTGGGACTCCACTTCCATAGAAATCGGGATGAGCCCTGTTTTTTCAAAAACTTCGCTATATGCCTCAACAATATTGCGGGGAAACGCGGTCACCGTAAGTAAAAAAGTGTCTTTCTCCTTCGAGATAATTTCGAAATCAAAAACAGCATCAACCGACGGAAGGGGCACGTGTTCTTCCAATTGAAGCTCAACTGAATTACGGATGTCATCAAGCCCAAGCCTCGGTATAACCAATTCAAAAATGTAGGCCTGTTCTTCCGGTAGAGATACTCTGGCAAAACTGATTTTGGATTCACGCCGCACTTCTCCCAAGATTGCCGCGAGTTGCTCTTTTTGCGAAATAATTCCTTTTGTAATAATGCCGTCCGGTATTCTTTTGTTGCCGCTTAATTCAACTTCCCATTCTTCTCCCGTTTTTTTCAAAACCATGTACCGAAGCGAATGATCAGAAATATCAATACCCAAAAAAGGTACGTCCAAAAAACTCGGTACCGGAAAAAAACGATCAATTAATGCCATTGGTTGAAATTATACTAGAGCGTCACCACCTAAGAAAGGCGTAAACAAAAACGAGAAGCGAGAGAACGATTATAATGAGCGGCATGCGCGCGGATGAACGTGCAATCTGGAGAGCGCGCAAACCAAATTTTTCAGATATATATCCTATAACGAAGAACCGTATCGCCCTGCCAAAAAGAGAAGCCATGGTGAATGTAAACAGATTTATATGGAAAAGCCCGGAACCTATAGTAAAAACTTTGTACGGTATGGGAGTGAAAGAAGCCAGGAATATGGTGGCAAAAGCGTGACTGTCAAAAAGGTTCTGGAGTTTAATCATCTCTTCCGTCAAACCATAAAAAACGACGAGGGGCCTGCCAATCAGTTCGTAAAATGAGTACCCTATCCCATACCCCAAATATCCGCCCAAAACCGAAAAAATGGTCGTAAAAAAAACTAACCTCATCCATCCCTCCTTCCTTGCCATAATCATCGGTACAAGAAGAAAAAGCGGTGAGACCGGAAAGAAAGAAGAATCAATAAAGGCAAACGTATAAATTACATACTCACCGCGTTTTTTGCGGGATTCCTCTATCCCCCAATTTTTTATTTTTTCAAAAAAAACTATCACCTTATTTCGGCTCCGTCCTTTATTTTTTTCTCCGGAAAAAGCAGGGAAAATTCCCCTTCCGAGCTGGCCGCCAAAATCATACCTTGGCTCTCCAGTCCGCGAATCGTGCGCGGCTCAAGATTTATAAGAACCGGCATTTGCTTGCCCACCAGATACTCCGGACCCGCAACAAAGCCCCTTATCCCGGAAATAATCTGCCTGGGATTCTCTTCCCCGACATCAATGGATAATTTCAGAAGCTTGTCTGCGTCAGGAACGACCTCAGCCGAAAGCACGGTACCTATACGTATCACACATTTTTTAAAATCATCAATAGAAATCATTTTAGTCTTCATTATCTTCTAACTCCGGTCCAGGCTCGGCAGTTACTTTGTTTAACCTGTCCAGATACCTCTGCAAAACAAGCGCGGCGGCGGCATCGTCCACTTGTGCCTTTGCCCCGGGGGCCCGCCGCGCTTCTACAGTTGAAAACCACTCTTTCTCAAACACAACCGGAGTTTTTGTATTTTTTTCCAAAACAATAGCGAAACTTTTTGCCTTTTTCATAATAGGATTTTCTTTGCCTGATGAATCAAGGGAAAGCCCCATTACAACGGTCCCGATTTTCATTTCCCGGCAAAGTTCCTTAACTTCCGCGAGAAGGGTCTCTGAATTATCCAGTATCAAGGACGGCATCGCCACCCTTCCCCCATCGTCAGACAGAGCTATGCCCACTCTTTTTTCTCCATAATCAATACCGAGGTATTTCATAACCGAAGTATATATCTCCTTACCAAAACGCCAAAACCGTGCTACATTTTCCTCGTTATTCTAGGTGGGGTGGCTGAGTGGTCTAAAGCACCGGTCTTGAAAACCGGCGTGTCGCAAGGCACCGTGAGTTCGAATCTCACCCCCACCGCCAAAATTACACTACCCCGTGGACAGACGTATTGCGATGGATAATTTCATCATTCCTGACCGAGAGAAAGAATTCATACTGGTTTCTCGGATAACGCCCATACCACTCAAGAAATTCACTCTTAGCCATTTTGTTTTTTAATTCTTCGCTATGTTTTTCAAGAAAATAACTGTACTGGTCAAAAGCATGCTGTTCAAACAGATAGTTCAGTTCGTGTGAATAACGCGGGTTGGCAAGATACAAAAAATACGACACCCAAAAATAAAAGAAGGCAAAAACCACAGGAAAAATTGTGTGCCTGAAAATATCAGGTTTGCCCTCTTCGCGCGCAAGCTGAGAAATTACCACCACATGCATCGTTTCGTTGTCTTGCGCCAGGCGGGCGTATTTGGCCACATCGGATAACCTCATGGACTTTTTCTCGTCGGTATAAAAAGTCGTCAAAAGAGTATACGCCGCAGAGGCCCATGAGTGATATGGGACACGGGCTATAACTTCAATGGCGCGAAATTTAAGATAGGACGGCTCTTCTCTATAAACAATATTACCGGAGGCAACCATCAGTCCCCCAAGAACCCGCGGGACAAAAGACACGCGGTAATTATCAAACGGTTTCTTATATTCCAACAGAACGTTTTCGTCGTTTAACTCCTTATTGAGTATTTCAAAATCTTCATCGTTGCGGCGCAATTCCATTTGCACAGTATATATTGCTTGATTTTAGGCGCAACTTCCCCTTAATTCTATTTAATATTAACTTTTCCAAAATCTTTAAAACAAAGTACAATACTGATAATGAAAACCTTGCAGTGGAAAACAGAAGAATACGCCTACAAACAAAAAACGGCGGATTGGTATTGGGGGTTCGGAAGTCTCGGAATTATGGGGGCGCTGGTGGCTTTTTATTTTGAAAATTACCTATTCGGGATAGTTTTAATCCTGCTTACTTCGCTCCTTCTCCTTTATGGCGCCAAAAAACCAGGTTCCATAAAAGTATTCATTGACGGAACCGGAATACACACTGACACGGCCGCGTATAAGTTCAAAGAATTACGCTCTTTCTCGCTTGTTGAGGACAAAAAAGAGCGGACTCTTATAATAGAAACGAAGAGATTGGTAGCCCCCCTCATACATTTCCCTCTTGGGAAAATGCAGGGCTCAATCGTGCGCGACCACTTGCGTAAACATGTGGTGGAGAAGGAATACGAGCGCACGCTTGCTGATTCCTTCTTGGATAGTGTAGGATTCTAAAACGTCAGAAAATGGCGGGTAAATAAAGCTCCCGTAGTTCAATGGATAGAATTCAAGTTTGCGGTACTTGCGATGTAGGTTCGATTCCTGCCGGGAGCACA
>CAYGDA010000019.1:0-2896 GCA_964348515.1 uncultured Candidatus Saccharibacteria bacterium
CCAACTGAGCTAAGGGCGCAATTAAAACTTCAACCTACACAATATATAGTTTTTTAAACTAAAAATCTATATTATTTCCACCTTTCTCTTTGGCATTATGCCATTGGCAACCAAAATCTTCTCGTATTCCGCCTGCTCTATGTTTTCAACGTGTATAAGTTCATTGGCAATCGCCTCCAGCGCTTTTCTGTGAGAAGTCATTACTTCCTCGGCACGGCAACGGGCCTCGTCCATAATATTTTTAACTTCCCCGTCTATTTCAGCCCCGACTCTTTCGGAATAATCACGGTCGTTGCCCGCGTAACCGAATACGGGCGAACCGCCGGAAGTTTCAAGAGCCACCGGTCCGAAATGGTCTGACATTCCGTAGCGCGTCACCATCTCCCGTGCCAGAGCGGTTGCCACCTGCAAATCATTTGAGGGCCCGGTGGTAATGTCGCCAAAAATCATTTTTTCCGCGACGTAACCGCCGAGAGAAACAGCTATGTCATCCAAAAATTCACGCTTTGACTGGAGCCTTCTTTCTTCAAGCGGAAGCTTGAGTGTGTATCCTCCCGCATTACCGCGGGCGATTATTGAAATCTTATGCACAGGGTCGGCGTGAGGAAGCACCGACGCCACAAGCGCGTGTCCGGCTTCGTGGTACGCGGTAATTTTTTTCTCTTCGGTTGAAAGTACGTGGCTTTTGCGTTCAGGACCGAGCATAACTTTTTCAATCGCGCGGATAAGGTCAAATTGCGCGACTTTCTTTCTGTCCTCACGCGCGGCCAAAATCGCTCCTTCATTCATGAGCGAATACAAATCAGCCCCTGAAAAACCTGGTGTGCGCTCGGCGACTATTTTCAAATTAACATCCTCGGCAAAAGGTTTCTTTAAAGAGTGAATATTCAAAATGGCCTCACGGTCGGCGCGGTCAGGCAAGTCCAATGTGACACGGCGGTCAAAACGCCCAGGACGGAGAAGCGCCGGATCCAAAACGTCGGGACGGTTTGTTGCCGCCATGACAATAACTTTCTCCGCCGGTTCAAAACCGTCCATCTCAACCAAAATCTGGTTCAGCGTCTGTTCACGTTCGTCGTTTCCGCCGCCCATGCCGACCCCGCGCACGCGCCCCACGGCGTCTATTTCATCAACGAAGATGATGGCGGGAGCGGATTTCTTCGCCATGTCAAAAAGGTCGCGCACACGGGAAGCCCCGACACCGACAAACATCTCCACAAATTCAGAACCTGAAAGATGGAAGAAGGGTACCCCCGCTTCCCCCGCCACCGCGCGGGCAAGTAAAGTTTTTCCCGTTCCCGGCGCGCCCATCAAAAGCACTCCTTTTGGAATGCGCGCGCCTATGTCCAAAAACTTTTTCGGATTTTTCAGAAAATCAACAATTTCTTTAAGTTCTTCCTTGGCTTCCTTGGCGCCTGCCACATCTTTGAAAGTAACTCTCTGGCCTTCATCATCAGGGTCAACTATGCGCGCTTTGGACTGCCCGAAAGAAAATGCCTGCATACCCGCTCCTTTCATCTGACGGGAGAGAAACCAGAAAAAAATCACGATAAAAAGTATCGGGAAAATTATGGAAAGCAGATTGAGCCAAAAACCAAGGCCTATGTCGCTCTTGTTATCAAAAGTAATTTTGGAAAGCTGTTCCGCCGTAACTCCGTAATTTTTGAAAGTTTCTGAAAGCGAGGACTCCACTTCCTTTTTAGAGCTTTCAATCGTGCCGTCAACTTTTTCAATGGTGAGCTTGTCCCCTTCAATGGTTATCTTCTTTATCTCGCCTTTTTGAACGCTCGTGACAAGCCCGGAAAGAGGCACGTAATTAGTGGTTTTTTCACTTGAGAAAAATGAGTAGGCGCTGGAAATAAGGAGGAAAATGATGATGACATTAACCACCGTGGCCAAAAAGGAAAAACGGGGCGGTAAAGGCGCTTTTAAACCCTTTTTATCCTTATTTTTACCGTTGTTTTTGTTGCCAAACTTCATAAATAGTTTATCGCATGAATTATACACAAAACATGATAAAATGACAGCCGTCAATAGATATACACAATATGAGCGGAAACCTTGCCGAAAACCGAAAAGCCAAGCTAAATTTCCTCATAGAGGAGCGGTTTGAGGCTGGAATAGAGCTGACAGGCAACGAAACCAAGGCTATACGCGCCGGAAAGGCCAGTCTTGAAGGGGCAAGGGTTTTAATACGCGGAGGAGAGGCTTTTGTTGTAGGCCTTCATATAGAGCATTATCAGCCCAAAAATATGGCTCCGGGGCACGAAACAGACAGAACCCGCCGTATTCTCCTAAAAAAGAAGGAAATCCTGCGTTTGGCCACTTCCTTGAAGGGTACCCCTTTGACAATACTACCTATTTCGTTGTATAATAAGAGTGGAAAAATAAAGGTTGAAGTGGCTCTTTGCAAGAATAAAAGTAAACACGACAAACGCGAAGCTTTGCGCGAGAAGGATGACAAACTCCGGATGCGCCAGGCTTCGTAATTTTTTCATATGGGGATGCCAGGCATCGACATGAAAACGTTTGCGCTTGTGCGGAACCGAGGAGGCAACCTACTCGTAAAAAACTGATTGCAAACTAAGTGCAGACAAAACTGCCAAGGCAGTCCGTTCGCCATTTATGGCGTTTGGATTCGCTCCGGCCCTCGCGTAAGACTAAACTCTTACCCGACACCGGTGTTCTCTTCCCGAAAGTCTTGCTAGGGAATGAGGGCATAATACTGTAAGGCTCCGGATACTCCCCCGCCACGGGGAAATATCTTAAAAATTTCGTGGCGCGCGGTTTATGCGGTTTTGTACGTTTCTTACGCATATTCCGTTCCGGCTTGGCCGGAATTGAAACGGACTACGTTCTGTAGACTCATTCGCTAACCTTTTATGCACGGGGGTTC
>CAYGDA010000019.1:2996-6858 GCA_964348515.1 uncultured Candidatus Saccharibacteria bacterium
GTGGACTGTTATCATTAAGTAAGCAGCACGGCTACCGAAGGAGGACAAAATGGCTCCCGAACAACTCCAGGCGGCAAAAAAACTTCTGAGGGAAAACCTTTCACAGGTTCTGCCTGATGAAGGAGTAACCAGACACGTAGAACAGCTGGAAATGACAGCCCTGCGTGAAGGAGCTAACCCGGCTTTTGACCCGCTCACCACCGCGAGAAAAATGTCCGACGATTATCTCTGCACGTGGCTGTTGTGATTCCTCAGCCCCCATGGCGCCGCCTTTCGCGGCGCTTTTGTTGCCCACATTTGCGCCGCATGGTAGTTTCGGAACAGAGCACCTATCAACCTGAAGGGAGAACCGCATGGCGCGTATACGCGTTTGCACGGAGCAAAGTTCCCTGTTCGGGGACGACACTCACATGGTAAGCCTGCCTCACATAAGCTGGGCGCTTTACCGCGAAATCACGGAGAAAACGGCGGAAACACTTAACCCGTTCCTGCGCAAGCTAACGGCGAAACTGATGCTTGAACTGACACGGAAAGAGCGCGGGATTTCCTTCGTCGGGAAGTCCCCCTTTGAACTGGATGTTTTCGTGACGGAGATAACGGGGCGGGCGGTATTCGTAATTCTCGCCCTCGACCTCTATGGCGGTACATCCGTGGAAAACGACCGCCTGTTGCGCCTTGCAAAAGAGCGCGCCGGGCTTGACGGCCGTGTCGGGGTGAGAAATGGGTCGCTGACCGCCATAACGCTTCTTGACCGCGAACCCCAGCAAATTCTGACGCTAAGCGGGCGGCAAAAAAGTTACTGCCTGCCCGAAGAACAAGCCGAAAGAGCCGCAAAGGGAGAAGCTTTCACCATAGTCCCCGCGCGCAGAAAAGTTGCTTAGCCAAAAGCCCGAGACCACTCTCACGGGCTTTTTTATTTATTTAATCCCCGGTGACAAAAAACCGCGTATTTTAAAGATGCGCTTGTGTGGTCATGTTTTTGCTATAATCCAAATGTATGAATCCGCGGCTCAAACAATTTTTAGTCTCATCGGGCTCTTTTTTACTGGCCTCCCTTTTGGGGGTTGGTTTAGCCGGAGCCGGATTTGTCACGTATACAGGCGTACAAAATTACTTCGCGGAAAAACGGCAGACTGAAGAACAGGCGGCTGCTCTTTTAATATCACAGGAAAAATCACTGCAGGAAACCAGACAAGAACTCGCTTCCCTGAAAGAACGGGCAACGAATGCTGAGACCCGCGCCGCGGCTATTGAACAAAAACTTACGGACGAGAAAGCCGCTCTGGAGAAAAAAATTCAGGCCGCCGGAAAAGCGCAGGGGCTGGTGGACAACAACCGAGTCTCTTCAGCTGTACAATCCTGGAGGCCACGCGTTGTGCGTGTATCATGCGTATGGAGAAACGGTTCATCGGCGGGAACTTCTTCCGCGTCCGGACTCCTCACCAAAGACCCTGACGGTCCGCTTATAGTGCTTACTAACCGCCATGTAATAATGCGGAGCACAGAAAACGCCGATTCGTGCACTATCTCCTTTCCGTCAAAGGCAACCCCCATTACGGTTGATAATACAGGAAGTAATTTTAAAATTTCTATTCTTGGGCTTGATTGGGGCGTGATAACCATACCATCGTCAAACGCATATGCTTCCGCCCTGGCAAAAACTCCGTTAACCAAAGAGGCCTGCAAAGAAAACCCGACCGTCGGCGACCAAGTTGTTATTTTGGGCTATCCCACAATAGGTTCCCAGGATGACATCACAGCCACGGAAGGAATAGTGTCGGGATTTGAAGAAAACTTTTTCATAACCTCAGCAAAGATAGAACGCGGTAACTCCGGCGGCGCGGCCATACTTATAAAAAACAGCTGTTACTTGGGAGCGCCGACGTTCGTGGAGTCAGGAGGCATAGAATCCCTTGCCAGAATCCTGGATGCCAGAACAATTTTTTCAAAACCCTGAGAAATAAAGTGTTTTACTTTCTAAGTAAAGTAGGCGGAGCCAGAATCAATGGTTTTGAAAGTTGGTCGGGAGACATATTAGACAACGAAATACTTAACACCATCAGTTTGCCCGTTGCCCCATAAAAAGGCTTATCAACGACTATTGTGTAACCACCTCCTATCTTTAAATCACCCTGCGATAAGCCGATAAATTTTGTATTCGAATCAATAACTACATTAAAGGTCTTTGTAGTAGTATTCAGACTTATCTCTTTTGAGGAATCGGATGCGCTTATTTTAGAAATGCCTGATTGATCCGGGAGGGCGACCTTCACAACTATCTCGTTCCCGGAAATCTGTTCAATAACGGCAAGCGGTGCAACAACCTGTTCTTTTGTCTGCGCAGAAAAAGTATCGGGGGCAAATGCCGCTTTCATATTCCCCGCGTTTGATGCCGTTGTTTGCTCACCTGTCTTTGATATTCCTGTCTGATTATCAAATCCTATTGATACGCTGCCCTGTGTGAAAAAAGCATACGCCACAACAACCAATACAGCCATAAATAATTGCCCGGCAACAAGCATAAGATACCATCTAATTTGGCGGTTTCTATCAATATTTTTGTCTTGTGCATCAAAGTTAAACATGGATTTATATTGTTACACTATTTTGCGCGCCTTGTGATAATCGGCCAAAGCCCCCAGTAGTTAGCCGAGTTACTGTACCAGGACCCGTAATATCCGTTCAGGTGGACGATAATTCCAACATATCTGTTTCCGCTGTTGTTGTAGTAACTTCCTACTTCACAAGTTCCAACCCCCATAAAATTTCCGGCAAGGGCAAGTTCACAACTATACGTGTAGTTATCCAGGTCATAAATATTGCCTAGATGATAAGCGGTAGAATAACCGTCCCAAGCCTGATCCAGGGTCATATAATCCGCCCAATTTGCATAAACTGTTTCAGCCGCTGAACTGCCGGCCCTAGTCGCATAACTGGCACTGCCAGCGCTCGAAGCATACCCGGAACTGTCAGCATAATAAGCGGTGTTAACAAGAATTGCTCCTGCGGCGGTTCTCCCAACACCCCAGGCTCCCAAGTGTTTATAGGTTCCCGACGGAGTTGAAACATAATCTGCCGTTCCTCCGCTTGCCGGAGCACTTCCGGCGCTGTCGGCGTATCTCGCGCGGTCAACTAAAACAGCGGGGCCCCAGCCATTTCCGCCCCATGAACCAAGATGGTAATAACCGGCCGCAACCCATCCGCCGTAAGGCCCGTTGAGTTGCAATCCGTTTAATGTGCCGGCACTGCTGGCATAAGATATGGATGGGCAATTCCCGCCATTGGACTGGCAGACAGGAGAACCGTTGGAGTAAACCGTCCCGGATACATAGAGTCCCGTGTTGGTGTAAAGACCGTAGCTTGCGTGAGAACCGAGGTACCAATACTTTTGGTAAGCATAATTGTTAGACACGTCTCCCGGATAAATGGCCCGTCCGTTCACCTGTGCTATATCACCGGCTACATTAGTCGGTTCCCTTAAGTTGATAGTGCCCCCGCCATAATAACCACCGTCTGAGCGAAAATTATACGGAGTGTAAGTCCCGCTTGCGAAACTCCCCTGCTGATTTAATCTGAGCCACGAATCTGTTCCATCCAACGCATATTTGCCGTTAATCTGGAAATAGTTTGTCGCATTTATTAATGAAGCAGAATTGATTGTGCCGCCTGCGTATATGTAGCCGTTTGTATACAAACCATAGATGTTATAAGCGTTGTAAGAGTAGTAACCGGAAGAATTGGCAGAATAAAGACCATACTGACCTGAGCCAACAAATTTACCTGCCCAATCGTTGGAAGGACCGTTAACTGTGAGGATGCCCGTGACAGTCCCCCCCGAAAGAGGAAGAAACCCGCTAGCCGC
>CAYGDA010000020.1:0-6850 GCA_964348515.1 uncultured Candidatus Saccharibacteria bacterium
GCCGAACTCCGCCGTCGATATGAACTCTTGGGCGGAACTAGCCTGTTATCCCCAGGGTAACTTCTATCCGTTAATCTTTGTCCGCATCTAATGCGAGACCTCGGTTCACTAGGTTCTGCTTTCGCACCTGCTTGGCATGTACGCCTTACAGTCAAGCCAACTTATGCCCTTACACTATCGGCACGGTTTCCATTCGCGCCTAGTTGACCTTAATAAACTCCTCCGTTACTTTTTAGGAGGATACCGCCCCAGTAAAACTCCCCGCCAGATACTGTCCCCGTACGTTTTTCCCGTACAGGTTAGACTATGCCCAAGTGCAGAATGGTATTTCACTGTTGACTCCACAATCCCCGAAAGGACTGCTTCAAAGTCTCCCATCTATTCTACGCAGCACTCAAACATAGCCAATACCAAGCTGGAGTAAAGCTCCTGGGGTCTTTTCGTCTAACTGCAGGTAACCGGCATCTTCACCGGTATTGTATTTTCACCGAGCTACTCCCCGAGACAGTTCCCCAGTCGTTACGCCTTTCGTGCACGTCTGAACTTACCAGACAAGGAACTTCGCTACCTTAGGACCGTTATAGTTACGGCCGACATTGACGAGGGCTTATATCAGTCAGCACTACACCGCACACTGCCCCTCAGGAAGCGCGTGGCGAAATGGAAAGTCGAAACCATCCATCCGCTCGCGCACTGCGGAGCAAAGTGCGGCATAGCACCACCGATATTTGACCTTCTCGCATTGGTCAGGCGTCACCCCCTATACATCCTCTTACGAGTTCGCAGGGAGCTGTGTTTTTGGTAAACAGTCGCCAGGGATACTTTCGCTGCGGCCTCCACCACTTTGCATTCAAAATGTATGAAGTCCGAGAACTAAAAGCGTGTACAGCGACGACCGCTGCACACATCACTCCCCTCCGGGAGTGATAAATTTGTCTCGTTATCTTTTATTTCTCATGGAACTACTAACCATTTGTAAAAACAAAGTGGTGGAGGCAAGCCTTATTGCTAACTTACGGCTGCTTTTTTGCCGAGTTCCTTGGGGAGAAATCACTCGTTCGCCTTCGTCTACTCGACGCGAATACCTGTGTCGGTTTGCGGTACGGTTCCCTTGCGTGTAAGACCTTGTTCCTGTCTAGATGAAATTTAAGACAGAAACAAGATTTCAGCTGTTTTGTAAGCTGAACTTAGAGACTTTTCTTGGAAGACTGCTTTGTAAAGTCCCCTCGGGCGAACCCTCAGGTATCTCGCTCTGCTTGAATACGACATTAAAGCCAGGCCCCCGGATTTTCCTAAAGGCCATTCTTACAGCACGAACGCAAATCCAATAATGCGCTCTACATACTAATCTTCGTCATCCCATCGCCACGCAAAGAAGTCATGGAATATTAACCATGTGTCCATCGGATTCGGCATTTGCCATCTCCTTAGGCCCGACTAACCCTTCGCTGATTGTCATTGCGAAGGAAACCTTATTCTTTCGGCGGCAGGGGTTCTCACCCTGCTTGCGGTTACTTGTGCCAACATTTGTACTTCCAAACGCTCCAGTATGGCTCACGCCTTTACCTTCAGCGCAGATTGGAACACTCTCCTACCGCTCACAGGTTGTGACGCCTGTAAGCCCTCAGTTTCGGTATTACGTTTTAGCCCCGATTATCTGTGGCGCGGAATCTCTCGATGGGTGAGCTGTTACGCTTTCTTTCAATGATGGCTGCTTCTAAGCCAACATCCTCATTGTCAATGAAATTCCACCTCCTCGCTTGCACTTAACGTAAATTTTGGGACCTTAACTTGAGATCTGGGCTCTTTCCCTCTCGACCGACGGAGCTTCGCCCCCGTGGTCTTACTGCTATGTTGTGGCTCTTGGTATTCGGAGTTTGATAGGTCACGCGAGATTTCTCCCTGTCGAGACCTTCCAGTGCTCTACCCCCAAGAGGAACACATAACGCTAGCCCTAAAGCTATTTCGGAGAGAACCAGCTATTCCTGAATTCGATTAGCTTTTCACTCCTTACCACAAGTCATCCGATGGAGTCGCACGACCAACCGGTTCGGGCCTCCCCCCGCCTTTCGGCGGGGTTCACCCTGCTCATGGTAAGCTCATCCAGCTTCGGGTCTTATATGTACTACTATAATTTCGCGCTATTAACGCTTGGTTTCCCTGTGGCTCTGCGGTTCACCCGCTTAGCCAGCAGCACATATAAACTCGTTGGCTCATTCTTCAATAGGCACGCAGTCGAGGTTGTAAACAACCTCTTCTACTCCTTGTAAACATACGGTTTCAGTTCTATTTCACTGCCCTAACCGGGCTTCTTTTCACCTTTCCCTCACGGTACTAGTTCACTATCGGTCTCTAAGAGTATTTAGCCTTAGGAGTTAGTTCTCCCGGATTCATCCAAGCTATTCGTGTCTTGAATTACTCAAGAAAGGAAGCAAGAAAGATAGTGTAATTTCGCCTACCGGGCTATCACCGTCTATGGCACTGCTTTCCAGCAGTTTCTGCTATCACACTATTTTGTAACTTTCCTCTAACATAATTAGAAGCTTCCCCCTTACTACCCCGGCCTCTTCTTGCGAAGAGAACGGTTTGGGCTTCTTCCGTTTCGCTCGCCGCTACTACGGAAATCAAAATTTTTTTATTTTCCTCCAGGTACTGAGATGTTTCACTTCCCTGGGTATGCGATCCGCTTGCGCAGATCATCTCAACATGACTTGAGATAGGTTTCCCCATTCAGAAATCTCCGGATCAAAGGTTGCTAGGCACCTCCCCGAAGCGTATCGTCGCCACGCCGCGTCTTTCATCGCCTCTTAGAACCAAGGCATCCACCGTATGCTCTTAATGTTCCTATTAGGAACTGTAAAAACCATTTTACTTTCACTTTTTTATGCTCGACTTTCGTCGATCTGGTCCCGTCTCCGCACCGCTGCGGACCCGGCTGACCAGTTTTTGTCTGTCTCATCCTTCCCTCGACCCCAGTTGATAACAGATTTGGGAGAGAAGGCGGACAGTATTCTTTTGTCAATGATCACTCTAAAACCTATATGTATAAACAAAAAAACCGCTTTCGCGGCTAAGGCAAACCCATAACAGGCGCCATTTACCGCTTGAGTTTCTTGTTCTTCGTTAACATACAGTGCCAGCTATTATACCCAAGCAAAAACGGTTGTCAAATAAAAAATCCCTGGATAACAAAGGCAAAAAACAAAAAACGCCCCCTCGGGGACGTTTCTTGGAGATAACCCTTAAATACGGGTTATTTACTCGAAATGTCGTGCCAGGTCTTGTCTAGTACCCTAGCCGCAGTTTCCTTACCGCCCAAGCCGAATGCAAGGCCAAGGGCCAGAGAAAGCGCTGCCACAAATCCGGTGAAAAGCACCTGCATGAATGGCGCGGCAATTCCAAGTTGGTAGAAAGCCGTCAGAAAGCCTAAGACCCAAACGGCCCACTTGGCAATAGTGCCTACAAGCCCCGCGGAAGACACCTGGGCCGCCTGAGCGGCTCCGGATGATACGCGCCTCGCGAAATCAGCCACAATAGCCGTAGCAATCAAAATGATTGCAGCCACAATGACGTTCGGAAGGTACATAAGAACTTCACTCAGGAATTCCGTTACCTGCGTTAAATGCACCACCTCAAGGGAAGTGATAAGGAATGCTACAACCACAAACCATTTAACGAGAGCCCCGAAGAAAACCCCTGAATTAAGCTGAACTCCGCCGTGGCGAAGAACTTCGCCAACGCCGGCGCCTTCAAGCGCTTTGTCTACCTTAATAGCTTTCACAATTTCGGCGACAACGCGGCCTAAGATGGACGCTACAATCCAACCGATGACAAAAAGGATAATTGCTACCAATATCCCCGGGATTGTAAGAAGCACTCCATCCCACAAAGCATAAATCGATTGCCCTAAAGTTAATACTGAATCTTGAACTAACATCATACACGACGCCTACCCCTAAGCTTTCACCCAAGGATTAAGGCAATTAATCTGTTTAATTACGCTAAAAAACTTTAAATCGACACTTAAAGTTCCTGCCCCTAATTATATCATCAAAATCCCCTGCAATAGTGAACTTATCCACTATATCCCGGGAAAACCCCTATTTTAGGTTTAATTTGTCTACAAGCTGTTCGTGAGGAAAATCAAGAATATCACGGACAAATTTATCATACATACCAAGGCGGTATTTAAAATCAGCCGTCTCAAATAAGGCATAAGAAAGATCCTTTCCTATCTCTGATTCCAGCTGGCGGACAATTCCTTCAAACACTCCTTTCTTCATACGGTCCCCTACTAAAAGCAAATCAATCCTGCTTGAAGGGTCATTCAGAAAAACACCCGCGATAACTAAAAGGTTTATTTTCCCGACTTTCCTGAAGGATAATGCCAGGGCGTTTTTGTCTATTGATTGAAAATCTAGAAGAAGTGAACGAAGAGACGGGATATGAGAAAAATTTGTATCCAGCTCCCAACCGTTAGTTTTAACTTTTTTTATAATGGTCTTCTTGCCCTTAGTTTTGCGCACTTCCTTGAAAAAAACTTTAGGGCGCAAAAACCCGACGGAAACCAAAATACTTATCTCCTTTCTGGTAACCGTAGGGGTAACCTTGCTTTTGGTCTGTATATCGCCCTTATCATAAAAAACTCCCGGATTAAATAGAAAAAGTCTTATTATCTTCACTCGGGCAGCGCTGCCGAAAAGTTTAGTCAGTACCTCCATGTCCCCCATCCTAGCACTTTATAAGAGGCATTCAAGGGCGGGACAGGCAAATAAAAAAGCCCTTGTTTCGGGCTGTTAATTGGTCCTCCGGCAGGCGCCGAAAAGCGGCACCAATTCTTCCTTAAGATTACCTAAGGGGACTTTCTTCGCCATAATGTAATTGGAGAAATTCAGGCGTTCGGTAAAACCCAATTTCCGCAGTCCCGGCCGGAGCAAAGCAAAGTCGCGAATCATCCCGGAAATCTTTTCGCGGCCCCCGTAAAACTCGGGCGTCTTTACCCGGAGAATCCCGTCCTGGTCAAAATCAAACAATACCGCCCCGACACCGTCTCTGAAAAAACCTTCGTTGTTCAGCACGCAGACCCCGAGCGACAATCCCCTCACCGTCGCGGGGTGAACGCAAACTCCTGGAAACCCTGTTTTACAGAGAGCCTCCCTGAAAACCAGAATTGTTATTTTCTTTAAAGCTTCCGTCTCCGACCGGCAATCCGCCAGATTCACTTCTTGCATTTTCTTCTCCGGTTACAACCTTGCCAAATAAAAGCAGAAACGGGCGGAAATATCAATAAAAACAAAAACTCCCTAAATGGGAGTTTTTGTTTCAGTAAAATGTTTCTGATTACTTAAGCTCTACTTTGCCTCCTTGGTCTGAACACTGCTGTGTTCAGACATCTCTCGCAACGTATTGCTCGGGACTACGCAGGCTCCAAGTAGAACTTATTTAAGTTCTACCTTCCCGCCTGCTTCCTCAATTTTCTTCTTGAGTTCTTCCGCCTCGGCTTTCTTTACATTCTGCTTAATGTCCACAGGAGCACCATCAACCATATCCTTGGCTTCTTTAAGACCAAGTCCTAAAGCTTCCTTGATAACTTTCATGACGGCAATCTTCCCTTCTCCGGCTGAAGCCAGATTTACTGTGAAGGAATCCTTGGCTACCGCGCCTTCTTCCTCGGCTCCTGCTCCGGCACCTGCCGAAACAACAGCTGAAGCCGAGACACCGAATTTTGTCTCAATGGCTTTTACAAGCTCATGGAGATCAATGACCGACATCTCTTCTATCTTTTTTATGAGATCGGCAAATTTTGCCGGAACCTCTGCGTTTGTGTTTTCCATAACTGTTTTATCTATTTTGATAATTATTGTTTCTTTTCTGCAATCTGATTAAGAGCGATCGCAAACCTCTGCACTGGTGAATTGAGAAGATTGGCAAGCTGGGCCAATAACACTTCGCGGGAAGGAATTGTCGCGATGGTCATCATTTCTCCGGCGTTTTTGTAAACACCTTCGAAAATACCGCCCGCTATTGAGAAATTCTCTTTGTGTCCTTTGTGGAACGCGTATACCTCGCGTGCCGGAGAAAGCAAATCTTCCCCGTAAGCAATAGCGATTTCCCCGTCAAGCACCGGGAGTTCCCCGGATACTTTAACGGATCCAAGCGCGCGCTTTAACAAAGTTTTTTTGGCGACAGTGTATCCGATGCCTGATTCGCGGAATTTCTTACGCAAACCGGCTGTATCATTAGCTGTTACGCCTTTGAATTTAACGAAGACAAGCGTCTTCGCTTTCTTCACGATACCTTCCAATTTATCTATCAGTTCAACCTTTTTTTGTTTTGTAATTGGCATATTCTAAAACGAAAAATCACGCCTGTAGCGCGATTCCCGTTCGGATTATTCCGAACTGTGAGCCGACCTCGGCGGGGCCTATTGCCATTTATCCGGCATGCCCGCTATCTACAGTTACGAAATAGAGAATAGATAAAAAAACGGTTTACGTCAATAGTGCTTTTTTACGGGGTGGTCGTAGCTGTAGTAGTAGCCGCAGGGTCTGTCAGAACAACCGGGTCTGTAACGGGAGTAGTGGAAGAAGTATCGGCAGGCGGGGTTGAAGAAGATGTGTCTACTGCTGATGGATCCGGGGGAGGGACACACTCTCCATTCACGAGTACCATAGCCCCGCTCTTAGATTTCACGCACATCGGTTGTTTTGTATCTTCATCGTAAATTGTGAATCCATTCGGTGAAGTCACTCTGAGTTTATTGGTATCTATTTCTACGACTGTTAACCTCCCCCCCTCATCAATCCCCCACGTCCCATTGGAGGAGATAATGGATCTGACGTTTTGTATT
>CAYGDA010000021.1:0-6575 GCA_964348515.1 uncultured Candidatus Saccharibacteria bacterium
TGGTAATGTTGTTTTTTCCGGGAGAGCTTATCCCAGGAGCATTGTTACTGTGTTGAAAGACGCACAAGTCGCCACGACTGCAACAGCCGGAGTGGATGGAACGTTTGAAACATCTCTCTCAAATTTGTCTGCAGGAAATTATATTTTTTCCATTTACAGTGAAGACAAAGACGGGCGGCGTTCCAGTTTACTGACTTTCCCCACGAGTGTCACAAACGGGGCAACGACGAACATAACAGGTATTTTTTTGGCTCCTACTATTGCGGTAGACAAAAGCGAAGTCAAAAGAGGCGATGACGTGACTATTTTTGGGCAATCCGCGCCGCAGGCGGACATCATTCTGTCTGTTCACTCTGATGAAGAATTTTTTGCGAAAACCATATCAGATAAAAACGGAGTTTATTTATATAATTTTGATACGTCCGTGCTTGATTACGGGGGGCACAGCACTAAATCGAAATCATCAATAGGTAATCAGTTGGTTAGTGCCTACAGTTACCTGGTTAATTTTAAGGTCGGCACAAAAAACGTGCTCTCAACCGCTCCGGCCGCGTGTCCCCCAAAAGGAGATTTAAACCGTGATTGTAAGGTCAATCTGGTCGATTTTTCAATAGCAGCTTACTGGTATAAGAGAACCATTTCCGCTGATTTTATGGTGATTGAAAAAGAAAAGTTAAACGGCGACGGCAAGATTAACCTTGTAGATTTCAGTATAACGGCGTACTACTGGACGGGGTAGTGAAATTTGGCATTGGCTACGAAAAGGAATTAAAAAATGGACAAAAAAGAAACAGATATGAATAAAAAAATTAATAAAGCGGGCTTTTCTCTGGTACTTCTGTCTTTGTTTGCTGTTTCCTGCACGTCGGCTTTCGCCTCTCGGATTTTTTTGGAATCAGGCACGGGAGAAAATATTGCACAAGGGAGCGAACTTAAAATAAATGTTTATGTTGATACAGGCGGGGAGACAATAAACACACTGGAAGGAAAATTTTCCGTCCCTGACGGGGTTTCCGTGCGTGAAATTTTTTCCGGGTCATCTGTCAGTACTTTTTGGGTGGAAAAACCGAGCTTGTCCGACGGACTCGTTTCTTTTTCCGGGGTTGTCCCTGGCGGGATTACGACATCCAAGGGTTACATTTTTTCTTTTATCGCTAACGCGGGTAAGACCGGGGAGAAAACTTTTCGGTTTACAGACGCAAAAGTTTACCTAAACGACGGCGCGGGCACAGTGGAGAATGCGGCAAAAGGAAATCTGACGGTCAAAGTAGTTTCGGAGGGAGAGAAAAAAACAGTAGAACTTTATGACAGTATTTTGCCTGAGCTGTTTACACCGCTTTTGTCCACGAGTTCGGCCATTTTTGGCGGCAAGTATTTTGTTTCTTTTGAAACAGCCGATAAAGATTCCGGGATAGACCATTATGAAATTCAGGAAATAAAATCTTTCAGTCCTGACAGGGCGCTTTGGCTCTTTGCTTCCTCTCCGTACGAACTGCGGGACCAGGAACTGTCTTCTTTTATCTATGTAAAAGCTGTTGACGGACGTGGTAATGAACGCATAGCAAAGATTTCCCCAATTAACGGCTCCCTTGTGTACCAAACTGTCGGCATCTACGCTATACTATTAGTATTCTTCGCTCTTCTCGCAACGTTCATAGTCAGATTTCGTAGGCGGCGTTAGAGCGAAACAACGCATGCTCTTGCGCATTCGCACAATTTTTTTATTTTTTGCGTTTCTACTGTCGGCTCCAATATATGCGGAGGCGGCTACTCTTTATTTTTCTCCTTCAAGCGGCACTTATAAAGTAGGCGGTACTATTTCTGTTTCAGTTCTAGTTTCAAGCACCGACAAGGCCATGAATGCCGTCTCGACCAAGGTGTCCTTTCCGAGCGACAAGTTTTCGGTCTCCTCTATTTCAAAAACAAATTCAGTCATTAATTTTTGGGTTCAGGAACCTTCCTATTCAAACAGTGACGGTTCAGTATCCCTTGAAGGGGTTGTGCTGAATCCCGGTTATATAGGTTCCTCGGGAAAGATTGCAACAATTACGTTCAAGGTAAAAGATTCGGGAAGTGCCAAACTCTCTCTTTCCTCCAGCAGTGTCCTGGCTAACGATGGGGTTGGCACAGACATTCTTTCCTCCATCGGTTCGGCGTCATTTGCGCTTGAAGATTCTTCCGCCGCCGTTGAGGAGGCGGTTGTGGCGGCTCCACCAAGTAACAACGGAAATCTGTCTGCGCTTGTTATAACTTCAGCTACTCATCCTGACCAAAGCGCCTGGTACAACAAGAAAAATGCCCAGTTTGCCTGGGGGTTGCCCGACGGAGCATCCGGAGTAAAGCTTTTATATGACCACTCTCCCAATTCCAGGCCGACAGTTTTGTATTCTCCTGCCATTTCATCTAAAGAGGTCACAAATCTAAGTGACGGAGTCTGGTATTTCCATGCGGCCGCTAGGGATCAGGACGGCGATGGCTCGGCGGGGCATTATAAATTCCAAATTGATACGGAAAGACCGAACATTTTTGACATAAACGAGGTTGAAACTGGTATTTTCGGCAATCCCAGGGCCAAGTTCTTGCTTACGGCGGAGGACAAGACTTCCGGTATAGACCATTACGAAATTCAGGTGGATACCGGTAAGTCGGTATTGTTCAAGGATGACGGAAGCCACACGTACGAAACGGAAGGTTTGCCTCCGGGAGATCACACAATATTCGGAAAAGTCTTTGACAGGGCGGGTAATTTTGCCACGGCGCGCGCCGACTTTACGGTAAGCGCTCTTAATCCTCCAAAAATCATAAGTTATACAAAAGAGGTACGGGCAGGGGACGTGGAAGTAGTACGTGCTACCACTGAATACAGGGATGTAACCGGAGTTTTGGTAATAGCGGGAGAATCAAATGATGACCCATTGGCGCAGATGGAGGCGCGCGTGGGAATTGACGGTTCTCTTCTTTTTGCTTTGCCGATAAAACTTGAAAAGGGAGATTACCGTATGTGGGTCAAGGCGCGCTCTGATGCCGGAGGGCAAAGCGACAAGAGTGAAATTGCGAAGATAACCGTTAAAGAAGGTTTTTGGTGGATGTTTGGTTCTACCGCGATAACGGTTCTTTCAATGCTGGTGCCGATAACGGCTCTTGTAATACTTCTGGCCACTCTTCTGTGGTATGCGCGCCGCCGGTATCTCGTTCTCCGCCGTAGGGTTCGCGCGGAGGCTCTTGAGGCCGGACAGAGTCTGCGTAAAGCCTTTAAACTGTTGCGTGAAGATATAGAGGAATCAATAGATACAATAAGAAAGGCCGGCGCGGAACGTAAATTAACCAAGGAGGAAGCCACCCTTTTCCGCCGCCTGCGCAAGGCCTACGACGACTCAGAGCGCTTTATTGGCAAGGAAATCAGGGATATAGAGGAATTGGAATAACTTAAACTCAAACAAACCCCGGCAGCGGGTTTGTTTTCTTGCATTTTTCGCTCTCCTATAGTACATTTTGCTCCATTGGCACGGAGGTGCTTTTTAGTTTAATGCCCACCATAAATCAACTTACCCGGCGCGGCCGGAAAAAAGTAATACGTAAGCCTAAGGCGGTTGCAATGCTTAGGAGCTTTAACACGATAAAAAATCGCCCCATTTTTCACGCCTCCCCCTTCAAACGCGGTGTTTGCACAAAAGTAACCACGACCACCCCGAAGAAACCTAACTCAGCCTTGCGCAAAATCGCCCGTGTTCGCCTCACTAATGGAATGGAAGTAACCGCCTATATACCGGGAATAGGACACAAGCTTCAGGAACACTCGGTGGTTGTTATACGCGGAGGACGCGTTAAGGACTTGGCGGGGGTCCGCTATCACATAGTGCGCGGTGTGCTTGATGCCACCTCAGTTGAGAACCGCAAACAAGGACGGTCTCTTTATGGTGCCAAAGCCCCTAAAGCGGCAAAGAAATAAATATAAAACATGCGCCGCAAAGTAAAAAATCGCAATATCCCGACTCCTGATCTCGCTTATGACTCTGCCAATGTAGGCAAGTTCATAAACTATGTAATGCAGGACGGTAAAAAAGAGACAGCCCGCAAGGTTGTTTACAGCGCCTTTGATTTAATAAAGGAAAAAACAAAACAGGAACCGCTTGAAGTTTTTGAAAGCGCCCTTAAAAATGCCGGTCCTGTTATGGAAGTGCGTTCGCGCCGTATCGGTGGGGCAAACTACCAGGTTCCCCGTGAAGTGAGGCCGGAACGCAGATTCCTGCTCGCTTTCCGCTGGATAATAGAAGCCGCTCGCGCCAAAAAGGGGCAGCCTATGCACAAGAAACTCGGTGAGGAACTTATTTCAGCAGCTAAGAACGAAGGTGCGGCCATTAAAAAGAAGGAAGACACCCACAGAATGGCAGAGGCAAACAAAGCCTTCGCGCATTTCACCTGGTAATTATTTATTAAGCACGCCTCAAGGCGCTAATCATTTTTTGTATGAGCAGAGATTATCCGTTGGAAAAAGTTCGCAATTTCGGAATTATTGCCCACATTGACGCGGGTAAGACTACTGTTTCTGAACGCATTCTTTACTATACGGGTAAGTCCCACAAAATCGGCGAAGTGCACGAAGGCGAAGCTACTACTGACTGGATGGAACAGGAAAAAGAACGCGGAATTACCATTACCGCCGCCGCTATTACCTGTTTTTGGACCCCGACTCACTCTAAGGACGATAAAAACGCCAAGCACCGTTTTAATATTATAGACACCCCAGGACACGTGGACTTTACGGTTGAAGTTGAGCGTTCGCTTAAAGTTTTGGACGGCGGTGTTGTCTGCTTTGACGGCGTGGCCGGAGTGGAACCGCAATCAGAGACTGTTTGGCGCCAAGCCGACAAGTACAGCGTGCCCCGTGTTTGTTTTGTGAATAAACTTGACCGCATGGGTGCTTCTTTTGAACACTCATTTGCGACTATTCTCGACCGTTTAAATAAAAATGCGGTTCGTTTACAAATACCAATAGGACTTGAAGAGCATCATGAAGGAGTCATTGATCTTCTTAAAATGAAGGCTTACTACTTTGAAGGAGATATGGGTAGCGATGTTATAGAAAAAGATATCCCCGATAATCTAAAAGCTGATGCGGAAAAATACCGCCGTGAACTCATAGAAAAAATCGTGGAAAACGACGAGACCCTGATGACGGAATATTTGGACGGGAAAGAAATCCCCCTGGCCACTTTAAAGAAAGTTCTTCGCCAGGCCACAATTAACCTTCAGGTTTTTCCGGTGCTTTGCGGTTCTGCCCTTAAAAACAAAGGAGTCCAGCTTGTTCTTGATGCCGTTGTTGATTATCTGCCGTGTCCTACGGAAGTCCCGGCCATCAAAGGAACCGACCCTGACACCGGCGAGGAACTTGAGCGTCCTTCTTCTGATGAGGAGCCTTTTGCCGCTCTTGCTTTCAAACTCCATTCTGACCCGTTTGTCGGGCAGCTGACTTTCTTCCGTGTTTATTCGGGGACCCTTGAAGCAGGTTCTTATGTTTTGAATGTGCGCAAAAACAGCAAAGAGCGTGTGGGACGCATAGTTTTAATGCATGCCGATCAGCGTGAGGAAGTTAAAAAAGTTTACGCCGGAGAAATTGCCGCCGCCATCGGACTTAAAGACGTTATTACCGGGGATACTCTCTGTGACCCTGAACATCCTGTTGCTCTTGAAAATATTCACTTCCCTGACCCGGTTATTAATCTCCGCATTGAACCTAAAACAAAAGCTGACCAGGAAAAAATGGGCATGGCTCTTGCCCGCCTTATGCAGGAAGACCCGACTTTCCGCGTTATGACCGACCCGGAAACATTGGAGACCATCATTATGGGTATGGGTGAACTTCATCTTGAAATTATGGTTGACCGCATGAAGCGCGAGTTCGGCGTGGAAGCTAACGTTGGCAAACCGCAGGTGGCCTACAAGGAAGCAATACGCGGGACGGCCGAAGCGGAAGGTAAGTACATCAAGCAGTCAGGAGGACGCGGTCAGTATGGTCATGTGCGTATTCGCGTAAAATCCATTGATTTTTCAATACCAAAAGAGGATTTGCCTAAGAATGTTAAACGAGACGGACGGTTTGAATTCATCAATAACATCAAAGGCGGTGTCATTCCTCAGGAATATATTCCGGCAGTTGAAAAAGGACTTCGTGAAGCCATGGACCGCGGTGTTTTGGCCGGGTACAAAATGACGGACATCTCCGTTGAGCTTTATGACGGTTCTTATCACGAAGTGGACTCGTCTGAAATTGCTTTCAAACTTGCCGCCGCTATGGCTTTGCAGGATGCGTGCCGTCGCGCCAAGCCGGTTATCCTTGAACCTATTATGAAAGTTGAAGTTGTTACACCTGATAAGTTTTACGGCGATATCACGGGTAATCTTTCTTCAAAGCGCGGACAGATTGAGGGAATGGAAGAGAGAGGGCTTAACAAGGCTATACGCGCTACGGTTCCGCTTTCGGAAATGTTTGGTTACATGACCATTCTGCGTTCTATGACTGAAGGACGCGCCAGTTTCACTATGGAATTTGACCACTACGAAGTTGTGCCGAACAA
>CAYGDA010000022.1:0-5843 GCA_964348515.1 uncultured Candidatus Saccharibacteria bacterium
TGGTTTGGACTACTACCGGTACGCCCACGGGTTGTACCCTTACAGACCAGCGCGGAAGAAATATAATAAGCAATCCCGCGAACACTCACTACGCAAACAAAGATACCGTAGAAAATATAGCAACAAACCGTTACTCCGTTTCAGAAGGTGTAAGGGAAAACACAATATTTACCTTCGGCTGCACCGTCAACAATGCCATTAAAGCCACCGTTAACGTGCGCGCCAGTACCGTCAGAGCGTTTTAGGGGAACGGGGTGGTGGTGGTAGAATATGCTATAGCCATATGGATAATACTCGAGTAAAAATCGCCGTGACGATAACCGGAGTAATACTTATTATTACAGGTCTTACTTTTTACATGTATAAAAATCCAGGATATACAAACCGCGGTTTCCAGGAAAAAAATCGCAACCTTACAGCAAAAGATGAAGCGGTCCTGCAGAAAGAACTGGGAAAAATTATAACCGACAATAACCTATCGGGATGCGCATCCATAACTAATGAAATATACAAAACAGTATGCCGACAAATTCTTAGCCCCGAGTCCGATCAAAACATAGGAACACAACTCCAAACTTCTACCCCGGAACCCATGACCGACGCGCAATTGCGTGAATTTCTGGAAAAAACACCCCCACAACCTCAATATGAAATTTCTGTGGCAACAACAACATGAAGTACTATTTTTTTGTCTTTTTGTTTCTGTTTATTTTAATCTTTTCTCCCAAACAGGTTTTCGCTGGTAGCCCTTTCAATACCATTACAACAGATTTTTCCATAACGCTTACGCGTCCGTCCAACGGCGGGCAAACCCTGAAACCAACAACAGTGTCTGGTTCCTATGATTCCTCAAGGGTTAACCCTGCATACACACATATTTGTATGATCCCGTTCATTGATGCCGCAAGCTGGAGTGCCGGGGGGGTCAGCCATTTGGTAGCAGTTATGGGAGCAGATTTTACAAACCAAAATTTTTATTTCAACCCCGCTTTCGTGTGTAAACCAAGGCCGACAAATAACATAGGAAACTTTAGTTACAATATAACTCTTCCGCTGGGAGCTCATCAAGTTGGGATTTTCGCAATGGCCCTTAACCTATCGCCTAGTTATTGCGGGGCCGGCGCTAATGCTCCATGCTACAGGCTGGATACGGGTTACAACCAAAGTCTTGGTCCTATTTCTTTTACGGTTGTGGCAAACTTACCTGCCGCCACACCACCAACCGCAAACATCGATGTACCGACAACTGACCAAACAATTACAGCCGGATCTGATGTCCTCTTTTACGGAAGAGGAACAACAGACTTACAAAATTGGATTACAAATTATGAATGGAACCGCGACGGATGCAATTCGGGCAGCAACATAAGCACGGTTTCATCTTTTTCTTATCCTCAACCAAGCGTTGGTTCTCATTTAATATATCTCCGGGTCAAAAGTTCCAACGGTCTTTGGTCAACTAATTGTCCTTCGCGCACTATTACCGTAAACCCCGGATGCCCAGCTTTCGGCACGCTTCTTTCAACATATTGCAACGGTTATAACCAGACAGGGGTTTATGCAAACAGTGCCTGCGGGTCTTACGAAAACGTAATAGAATGGAACAGTCCCTCCTGCGGATATGTACCGGTATGCGAAGTTGAACAGATATTTTCAGACGGTTTCGGCAACCAAACAATCACTCCCAAAACTTTGTATGTAGGCGACCCTCCATATGCGGTACGGCAATATTCCCCCAAATATTCATTTTCTTGTACGGGGGTAAGAGGAGGATATTGTGTCGTGGGGTCCATGGATACTCTGGGAAACACCACGGTAACCTGTTCAAGTACATACGTCGCCCCCGTCAACGGCGGTTGGAGCAGTTGGGACTTGGATTGCGCTACGACCTGCGGAGTAAGCAAGACAAGGACATGCAACAATCCCGTTCCTTCTAATAACGGCACTGAATGTCAGAGAACTAATCTTTCATTTACAACCCCCGACAACAGAACGGAGAGCATCCCCTGTCCTGCCTGCAACACGGCTCCAAATTCCCCCTCAGTTACCGGCCCCGCTTCCGGCAATCCTGATTCTTCATATACTTTTACAATAACTTCAACTGACCCGGAGGGTAACCAGGTGCGTTACGGCATTGATTGGGACAAGAACGGTGTGGCGGATGAATGGGTGCCTGCCGGCACCGCTACCGTTCCTTCAGGAACCGCGCTTACAGCAAGCCATTCCTGGTCCACGACCGGTGTAAAACAATTCCAGGTGCTGGCGCAGGATGCTCCGGGATTAAATTCAGGGTGGACTCAGAAATCCATCAGCTTGGTCTCTCAATGTGCCGACACAATAGACAATGAGGGTGACGGTTGGGCTGACATTGCCGACCCTGACTGTCACACGGACGGTAATTACTCCAATCCGACGTCCTATGACCCTTCCAGAAATGAAACCGGCGGTATCGCCTCCTCCTGCAATGACCACGTAAATAACAATAGCTCAGCCCTTATTGACTGTGCAGACCCGGTCTGTCACACAGACAACAATCTGGCATCAGCCTGCGATGTAACCCGGGGTGAAGGGCTGCATTCATTCACCGCCCTAATCAGCGCCGAGAGAAACGGTAGGGTCATAAGCAACAAGCTCATTCCCCAGGGATCATCATTTGACCTGGTCTGGACTACTACCGGTACGCCAACTGGTTGCACGCTTAAAGACCAGAGGGGGCGCAACATCATAAGCAACACGTTGAATGTCAATTACTTAAACAGAGATAACGTGGAAAAAATTGCTTCCAGCCGCCACACGGTATCCGAGGGTGTGCGGGAAAATACCACTTTTACCTTCAGCTGTACCGTCAACAATGCCATTAAAGCCACCGTTAACGTGCGCGCCAGTACCGTCAGAGCGTTTTAGGGGAATCTGCTACAATCATATCCAAGTAAGTTAAGATTCTGACATTTCCCCATAAAAATGGACTTAAATAAACCTGTAGGAGAAATACTGCGCCTGCGTGATAAAGAAAGAGCGGCCCTTAAAACACTATCCATCAGTACCGCGGGAGACCTCCTTTTTTATTTCCCAAAAAGATACATAGAACGGGGCGAGGAAAGGCTTATAGAAACTGCCGAGAAAGATTCCGTTGTCACCTTCTCCGGAAAAATTACGCGCATAAAAACAAAGAAAGCTTTCCGCAGAAGAATCCCTATGGCCGAAGGCGAACTCGAAGACGAAACCGGTAAAGTGCGTCTGGTGTGGTTTAACCAGCCGTACATGGCAAAAATGTATCCTGAAGGAACACTTGTGAGAGTGTCCGGAAAATTAAAAAAGGCTGACGGAAAATCTCCGGAGCTTCTTAATCCTTCCATAGAAAAACTGGATGAGTTGCCGCGGGAAAATCTTTTTGGAGACACTACAATTGAGAAGCCGATGTTTCTGACCCCGATTTACGGGGAAACAAAAGGGATTACATCAAACTTTATTTACCACGCCGTGGAAAAACTCGTCGCTAATGGAGCACTTGATGGAATCCGGGAAATAATTCCTGAAGAAGTAAGCGCCCGTTATTCCCTGCCCGCACGCAGAGAAGCCGTGCTCTGGGCGCATTTTCCAAAAACAGACGGCCATGCAATTGCGGCGCGCAAGCGTTTTGCCTTTGAAGAAATATTTTTAATACAGTTGGCACGCCAGAAAGAAAGGCTTCTTCTTTCCGCCGTCCCCGGCTACACCGTCGGTAAAAAAACTGTAAGCGAATTTTTAAAACGCTTTCCCTTCTCTCCGACTAAAGCGCAGGACACGGCTATTGAAGCAATACTTGGCGATATGGAAAAAGGAGTGCCTATGTCGCGCCTTTTGGAGGGAGACGTGGGTTCAGGAAAAACTCTGGTTGCCGCCGCGGCCGCCTACGCGACGGCCGCTACGCGACCGGATAAGCAGGACTTCGGAACACTTCAGGTCGCCTACATGGCCCCAACGGAAATTCTGGCAAAACAGCATTTTGAAAATTTTATAGGGTTCTTTGACGGGCTTGGTGTAAATATCGGACTAATCACAAGTTCCGGCTGTATGAAATATCCCTCAAAAACCGACCCCACTAAACCCACTCCGATTTCCCGCCCCCAGCTTTTAAAATGGGTGGCAAACGGAGAAATCGCCGCCGTAGTCGGCACCCACTCTCTAATCAGAAAATCCATAGTCTTCAAACATCTGGCGCTTGTCATAATTGACGAACAGCACCGTTTCGGGACGAAACAGCGTAAGGAACTGGTCCGTAAAGAATCAAACCCTCGCATTCCCCATCTCCTTTCCATGACCGCGACTCCAATACCGCGCACTCTGGCCCTGACTGTTTACGGCGACCTTGATTTAACATTGCTTGATGAAATGCCCGCCGGAAGAAAACCCATAAAGACAGAACTGGTGGCTCCTGAGAAACGCGACGGAGTATACGAAAAAATCAGGGGAGAATTGGAGGCGGGGAAACAGGCATACATAATCTGCCCGAGGATAGACACGCCGGACAAGGATAATTTGTTCGCCCTTGAAGCAAAGTCCGCCAAGGAAGAAGCCAAACGTCTGAAAAAAGATGTTTTTAAGGAATTTGAAATCGGGCTTCTCCACAGCAAAATGAAGCCGAAAGAAAAAGACGATGTAATGAAAAAATTCGCCGACGGTAAAATAAATATTTTGGTTGCGACTTCCGTAGTAGAAGTCGGGGTAAATGTGCCTAACGCCACCATAATCGTGATTGAAGGCTCTGAACGATTTGGCTTGGCTCAGCTTCACCAATTGCGCGGGAGAGTCCTAAGGAGTTCCGACCAGGCATATTGCTATCTGTTTACAGGAACAAAAAGCGAAAACTCAACAAGGCGTCTGAAGGCGCTGCAAACCGCAAAAAACGGGTTTGAGCTCGCAGAAGTTGATTTGAAAATAAGGGGCGGGGGCGAACTCTCCGGCGGAAAACAATCCGGGCTTACAGATCTCGGTATGGAAGCAATACAAAACCTGAAACTCGTGGAAGCCGCGCGAAATGAAGCCAAAAAACTGCTTGAAAAAGATCCTGAATTAAAACAACACAAATTTTTGAAGGAAACGCTGGAAAACCGCGAAAAAATCCACTTGGAATAATGTGGATAAGACAATTCAAGCTTGTGGTAATATTATTCCAGTGTAATCCGTTCCCATAAAAAAACTGGAGGCAAAAATGCTTTCACCTCTGACAGTGCTCACGCCTATCGCCATAGTTGCGGTGGTGTCCCTCATATGGCTCCTGAAAGACCGGGTGCTTCTCGCTTTGTCCGTCCCGTCCGTCCTAGGAATCTCCGGGGTAGGAATCCCGATAGGCATCGGCATGAATGACCCGCTCATTCTGGAAAAAAGCGAACTGCCTCAGATGCTTTTCATCCAGGGTCTTGGCCTGTGTGTCATTGCCGTGCTGTACATCATCCTTTGGCGGGTCAAAGTGAGAATCCGCAAAGAAAAACGGGAGGAGATGACCTATAAGAAATGGGCCGGCTAATTCTCCCACTTGATTGGCCGGTCACAAAACGCCGTCGCGCAGATGCACGGTGTTTTTTATTTGTGATTACGCGCTTCGCACATGTGGTCACGGGCCGCGCTTCAATGGACGATTGCGCGACCCCGCCTCGCACCTCATTCAGCAGAATGACCTACTGGGTACGTGGCTTCCGGCTCGCACAAAGCTTCGCTTGTTGTGGTCACGGATATTTTTTTGTTAAAAAATTCCGCGACCCCGGCTCGGCACCGTCGTGCCTGCGCCTCGCACCAAAACTTTGTTTTGGTGCGCCCTCTTGGACTCGAACCAAGGACCGCGGAGGTATAAGCTCCGTGCTCTA
>CAYGDA010000023.1:0-5311 GCA_964348515.1 uncultured Candidatus Saccharibacteria bacterium
ATAAAACGCAGAACCGGAGTGATGTATAGAGCCGTCTCCACGAATCAACAATTCGGCATTTACATTGCCAAATTTAGTAGCCCCGCCGTTCCCGCTCGCCAAAGTAAGGGTGCCATCGCTTCCAACCGTGAACTTTGAAGAATTGGTCTGGTCATAAGAAAGCCTGAGCTGTTCCGTGGTACTAAGGACGTTGAGTTTGCTCGCGGGTGTTGTGGTTCCTATTCCAACAAGGCCTGCTCCTGTTAATGACATAGTGTCTACTTCAGAACCGTTATTATGTGTTTTAAATTTATAACCTACGTTCCCAGAACTTGCTGCGAACGGCTCAATTGCAAAATAGTAATTCCCTGCCGCTGAAGCATTTATCTCAAAAGCATACTCTGAACTATTCCACGTGTCGGCTATTTCCAATTTCGCACCCGGAGTCGTAGTCCCGATACCCACCTTGCCCCCATTCGTCACGACAAAATCAGTTCTTGTAGATGAACCGACTGCAAATTCCGGCCCAGCCACACCATCAGAATTTACGGAAAGTTGCGCCCATGGAGTGGTAGAACCAATACCGACATTGCCGCCGAAGTAACTATTTCCAGTCGAACTGATTATGGTTTCAGGTGACGCTCCTGTCCCGACCCTAAGAGACGTGCCAAAATAACCTGTGCGGACTCTTAAAGCACTGGTCCCTAGATCGTACGCATTGTCAGATCCTGGATTAAGACTTGTAACTGCTCCTGTGTACCAGAGCAGGGTCCCGCCACCCGAATTCATCAATTTTGTGTTTCCTGAACCAGGATTAAGAACAAGGTCCGTGGTACCAGTTACAAATGCAGTAAAGACCGTACTGGTCGCTGTGAATGTTGATGCAAGCACATCGCCACCGGTGAAGATGCCGCTCCCCTGCACTGAGAGCATGCGGTACGGACTCGTCGTCCCAATTCCGACGTTGCCGCCGGCGGGGGCCAGACTTAAATTACCAGCGTTAGTACTTATTGTCGGTGACCCGCCGTTTGAACCGGTAAAAGTCAGATAATTCGTTGCGGATGCTGTGTTGAGTATGCGAACTTGTTCAACGGTTGAATTTGTTTTGAATTTGAAGGCGCCGGTTCCCATGGTGGCAAAATTAAAATCCGCATTGCCCGACCCTGCAGAGGCTCCGGACCCGCCAATAGCCAGCGTGGGAGAAACTGTATAACCGGTAACAAATTTAGGCCACGAACTTTGCCCCTGGTTTCCTACAGAATCAACCAAATCCAAAAGATGCATGCCGTTGTTCACACCAGCACCCTGAGTAAAGTAAATATTCCCGGCCGCCTTCGTGGAAAGCATCAAGTCAACATTGGCGTCCGTACCGGCAGTCCCAAGAGTAACCCCGTTACCCGCACCGCTTCCCTGCATCGTGAGATAATTAACGTTCGTCCCCGATTTAAAATTATGTAACCCGTTCCCGCCCTTCGTTACGTAATTTATATCTATATTAGGGCTGTCCGCTCCCGCCGAACTGATTACGGGACCGGAACCTGTAGTCGCACCTGTTATGTTCAAATAGTTAACGGCCGAAGCAGTGCTGCCTACACGTAATTGTTCAGCTCCACTTGAATTGGCAACGGACAAAATTCCTCCCGGTGTCGTAGTCCCGATACCGACGTTGCCGCCGTTCGGATTAATAGCCAAAGGAACAGAACCGTAAGAGTTGTATGCCATTGACTGCACGTATCCGACATTGTTCACGCTGTCTACACCAAATAACAATTTTTTATACGTGGCGTCCGCTGTTTTAATGGCAAAACCGGCCGCCGACTCTGAGTTGTATGTAGAATCTTTAAGAACTTCCAACTTTGACCCCATTGTAGCCGTACCAATCCCGATATTTCCTCCGTTTGCAATAGCCATTCTCACATTGCCGGCCGTGGACATTGTGAGAGCATTTACACCAAGAAGTCCGAGCGCGTTATTTGTCCTGTCATAACGTATGGAACCGCGCGAAGTAATGCTTCCCTCTGTTGAGAAATCCGCGAGTATATTATTGCCGGTGGAAGAGGCATTCCAAAATTCCACTGTCGGAGTTGTGTCGTAATCATTTTCAAACCAACCTCCGTAATTCGCGCCGCCGGGAGAAGCCGTCGTTCTAACAACACCCTTTACTCCAATTGCCTGATAAGAAACATGTCCTGTACTTCTGGTAACTATTCCCTGAACACCTATGTGGTTAAAATATTGATTTGCGTTTATAACTCCATTCACGGCAATACCTCCCGCAATACCCTGTTGATTATATTCAGCACGCAATGCCTCAACACTTGAAACACCAACGGAAGAATCCGCTATTGTAATATAAGCACCTCTTTCTGTACTGCTAAGTGCGCTATATACCGGTTGTCTATTAACATATAAACCAGTAGGAGCACCCAACTGCGTTAATACGCTGAGAGAACCGGAGGGAGAGGTTGTGCCAATGCCTACACTTCCATTACCGTCAATTACGAAACGATCATTAGTACCAAGCGCGGTAGAGGAAGAAATCTTGAACTTTCCCGAATCAGCCATATCCTCCCCTATCGTCCATTTGTAATTTGGACCGCTCTCTCCGGAAAAACCAATATCAGCTTTTGATGCATCATAAATAGTCAGATTGTTTGCTGGCGTCGTTGTCCCTATGCCGACATTGCCAAGATTGTCGATACGCATCTTCTCAGTAACGGCCGAACCGGTGTTTGTACCGAATGAGAGGTACCCTTCCTTCGTTGAGCCGTTGTCAACCAGCTTAAAACCGTTCACAGAACCGAATACCGTCGTCGGCCCGCCATTATTGTTTGACCAACCGCCTCCAAGTAAAACACTTCCACCACGACCAATGCCTGCCGCATGACCAATGACTTTGAGGTAGTTGTAAACGCCGCTCGGAACCTCGGTCGGAGCTGCCGGACCACCAATAATGACGCCTGTGTTGTTCACACCAGCGACGTGCAAGAGTTCGAGCGGACTCGTCGTCCCGATGCCGACGTTGCCGTTCATAACGGCTAAACGTGCTGTTCCCGCCGAGTACCCGCCAATCACAACGCCTCCGCCATTTGCAGTAATGCCGAGCGGATTTAACACGAGAGGATAACCAGCTCCATTTGTTTGTAGATACATTCCGAATGGAGAGTCGCTAAGAGAACCTATATGCAGGGCGTTCGTGGCCGATCCAAGCACGCTAAATATGCCATTTGTTGTTGACAGACCTCCTGATGCATCACTCGTCCCAGAAACTTCCAGTTTATACCCCGGACTCGCCGTACCAATCCCCACGCTCCCCCCGCCTGTTGCAAAAGTGGCTCCACCAATAAAGGTTGACGTTGAGTTAGACGAAGTCGCTACAAAATTTTGGCCGACAACCTGTCCGGCGACAGAGAGTTTTGAATAAGGAGATGTCGTGCCAATACCAACGTTGTCAGCAATGAGAGTTCCTAAGCTATTTCCAGCAGTTATTGTGTCAACACTTAATTTACCAGCACCAAGACGGGAGAGCCGTAAATCCGGAGAACTACCAGCATCATCAATTCCCGACCAAGCGAGATTCGCGCCGCTTCGCATTTCAACAGAGGATGGCTGAATGTCGAGTGTATTAACACCATTTGTGGTAATACTAAAAACGTTTGCCGAGCGGTTAAAGATACCCGTATTGGTGTCTCCGGAGAACGTAATACTTGGCGCAACAGCAGTTCCCGCATTCGCATAAAAAGTCGTACTGCTCGCGATACCCTGTACGTCGAGTTTCACCTGCGGATTCGTCGTCCCGATGCCGACGTTGCCCCCTTCAAGAACAGTCAACCGCTGCGTCGTGCCGTCTTCCCAAAGACCGAACGCATTTGTAGTTTGGTTGTTGAGCAATTGCCACTGGACTGTACCGTCTTTTGCAAATTCGATACCAGAATATCCGGCTGTTACCGCAGAGTTTGAGAAGCGTCCGAATCCCTTAACTTCAAGTGCTTGTTGTGGTGTTGTCGTACCAATACCTACGTTGCCGCCATAATTAACATACAACCGAGTGGTGTTATTGGTTTGAAGAGCCAGCCCTTGGGTTTGAGGCGCGCCCGTCTGTTGATTAGCCAGCACAACATCTCCGGCAACAGACATACTTAATTTGCCGATATTTACACCCCCTTCCACATACTGAGTAATGTAATTTCTTGTATTGACTCCGCTCAAATACTGATATACATCCGCCTGAGCACCACCACCAAAAGCGCCACCGGTGTTTTGCTGAAGATGAATGAGTGTTTTGTCGGTACCGCCCGTTCCACCGTTATTGTTTATTATCTCGAGAGAATTTGCGCCCACATCATAAATACCGAGTTTCGCATTTGGCGTTGTCGTCCCGATGCCAACGTTGCCCGTGCCCTTATTCACGTAGAACGTGCTTGCAATATTTAGACCGTAGTTACTGCCGCTGGTGTAGAACTGTGTGAAATCGATTGTTCCGAACGCGCCCTTGCTCACGTTGAGGAAGTTGAAAGACGAGCTGTCCGCTGCCCCATTGATGGTGAGCTTGCCGGCGGTCCCAGCATTGGTACCGAGCGTCGTACCTCCGTTGCCACCGTCTATGGTCAGAAGTGCATTGGAACCCTGATAGACCTCAAGTGGGGTTGCAGCGTTGCTGGAACTGCTTTCAATATGCACCGTGTGTTCGGAACTTGCGAAACCAGTCGCATATGATTTGAAATAACCGGCGTAAATTTTATCTCCGGATGCATCAGCGGTAGCTTTCGCAACACCAATAACGCCATACATAGAGCCGGAACCACTACCAAGCGTTTGCAAATTATCAGATACAATCGCACCGGTAGTTCCAGTTGGAACAAGTCCCGTAACTGCAGTCCCACCTAATACATTGAGTTTTGCGGAAGGCGTCGTTGTCCCTATGCCGACGTTGCCGCTAGGTTGGATCCTGAAGACGTTTGTAGCCCCGGAATTGACATCAATAAGCGGCGAAGTGTTGCTCGCGAATGAATCAATCATTAGTCCAGTTTTAGCAGCACCACCATAACTCCCATCGAGATAAATTCTTAGGCCGTACGGATACGAGCTAAAAACCCCGTGTGGTTGGAGTAAAAGAGGATGATTGAAACTAGATAATGGCGCGCTGTTGCTGGCATACGCAGAAAAAGCAATGCCACCAGGACTATATATTTGCAAACCTTGGCCTACTCCACTTCCTGTCGCGCCACCGATGTATGGACTAAATCCACTCGGATCCTGGAAAGTTATACGGTTTGTGGTTGCGCTAAATGGGAGTGTCAATAATTCGCTTGGATTAGCAGTTCCAATTCCA
>CAYGDA010000024.1:0-2667 GCA_964348515.1 uncultured Candidatus Saccharibacteria bacterium
TCCCTTCGTATTGTCCGTTTGCAACACCAATGCCGACTTCCCTGAAATTTCCGTTCAACAGATTGTCGCGGTGCGCGGGAGAATTCATCCAGGCGTCAGCCACGTCTTTAGATTCCGAAAAAAGCACGGCTAAATTTTCCCCGGCATAACTGTAAACGTATCCTGTTTTCTCAAGCCAGCCCCAAGGCTCTGCGCCGGATGGATCTTTGTGGGAAAAATACCCGCGCTTGGCCATGTCACGGGCTTTAAGTTCAGCCGCATACTGAAGCCGCGGATTCACGGAAAGTTTCCCAACGCTCGCGCTGACTCTGCGCTCATTGGTCAAATCAACTAAAGTTGAAGTGATGACAGCCGCGGTAAAAGTTCCCCCGTACCGCGATAACACAAAAGAAGCGGTCAGATATACCGCTTCAATTGCTATAATAAGACCTAAGAATGC
Source organism: uncultured Candidatus Saccharibacteria bacterium (assembly GCA_964348515.1). Classification (GTDB taxonomy): domain Bacteria; phylum Patescibacteriota; class Minisyncoccia; order Phycocordibacterales; family UBA5272; genus CAYGDA01. The sequence goes on from CAYGDA010000024.1 coordinate 440, forward strand.
GAAGAAAAACTCGTTCCTAAGAATCTTGGGCTTATAACCGTTTTCTTTTGAGGGAATAAAGTGTACTTTCATGCGTATACCCGCATTATAGCCAATTGTTTCCCCTTCTCAATGGAAAAGAACCGGCTATTTATTTTTATTTAAGACCTCTCTTGTGAGCGGTCCTACTTTCCCGGCTTGGGCAATTCCGTATTTTGCCTGAAAGGCCTTAACCGCCTGCGCCGTAAGCGAACCGAAGTAACCGGTTATCGGCCCGGAATAAACTCCTTCCGACGTCAATCTGTTTTGAAGCGCCGTAACATCATCTCCCCGGCTGCCCATCGCAAGGTTGCGCGCGAAAGCGGATACAGCCTGGCCAAATTCCCTGCCGGAAGATGACACCTCTGGTGCAGTTGAGGTTGCATTGTTTAGTTTGTCTCTTGTTTGCTGCCCAACCGTTCCGTCCTGGCCAATCCCATATTTTGCCTGAAAGGCCTTAACTGCCTGCGCCGTAAGCGAACCGAAGTATCCTGTTACTGGCCCAGAATAAACCCCTTCGGATATAAGGCGATTCTGGAGTTCTGTTACTTCATCGCCCCTTGAACCAATTCTGAGGGCAAGTCCAAACCTGTATGTTGAAGCGCCGAGCACTTGTCCGGTTGTAGCAGGTGCTACCTGTGGCACCTGAGCCAACACGGCCGGCTGCACAATGGAAACACCATAAGAACCTACAATCCCTCCTCCCCCGCCGCCTCCACCACCGCCAGAGGTTTGCACACTCTGTGTATACGAAGTAAACGAAGTAAAGTGTTTAGTCCAAATTATCATGTCCGCGAGATTTGCAGCGTCAATTTTACAATCTTCCTTGCCGCCCACTAAATCAGCGTCGATAGCTGCCTGATTGTCCCGCGAAACGCAAGGATTTGTAATTTCCGTAAATGAGATTCCTGTTCTTATGTATCCAGCTCTTTTACCGGCTTGTCCCGGAAGCAATATTTTGACTGCTTTGTCGAAAGACAATTTAGCACCTGTAAATCCGACTTCAATTGCAAGCCCTGAGCTGACAGTATCACCCGAAGGAACCGGTACGCTTACTGTCGTGACCGTAGGCGCGGCGATTACCCCGTTCCAAGTTGTATCAGCGCTGGTAACTACCGTAGAAGCAGGAATCTCCACATTGGCATTTCCCGCATTCGCGGCTGTTATTGTAATTTGAGGTAATGTTCCCGTCCCGCCGGAAATAAATGAGCTTACATCTATTGTCGGATCGGTCGTACCACCGCTGATTGTTAAGCTAACCGGCTGGGTTGGGTTGGTGATAACAACACCCGGTGTTGTTGAATCAACAGTAACCACGCCGTCGTTGTTTGGAGTTGTTTGGGTAGAGGACAGTATTGTCCCTGTCGAAACAGAGGCGAACGTCACGCTGTAATTATTTCCTCCATTGCCATCATTCACAAGCCCGCTTGGAGTCAATACCTTATTAGTTCCAACATCCGCATTGTCATATGTTTCAGTAAAACCATTCGTATCTGTACCAACCAAAGCAACGTTGATTGTCGGTATTCCCGCAGCACTATTTGTCCCGTCATGATTTTTTGTATTTGTTACTGCCGTTACCGTAATCGGCTTAGCAGTGACATTTACCGTACGTGTTACCTCGGTAGCAGCGTTGTTCGCCGCGTCAGAAATATTGTAGTGAAGCGTATAGGTACCAACATTAGCCCCGACAGAACCAGTCTTAATGACAGAAGCAGAAATATTCCCATCCACACTATCCGAGGCAGTAGCCCCGGCATCGCTATAAACGGAACCATATTCAACAGAAACTGGGTCAGAACCAACGAGCGCAATAACCGGAGCGGTTGTGTCCTGAACAATTACATCGAAGTTTGTAGGTATAGCAGCGTTTCCGGCGGCATCACTTTTAGTACAAGTGACTTGCGTTGTTCCGAGAGCAAACGTTGTGCCTGAGGCGGCCGAGCATGAAGCTGAGCCTGCGCCGTCAACAGCATCGGAAGTGGCCGGTGAGGTATAGGTAACAACGGCACCTGAGGCAGAAGTGGCCTCGACTGTCACAGGAGAGCTGGCGTCGATGACAGGAGCGGTTGTGTCCTGAACAATTACATCGAAGTTTGTAGGTATAGCAGCGTTTCCGGCGGCATCACTTTTAGTACAAGTGACTTGCGTTGTTCCGAGAGCAAACGTTGTGCCTGAGGCGGCCGAGCATGAAGCTGAGCCTGCGCCGT
>CAYGDA010000024.1:2767-5164 GCA_964348515.1 uncultured Candidatus Saccharibacteria bacterium
CTACGCCTGTAATGTTATCGTAAGCAGCAATAACCGGAGCGGTTGTGTCGACAACAAAAGGAGAAAGCGACAAAGTTGTTGCGTGTCCCGCCCCATCCGAAACGGTTAAAGTACAGTTATTGTAGGTACCTTCGGTAAACGGGGCATTTGTTGAACCGACCAAATAAATCGTGTTTACGCCCGCGACAGAATTCCCTGTCGCGCTGGTGCAATCACCTCCGTAAGTTATTGTTCCCGCCACATCAGTTGTAAACATGTAAGCAGGTGAAGTTGAACTTGTCGGAGTTACAACAGGGGTCGTCTCTGTAACAGTCGGGCTTGTCTCAAACGTGGTGAAGTGATCAGAAGTAAAACTCAAATTCCCTCCGGAAAAACTCCAGCCGGCAAGAGACGGGTAAGAAGGCGAACTTGTGGAAATTACGGCACCATTGTCATCACGAACAACAAGGGAGGGAGTGTCTAAACCGGTATATCCGAGTAAATCCAGACCGTAAATTGTAAGCGTAGCCCCTGTGTCTCTCATAATAGCTGAGGTGGATGCATTCAAGCCGATTTTCCCGTCCATCATGGTCATAGAATCGCCGAGATATTGCATCGCTGCAATCGTCGCCGAATCAGTCATATCCATTGTGATGTTATAACTGATCATACCTTTACCAACTTTCTCAAAATACAAACCGGAACACGCATTCGGCGTTGTGGCGCAAGTGCTCAGATTATTTTCAATACCAGCAGACGTAAGCGTTGCATCAACTGTGTTGAATGTCGTAATCAATGTAGAGGGCATCGTCATTGCCAAATCCATCCACCACGGATCAAAATTAACATTGTCGGAGACTAGATCCCCCACACCCGTTGGATTTGAAGCATGTGTCGGCCCTGTAACATCCCCCCACCAGTTGTTAGTAGCATCGACTTGGGAGACGCTGGTATTCCTGAGTGCCGTACTACCACTAGCAAAAGTAAAATTATTTTGGTGCACGGCTACGTTAGTAACACGCGGATAAATACCCAACGCCCGCCCTGTTGCGGCCCAGTTGGCAAAAGTATTGCCGGTAATGGAAACCTTATCCATCGTATTGGAACCGGCGGGAACTTTATTTGGCATGTTATTTATAAAGGCAACCATTGAACCGGCTCCATTGCCGCGAACGTCATTGTTACTGAAGGTAGTTGTTGAGGTTAAATTGCTGAGTTCTGCACCAATGAAAACACTGCCGCTGCCCCCTGAACCGGCCGCTTCAAAAATATTAGCATCAACAACGACACCATCAACATCTGAAAGCTCCAGATTAACCCCAACAGGTGAGTTAAATGTATTGTTGGTAATATTCCAGTTTGAGTGAGCGGGGGTAACCCACGATGAATAAAACGCTGTGGAATCGCCGCCCAATGTAATGGTGTTATAAGACACAGTAAGACCTGAAGAGTTCGGATACCCCGGGCCATTAGAACCTACGCCCCGTACCAATATGCCCATATTTTGGCCTAAAGTGGTGATCGTGTTGTGGCTTATAGTTATGTTATAAGTCGCAACAGGGCTCGTAACACTGCCAATTACTATACCCTGGGCAGAATCTAAGGCACTTCCTTGAGGAGTGATAGTGAAACCATCAACAGTGACAGGGGTAAGCGCCGGCGAAACTTCTATCTGGACACCGGGTCCAGCTGCCGGAGCGATAATGGCTCCTGTGGCTCCCAACAGAGATACCCCTCTGTCTATGACAACACTTTCCGCATAGTTCCCCGCAGCAACATTTATTGTGTCGCCCGCGGAGGCCGCATTAATTGCCGCTTGAATCGTACAATAAGGAATGCCTGTTAGGTCGTCGCAAGAAACACCGTTATTTACAGACAATGAGGCTACAGCATTCGCGTTTCCGGCAAATGCAAAAACCCCGACCAGAATGGTTATAATAGAAACCGAGTAAGTGACCAAACCCACTATCCCGCTATTCTGGGCTGCGGTTCTACCCACAGTTTTTACAAACATATATTTAATTGTGCTAACGTCGAAGCTGTCTCGGCTGTGCTTCGCTTCGGGGGATTTCCACCCGGGAAGGAGGGAGTAAGTCGGGGCGAGCTTTGGCTTAGCTTATTTATTACTAGAATTAATAAGGCCAAAGAAAAACACCCTTTTATTCACCGTATTTGAAGGGGATTTCCCCCTTCCAACCATAACTTCCTTCGGTATACTCCCGAACCATTTCCATGTCAACAGAAACGGTTCATAACCAGGTGGATATGCTGTGGAAACAAAAAACCGCCCTTACATTATCTGGGGCGGTTTTTTGTTTCCAACTGATTTTTATTTCTTAGATTCTATAATCTGCTCCGCAATGTTGTTCGGCACAACTTCGTAGTGGTCAAATTCCATAGTGAAACTGGCGCGTCCTT
>CAYGDA010000025.1:0-4751 GCA_964348515.1 uncultured Candidatus Saccharibacteria bacterium
TACCCACTGTGCCTGTGACTGAGAGTGTTCTCCAGGGGGTGGTGGTGGAGAGGCCCCAATTACCCGCAGAAGTAACGACGGAAGTCAGTGTTCCGGATGGATTATATACATCAATTATATTCGCCGTCTGCGCGGACACCGGGCGAATAGCGAACGTCGTAGTTGCCGTAACCGCTCCCTGTACCGAAAGCATCGCGTAGGGAGAAGTGGTAGCCCCTACCCCAACATTTCCATATTGATCAACAGCTATCCTGGTTTGATTGTTGGTGCGTATGCCAAAGGGATGATTTGTCTGCGAACCAACAAAAGTGTGACCTATGGAAAAACCGGCTCCGGAACCACCCTTTGTGCCAAATGTAAAAATCAAATCATTGTTATTTTGATCCTGAGAAACAACTTGAGGAAACAATTCCGTATTCGCGCCACGAATGTTATTTTCAATTCTTAACGCCGGCGTACCGGAAATCCCAAACACATGAAGCGCCGTAGCCGGAGTTGTCGTACCAATCCCTACATTCCCATTATTCTGGACATTAAATAACGGGGCACTGTTTGAATTTGCGACAAGGAACGCGTTCGTTGCGTCCGTTGATGAGCCCGTGACCGCCAAACGGGCGAAGGGAGATGTGGAACCGATACCAACGTTACCACCGGGATTTTGTATGGTCATAAAAACAGCATTCGGCTGCCACATAGGACCGATAAATAAATCCCCGGTGCCGTTGAAAACATTAGCCTGACCAAACTGAATATAACTGCGGGTTGAATTGGAAACGAGCCGGATAGCTTGATCCATTCCGCTTCTCACGGTAATGGCGCCTGTTGAAAGATCAAACATATCCACAAGAGTAGTAGTCCCAATCCCAACCGCCCCGTCATTTCTGACAAAAAAGTGTGTCGTCGTGGCAAACGATGCCGTGGAACTTGCGATTGAAAAAAGTGCTGTATTTGTATCTCCGCCATTGGCTTGTATAGAAAGCTTGGCAGAAGGAGAGGTTGTTCCAATGCCAAAATTACCGGTAGCGGTAATTCTTGCGCGTTCTGTTATATTGGTTCCGAAAATAATAGGCGACGCCCCGTTAGTATCAATAAGAAAAGCATTGGTGGTAACAGCGACAAGTCTGACTAAATTAGCGGCAGTAACCCCGCCGGAATCATAAGCTCCGCCAAGTCCTTGAGTATTGGCGGAATTGAATACATCAAGAAAAGCCGAGGCAACATCTGTTCTTGCCCCAAATCTGGCGCGGGCATTGCCGACCGTTCCGCTGTTCGTAGAATCAACTCCCACAATGCCTCCGTTACCCGCAATACCAAGCCCCGTAAGATTTATTGGAGTTGACGTTCCAATCCCCACGTTCCCCTGTGAAGTTATATGGAAAACCGTGGAAGTGGCATAATTGGCTGTAGTTGAACTGATACTGAAAAGCGGAACATTTGAGTTTGAATACCCGGCAACCGATAATTTCGCCCAGGGAGTTGTACTGCCGATTCCGACATTTCCTCCCTGGGGATTTGTATTCATAATAATGCTTTGGCCTGTTGTATTAAGCACCAAAGGTCTGGCGTTAGAATAAACATAAGAACTCCCCGGGAGACCGTTATATCCCGACGTATCAGAATTATTGTATCCAATACCAAAACGGAAAACGGAATCATTTGCATCAGTGAACTTTATGCTTCCGCCCTCGCCACGCATAAGAAGACTATCCGTGCCGGGCCCTCCATCAGTAAACTGCAAAGTAAATTTTTTATAAACGGCATCTGTTCCAACACCAACCTGTCCCTGCGAATTTATGAAAAACGCCGTGCTTGTTCCCGTTGGCGTGGAAGAACTGATTGCCAAAAGGGGCTGACTGGTTTCGGAAGGAAATCCCGAAACAGAAAACTTTGCCCACGGAGTTGATGAACCAATACCCACATTCCCTACCGTGGCATTCAATACACTGTTCCCGTAGGTTCTAAATAAGTGGGTCTGCTGACCGGCACTATTCTGCATCTGGAGAAACATTCCGTTATTAAGGGAATTTTGAAGATATACGGCAGATTGACCGGTGCTGTAATAACCGAGAACATCCATACCCGTTGAGTTTGCATTTCCGGCATAAACAGTAAGATTTCTGTCGGGAGTTGTTGTGCCAATTCCTACGTTGCCGCCGGAAAATATAGCAGCGTAATTATTCGCGCCGCCGGACTGGGCGTTTACTGAAAGACCATAGGAGTTTGTTACGGCAGCACCGACATTCACTGACCCGACATTAAGAGCCGTAGTGTTGGTTAATGTCTGATTTGTACCTGCTTTCGGTGCTCCTGTGATATTTAAAGCATAAGAATTTGTTGTCACAACGCCGGCGTTTGAAGCCTTCAATGTTGGCGCCGCTATGCTATTGAAAGTCATAACGCTCGCCGTCCCCGCCGCAATAGTTTGATTATCGGTAAATATTGAATCCAGAACTGAAAAAAATCTGCCTATGGAAGACGGTTTTGAAGTAAGGGAAGATTTTATGTTAAGAAGAGCTGAGGGTGACGTGTCTAAAAGAGTGCCTCCTGTAGTTTCATTATTTGTTATACCAATATTGACACCGCCCAAGAAAGAAGCAACGACAGTTGAAGTTGCCCCAACGGTGGCCGTAGAAGTGGAAAAACTCACGGAAAGAGGTCCTGTTGAAAAAATACCCCCAGGGCCGACATTGAGACCACTTCCTAAAGATACGCCCCCTCCTACTGAGATATCATCCAGGACACGGAGGTTGCCGGCCTGCAAACTATGTATTGTCGCTGCCGTTGCTTCAATACCATAAATATCAAAAATCTTAAGAGTCAAGGTTACACTATTCGTAACGTATGCATAACGTCCCGAGATTTTTATATCACTGCCCGCGCCTCCTCCCGGCGTTGTCTGGCTTTGTCCCACAAGAGCAGGAGCAGCCGCATTAATTACATCAAATACCTGCAAATCAGCGCCAACACCAGTCACATACGCATATCTGCCCGAGACTACCAGAGAAGACGGCGTCGACGCAGTATCAGCAGAACCGACAACAAGAGGAGCAATAGGATTTGAAATATCTACAACAAAAATTTTATTCAAAACCGTGTCCGTCATATACGCATACCTGGCGGAAATATATATTTTTGATAAGTTAGAGCCAACTGTCGTAGTTGAAACCTGTGAAGGCAATTTTGGATTAGAAACATCAAGAATCTGAAGCAGTCCGTCTGTGGTTGTTACATAGGCATAGTGTCCGGAAACTGATACGTCCGTGGATGTCCCTATAACCGCGTACCCGGCTATTGGAAACCCGGGCGGCGTGGTAAACGGATCAGATAAATCTATGGTCTGTAAAAATGGCATATGGTTGTTTGCCCCGGACCTTGATACGTAAGCATATCTACCGGAGACGTATATCCCTGACGAATCCCACCCGCCATTACCCGCCGTTGGAGTACTGTCTGATGCATAAAGAGAGTTGGCATAATTAACGTGTACTGTTTTTTGAGGAGAACTTGGGTTGGATATATTGTATTCCTGGAGAGCGCCGCCGCCGCCATTGTTGTTCGTTACATATAGATGTTTATCCGTTATATATAAATAGTATGGACTGGCGGTAAAGCCAGCGCCTATGGACACCGTATTCACAATGCTCGGTGAAGACGGATTTGATACGTCAACAATTGACATGTTATCCGAGACAGTCCCAGAAGTATTAACTGTATATAAATAATTTCCTGAAAGTCCCATTCTGCCGGCTACCGGCAAAACAAGAGAAGAAACAAGCGCGGGATTTAACGTACCTGAAGACGGATAGGTGTTTTTAATTCCACCGACAACCGTAAGTTTATTATCCGGCGTACTTGTGCCAATTCCGACATTACCGGAACTGCTCACTATAAATGCCTGGCTTCCTCCGGTTACAGTTAAGGTGTCAAACGTGCCAACGCCGCTAAAAGTTCCGGAAAAAGTACCATTCAGATTTGCCGCCCCCGTAATACTGGAAGCCGAGATAGCAACATTGGAGAGTTGGTTGATGCGGTTGGTCAGCGAAATAGCGGCATAGTTACCTGCAGACTGGGAGGAAGCTGAAGCGGAGACTCTTTGTATTTCGTTTCTTAGTGTGTTCTCCAGGTTAGTTAAGTCTGTTCTGGTTATGCCTGAGGGTGTGGCTCTTTCGATAATCTGGGGTGTGGGAGATGAAGAAGTTACGGTAAGGTTCTGGTTCTTTAAGCTTTCCACCTCATCCTGTAAAGCGGCTAACTGGGTGGAGATGTGGGCTGATTCCTGTACAGACTTGGTTGCTGTTTCTTCCTTTGTCGTTTCTACAGGTAAAGAGGCTCCCACTGCTGCTACATTAGGGGGTGTAGTGGCAGTTGGGGTGTTAGCCGGGGGTAACGCGTATAGTGTAAAACCAAGTACCCCTACTGAGGTGGTTATTGCCAAAAAGACAGGGATGCCTGATTTCATCTTAGCTATATTTTAGCACTTTTTTCCTTCTAAATTAGGGGTTTTTACCTAAAACTGTGGAAAACTCTATTTTAAATCCTAAACTCGATGACATCCCCATCTTTTACTATATATTCCTTTCCTTCCGTGCGTACGAGTCCCTTTGGCCTGGCTGCGGCATATGACCCCTCACGAATCAAATCGTCGCAATGTATCACCTCTGCGCGTATAAATTTATCTTTAAAATCGGTATGTATTGCCATCCCCGCTTCAGGCGCAGTTGAACCAGCTTTGATGGTCCAAGCACGAGTCT
>CAYGDA010000026.1:0-4636 GCA_964348515.1 uncultured Candidatus Saccharibacteria bacterium
ACAATTATAAATATTGCCAAAGTCCCGGGGCGGATAAGCACGGCGTAGCCGAAAAGAGTTCCGGAAAAAACGGCGAGTAAAAGAGACCGTCTCTCCCTTGAAAAAATCAAAGCGACGAGCCCGCCAAGCATAAATAAAAGAAAAGGTATTTCCGTAAGAGGAAACCAGCTGTAAAAAATCAAGTTCGGTTCAAGCGCCGTGAACGCGCCGGCAATGATTCCGTTCCTATTCCCAAAAATTTTTCTTCCGATTACCCAAACTAAAAGAGGCAGCAGAATCCCGGAGAGAGTGGTAATCAAAAATAAATAAAAAATAACACCCGACAAACTGCCGGAAAAAGGCGCGAGCAATATTGGCAACCCCGGTGTGCGGAAAACTTCCGGAATCAATTGCCCTTCCCACAGAGAAGAAAACCCAAAACCGTTATGTAAATTTCTGGCAAGTTCCAGATAACCGTTGCCGTCGCCGTATATAAGCAGATGCGCGCCGCCGTAACCCACGACAAAGGAAAGCCCGGCAATTCTCAAAAAAAGGCCTGTGATAATGGGCCATGTAAGCCAGCGCGGCAGTGAACGCCCCCAATTAACAACACCGTCAATCATTAGCGAAGTATACATAAGAAAAAGAGCTCAATCTACTCGCGGAAAAAAGAGAGCTTAAAAACAAAGAAATTAAACGTGGAAAAAACAAAAATTGTTGCCGCTATAACCAAAAGATACATTTCATAACCTACCATTGGCGTAATAATCTTGACTATGTAGGCCTGTATAAAGGTCATAATCAGACTGTAAATTACGAAAATCAGAAAACGCCTGACGTGCCCGCGCTTTGTCCCGAAAATTACTATTGAGTATAAAGTAAAGTTGTAAGCTAAATTGGCGGCTATACCAAATATGTAGGCGGTAAAATAGCGGTCAACTCCGAATAAAAAAGTTGTAAGAACCCAAGTGACTGATAAATTTATTAAAACTCCGCTTACCCCGGTGGCAAAAAAATGGACATAGCGGTAACGCACAAGAAGATTCCACACAAAAGGCATATCCAGAAGCCTGCGGAAAGTTATTTCTTCACGCTGGGCAAATTCTTTTATTTTTTCCGTCAGATTTTTCATCCACTTGTTTTTATTTAGCATTAAAAAATATTATCCATTTTTCTTCTTAAGGCGAACCACCAGATTCTGTCCCTTCTCTGGCGAAGTCTCGTTCCAACACCCCGGGAAAATTTTGTTATTAAAATAAGAAGCCAGCCAGGTCAAAAGCCAAAATCTGTTCTCAAGCAATCTCTCAAGCAAATGAAGAATCATTGAGTGCCTTTCCTGCCCTAACGCCTTTTCAACAAAAAAATGTGTCGACATAGCGTCGGAAAAAGATTTTAATGTGAAATGCCTGAAGTGGGCCGAGGACATTGGGCGATTCACAGAAGGAACGCTTGCCACCAAAACACCGCCATCTTTTAAAACACGCGCCAATTCCCCTACCGCCACATCAAAATCCTGCGGGGGGATATGTTCCAACACCTGGAAGGAAAAAATAACATCAAAATAATTATCCGGAAAAGGCAGTTCAAGAAGCGAGGAAACTTTAAACTTCGCGGAGGAAACAATAAGGGAAGCAAAACCTATTGCCCTTGGCGAATAATCCGCACCGAAAGTTTCTCCCGCCTCTTTGGAAATTCGGTCCGTATACCAGCCGTCACCGCACCCCGCATCAAGTACTTTTTTTCCTGAAAGATTTCCGGAAAGATTGTGAGCCAAAACCCACAGACCACTTTTTGCGCGCCAGCCCCGGCTATGTCCGCGGGAACACCAATTATAAGGGACGCGATAGCGGTTCTCCATAACTTCCTGTTCTTTGTGCTCGGTTTCCTTGATTAAATTTTGATAAGACATCATTTTACTTTTTCGGCTATAAATTTACCTATGCGCTCCCCAGCTTTCCCATCTAATACAAAACACTCCTCTTTCACCATGCGCGCGCGGTTAGCACGGTCGGTTTCGGGATGTTCAAGATATTCCCGCATAGCAGAAATAAATTCAGATTTACTTTTTACAAGACGTGCTCCACCGCTTTTTACAATAGGCACGTAATGCTCACGGTCATAATAACGTATGACTGATTTCCAATAATCCAGTTTTTTATTACCATCAAACCCAAGCAAAATAACCGGCTTATCATATATGGCCGCCTCTATGCTTAAAGTTGACGCGGTATTGATAAGCACGTCGCAATAAGCAAGCGAACTCGCCAGATGTCTCATCTCCTCTTCTTCAAATTCCACGTTCTTTAAATTGTCATCAACGTGTTTACCCGGTCTCTCAACCACCAAAAGCGGGTGGCCTTTCAACTCCTCTGTTCCGGATTTGTAAGCGGGATGGAGACGCAGAAGCACTTTTGCATGCGGCAATTCTCCTTTATCCAAACTCTCCAAAAGTATAGAGAGTGTCTCTTTATCATTTTCGTTCATCCAATCTCCCGCCGGAGCATAAAGAATAAGTTTTTCTTTACCTGAAAGCCCAAGATTTTTAAAGAAAGAATCACGTGGCTCCAAAAAGTCCGGTTTTATGTATTCATCGTATTGCGGGATTCCTGAGATGAACATTTTTTCTCTGGGGTAATCATACAAAGACACTGCTTCTTCAACCATAATTTCGTTGTGGCAAATAATCCAGTCGGGAGCAATGCGAATAAAAGCTTTTGATGTGGGATTATCCCATGACTTAAACATTCCTATGGTTACCTTTCCTTTAGCCTTAGCCAAACGCATAAGAGCAACCTCTTCGCGCGGAATCATTGTGGGGGCAAACACGGCATCAGGATTCCACTTATCAAAAATATGTTTTACGTGTTCGGGTATGGGTTCCAGATTGTTACACAGCATTAAAAATTTGCGCCAAGTAAGAACATGTCCAAGCATCCGCAAAATACTTGCTCCGAAATAATGTAAATATTTTTTCTTATGCCAGTACCAGTCAACCTGGCGTATACGCATAAATTTTGTCGGTATGGAGTGCAGATATAATCCCGTAAAAATAAATTCCAACCGGTCGTGTTTCCAGCAGGGGTCTTTCTCAATAATTACTCCGTCGCCCCCGAATTCTTTTTCATAGTAATCCGCTTTGCCTTTGGGGGGCAAAATAACCACGCGAAAACCACGCTCTTTTAAAATCTTCACAACATCCGTTCTGAAAATATTGCGGGCTATGAAAGTATCAAATACAGGGACAATTATGGTTTTCATACAACGTGAACTATACCGCAAAGGCAAAAAGAAACAATTTCAACTTTCCTGCGCGGACGAAACCGGGTTAAGACGGCGCACACGCATTCTTGCCGCCGTGAAAATCTGTCTGTCTATTTCATCAAACGTAAAGATTGAGCGCAAATTAAACTCACGCAGGAATTTTCTGGACATGGTTGAGAAACGCTCAAGCGCCGAGACTGCCGATGTCATAAAATATTCCAAAGCTACACCGGAAATTCCGAAAATTTTTATTGATAAAGGCAGGAATATTCCTATGAGAACGGTCTTAAAAACGATTGAGAAGAAAAAGCTGCGCTGGGCTTTGTGGGCGGAAAAAACGGAGGTAAGAACACTTGCCGCGGCAACTGGCAAGAAAACCGGGAGCATAAGAAAAACAAGCGACAGCGCCGGCAGATAATGCGGGAAAAACCAGGCAAAAAGATACGGCAATGCCACAACGGCAGCCGCGCTTATGAAAAACAAAGTAATCAGCTGGTACTTGATTGAAGAGACAACGAGTTGTGTAAGACGCCGGGCATCACTTATGTATCGGGCAACAAGAGGCGCAATGAGAGTCGGTATCGGCGCAAACGAAGCCAAGTTCCCTATAACCCCCTGGGCCAGAGCGACAACAGCCACTGCCTCAGTACCAAGGAAAAACTTAATAATCCAAAAACGCAGATTCTGGCTCAATTTGCCGAGATAATCGGAAAACAAACTCCATTTGCCATGGGCAAAGACCAGCGACAAAAAATTAAATTTGCTCGCGGAAACCTTCCTGAATAAACCGTACTCGGAAGCAGCCGCCGGGAAAAGTAGGAGCGCGGAGACATATTGCGAAAGAACTATGCTGTAAACAAGCCCTTCGGCGAGAAGCGTGGTTGAGTAGAAAAAAAACAAAACAAAACCGAGCTTCCCCAATTCTTCAAAAAAACCTATGAGGGACAATTTGCGGAAAGAAAGAGAAACGGAAAACATGAGGTATATAAACGCCCTGACCGGGGAAATAAGAAATATAAGAGAAACAATTCTTATGAAGGAAGCAATGAACGGGTTGTACCACGAAGCAATCAGAGAGGACCCGAAAAATAAAAGTAGGAACCCAACAAGACACAGAAGCGTCTGCGCGCGCACGAAGCTCAAAAAAATGCCCTTGGCCTTCGGCATATCTCCCCTCCCTATTTCCGAAGAAACGTCCGCCAGCACGACATTTAAAAAACCGGATAAACTGAAAATGCTCCAGGTGGAGAAAACGGTAAGCACGAGTTCAACGAATCCGTATTCGTAAAGCGACAGTTTATGCAGAACAATAATGGTGACAATAACGGCAGTCACCTTTGTAAAAACATTCATCACCGTCACCCACATGGCGCCCCGGCTGACCCTCCCCAAAAGA
>CAYGDA010000027.1:0-4571 GCA_964348515.1 uncultured Candidatus Saccharibacteria bacterium
TGGACTTCGCCGACAACCGCCGCGAAGAAATGATTGACTACGCGCGCGCCAAATACGGAGAGGATAAAGTTTCCCACATAGGAACTTTTGGAGCCATGATGGCCAAAGGTTCGGTACGCGATGTGGCGCGCGCGCTTGGCTACCCGTATGAAATTGGCGACCGTATTTCAAAGCTAATCCCTTTAGGCTCACAGGGATTCCCCATGACAATAGACACCGCCCTTTCCACAACTCCGGAACTGAAATCAATGTACGAGGGCGAACCGGACGTTAAGCGCATTATAGACCTGGCGAAAAAAATAGAGGGCTGCGTGCGCCACGTTTCAGTACATGCCGCGGGGATTGTAATTTCTCCGAAACCCCTCATTGAGTACGCCCCCATGCAAAATGACCCCAAAGGCGGAAAGCTTATTACTCAATACGATATGTACTCCGTCGGCGAAGACGGCGTCGGGCTCACGAAATTTGATTTCCTCGGAATCCGCAACCTTTCTATTCTTGCGGATTCTGTTGATTTGGTGGAAAGAATTTACAAAAAGAAAATAGATATAGAAAAAATACCGCTAGACGACCCGGGAACTTTCGAAATGCTGGCGCGCGGGGAAACGGAAGGGCTTTTCCAGCTAAACGGCGACGGAATGACAAGGTTCCTGAAAGACCTTAAACCGACGGCGATACACGACATAAACGCCATGGTTGCCCTTTACCGTCCGGGACCGATGCAGTTCATTCCGGATTATATCGCCAGAAAGCATGATGCTTCTTTAATTTCCTATCTTGACCCGGTGCTTGAACCGATTCTAAAACAAACCTACGGTATTTTGGTTTACCAGGACGACCTTCTTATAATGGCTCACGATTTGGCGGGATACACCTGGGGTGAAGTGGATAAATTCCGCAAAGCTGTCGGCAAAAAGATACCGGCGGAAATGGCAGCCCAGAAAGACAAATTCATAAAAGGATGCATGGAACATCAGAAATGGTCGCTCAAAAAAGCCACGCAAATATGGACATGGATTGAACCATTCGCCGCCTACGGTTTCAATAAAGCTCACTCTGCTTCTTACGGGCGCGTGGCATACCAGACAGCTTTCATGAAGGCTAACTTCCCCGTTGCCTACATGAGCGCAATTCTCACGGCCGAATCCGGAGATACCGAAAAAATAGCCGAAATAATAGCCGAATGCAAAAGAATGAATATCCCCGTTCTCCCGCCGAACGTACAGGAAAGCTTCGGGGGGTTCACGGTTGTCCGCGATGAAAACATGGAAAAAATACGATTCGGCCTGTTTACAATAAAAAACCTGGGTACCGACATAGCGCAAGCGCTTATTGATGAACGCGAAAAAGCCGGCAGGTTTTCTTCATATTCTGATTTCCTGCGGCGCATCAAACACAAAAATCTAAATAAGAAATCACTTGAAGCGCTCATAAAATCCGGCGCTATGGACTCCCTCGGTGAACGCGGTTCTCTTATGGGGAATATCGAAGAAGCATTGAACTACAGAAAGTGTGTATCCGAAGAAAACTCAATGCAGGATTCCCTCTTCGGAAAAGCCTCTCATGAAGATTCTCCGCTCCGCTTAAAAGAAGCGCCCCCGGCGACAAAGGAAGAAAAACTGCTGTGGGAAAAAGAACTTCTGGGTCTTTTTATTTCAGGACACCCGCTTGATAAATGGAAAGCTATATTGGAAAAACGCGAAGTAAAACTGCGCGACGTAAAAGAACGTTACAAAGAAGGAATGCTGGTCGTCATCGGCTGTATTATTGAAGAAATAAAACCCGTCGTTACAAAATCCGGGGAACGAATGGTATTTTTGAAACTGGCCGATTTTACCGGAACACTGGAAGCTGTTGTGTTTCCCAGAACATACAACGAAAATCACAAAAAACTCGTCGTTGATGCCTGTGTGGCGGTCAAAGGCAAAATTTCAGAACGCAACGGCGAAAGAAGTTTAATCGTCGAAGAAATAAGGTCTTTGGGATAACTGTCTTGCGAAGTCTTTTCTAAAAAGGTAAATTGGAAATGCGCGATACAGCGCATCTTGAAAAGGGGGTGATCCGGGCCCAAGCGGCCACATCTACCTTGTTGACTCATCAATGGAGGCGATAGCGAAGACATCCACTTTCAGATTTAAAAAAAGCAGTTCCTGAAAATTTTCCCCTGCAAAGGGAGGTGAGGACAAGCGCGGCAGAGGGGCTGTCGCAACAAAAAAGGCCGGGATGTTTCCGGCCTTTTCCATTTATACAGAACACTGATAACAATTGACTTATATAATTTTTAATGACAAAAATTAAGAAGACTCGCTGTTTCAGCTAAATAAATCTTCGGTAAGGAGTTGTACATGCTGGACTTCCTGTTCCCACACGGAAATGCCGCGATGTTTGTTTTTCTTTTCTTCTTAATTCTGGTTTCGTTAATCGCAGGAGGGATGACTGAACAAAGCCGGATGGTCAGGGAAGGCCACCCCCTAAGAGTTGCCGCATCAATAATTCTGGGGGTTTTAATTGCCTCTTACCTCGCCTACCGCCTGCTGCCGCTTCCGTTCATAACCGGACAATGACTGTAAACCAAAAGCCCCGCTTTCGCGGGGCTTTTTAATTTGTTTTTTAATATTCCATTCCACCGCCCATTGGAGGAATGTGTTTATCTTCTTTTTTTGGTTCGTCGATGATGGCCGCGTCCGTCGTAAGAAGAATTCCCACAGCCGAAGCCGCATTCTGAAGAGCGCTTCTGGTTACCTTAACAGGGTCAATTATGCCGAGAGCAAGCATATCGGAAGTCATTTCATTTTCCTGAGCGTTATAGCCGGCGTTGCCTTTGCCTCTTTTTGCCAAATCAACAACAATCGCTCCGTCTTCACGCCCGGCATTTTTGGCTATCTGGAGAAGCGGCGCTTCAATTGCTTTCATAACTATCTGCACGCCAATTTCAAATTCTTTCTGGAAACTTGGCACTTTGGCCTTCCAGACTTTTTTGTGCAATTTACCGCCTGCGCGAATGAGAGCAACCCCGCCGCCTAGCACAATCCCCTCGTCAATTGCCGCCTTCGTGGCGTTAACCGCGTCTTCAATTTTTAATTTCAAATATTTCATTTCCGATTCAGTCGCCGCACCCACTTTAAGCACTGCCACTCCTCCGGAAAGTTTCGCAATACGTTCTCTAATTTTTTCCTTATCGTACTTTGAATCCGACGCCTCAAAAGCTTTTTTAAGCTGGAAAACTCGCGCGTCAATTTCTGATTTTTTACCCTTTCCGCCAACTATAGTAGTTGTGTCTTTAGTGGCCACAACCCGCGAGGCCTTGCCGAGCATGGTCAACTCAACATTTTCAATCTTCACGCCAACTTCCTCGGAAATAACTTTGCCGCCTGTTACAATTGCAATATCCTCAAGAATCTCCTTCTTTCTGTCTCCATAATAGGGGGCTTTTATGCCTAAAACACTAAAAGTCCCGCGCAACTTGTTCACTACAAAAGTCGTAAGGGCTTCCCCATCTATGTCATCGGCAATAAGAACAATTTCCTTTTTCCCGGTGTGCGCAAGTTTTTCAAGCACGGGCAAAATATCCTGGATACTTGATATTTTTCTGTCGATCAAAAGTATCGGTACATCACGGTATTCCGCCTCCATGCGTTCAGGATTCGTAATCATATAAGGAGAAACATATCCCTTATCAAACCGTAGCCCCTCAACCACCTCCGACTGAAGCCCGAACGATTGTGATTCCTCTACGGTGACAACTCCATCCTTCCCGACTTTCTCAATCGTTTCGGCAATTATTTTCCCGATTTCTTCAGACTCGGCGGAAATTGTGGCAACTTGGATATATTCCGATTTACGCTGAATGGGTTTACTCATAACGCGCAAAGTCTCCACAATTTCGTGGGCAGCCGCCTCAATCCCCATTTTTATTCCCATGGCGTTCACCCCAAGCCCGACATGACGAAAACCTTCTTTCGCCATAGCTTGAGTAAGCACAATTGCTGTTGTTGTCCCGTCGCCTGCCGTGTCGTTTGTTTTCTGCGCGACTTCTTTTGCAATTTCCACGCCCATATTTTCTACTTTGTCGGTAAGAGTAATTTCTTTGGCGATGGAAACACCGTCGTTTGTAATAGTAGGAGCGCCATAGCCTTTATCCAGGGCAACATTGCGCCCGCGGGGACCCATAGTCAGACGCACCGCATCGGCCACGGCATCAACGCCGCGAAGAATCGCCTCATGCGCTTTTTGATGAAAAATAATTTGTTTGGACATAAGGTTTGTTTTTCGGTATTTTATTTGATAATAGCCAGTATGTTTTCCTCTTTTACAATCAGATATTCCACTCCGTCAATTTTGATTTCATCCGGTCCGTATTTGGAGAACAAAACAACATCACCAACTTTAACTTTCGGAGCAATAAGTTTTCCTTCTTCAGTACGCCTTCCCTCTCCCACCGCCACAACTTTCCCCTGTTCCGGCCGTTCTTTACTGACGGTTTCCGGAATCATAATACCCCCGGCAGTCTTATTATGTTTAAGTTCCCTCAAAGCCTCTATAAGAATACGGTCACCGAGGGGATTTATTTT
>CAYGDA010000028.1:0-4173 GCA_964348515.1 uncultured Candidatus Saccharibacteria bacterium
GGAGTATATCAAAAAGATATAGGGTTGCCCGAGTGCTGTTTTTGTGCCAGTTTGATGATAGGCAAATCTGGGAGAAGGTCCATGCAAATCGTTCCTGGCGTATACATGATTGGCGGGCATTTTGACGCTGAAGAAGATGTCACCGAAGCTGACCGGATGGCGGTAAAGATGATAAGGACCGGTTACAGCGGCATTGTGAGGGTCGCGGAGAATGGCCATTTCGAGGGGGTAATGCACGACCGTTTCGGTATTTCCTACGCCGTCGGCGACGTTACACCTTCCGACTTGTCGTTTTCCAAGTCCTACGGAGCATCTCCCTTCGGGCCTCTGTTTGAATACTCGTTCCCCATGGAAGACGCTTTCCCGTCCGCCCCGGTGTTCGGGATGTGGGAAAGAGCGAGGGGTGAAGCGGAGGACGAAATAGTTCCGTCAAGCGGCGGGACTATGTGCGTTTTTACGCTCCTCTCCGACGAGAAAGGAAAAGAGGTTCTGGGAACGGAACTCGAATCCCATGAGGGAAACCGCTGATGCGGTTTTTTTGTTAGAGTGTTGGTATATGAAGGTAATCATTGGAGTGGACGAGGCGGGCAGGGGACCCTTGGCGGGGCCCGTTTCAGTTGGAGTTGTTGCGGCAAAAAACAAAAAATTTTCAAAAGAATTAAAAGGGATAAGGGATTCAAAAAAATTTTCAGAATCACAGCGCGAAGAATGGTTTAAAAAAATAAAGAAATTAAAGAGGGAAGGAATTGTTGATTACGCGGTGTCGCTTTGCGGAGCGAAGGTCATAAACGAGCGGGGGATTGTCGGGGCAATTAAACTGGCACTCGCGCGCTCGCTTAAAAAACTGGAGTGCCCGCCGAATAAATGTGAAATACTTTTGGACGGTTCTCTCTACGCGCCTGCTGTTTATAAAAAACAAAAAACCATAATAGGCGGTGATGACGAAATTCCGCTTATTTCCGCGGCCTCAATTATGGCAAAAGTAACCCGCGACAGAAAAATGGGGAGGTTGGCGAAAAAATTTCCCGGCTACGGTTTTGAAATTCACAAAGGGTATGGAACAGCAAAGCACATTAAAGCCATAAAAAAATTAGGAGCGACCGAAGAACACAGAAAACTTTTCATAAGAAATTTTATCCGTTGACAAGAAAACGGGGAGTGCTAACATTTTAGATAAGTTCGGAGCCCCTGTTTTTTGGGGAGGTTCGGGCGAGTACAATCCCGTCAACAACGAAGAAGGAGACAACTCGATGAAAAAAACCCTCGGCATCTGCATGGCCGCGGTGGTCGCGCTTGCAACCGGCATCGCCAACGCAACCGCGCCGCCCGCTTTCGCAACGAAGATGACCGCGCTGGCCGCCAACAGCCTGGCTCCGCCGGTAACTGCGACGCAAACGCTGCTGGTCGGTCTGACCTACAAGCATGCTGCGCGCGAAAACGTGTCCGCTGTTGCGGCACGGCATACCACGGCCGCCGATGAGAGCAAGACGGCTCCGCCCAAGGTGCTTGACCGGGCGAAGACGATGCTCGCGGGCGTGGACTCCAGTACGTTCGTTCACCGCGCAAACCAGTCCGGATCCGACACCCGCGTCGTGGCGATCGACGATAACAAGACCTTCAACATGAAGACTTCGACGGCCATGACGGCCGGCGCCAATGTTCCCATTTCGGTCACCATCAATGGAACCGGCGCCGACGCGATCGACAACAACCTGGTTCAGGCCTCGACCAACCGCGTCACCGGTACCGAACCGCCGGCCTGATGCGCCTACCGCCGGATAAAGGGCGACCCCTTTTATCCGGCACCTACTGCCCGCTTTACACTTAGCGTCACATGCTACGTGCGAAGCCGGGCGGTTTTTATTTTTATGCAAAAGTGAGAAGGTGGACGTTTCCAAACCGGTTAAATTTCTCACAGTGCTAAAGTCGCGTTAACGTCGCTTTTATTGCCTTTTTCCTTAAAATTTGTATACTTTCTCTTATGGTAGTACGAATGAGACATACGCGAGCGCATACGGGAAACCGCCGTTCGCATCACGCGCTTAAAAAGCTTAATCTCTCCGCCTGTAAGAAGTGCGGAGCTCTTCGTATGCCTCACCGCGTTTGTGATGTTTGCGGTACCTACAAAGGACGCACAGTCAAAGACGCGGTAAAAGTAAAAAAGGCTGAAAAAAAGGTTGCCAAGAAAACCGAAAAAGTTTCAGCCAAAAAGAGTAAGTAAGGTCCTGCCAGCGAAGAACTTGTTCCATAGTGTTCCAATGTGTCTGTGCTACAAGCTCTCTGCTTGCCCATGGTTAGTAAAACCACAGCTCTCTTAAAATATGTCCAATAGGCACCTATCACGTTCACTCGTACTTCAGACACTCTTTGAGTTGGATGCCAGAGGCCTTCTTAATATTTCCACGGAAACCGAAAGCGCTTTTGACCGTAACGCGAAAGAATTCGCGCCCGGATTGCGTGATTTGTCGTTTGCCTCAACATTACTCCGCGAAACCATTACAAAGCGCGCGACCATAGATCACATAATAGAAAAAGCCGCTCCCGACTGGCCGATTGAAAAAATATCTCTGGTGGACAGAAACATATTGCGTCTGGGTTTGTATGAGCTGTTGTTCGGAGCGCGTGAAGAAGTGCCTCCGAAGGTTGCCATTGACGAAGCTATTGAACTTGCTAAAACATTCGGGGGGGAAACCTCCAGTAAATTCGTAAACGGTGTGCTTGGCGCTATCTACAAAGAGATGGGCGAGCCGGAAAAGAACCAGGAAAGCAAGAAGAAAAAGGAGATTGATATTACAAAGCTCCCCAGGCAGGTTCTCGGTGGTGCTGTTGTTTACGCGCGTGACAATAAAAGGGAAGTGTGGCTGGCTTTCGTGCACGATATATTCGGGCATTGGACTCTTTCCAAAGGGAAACTTGAAGAAGGGGAGAATTTCGAGGACGGGACAAAGCGCGAGATAAGGGAAGAATTGGGGGTGGACGTTGTCATTAAGGATAAAATAGGCGAAAACGAATACACAGCATCAAATCCGGAAAAAGGGAAAATCAGAAAGCACGTTGTATATTTTCTCGCTGAAGCAAAGTATGAGCCGCTTACGCTTGAAAATACTTCGGGTGGTCTTGATGACGCGCGGTGGTTCTCGCTTGGGGAAGTGGAACAGCTGAATATCTATGACGATATTCTCCCGATTATTACGAAGGGAATAAAAATCGTCGTGGACGGCAAGGAAGAGTAGGTAAATTAAAAGGAGTAACCAAAAACAAAGCGAAATATGTTTTTGGAGCGCGAAAAAATTTTCGGGTTCCGTGAGTCTCAAAAAACACATTTTGTTTTGCTTACAATCAATATGAAAGCAAAAGAGATAGATTTCGGAAAGTTTGAAGAATCAATAGGATTTACTTTCAGTGAGCCGGCACTTTTAAGGCAGGCTTTTACCCATCGCTCGTTTATAAACGAAAACCCCCGTACCGGGTTATCTCACAACGAGAGGTTAGAGTTTTTAGGTGATGCTGTTCTGGAACTTGTGGCCACTGATTTTCTTTACGCAAAATATCCTGAAAAAACCGAAGGTGATTTAACTTCGTACCGAGCGGCGCTGGTTAATGCCCAGATTATGGGAGAGATTGCCGAAAAATTGGGAATGAATGATTATCTTCTTCTTTCCAAAGGGGAAGCGAAGGATAATGGCCGTGCGCGCATGGTGATTCTTGCCAACGCTTTTGAGGCGGTAATAGGTGCGCTTTATTTGGATCGCGGATACGATGCTGCGCAAAAATTTGTGGCACAAACAATTCTCAAAGAAACTGAACGCGTGGTAAAAGCCGGTCTTTGGAAAGATGCGAAAAGCCTGGTGCAGGAAAAAGCGCAGGAACTTTTCGGCGTCACACCTTCTTACAGAGTAGCCAGAGAGACGGGTCCCGACCATGATAAACGTTTTGTTGTCGGTATTTATTTCGGAGCGGATTTAATCGCCGAGGGGGCAGGGAAGTCTAAACAGGAAGCAGAGCAGGAAGCGGCTGGAAAGGCGGTGAAAGTTAAGAAATGGCAGTAAACTGAACAACTTTGATGCTAAATAAGCGGGTAAAACGCCAAAGACTATCTTTGGCGATTTTATTTCCCCAATTTCTGTGGAAAACCCCATAATTTCCAGGTAATAAAGTGCTAAAATATAGCTA
>CAYGDA010000029.1:0-1185 GCA_964348515.1 uncultured Candidatus Saccharibacteria bacterium
GTGGAAGGAATCGGACCTTCGACCTCTGTCTTATCAGGACAGCGTTCTACCACTGAACTACACGCGCTTTTTAAAATTTAAGATGACCTTAACAGGAAAAATCTAGCAAAAAATCGGCTTTTTAGCAATTTTAAGAAACCGCTAAATTTCTATTGGCTCCATCTCTAATGTCACGCTGAAAGCCTCCTCCACACGCTCAATTATATGCGCCACGAGGACCTTGAGCTCTTTGTGGGTAGCCCCGCCTTTATTTACTATCACGAGCGAATTCCCGGAATGACAGGCCAAATTTCCAAATTCCTTTCCTCTAAAACCAAGCTCCTCAACCATCCATCCTGCGGCAAGTTTGTACTTGTTTTCGCCTGCCGGATAAGCAACAATATTCGGATACTTTTCTTTAATGGTCTCAAGGTGTTTTTTTGAAACAAATGGATTTTTAAAAAAACATCCGACCGAAGCAACGACGCGCGGGTCAGGAAGATTGGATGCGCGTATTTTTATTATAATCTCCCGTATTTCTTTAAGCCCCGGGTTTTTTATACCTGATTTTGAAAGCTGTTTATTCACCCCCGGGTAACTTGGGACTCCCGGGGAAAGTTTGGACAAACGCAAAGTAATACCTGAAATAACGTACCTTCCGCGCTCGCGCCTAAAAATACTGTCCCTGTATGATAACTCGCATTCTTTGTTTGAAAATTTTTTAAATTTACCGTCCGCCGTATCGTACGCGCGCAAAGAAACCAGCGTATCTTTTATTTCCTGCCCGTATGCCCCGACGTTTTGAATAGGAGTAGCCCCAGCAGTGCCGGGGATCCCCGACATCGCCTCAACCCCTGAGAGGTTATGCGAAACAGCCCACTCTACAACTCCATCCCAATTTTCCCCCGCGCCTATAAAAACATCCGCGTGTTCTTCTGTCTCTCCGACAATTGAAATCCCCGGAATTACCACTCGTGCAACAAGCACTTCCAAATCTCCCCCCTTAAAAATTACATTAGAACCACCTCCCAAAACTACAATAGGCACCCCGTGTGCTTTAGCAAACTCATATGCTTCGGCAATATCCTCTTCCGTTGCAATATCAGCCATATACCGTGCCACGCCATCCAGACGGAAAGTATTGAAAGGTTTTAAATCTGCGTGTTCTTTAGTTTTCATTTTATTCGGTGGGCACGGGGAGACTTG
>CAYGDA010000029.1:1285-3848 GCA_964348515.1 uncultured Candidatus Saccharibacteria bacterium
GGTGGGCACGGGGAGACTTGAACTCCCAATCCTTACGCGTCGCACTTTAATGGACGATTGCGCGACGTGATTTCGCAAAATCATCTGAACCCGCACGCGTTCTGATAACCCTTTGTGCTGGAGGGGAGACTTGAACTCCCAATCCTTACGGAATACGCTTCTGAGGCGTACGCGTATACCAATTCCGCCACTCCAGCACAAAGGGTTACAGGATGAATATACCAATTCCGCCACGTGCCCTGTGCAATCAACAATACACATAAATACCGTTTAAAGCGATATTTATGTGTTGCTTTTTGGTATGGGAATGATA
Organism: uncultured Candidatus Saccharibacteria bacterium; assembly: GCA_964348515.1. Lineage (GTDB taxonomy): Bacteria > Patescibacteriota > Minisyncoccia > Phycocordibacterales > UBA5272 > CAYGDA01. Next base: position 1,599 of record CAYGDA010000029.1, read on the forward strand.
GCATTTCAGGCATCTCAGTAAAGGGGAACTGAGTGATGTCCTTTCCAAATAAATTCCCCAAGGAGAGTTCGACTGTGGCAACAAGAATCGCACAGATGCTAAGAAAAGGTATCTCCGTACGCTTTGCGGCGCGCGGAGACAATCAGCAACTGAAGCCGACGGAGGAAACGACCCCCCATAACGGGGTGCTGCAAAAAGAAAACGCGGCTGTCACGCCGCCTGCAAAACCGCTGCGCATGGGTTTCCGCGCACGCGGACGTAAACGGGCATTGCGCCGGTACCATGAGTGCCACGCACCGCAATTACTCGCCGCCTGATCCGAATCTCCAACAACCTAACCAAGGGAGGCCCCGCACCGCGGGGCCTTTGCATTTATTTTTATACAAAACAAAACCCCGGGCGCGATGCCGGGGCGGAACACAGCATCATGGTCAAGCCGTGATACTGCGCTTTTCAACTTTCTTCTTTTCTTTTTTTTCCGCCTTGTACCCGCGGTCGCCGGGTTGGCAGGCGCGCTCACCTTGAGGGGTAAGAACGCGAAGGCACACACCCGAGGGGTTAAGTGTAACGATTGGCTTTGAACCAATCAACTGGTTGAACGCTTCCATCACCACGACGGCAAACATCAGGAAAATGACCAAAGCCACCGCGAGATGTTTGAGGAAGTTCCTGCCTTTCTCTTTCCAAATGGGATATTGCGGATCCCCGTGGAAAAGTGTGAAGCTTTGGTTGTAATCCCTCATTTCTTGTTCTCCTCATCTTTGTTTTCGGAATGCGGCAAAAAAACCGCCATGGCCGCCGCGATTACTACCAGAACGACCACCGCTATTTGCCCCTCAAGGGGCATGTCCATACCTTCAAGATTCATGCCGCCTCCCTGGGTTAAAAAAGAAAAATCAAAATAACTACAGACTCGTATTATAACATTATTTTATCTAAAAGTCAATCATAAAGTCCGACTCCTTCAAAAACACCTTATAAAATCAATTAAAAAACCGCCTTGGGAGACGGGATATGAACAGTTTACTTATACTGTTCCGGATACATTGCCTGGAGTTCGCGGTGGAGCTCGTCGTTTCCAAAACTGCGGCGATAGACTTTTCCCCATACCGTCGAGTCATTCGGGCGGGATTCATCCGTCGGGCAAATGGAACGCACCCACGAGATACGCCCGTTTACCGGGGTGTTCCCAATCGGGTCACGCCTCGTGTAGTGGACGATGTTGCCGTTATGAACAGGGTATTTATGAGCCCCTTGTTTGCCCGGAAAAAAGTTCTCGAGAAGAACCCGGATAGCCACAATCACTTCGGCGTCGCAAACAACGAGCACATTCATGTCCTTGTCGCGATGTAGGGAATCAAACACGCGCCCATGGACTCTTTCGTACAAGTTGGGAGAATCCGTGGTCGAGCATAAAGCAGGCTCCATTGACCACTTGGCTGTCGGCAAATCAAGAAGAACAGCCGTCTCCCCGGCGCGCGCGTAGGGCGGGACGTAATAACGGTCGAAGACCATACCGCGCAGGCCACCCTTAATCCACTTGCCTGCGGCCTCCGCCTGTTCACAGCCAAGTCCTGAGAGTCTGCTCTCAGGACTTGGTCCGTTTTCCTCGTCATCCGCGCTTTGTCCGCGGCACACCAGTACCAAATTCATCGGCATCGTCATGATTTCATGCTCCTTCTCTCTCTGTGGTTGAACGTGTCCTGCAACTAAACTACTCGCCATACAAAGAAAGTCAATTTTTGGACAAAACAAAAGTCCCCGTTTCCGGGGTTTTGCCTTCGTTTTTTAGTTATATCCACTTCTTAACGACATGTTCGTCCTGTTGGACTCAGTGTCTTCGCAACCTTCGTTGCTCGACATTCTTTATTTTGCTCCGCCTATCTACTGGAGAATTACTCCCAGATTTTGCAGACATCACCCTGTTTGCGGGGGAAAGCGTTGGGGATCACTTTCAGTTCCCTGCCTCAAAAGAGGCAATCGACGAAGTTTAGATCTTCCGCATCCGCGAAAGTCCAAACGTTTTCAAATTGAATTAATCCACGAGCAGCTTCCGCTACCCGTGCCTTGTTACGACTTACTCCCTGTCACCGAACTTACCGTAGACCCAGCCAAGGCTGGGGCTTCGGGTATTTCCGGCTCCCTTGAGTTGACGGGCAGTGAGTACAAGACCTGAGAACGTATTCACCGCGGTTTAGCTGACCCGCGATTACTAGCAATTCCGGCTTCATGAGGTCGAGTTGCAGACCT
>CAYGDA010000030.1:0-3461 GCA_964348515.1 uncultured Candidatus Saccharibacteria bacterium
AAGCACCATAGGAAAAATGAGCACTGTTCCTATCTTTTTGTGCATGGATACACATATTTTACCAGGTAAATAGCCCAAAAACCTATGATTTTTATGGCAAAACTGGGGATAACTCGAGGCGTGACGACGCCAAAAATACCGACTGGCTTGGCCAGGAGGTACTGAGGACAGCAGGCCGAATGTACTTATGGGCAGACCGAATGTATAGACCAAAAAACATCCTAAATTAAACCGTTATAGGCGAAGAACTTGCCGTGTCTGTTGTGGGGGTTGAAGATGACGTATCTGTCGGGAAAGTAACGGCAGACGTGTCCGTAGTTGTGGTGGTAGAGGCAGTACCTGTGCTGTCCACCACCGGCGCCGGAGCGGAAACACCTATCGCTGTTGCCGTGCCGTCATCCTGACAAATTCCGGGGATAGTATTGAGAGTCCCCTTGCTCATTTGTATACAATAGAAATCTCCGCTGTCTTTATCTTTTATGGTAACTCCATAGCCGGTTGTTATTATCTTCGCGGTAATTCTGTCAGCATTAATTTCAATCACGGTGAGTTTTCCGTTCTCGTCAATCCCCCAATTGCCGTTCGCGGATACAATAGATTTCACATTCTGGATTGAGTTTCCTCCCAAGTCCAGATTGTAAGTCGTCTTTACTGTATTACCGTCAAGAGTGAGCAACTGCGACGGGTTTGTTGAAGAGGCTGTAAGAGGAACATATGAAAGATTTAACTGCACTAAAATTTCCGATGAGGTCGCCGTACTATTTTCAAGAGCAATGCCTACTGTCATGGCGGAAGTGGTGGCTTTTGTCCCGACGCCCGATTGGGACGAGAGAGTTATCCTGTCACCCACGTATATATCCCCTCCTTCAGTATTTACTTTTACTTTAGTTTTGCCGGCCGTTGCAACCGGATAATTTCCACTCACTGAATTGTTTGTGACAACTCCTATAACTGACGTAGGCGAACTTGCTTTGGTGACTGTTTGGAAATTACCCGGCGAAACTATATCCCCCGCTTCCAATGTGTCTGTTGAAATATAATTTTGGGCGACCGTGTTTACAACAAGCAAATTGTCCAAAGTTGTTGTGCCTGTGATGTGTACAGTACCTTCCACTGTCAGAGCGGAATCCGGTGTTGTTGTGCCAATCGCCACACCTCCGAGCTTATCTATAAATAACGCCGGGACGTCTCTCAAAGCGGCAAACACCGAAAACAAAGTTGATGCAACCGGAGTTGAAGTCCCGATACTCATAGAACCGGCAATGGTGGATGTAGCGTAAATATCGGTTGTGGAGAAGGAGGAAGAAATTACAGAACCAAGCACAGCGAGAACCGAGGTCTTAGTTGTGGTACCTATGGTTATATTTGCCCCTGCGTTTGATATAAAGTTTGTGCGCTTATCAAGCTCTTGAACCGCTTCCACGAGAGGTGAAATCAGCCCTGTTACGTTGAGCCCCAATGTATTAACAACAGTCTGGGTAGAACCATCTGCCATCGTCATTGTTGTCGTCCCTCCTGTCGTCACCAGTTGCGGAAATACTTGCTGTACATCCTGCGCGACAAAACCAAATTGCGTGCCCTGCGCGCCATCTTGCTTCACGTCTTTCCAGTTATAAGAAACAGGTAGGAGTTTCCGTATAGCATCTAACCCTGTGGCCGCGGAAAGCAATTGAATATTTGTTTTCAGGCGTTCATCGGAATTGGCGGTCCATGAGGTCGCGCCATCGGTCAGGTACACGCCACCCGTTCTGTTCTGAACAAACATCTTCTGGCTCGCAATGTCGTGGTACCAAATGTCATCGCCCGCAGCAGCTGCATTGTACGACAGACCAAAGGCGATCGTCCCAACAAGTGTTCCGTTAGAATAAGCTTCAACTTTACCGCCTTGATTGCCTCCGTTTGTGCCAGTCAATCGTATGTTTCCATTCCCGCTGGCGACATTAAGGGCCTGCGCGGGCGTCGTCGTCCCAATGCCGACGTTGCCGTTGTCCTGGATAGTTAATTGGTCGGTAACCGCGCCGGCCTGATTTTTTGATATCGCAAATTTCCAACCCGTTCCGTCAGTCCCGTATTGTAATTTCCCTGAAAAAGGACTCCCTACGCTCGTCGTTATGTCGATTGCCCCCGGGTTACCTGTACCATTCGAGGCAGAACCAATAAGTGCGTCCCCTTTGACCGATAATGTCCTCTGTGGAGTTGTCGTCCCGATACCGACGTTGCCACCGGACTTAATTACGAACGGTATAGATCTTGTCCCCCCTCTTCTTGTAGTAAAATACAAATCTTCCGCAGGACTAGCTGTTGTATCCCTAACCGCTAAAATCATAGTCTCTCCACCAGCCGAAGACGGTAAACTGAATTTCAGACCAACCGACATTCCGTTTGTTTCGGTGGCAAAATTTTTTAAATCAAGCACTGTGTTTTGATTAGCAAAGGTAGTCTCATTAAACACTGAAGTGCTACCACGCTCCAAAGTAAGGAGGTTTGACGGTGTCGATGTTCCAATGCCGACATTACCGCCAGAGGTGAGCGTCATCACAGATGAAGCCCCTGCTCCTAATGCATCAGTGTTAACCAAATTACTCCTTACAAAGTTCAAAGAGCCTATTGTTGATCCGGTAGCACCAATGCCATTGTATATTCCCCACTGACGGCTCGAACCAGAGTTATTGTCACCAAACTGGATACCCGCGGCGGTAGAACTTGCTCCCCCTGCACCTGCAACCATTACTGTATTTGTATAAGTTGATATCGCCCCAAAAGAAGCCCCCGCTCCTCCTATCCCAAACAGAGCTCCTCCTGAAACTTCTAAGTGTTTATCCGCCATATATGAAGCCGTCGGGGTTATACCAACACCCACGTTGCCGGAGGACGTAATAATCATATTGTCCACACTAGCCTGCCTGAACCGGATATCAGTACCACCGGCTACAGCCCCGTTATAAATTGAAGCAACGGCGTTGCCGTATGAGTTGTTCAAATAAAGCGAACCATTGGTAATACGCAGATTGCCGCCGCTAACCTCAAGTTTATCGCTTGGTGTTGTAGTCCCGATGCCGACATTGCCGCCGCGCAAGATAGCCATCGGCACTGCAGACCCACCCTGAGTTGAAAACCAAATGTTTCCATTAGTGGAATCATCCGTTCTGAAAACCAAATCTCCCGGTTTAACATAACCGGTAGTCCCGACAAACGCATCATTGGTTGTCGCAAGCCCCAGGTAAGCTTTTATGGCTCCCGCGTTACTCATAGTAATCGCCGGGCTTGCCGTGCCGTCAACTTGAATCCCCCCCGCAGACGCACCCCCGGCACTGACCGTCAAAGCCCTCCCCGGAGTGGTGGTACCAATACCAACACTTCCGCTTGGGTACTGCAATACAAGCGGCAAAGCAGTCGCGCTTCCAAAATAAAACGCAGAACCGGAGTGATGTATAGAGCCGTCTCCACGAATCAACAATTCG
>CAYGDA010000031.1:0-2931 GCA_964348515.1 uncultured Candidatus Saccharibacteria bacterium
AAAAAACGCCCGGATGCGGGCGTTTTGCGGTAGAACTTGCTAGTGGACTGACGGTTTTTCAGGTTCGTTGCGTTTCAATCCCGCGGCGATTTCTTCGGAGACCGGAACCAGGATATGGACCTCGGCTATTTTTTTCGCAGCCGTTGCCACTGCGTTCAATATGGATCCCATGACTACGCAGAGTTCTTCTTCCGACAGACCCTTTTTCTTCAGATAGTCGGTTGTAAGCCAGACTTTTTCTGCGGAGAGAATGTCGTCGGATGCGACAAGGGCTTCCACCACCGGAAGCAGTTTGTGGTATTTCTTGAGAATTTCTTCGGAATAGGCTCCGGTCCAGCGCCGCGGCAAAGCGTCAGCCTTCGGGACTTCAAGATAAAGACCCGGCAGCTCGGGATATTCTTCTTTGCCTATGGAGCACTGATCCGAAAGATGGGGCATGGCCTTGCCGGCCTTATCCACAAGACCTTTTTCTTCATCCACGCGAAACGGGTTTGTAGCTGCCCTAATCACGTTTTTCCTGGCGTAGGTGATGGAGAGCTCAAGAAGCTCTCCGTTCTTTGCCAGAACCGTGGCAAAGTGAGGAATCTCCGGAAAATGAATCACGTCGCCCGGTTGCAGACGCCTGAGCGCCGCGATGAAATTTTTGTCCATTACTTCTCCTTGCGGTCGGACTGTTTTTTGAAAATGTACCCTGTTTTTAAACTACGTATAAAAAATAAATTTGTCAAATTAAAAGAGAATTTTCGCCCGTATGATATAATTTTTTGATGTTTAAGAATTTTTTAATGAAAAAAGCGCTTCAGGCAAAACTTTCAGGTTTACCGGAAGAAGAGCGCGTGAAAATCGAAAAAGCCGTGGAAGAAAATCCGGCGTTTTTTGAGGAAATGGTACGTGATTTACAAGCAGAACTTTCCGGCGGAAAAAATCAGATGGATGCTTTTATGTCTGTTGCGAAAAAGCATGAAGCTACGCTTAAAAATATCCTCTCCAAATAATTAGTATGAAAAAAATTTTAGTTTTAGTCGGTCATTGTGACAAAGACACAATTTGCGGACATTTGGCTGACGCGTATGAATCAGGGGCCCGTTCTGCGGGCAATGATGTGAGGCGTGTTAATCTTGGCGACCTGAATTTTGACCCGATTCTTCATCACGGATACAAAACGATTCAGGAGCTTGAACCTGATTTGTTGAAATTGCAGGATGATTTCCGTTGGATGGATCATCTGGTGCTTTTTTATCCGAACTGGTGGGGAACTATGCCCGCTATCCTGAAGGGTTTGTTCGACCGCTTTTATTTACCGGGGTTTGCCTTTCGTTTTAACAAAAATGGTTTTGGGTGGCAAAAACTTCTTAAGGGCCGAACCGGCAGGGTGTTTATAACAATGGAATCAAGCCCAATGCTTTCGCGCATTCTTTTTGGTGATAACTCCAACGAAATAAGGAGCGCCATTTTGGGCTTTGCCGGAATTTCAACTTCAGTTTCAAAAATAGGGCCGCTGAAAGGAATAAATGATGAAAAAATGAATAAGCTGAAGGAGAAGTTTTTAACGTTCGGAAAAGCGGCAAAATAAACGGGCAATAAAAAAACACCGTAACTGACGGTGATCTTGGTTATTTCTGGCGGTTTTGTTTCTTTGTGTCTGTTGCCCTGAAGTATCCCGCCCAGTGTTTGAGCGGACCGTCGCGGAGAGATTTTTGGAACAACTCACGTTCCATAAGCGACTTGAAACCCAGGACTATATCCCAGCGGCCGCCTTTGTTGTTTGTGAAGGTGAGTGAAAGCCCAATGGAGCAGTCGCTGCCGCTTAGGTCTTCCAGGAAAGCGCTGGCGGCTTGTGCAGGCAGTCTGCAGTACATAAAACTGTATATAAAACACTGCATGTTATTTTCTCCCGTTTGTACCTTGCCTGTATAACTTATAACGCCTGGTTTATTTAATGTCAAAAGATGTGTTATTGTGGCGGTTGTTTAAGGACAGCTAACAAATTAGACAGATGAAATTATCAATCGGAATCGTTGGTCTCCCGAATGTCGGCAAATCGACATTATTTAACGCGCTTACAAAAAAAAGCGTACCGGCCGAAAATTATCCGTTTTGTACTATAGACCCATCTGTTGGTGTCGTTCCCGTGCCCGACGAACGGCTTGGAAAATTAACGGAGCTTTCCAAATCAGCAAAAACAATTCCGGCCGTGATTGAGTTTGTGGACATCGCCGGACTTGTTAAAGGTGCCGCTGAAGGGGAAGGGCTCGGTAACAAATTTCTTTCCCACATACGCGAAACTAATGCGATAGCGGAAATGGTGCGTATTTTTGAGGACGACAAAGTCATACACGTTGAAGGCGGAATTGATCCTTTGCGCGACATAGGGATAATAAACGCGGAATTAATTCTTGCAGATTTAGACACGGTCACAAAACGCATCGCGAATATAAACAAGGACGTAAAGCGCGGAGACAAGGTGGCGGTGGCGGAGGAGGCTGTTCTTACAAAAGTAAAAGCGCTTCTCGAGGCGGAGAGGCTGGTTTCGTCAGAAAAATTCGCGCCTGAAGACAAGGTATTTATAAAGCCACTCGGACTTCTTACTGATAAGTTTTTCCTTTACGTATTAAATAAAAAAGCCGGTTCGCGTAATTTGGATGAACTTAACGACGAACGTTATAAAAATCTGCTTTCTTTCATAAATAAAAACGGGGCAGGATATGTTTTGGTTGACGCCAAAATTGAGGACGAATTGAAAGATTTTGAGGGGGAGGAAAAAGAAACATTTCGCAAAGAACTGAGCGCCGGAGAAGATGACGGCATCAATAATCTGATACGCGAGAGTTATAAACTCTTGGGTCTTGAGACTTTTTTTACCACAGGAGAAGACGAGACTCGTGCTTGGACCATCAAAGCTGGTTCAACTGCGCCTGAAGCGGGGATGGC
>CAYGDA010000032.1:0-2900 GCA_964348515.1 uncultured Candidatus Saccharibacteria bacterium
AGCGCATCAATCGCCCCATTATTTCCAACCTGCATAATCATATCCTGAGAATTTGTCTGCAACGCAAATTTCACACCATCAGTCGCCATCTTAAGCGTATCTGACGAAGCATTAAAAGTAAGGTACTGGCCAGAAGCGTCCTGTTGAGTAAACCCTACAATACGGTTGAAAGTGGCGGCATCCGCTCCCTTATCATGCTGAAATACAAGAGGAGAAAGGCTGGGGGCGCCCACAACAGCCACACGATATTGAGAGCTTGGAGTTCTTCCAATACCTACGTTTCCAGTACTACCGACGGTAAATATTGACTGATTGGTTGTCGTGGCAATTTGGAAAAGATTTTCATTCGCGCCGGAGCCATTCACAGTCAATTTATATTTTGGGGTCGTAGTGCCAATACCAATGTTATTAGTTGACCCCGTTATTACAAATGGGGTTGTATGCCATAGCGCGTTTCCTCCTGTCCCCACACGTGCCTGAATCCTGAAATCTATATCTGCAGCACCATTGTAAATAGTAGCCAGCCTGTAACCGTAACCAGAACCGCCGGTTGACGATTTGAATTCAATACCGTTGGCAGCATTGTCTGTTTGTCCGGAATCAATCGTAAGAATACCGGGATAAGTAGGGTCAGACCCGTTTAACCCGTTTGAAATCTGCAAAAGTGAGCGCGGGGTTGTGGTACCAATACCAACACTGCCGGAAGTTGAAACTGTAACATTGTTAGAAGAACCGTTAACATAAAATAAACTTGAGGTAGTTGCCAAATCACTCGGCCCCACAGTAACCCCGCCGACTGTGTTTATAACCATTCTGGAATTCGCGACTCCGCCGGTGGCTGACCCAAGATGAATATCTCCCTGTACAGCAAAAAGTTTGAATTTTGAATCGCCACCGCTCGTATCCCCCATTATTGCCGTCGGCGTATAAACACCTGACACATAAGAACCAAATTCCAAGGTTTGAACCCCGTTGTCCGTTGACGCCGCATTAGCTGCTATACGAACTCCCGTACCGGTGCCTAAACCAAGAATCTCAAGCGCCTTAACCGGGCTTGTCGTCCCAATACCAACATTTCCGTTATTAAGAATGGTAAACAAAGTCGTAGTAGAATTTGCGGTTGAAGAGGCAATGGCGAGCAGGGGTCGCACGGGGTCAGTCGCCAAATTGCCGTACGATAATTTTGCCCAAGGAGAAGAGGTGCCTAATCCAAGTTGCCCGCTTCCATTCAAATAAAATAAGACGGACGGGGTGGTTGTGTTGTTCGCTCCAAAGCGGGTGATTGCCATATAGTCAGCGTTAGGCGCGGCAAATAAATTATAAGAAGGCCTGGACGCGTTAGTCTGAACCCACCCTGTAGTAGCATTCGGATAATCCATATTCCAGGAAAGAAAAGTTGCCCCTCCGGACCACGGAGTCACGGAAAGATGCCCGTCATCGTTATAACCAACCTTTAACATGGTATGTCCCCAGACAGGCGCCCCAAACGTACCGGTAATATCCAGAGTAGCCTGGGGGTTTGATGTTCCTATACCCACATTCCCCTGGAAGTAAGCGGATGTAAGCGCTTGAGTTGTCGTAGCTGTTGTGGAAGCAAGTGTTACTGAAAGCGGACCATTGGAAGAAATACCACCAGAACCGACATTAATTCCACTTCGGACATAAAGGTTGTTTCCAACATCCAAATTCTCCCAGGCCGTAATAAAATTTGATTGGAGATTACCTATGGTCGCCGCAGAAATTTCAAGTCCGGCAAGATCAACAACGTACAAAACATTTGAACCATAAGAATATACCGTCGGATAAGCATATCGCCCGGAAACGGCCATCCCACGGCTAAAGCCGACGGAAACGGAACTGACTACTCTTGGACTGGAAACGTTTGAAATATCCACAGCAGTAACATACCCGGCACCACCAGAAACGTACGCGTACTTACCCGAAACATGAATGCTCGCGCCAAAACTGCCCGCCAGCGTCGAATCCACAAGAGTAGAAACAAAAGAGGGGCTTGCTGGGTTTGAAACATCAATGATTGAAAGGGAGTTTGAAACACCTTCGACAAGATAAGCGTACTTGCCGGAAACATACACTGCCGCAACACTATTCGCCGTATTTGTGCCATCCGTCACTGTCCCAACTTGAATGGGATTTGTTGGGTTTGAAATATCAAAAACAGTAAGACGCTTGCCTATGGCGCTACCAATATATGCATATCGGCCTTTAACGTAAATCCCTGCAGCCTTCTCAAGATTGACCGAATCTGTAACAGAAGATACCACCGTAGGACTCGTTGGGTTTGATATATCAATAATCAAAAAACTGTTTCCGGTCTGGTTTGCCATATAGGCATAGTGACCAGAAATATAAAGAGCGGCAGTCGAATACGAAGGACCTCCCCCAAGATTCGCCGATGTCCCCGCAATTACCGGATTGGCTGGATTAGAAATATCAATAACGGTGAGAAAATGACTATAGTAAGTAACAACGTAAGCATAATTACCGGAAACAGCAATTGCTGCAGCCCCTGCTAAATACGAAGCACTGGTGATTGTAGAAACCCATGTAGGGTTGGCGGGATTTGAAATATCAACAACAGAAAATCTGCTCTGGTCACCTTCCGTGACATATGCATAACGCCCCGAAACATAAACACCCTGCGGAGAATGCACTACTGATGAATCACTAGCGTCCCCCACTACCGACATATTTAATCCCTTAATAAAACCAATTTCTTGAGCATTGCCGGAACCGGAAACAAAAGACAAATTCGTCACACTCGTGGTGGATAAGTTAGTCTGGGAAGTAACAGAGAGTGTGGAAATACTGGCATCTCCCGTGAACGTCCCACTAAAAGTCCCCGCAAACGACGACCCTGAGATGTTGGAACTTGAGATAGC
>CAYGDA010000033.1:0-1601 GCA_964348515.1 uncultured Candidatus Saccharibacteria bacterium
GCATCTGCTATAGTGGTACTCCCAAAAACACCGTTCGAAGTATCGCGGTTAAATCCCCAGACAGTGGCATTTGTCACCGCGCTTGATTTCATACCCATAAAAGCCTTCGCCCCGCCGTTATTTAAAGAGTCACCCAAAGCAAGCTGAGCCCAATCAGAAGAACTAAGTGTAAGGGCGCGATTAACATCCCCGAATGGCGGCACGTTATTTGTATTTACAATTGAAAGTTTCGTCTGTGGCGTTGTAGTTCCGATGCCTATATTTCCGCTCGAGAGAGTTGTCCCTGCTCCATCAAGTCCCGTACCAAAAATTAAATTACCTATGTTAAGAGAACTTGTCGCAGTTGAAGATGTGGCGGAAACGTTATAACCGATGATTATGTTATTGCCCCCTGTTATAAGGTTACTGCCTGCGTTATAGCCCAAAGCAATATTACCGCTGCCCGTTGTAAGAGCAGCAAGGGAATTCACGCCAAAAGATGTGTTACCGGACCCGGTGGTGTTGTTAATTATCGCCCCGACACCGGCAGCGGTATTAAATCCTCCGGTCAGATTATTGTACAAAGCATAAGAACCAAGCGCTGTATTTTGCTGACCACCGGTATCAAATTGAAGAGCCCGTCCACCGATGGCCGTGTTATATGAGCCCGTACTATGGAGAGTCAGCGCGCTTATTCCCATCGCCGTATTAAGCCCACCGGAAGAGTTGTCACGTAAAGCTTCAGCACCTACAGCCGTGTTTCCTGTCCCGCTCGAGTCTGTCGCGTTCCCTTTCAGAGCCCGGTAACCAACGGCTGTATTATACGAAGTAGAAGTGGCATTCCCCAAAGCTTCGTAACCATATGAAGTCATTTCACCAAAAGAACTTGCGGTTAGCGTGGGCTGACCTATACCTGCCAAAGTTGAGAAATTTGTTGTAGAAGCATAAAGAATCAGGTTTCCGTCCTGTTTGTACCCGGAATATTGGTCAGTGTTTATATATCCCGCGACGGATAGTTTTGCGACAGGAGATGTGGTTCCGATGCCTATATTGCCGGCGCTGGTTAATGCCATGACATTTCCAGTTCCCTGAGAAGTCCCTATGTAAAAATCATTTGAAGAACTGTATGGGAGACCTGCCGACCATTTTGTGGATCCGCTCCTTTGGAAAACCAATTCCGCATTTTGGCCGGCTCCTGTGTTCAAAAACATTCCAAGCTGATTGGAATTTGGATTTGTTATAGACAAATAGGAAGTTGGACCATTGGAAAATACATATCTGCCATTATCAATATCTAATTTGCCGGACGGTGATGCTGTTCCGATACCTACACTTCCCTGCGAAGTTATTTGAAAAACTGTTGTCGTGCCTGTTGGTGTTGAAGAACTCACACTAAAAAGAGGCTGACTGGTTTCTGAAGGTAATCCGGCTACGGAAAGCTTTGCCCACGGAGTAGACGAAGCAACCCCAACATTACCTCCAGCCGGCTGCAAATTAACGGCCGGCCCGCCTATGTTAAATGAAGCGTCTCTCACCGCTCCATTATCAACAAGCTGAACATAGCCCGCTGAAGGTAATCCTGTTTTTGTTGAATATCCGTAAAACTGGACTTGCTGATTATT